>JAEUKK010000115.1 GCA_016792625.1 Deltaproteobacteria bacterium | reverse complement strand
GGCGCATGGCAGCGCCGCGCGCCAGCCCACAAAGGCCCCCCTTTGGAAACCCCCCGCGGTCGGCGCGAACCGCTGCTTTGGTGGGCGATGAACGAGTCGCCGCGAAGGCCCCAGTTCTCGTGTACTCGACAGCGCAAAGGCCTCGGCTCTGATGCGCTCGACCGCGCGGAGGCCTTGGCTCGGGTGCGCTCGACAGCGAGATGGCCTCAGCTGCGGTGTTTTCGTCGCCGCGGGTAAGGGGCCAAAAACACGCAGACCCTGGCCGAAGCCAGGGTCTGGAGCGCGGGCAGGAGGAGTCGAACCCCCAACCTTCGGATCCGTAGTCCGACGCTCTGTCCAATTGAGCTATGCCCGCACAGGCATGTGTTCCCTCACCCTGCTGAGAAGCGGCCTTCTCGGCGGGGTCGCGCTGCCCCGAGGGAGGGGTGCAGGTGGCGCGGGCAGGAGGAGTCGAACCCCCAACCTTCGGATCCGTAGTCCGACGCTCTGTCCAATTGAGCTATGCCCGCATATCTGCAGCGCTTTGGCGATGTCAACCCACCGGGGTGGGGTTGGCCCGAGGGGCCGCGGCGCCCGAAGACGCCGCGTTGACCGCCGAAGCGGTCAGGAACTCATCGAAAGGGTGGCGGAGACGGAGGGATTCGAACCCTCGGTAAGCTTTTTGAACCTACACGCGATTAGCAATCGCGCTCCTTCGGCCACTCGGACACGTCTCCCCAAGAACTTTCGACGAACTCGCGTAGGGGCGGAGGCGGTGGGATTCGAACCCACGGTCCCTCTCGGGACGGCGGTTTTCAAGACCGCTGCCTTAAACCACTCGGCCACACCTCCCCAACACGGACGCTGCTGAGCGCACGCGGGCAGCGCGGAGACCATCGAGCCGATGGTGACAGCGCAGGGGCACGTGGACCGGGCGACGCCCGACGGCACCGCCGCATAACCAGCGCGGCGAAGGTGCGCAAGGCCTCAGGCCCCGGTGGACGCGCCCCCCGCGAGTACAGCGCCCTGGACGTCATCTTCGACGCAGGCCTCGGCGGTGGTGAGCGGCGGGGCGCTCCACCGGGCCCACCAGCGGCGCGCCTCGGCCGCCGTCGCGTCGGCCACCACCCGCACCCGCGGGCAGGGCTCGACGTGGTCGGCCAAGCGGGTCACCAGCGCGCTGCCCATGCCGCAGGGGTTGATGCGCTGGTAGGGCGAAAGATCGACGTCGACGTTGATCGCGAAGCCATGCCAGGTCACCCAGCGGCGGGCGGCGACGCCGATCGCCGCGATCTTCTGGCCGCCCACCCAGACCCCGGTGTTGCGCGGATCAGGCCCGCCCTCGACCCCAAAACGGCGCAGAACAGCGCCACAGAGCGCTTCGAGGCCGCGCAGGTAGGCGCGCAGATCTTGGCGGTGGGGCGGCAGCTGCAGCACCGGGTAGCCGACCAGCTGGCCTGGCCCGTGGAAGGTCACGTCGCCGCCGCGCTCGACCTCGACCACGGGGATGTCACCAGCGTCGAGCACGTTGTCTTTGGCGCTGCGGCTGCGGCCCAGCGTGAAGACCGGCTCGTGCTCGCAGAGCAGGAGCGTGTCGGGGGCCTGCCCGGCGAGGCGGGCCTCGAGCAGGGCGCCCATCCGGGCGTAGACCTCGGCGTAGGGCCGGCGCCCGAGCCACTCCACCCGCAGGCGGCGCGCCGCGGCGCCCGCCTCCCCCTCGACCATCGTCATCGGGACCCCGCGCCCCGCGCGCCCCGCGCCGGGGACCGCCCCCGCGCGCAGGAGGGCGCCCCTGGGCAGCAGATCGTTATCCGGGAGAGCCCGCGTCGCCGCCGCGGGGGCCGCGGATATCCCCACGGTTGCAACAGTATGTCCCGCCGCGCGCGAAGGCCCGACACGAGATCACCGCGCTCTGCGATGATGGAGCGGTCTGGGCCCAGCGGGCAGGGGCCGGGCGCCTTGTTCCCCGGAGCGCGCATGTTGAGCAGCGAGTCCCTCCTCGTCGGTGAGCTCCCCGGGCGCATCGGCCGCTACGAGATCGAGCGCCGCATCGGCGCCGGCGGCATGGCGCTGACCTACCGTTGCCGCTTGGCGGGCATCGGCGGCTTCTCCAAGCGGGTGGTGGTCAAGATCCTCCACCCCGATCATGTGGGCGACGAGTCTTACGTCCGCATGTTCCTCGACGAGGCCCGGCTCTCCGCCCGCCTTCACCACGTCAACGTCGCCCAGGTCTACGAGGTCGGCGACGACCACGGCGTGCCCTACATGGTGATGGAGCACGTCGACGGCAGCAACCTCGCCGAGATCACCCGCCTGCTCGGCCGCGGCCAGAAGCCTTGGGGCCACATCGCCTGGCTCTTCGCGGGCATCTGCCGGGGCCTCGGCCACGCCCACAGCCTGCGCGACGACAGCGGCAAGGCGCTCGGGATCGTGCACCGCGACGTCAGCCTCGGCAACATCATGATCGGCCGCGATGGCGTGCCCAAGCTCATCGACTTCGGCATCGCCCAGTGGGCCCAGAAAGAGAACGTCACCGAGGTGGGCATGCTCAAGGGCAAGCTCCACTACATGGCGCCCGAGCAGCTCCGCGGCCAAGCCGACCACCGGGCCGACATCTACCAGCTCGGCGTCTGCCTCTATTGGATGACCACCGGCCGCCCGCCCTTCCACGACGCCGACCCGGCCAAGGTCTGGGCGGCGCGCCTCGACGGCGACCTCAAGAAGCCGAGCCAGCTCGTGCCCGGCTACCCCCGCGAGCTCGAAGAGATCGTGACCACCGCGCTGGCCGTCGATCCCGCGCGGCGCTGGCAGTCGGCCGACGAGCTGGCGGCCATGCTCGAGGCCTTCTGCTACAGCCAGCCGGCCTACGCGACCAATGACGAGGCCCTGGCCCGCTGGGTGCGCGGCCTGCTGCCCGCCGAGATCGAAGAGGAGCGCGAGCCGAGCCGCACGGGGCGCTCCGAGCGGTCAATCGGCCAGGTACTCAGCTCGAACGCCGCGAAGTCCGCGGCGCTGACCGGGCCATCGACCGCCGAGGCGGTCAGCCCAGGGCCCCGGCCGGTGGCCCCGGCCCCGCAGCGCGCCTTGGTCCTCACCTTGGCGGTCGGCGTGGGTGTGCTGCTGCTCGCTGTTCTCGGCCTGCTGTGGAGCGGCGGCCACGCGCCCGACCGCGCCGCCCGCCTCTACCTCGAAGAGGCCGATCGCCTGCTGGTGGAGGGCAAGCCCGCACAGGCCGCGGACATGCTCCGCCGCGCCGAAGAGGCTGGCCCAGATGACCCGGAGATAATTGTCGGCATCTCCCGCCTGCGGACGCGGCTCGATGCCCCCCCCTCTGACGCAGGTCAGGCATGGGGGAATCCCTGAGGTCGCGCATCCGCTCACTGTCCAGCCTGTGCGCGCCGTGCTATGACCCAACCTTGTCATGTGCAGCGCTTGCGCAGCGGAGGATTCATGAAGTGGAGCACGCTCATCGCCAAGGTGGCCGAACGGTCCGGGGTTCCGCGGAAAGACGCGCAGCGCGTCCTCACCGCGCTGGTCCATGAGACCCTCGACGCCCTCACCAACAACGACGAGGTGCTCGTGCGCGGGCTCGGCACCTTCGAGACCCGCTGGCGTGCGCACCGCGTGCTGCGCAGCGTGTCGAGCGGCGAGGCCATCCGCCTCGATGGCCGCTACGTCCCGCGGTTTAAGCCGTCGACCCGCCTGCGCCGCATCCTCGCCGCCCAGACCCCCCAGCTCTGGCAAGACCCGGCCCACCAGGCCGCCCTCGACGTGGCCGAGGCCATCTTCAAGGGCCTGAGCGCCGCGCCGCCGCCCCGCGACATCGAGGGCGACGAGGACCTCAGCCAGATCGACCAGCTCGCCGCCGGCGTCTGGGGTGCGAGCTGGGCGACCGCCCGCGCCGAGTTCGTGGCCAAGGTGCCCGAAGAGGTCCGCGCGGCCCGCGACTACCTGACCGTGGTCGTCCGCAAGGCCTGGGCCCTGGCCGGCACCGCCGACTGAAGCTTCGGCGAGGCCTTCGGCAGCGCTCCCGCGGTTCCCTCCGCGGAGTCTTCCGTCGACTGAGGCGTGGGCAGCCCCTTTGTGGGCGCCTGCGCCCCCCGCCGCGCCCCCCTTGGGCTCTGCCCTCGGGGGGCTCGTCGTGAGAGCAACGTCCATCACGCCATCTTCGCACCATGGCTGCGCGAGCGCTCGCCCCTCCGCTAAGGTGCCGGCGAGGTCTTGATGCCCGCACCTCCGCGCAGCCCGCCCGCCCCTGCTCCCCGCGCCGCCGCGCCGCCGCCCGCGGCCCTGGTCAAGGTGGAGCTGCGCCGCGAAGACCAGCAGCCCCCCTGCTGGTCGGTGCGTTTTGAGGTGGCCGAGGGTGTGGCTTGGCTGCGGCTGCCCGGCGGCTGGGGGCGCAACGCCGACTCCGCCGCCCGCAGCGGCGCGGCCAGCGGCCTGCGCTTGTCCGACCTGCAGCAGGTCGACCTGATGCTCCGGCAAGGCGGCGGCCCCTGGTCCCCCTGGCGGGTGGTCGACGGCATCGACCCCCACGGCCTGCCGCTGGGTCGCTGGGTGACCTTAGACGCGCCCATCTCCCCGGCCGCCGAAGACGTGCTCTACGAAGAGCTGGTGCTCATCGACGCGATGGAAGACCCCACCGACTGGGAGGGCGAGAGCGGCGAGCTGGAAGAGACGATCACTGAGCTCGGCCGCCCCTCCCTGCAGCCGGTGCCGGGGGCCGCCGCGCCCGACGCGCCGGCCAGCCTCGTGCGCGCGCTCGTGCTGCGCATCCGCCAGCAAGAGCGCGAGATCGCCGCGCTGCGCGAGCAGCTGCTCAAGCTCGGCGCCACGCCCCGCAGCGACGCCGGCTGAGCGCGCCCTGCGCGGGCGCAGCCCACCGGCCGGGCGCGGCGGCGGCTCCCCACGTTAGCCGCCCAGCCGGAGGCCTCCCATGCGCACCCTCATCGCCGTCGCTGCCTGCATCTCCCTCGTCGCGTGCAAAGGTGTCGACCCCGTCGCCGCCCCCACGGTCGCCGCCGCCGCCCCCACCGCGGCGCCCGCCGCCAGTGACTGGGCCCACTACGGCGCCCCCTTCGCGGCCACCGCCAAGGTCAGCGCCGCCGAGCTGCTCGCCGACCCGGCCCGCTTCGAGGGCCAAACCCTGCAGATCAGCGGCCGCGTCGCAGACGTCTGCTCGAAAGCAGGCTGCTGGATGGTGATCAGCGAGGGCGACAAGTCCATGCGCGTGCTGATGAAAGACCACAGCTTCGCGGTCGACAAGCAGGGCGCGGGCAACGACTGCATGGTCGAGGGCACCATCGAGGCCAAAGAGGTCGACCCGGCCACCGTGCAGCACTTCGCCGAAGAGAGCCGCAAGCCCGAGGCCATGCCCGAAAAAGGCGTGACCAGCGGCAAGATCTACCAGGTGCAGGCCACGGGCGTGGCGATGCGCAAGCCCGCCGCGGGCTGATGGGCCCAGCCCCGACCGCGCGCCCGCCGGCCGCCCACAGCCTGTCGCTGCGGGGGCGCAGCACCGGCCTGCTCTGCTGGGGCGGCGGCCCCGACGGCCTGCCCGCGCCCGGCCAGCCCCGCGCGCTGCTGGTGCACGGCTTCCTCGACCAAGCGGCCACTTGGCACGCGGTCGGCGCGCGCCTCGCCGCCGCCGGCCTCTGCGCCTTGGCCCACGACCACCGCGGCCACGGCCAGTCCGACCCGAACCCGCCGGGCCACCACTACGCCTTCCCCGAGTACGTCGCCGATCTCGACGCGCTGGTCGCGGCCCTGCCCCCGGGCCCGCTCACCCTGGTCGGCCACAGCATGGGCGGCACCATCGCCGCGCTCTGGGCCAGCCTGCGGCCCGCGCAGGTCCAGGCGTTGGTGCTGGTCGACGGCCTGGGCCCGCCGACCCTGTCCGACGACGACGCCTTTGACGCCTACCAGACCTTCCTCGACGATCAGGCCAGCCCGCCGCCCGAGGTCAAGCGCCTGCCCGACGCCGCGGCGGTCCAGGCGCGCCTCGCCCGCCTGATGCCCAGCCTCGACGCCGACACCCTGGCCCTCTGCGCCGCCCGCGGCGCCCGCCCGCACCCCGAGGGCGGTTGGGCCTGGACCCAAGACCCCATGCACCGCACCCGATCGGCGGTGGCCTTCGACCAGCGGCGCTTCCTCGTGCACCTCAGCCGCCTGCGCTGCCCGACCACCCTGGTCTTTGGCGCGACGGGCTGGTACCTCGAGGCCGTGCCCGTCGGCCGGCGCATTGAGGCCATCTCGATGCTCGCCGCCCGGCACGACCTCGCCTGCGGGCACAACGTGCACGTCGAGCGGCCGGGGGAGCTGGCGGCGGTGGTGTTGGGGGCGGCGGGAGGGAGCGCCACATGATCTGGAATGGGTGGGGCGGATCGCCGCGGGGCGTGCGCGTGGAGGGGCTCCGGCCGATCCCGCGGGCAGAGGTCGAGCTCGGCCACCTCACCCTGATCACCGGCGAGAACAACCGGGGCAAAAGCTGGCTGGCCAGTCTCATCTGGGGCCTACACCAAGCCCCCTACAGCCTCTGGACAGAGATCGTGCCGGCCACCCGCGAAGCGCTGATCACCCTCGCGCAGCAGATCTGGGCCGAGGGGCCGGTGATCGAGCGCGCCGACTATGAGGCGATGAGCCTGCGGGCGCTGCGCGGCGGCACCGAAGACTTGCTGGCAGAGGACGACCCGCGCTGGCTCGCTTGGCGCGACCTGTGCGCAGCCGCCGCGGTCGACATGCACGCCGCGCTCCTGACCCGGGTCTTCCGCGCGCCGATCGGGGCGCAGGTGACGCTCACCGGCCCGCAGGTGGCGCCCTTCGGACTGGTTCGAGCGACGGACGGGATGGTCGGCATCCTGAACCGGGGGTCCGGCGGCGGCGGCGTGCACCAGATTGACCATGACTACACGGACCGCGCGTTGGTCGAGCCGCTGGTGCAAGAGCTCTGCCTTGCAAGCGTCGGCTTTAACCTACGGGTCAGCGTAGGCCGGGGGCCGATCGACGCCCTCGCCGGCGCGCTCTACCTGCCCGCCGCCCGCACCGGCCTCGTGCAAGCCCTGCCCATCCTCGCCGAGAACCTCATCGGCGAGGCGCTCGGGGACCGCCGCGCGCCCGCGCTGCCGAGCCTGCCGGCGCCCACGGTCCAGCTGCTGCGCCTGCTGGTGAACCCGGGCCAGACCGCCGACTGGAACACTGACCTCGTCACCATTCTCGAAGAGCGCCTGCTCCGCGGCCGGGTGCATCGCGCCGCCGCGGGAATCCAGTACGAGTACCAGCCCGCCGGGACGACGCTCCGCGTCCCCATGGGCCGCAGCTCCGCGGTGGTCACTGAGCTGCTGCCGCTCGTGTTGACGCTGCAGCGCGTCATTCCGCCTTCCTTCCTCGTCTACGAAGAGCCCGAGGCACACCTGCACCCCGAGCTGCAGCGTCAGCTCGCGCGCGTGCTCGTGCGCATGGCCCGGCGGGGCACCCGCCTGCTCATCACGACCCATAGCGACGTCTTCGTGCAGGAGATCAACAATTGCGTCAAGGTCGGCGCGCTACGCGCCCGCGGCGACGCCGAGGCCAGCCTCGGCCCAGGTGAGGAGGAGGCCTGGCTCGCCCCCGACGAGGTGCGCGCCTACGAGTTCGGCGGAGACGCCGAGGGCCAGACCGAGGTGCGGCGCCTCGAGGTGCTGGAGGAGGGCGTGGTCGCGCCGATGTTCAACCGGAGCATCGCCGATCAGATGCAGGCGCTGATCGACCTCGACGAGCGCCTCAACCGCGCGCGGTCGACATGAGCTGGGAGGAGCGGCTGGCCTTGCTCAAGCCCAGCCTGGCGGGACCGGCGGTGGCGCACCCGGGCCAGGTCGAGGTGGAGGAGACCGCCGACGACGGCGCGATGTGCTACCGCCACCCCGTGCCCGCAGGGTGGGAGGGGCGCCCGCTGTACCTCGACGGAATCAAAAACTTCGGCTTCCTCCAAGATCAGAAGAACGCTGACGGGCACATCATCCTCAGCGCCGATGGGCAGATCACGCAGGTGGTCTTGGTCGAGTGCAAGCTCACCTTGACAATCGGCATGCTCAAGACGGCGCTGCGGCAGCTGCGCGCGGCGACGACGCGGACCGAGCTGCTGCTGCGCTATTGGCAAGAGCCGGCCTGGGAGCTGCGCTTTATCGTGGCGACCACATCAGACCGGACGACCGCGGAGCGCTCGGCCAACCCGCGCGCCGGCGCGCTCCCCGTGGGAACCAGCGACGAGGACCTCGTCGCCGCCTACACCGCGCTGCGCACCAAACAGGTGCGTCTCGCCGACCAGCGCGTCATCTCCGTCGATGTCGTGGTCGTCTGATCCTCCTCCCCTCACCCACCCCGCTCAGACCCGCGCCAGCGCCCACTCCGCCGCCCGCGCGCCGACCAGCGGCGCCAGCTTGAACGCGTGGCCGCTGCAGGCCGCGACCTGCAAAGCGCTGGGCAGCTCGGGCAGCGGCTCGATGAAAAAGGCGTCGCCCGGGGCGTTGGCGTAGAGGCAGACCTCGGCGCGGCGCAGGGGGCCCGGGCCGGGCTGGAACCAGGCGCGCAGCTGCTCCTCGACCGCGGCGAGGGCGACCGGGTCGGGCCTGATGGGCGCGTCGGGATCGTCGGGCGGGCGGCCGGCGCCGGTGGCATGCAAGGCCGCCTTCATCAGGCCCCCGCCGCGGGCGGGCAGGCCATAGTGCAGCGCGTCGCGGCCGAGGTGCACCCAGGCGGGGCTGCGCCCCGGGGCGACGTCCATGGGCCAGAAGCCGACGTGCTGGCGCACGGGGACGGCGACGGGGGCCGAGGCGGGGCGCAGGCCGCCCAGCCATCCGCCCAGGCAGAGCAGGCCGGCGGCGGCGCGCAGGGGGCCCGCGCTGGTGTCGACGCGCAGGCCGACCGGGTCGGGGGCGAGGCCCAGGGCAGCGGCCTGCACGCGCTGGCCGCCCAGGCGCTCGACCCGCGCGGCGAGGCCCGCCAGCACGAGATCGGCGTGAATGACGCCCGCGGCGTGATCCCAGAGCACACGCTCGGCGCCGGCGAAGGTCATCGACGGGCAGCGGCGCCGGGCCTCAGCCGCCGACAGCGCCTCGATCGGCGCGCCCGCCGCGGCCACCGCCGCCGCATAGGCCGGCAGCGGGCCGTCCTCGGGGCCCCAGAACACCGCGGGGCCGGGCGTGATCAGCGGCTGGCCCAGAAGCGCCTCGAGCGCCGGCCAGTGCTCGGCCCGGCAGCGCAGGGTGTCGGCCACGAGCGCGGGGTCGGCGTAGGTGGCGCGGATGATCCGCTCCGACCCGTGGCTGGCCCCCTGATCATGGCCCGGCGGGCGCGGGTCGACCAGGGCCAGACGCAGGCCTGGGCGGGCGCGCAGGGCGGCCTCGGCGGCGCAGAGGCCGATGATGCCCGCGCCGAGGACGACGAGGTCCAGCGCGGGGGGGTCGAGCGCGCCCACAGCCCTCCTCCTCCCGCGGGTCAGCGGCGGGTCGACATGCGGCGGAGCGCCCGCGCCTCAGCCTCTTGGCCCTGCTGGGCGCTCATCCCGAGGCGGCGGGCCAGCTGTTCGACCTGACCCCGGGCGTGGCTGTCGTGCCCACCCCAGCTCAACATGCGCTCCATCGCGTTGTCGAGGATGTAGTTCTGGGCCACCCGCTTGACCTCTTCGGTCTTGGCCGCGTTGAGGCCGAGGCCCTGGGCGAAGCGGTCGAGCAGGCTCTTCTCGCTGGCCTGCAGGTCTTCATCGAGCAGGGCCATGGTCCAGGCCATCATCAGCAGGGTCTCGCGCACGGGGCCCGGCGAGCAGGCGCCCAGCTCGGCGGCGGTGAGCACCGGGCGGGCCGAGAGCTCGGCCACCGAGCCCACGTCGGCGCTGATGCAGTCGCCGAGCCACTCTTGCTCGGTGTCGGCGAGGCGGCCGTCGGCGCGGGCGACCTCGACGAGCATGCGGGCCATGATCAGGCGGTCGTAGGGGTGGGTGGGCGCGTGCTGCTGCAGCCGCAGCTCAAAGGCGCCGAGCACCTCTTGGGCGACCTTGGCCGAGACCCAGCCGCCCCGGCCCGGATCCCAGGCGAAGCGGTGGCGCACGGTGGCGAAGGCCTGCTCGGCCCCGCGCTGCTTGTCGGCCTGGGACAGCGCGCCCACCGTCGCCCCGGTGCTGCGGGTCGCCTCGGACATCAGCCCGTAGGCGGCGTCGCCGGCGATGCGGCCGACCATGCCGTGCCCGAAGGCCGAGCGGATGGCGCTGGAGATGGCGCCCTGCACGCTGTAGAGCAAGCTGCGCTGCACGGTGCGGCCGACGCGGGCGCCTACACCGTCCTCCATCGGGATGTTGGCCTGGGCCACCTGCTCCTCACCCGTCACGGGGCAGCGGAAGGTGACACGCACGGTTCGACCCGAGGTGTCCATCCGGCTGATGAGGGGGGAGATGCTGCTCCAGTCGCTGTTGTCCAAGGGGGGCTCCGGTCGAGAGGGGGCTCAGGCGCTCAGAGGCTGAAACCCGAGGGGTCGAGCTCGAGGTACAGGGCGCCGTGGTTGCCCACCGGGCCCGCGTCGATGGTGGTGATGGTGATGCCCGAGAGGTCGAAGGCCAGCGCGTCGCCGAGCAGGTTGCCCACCAGAGCGGGCACCGCCACGCTGATCAGGGTGGCGAGGCCGGGCTCGACCGCCGCCGGCGTGGTGTCGAGCGAGGTCGACAGCAGGGTCGCGCTGCTCTCGACCAGCTCGACGCCGACCAGGGCGCCGTCCTCTCCGGCGGTGATGCCGGCGATGGCGTCGACCACCACGGTCATCACGACGTCTTCGACGCCGTCACCGTCTTGGTCGGTCATCATGTCGAGCTCGAGGCCGCCGAGGTGCAGCGCGGTGGCCACCCCAGGGGTCGACACCACGGCCCCGACCGGGGCGATCGTCGGACGGGTCTTGATCGTCACCGGCTGGCCCGGGGGCAGCTGGTCGAAGCCATCGACGATCGCGCCCAGCAGGGTGGTGTCGAGGCTGATCGAGCCCAGATCGCCGCTGACCTCTTGGTTCAGCAGGCCGCTGGCCAGCAGCCCGCCGCCCAGCGCGCTCACCAGGTCATCGTTGAGGAAGAGGCCGGCGTGGTAGGGCAGGCCGCTCGGGCTCTCGGTGGTGGTCGGGTTGCTGAACGCGTCAGGGGTGGTCAGCCGCTGCGGGGGCAAGGCGCCGGTGGTCGAGCTCACCCGGCTCTCGGCGACGAGGTTCACGCCCTGCTCGTCGTGGTTGACCTCGGTGAAGTCGCTCTCGATGAGCAGCCCCTCGAGCTCGAGCACCCGAATGCTCTCTTGGGCCTCGAGCAGGCCGCCCAGCGTATCGACCACCACACCCTCGACCTGGCCCGAGAGCGTGTCGCCGAGCAGCAGGTCGACGAGGCCAAAGCTGTCGGTGATGCCGAACAGCTCGACGTCTTCGGTGCTGACCGCGGTGTTGGCCGCGGTGGCGGTCAGGCCGCCCGAGGCGTCGACCCCGAAGATGACGTCGCCCTCGACGGTGACCGCGCCGGCAGCCAGCTCAAAATCCGTGCTGCCGAGGAAGCCCGCGTCGAGGACCGCGTAGACGATGATGTCTTCGACCCGCAGGCTGTAGTGCAGGCCCGAGCTGCGGAAGTCAAAACCGGGGATGAGCGCGCCGAACTCGACCCCGGTGATGTAGAGGTCGGCGCCGAGCACCGAGGCCACCGGATCGGTGCCGGCGAGCAGGCTGTCGAGGTCAAAGCCGGCCACCGCGTCGTCGAGCACCGGCTCAAGCTCGAGCAAAAAGGCGTCGGTCAGCCGCAGCACGAGGCCCTCGCTCACCGGCGCCTCGGACGAGACGCTGTCGCCGGCGATGGCGGTGCGGCGCCCGCGCAGCCAGACCCCGCGCGCGTCGGCGCCCTCGGCGAGGATGGGCCAGAGCGGCGAGTCGGGCCAAGCCACCGCGCTGCGGGGGCTGTCGACCTGCCAATCACCGGCCGCCGGGCTGCTGGCCGCGCCGTTCACGGTGAGCACCGGATCGAGGCCGCCCGACCAGGTGCCGGTGACGCTGAGGCTGCCGCCGGCCTCGAAGACCCCATCGTCGGGGCCCGTGAGCGTGAAGGCCAGGGGATCGGGCTCAGGTTCGGGCTGGCCGCCGTCGCCGCCGTCATCACCCTGGTCGACGTCGCCATCTTTGCCCGGCTCGACCTCTTTGCGGCAGGCGGCAAGCGAGAGGGCGAGCAGGGAGGGGACCAGCAGGCGGCGAGGGGACATGCGCGGCTCCAAAGGCGGGTGGCCGCGCAGTATCGCACAGCCACCCCCCAGGCGCAAGCCCCGGAGACAGCGCCCAGCGGCCCCTTTTGGAGGAGGAGCCGACCGGGCCCGCCGCTACTCGACCCGCGCGGTGCCCTCGTAGTAGGGCAGCGCGTGCTCAAAGGCGAGGTGGCCGACCTGGTAGCCGGTCTGGCGGCCGTGGCTGTCGTCGGGCCAGATGTGGATGCCGCCCCAGAGCCGCGACTGGCCGGCCTGGTCGGCCGCGTCTTGGAAGGTGCCCCACTGCAGCTGAATGCTCTCGGACGGGCCATCCTCAAAGATGAGGTAGGCGTTGGCGTTGGCGTCGTAGGTGGCCATGCCGCCGTTGAACCAGGGGCTGCCAAAGAGCAGGGTCAGGGTCTCGGCCGCCGCGCGGGAGAAGGTGCTGTGGCCCGAGGTGAAGCCCGGGAAGGCCGGCGAGACGAAGGTGCGGCGCTGGTAGGGGAACCACTCCTTCGCGCGCATCCAGACCACGCCGGTGGTCTCGTTGGCCCGGTCGCCCGGCTCCCCCCGCCAGGACCGCACCGCGATCTCGCCGATGAACCAGCGCAGGTGGTGGTGGCGCTCGCCCGGGGCGGCGCTCTCTTCGGTGATGACCTCGACCACGCCATCTTCGAGCAGCAGACCGTCGGGGTGGTAGCTGGGCAGGCTCGAGTTGCTGCGCTGGCCCTGCTGCCCCATCCACCGGATGAGCGTGATCGGCCGCGGCCCCAAGAACTCGCGCTTGATCCCCCAGGCCACCACCGCGGCGTCGTGCAAGGCGCCGTTGAGGCTGAGGTACATCGACACGTCCCAGGCGAGGCGGTCGAGGGCCGGGCCGTCGCCGCCCACGCGCAGCTCATCACCCGCGTCGGCGTGCAGGTCGGTGGCGAAATTGGCCAGGGTGTTCCAGTGGCCCGGCGGGGTCTCGGACTTCGGGCCGTCGGCCCAGAACTCGGCGAGCACCCGCGCGAAGTCGCCCAACTTCACGACGTTGGGGGCGTAGGGTTCGCCCGTGACCCCGTTGACCGGGTGACCCGCCCCGTCGTTGGTGCCGAGCGGGTTGTTGCCATAGGCCCCCGGCGAGATGTCGATGGTCTCGGGCAGGGTCGGGTCGAGCTTGCTGTGCTTGCGCAGCACGTCGAGCACCCACTCGGCCATCTCAGGGTCCTCCACCACGGGGTGGGTGCCCGGGTCGATGTAGAGGTAGTCGCTGACCCGCTCGTCGAGGGCCCAGGGCTCGACCAAGCCCCAGTTGCTGCCGATATAGCCCTGCAGGCCGCTGTCGAGCACGATGCCGTTCTGCGTCTCGGCGGCGGCGAGGTTCAAGATCTGCCACTCGTTGGGGTCGTCGACCTCGACGCCCGGGCGGTCGACCACCAGCGGCGGGTTGAGCGGCGCCCAGCCGGTGATGTCGGCGTAGTTGGCGGCCTCGTTCGCGCCGTCATCGGCGTAGTGGTCGATGATCAGGCGGCCGATGCGGTTGCCCACCGCCACCGGGTCGTCGCCGTCCACGTCTTCACGGGTGGGGTCGAAGCCCATCGCCTCCATCGAGGCGTCGTAGCAGGCGACCGAGGTCGGGCCGCCCACCTGGCTGGCGTAGCGGTGCTTGAGCAGGGTGTAGGCCGCATAGGCGATCGCCGTCTCTTGGGCCGCCCGACGGTCAGCCTCGTCGGCGATGACCAGGCGCTCGGTGCTCAGGACGGGATCGGCCAGCTCGTCGAAGGTGGCCCAGGCGTCCCACATCGCGAGGCTGAGGTGGTGGAGGTTGCGCGCGTGCACGCCCGGACGGGGGATGTCGCGCCGGATGGTGTCGAGGATGAGCTCGTTCCAGCGCCGGGCCATGCTCGCGTCGAAGCCGCCCGGGTCGATGTCGGCGGTCGGGCAGACCGGGTCGGTGGGCGCGGGCAGGGTGCCCGGCACCAGCGCCGCCACCGCGCGGGGCCCGCGGTACTGCACCACGCCGTCGAGCAGGCCGCCCGAGAGCACCCCGCCGCCGGCCGCCCAGCGCCCACCCTCGGGGTCGATCCAGGCGGCGTGCAGCGACTCGGGCGAGAGGCCGGTGGCGTTGAGATCGAGCTCCCAGTCGGCGCCCGGGGCGCGCGACCAGACCGTGCCCGACTGGCCGGTCACGATCGCCGTGCCATCCCCGTCGACGCAGGCGCCCTGCAGGATGCCCGCGCCGGTCGGCGTCACGTTGACCAGGCCGTCGACGCCGCCCTCGAGAACGGTGGCCGGGCCGACGATGAGCACCTGGTCACCCGCCGCATGCACGGTGAACAGCAGCTCTTCGGTGCCGGTGGGGACCACCGACCACGCGGCGCCGTCGTAGTGCAGCGCGGTGCCGTGGGTGCCCACCGCCCACACGTCGTCTGCGGCGGTGCCCCAGACCTTAAACAGGCCGGGCAGCTCACCCTCGGCGGTGACCGGCATGTCGTCGGGCAGCGGGACCGCGGACCAAGCCGTGCCATCGAAGTGCCAGAGGAAACCCCAGCGCCCGGCGAAGCCGCCGACCGCCCAGACATCATCGGGAGCAGCGCCCCAGACGCCATAGAGCGTGTCTTGGGCGATGCCCGGCGTGCGCATGCGCACAAAACCTGCGCCCTCGTCGCGCAGGATGGTGCCGCCCGCGCCCACCGCGAAGGTGGTGCCGTCGGCCATCGCGTGCACCCACCACAGATCGTTGGGATCGGTGTTGGGCAGCCGGGCCCAGGCCGCGCCGTCGTAGCGCCAGATCTGCCCGCCGCCGAGGCCGTCATTGGCGCCCACGACGTAGACATCGTCGGCCGCGCGGCCGTGCACGCTCATGAACGCGCCCAGCGGGGCTTGGCCCACCGCCGCCCACTCGGTCGGGGGCGCGCCGGTGTCATCGGTGTCGGTGCCGTCGGCCCCATCGGCGCCATCCACACCATCGGCGCCGTCAGCCCCGTCGCCGCCGTCATCACCGGGCTCGGGCTTGGGGTCGCCGGCGCAGCCGCCAAGCGTGGGGATGGACAGCAGCAGCAACAAAACAGCAGGGGACAATGAGAGGCGCATCTGGGCTCCAGGGTGGGCGCCCAAAGTATAGCGACTTCGCCAGCTCCCGTACGACGAAGGCGGCCCCGGGCCAGGCAAAGCTGACCCAGGGGGGGGACCTGGCGGCGCGGCGCGCCGGGCGCTTCGCGGGCGACGCGGAGCCCGCGAGCGCCCTAAGGCACGGTCATCAAGCAGCGGGTCAGCGGCTGGTACACGTCTTTGAGCACGTAGAGGTAGACCACCTCGCCCGAGGCCAGCGGCGCCGGCGCGCCATCGGGGAAACGTTGGCTCGCGCCATCGGGCACCACGCCGTAGACCACGCCGCTCTCGATGGGAACCGCGGTGGGCGCCACGTCGAGGCGCCAGATCGTGCCCTCAGGCAGGTCGAGGTTCGGCGGCACACCCGGGCTCTGGCTGTCGGCGGCGAGCACGTAGAGGTACCGTGCGTCGCCGCCCGTCCAGCGCAGAACACCGTCTTCATCGATGCCCTGACCGTCGGCGCAGGGCCCCGGCGCATAGAAGAGCTGGTCGTAGAGCGGGCCGCCAAAGGGCGCCACCTCGCTGAAGTCATCGCGGTCGAGGCCACGGCGGCGCAGCTCACCTTCTAGGAAGGCCAACATGCGCGGCACATCTGAAGTGGGGATGCCGGTGGTCGAGCGGTCGAAGCCGTTGTTGTCAGCCGGATCGAAGGCCCCAAAGGCCGTGCTGTCGACCCAGCCCGCCATGACCGCGAGGCCGTCGTCATCGAGGCCGTCGACCCAGATCGGGCCATCTTCGACGAACCAGCCCGAGGGCCCGGCGGCGGGCGCGGCTTCGCTGCTGTGGCAGCAGACGCAGGCGCAGGACTCGACCTGATCAGTGACCCAGTCGTACTCTTCGAGCCATGCCGGGTCGTCGAGGCGCGGGTCGTCGGCCGCGGCCGCGCCCGCCGGCGCACCCACCCAGTAGGGCCGCTGGGTGAAGACCGGGTCGCAGGAGGCATAGTCGAGGTAGTCGCGCCCAGGCTCGGTGCAGCCCGAGATGGCCTGCCAGGTGCAGACCTCGCCGTCGGACGCGCCGGCGGGCTCACCCTCGACCGGCGGGGCGCAGACCTGCTCGAAGGGCACGAAGACCGCCGAAGCGTCGACGCTGCCGCCATCGTCGCCGCCATCGCTGCCCGCGCAGACAGGGCCGTAGCTGAGCGTGCCGCCCGCAAAACCGCAGCCGATCTCGAGGCCGCCGCAGGCCGCGGCGTCATCGCCCAAGAAGACCAGGGCGGTCTCTTCGGGGGCGCCGACGTCGATCGCGCAGATGCCGAGCAGAGGTTCGCGCCCGCAGCCCTCGCCCCAGCGCAGCGCGCCCGGGTCGGCGCCGGGCAGCGGGGCCGCGCAGTCGGCGGCGGCGGCGCCCTCATCCCAAGCCGAGCCGACGTACTCTTTGCACTCGGGCGCGCCGGAGAAGGTGTTGACGTAGTCGCAGGCGCCCTTGGCGGCAGATGCCTGGCCGCCATCATCGAGACCACCGTCAGCGCCGCTGTCTTCGCCCTGATCACCCGCGCCAGCAGCGGTGGTATCGGCGCCTTTGCTCGGGTCGCCCCCGCAGCCCCCGAGGAGGAGGAGCAGGGCCGAAGGCAGGGCGAGGCGGGCGACACGGGACAAGGACGGGAGGCTGGGGTGCATACGCATCTCCTTTGCACACAGTTTGCCCCGCTGCTCGCCCAAAATCAAGTCATCATACGGACCAATGTGCACGGTTCGCGTATAGTTTGTACCCCTGGTGCGCGGGGCGCGACAATGTGATGCCCTGTGGAGACCTTCGCGCGCCGAACAATGGCCCCCAACCGGGCCAGCCCGCCCTTAGCCTCCACCCAGCCTGACCGATCCTGGTCATCGGGAGCCCCCGCTCGTGTCGCCGCCCCACCGCACCGCCGACACCGACCGCTGGGGGGCCCGCGCTGCTTCTGGCCCCGTGTCCGCCGAGGGCCCCCGGCGATCCGCGGCGCAGCGCACCACGGTCGGCGCGCTGGCTTTGCTGTGTGGCACGCTGTTCTTGGTGTCGGGCCTCTCGGGCAACCTGCTCGGGCAGCTCACCTTCGGCCTGACCGCGGCGACCTTCGGCCTCGCTTGGCTGGTGTGGGCCCGGGTGCAGGCGGCGGGCGCGCTGCTGGTCTGGGCCACCTGCGGGCTGGTCGTCGGCTTCAGCACCCTGCTCGCGATCTTCAACAGCGGCGGCCTGGGCGCGCCCGCCCTCTTCGCCCTGCCTGCCGTGCCCATGGCGGCGAGCTGGCTGCTGGGGCGCCGCGCGGGGGTGTTCTGGGCGATCATCTGCTTGCTGCCGCCGGTGGGGCTCTTCGTTTTTGACGCGCAGGTGCCGGCCCCCCGGCTCGACGCCGAGGCCCTCCAGGTGATGCACCTCGCCGGGCCCATCGGGGCCACCCTCGCGGTGATCGCGGCGACCGCGCTCTACGAGGGCAGCGTGAGCCGCAGCCGCGCGGCCTTGCAGGCGGCACTCGCCGAAGCCGAGCGGGCCAACGCCGCCAAGACCGCCTGGCTCGAGACCCTCAGCCACGAGCTGCGCACGCCGCTCAACGCGGTGGTCGGCCTCAGCGACCTGCTCGAGCAAGCCGACCTGCCCACGCCGCAGCGCCGCCAAGTCGAGCTGATGCACACCGCCAGCCGCCAGCTGCTCGGCCTGGTGGGCGATGTGCTCGACATCCACCGCATCGAGGCGGGCCAGATGCCGCTGGCCCAAGAGCCGCTCGACCCCGCGCAGCTGGCCGCCGAGGTGGTGGCCACCCTGCAGCACCGCGCCGAGGGCCGCGGCCTGCGCCTGCGCCTCGACACCGAGGGGGAGGGCGCGGTGATCGGCGATCCCCAGCGGCTGCGCCAGGTCTTGATCAACCTCGTCGGCAACGCGATCAAGTTCACGCCGCAGGGCGAGATCACCGTGCGGGTCTGGCTGCGCCCCGGGTCGAGCCCCCAGCACCGGCAGGTCGAGCTGGCGGTCAGCGACACCGGCCCCGGCATCAGCCCGGCGCTGCAGGCGCAGCTCTTCCGGCCCTGGGCGCAGGGCCGCGGCCCGTCGGCCAGCCGCGAAGCGGGCAGCGGGCTCGGCTTGCACATCTCGCAGCAGCTGGTGGCCCGCATGGGAGGCCGCATCGAGCTGGAGAGCGGCGCGGGCAGCGGCAGCACCTTCACGGTGAGCCTCGAGCTGCCCGCCTGCGCGCCGCCCGCTGCCCCGCAGCCGACCGCCGACGGGCCTGGCCCCAGCGCAGCTCTGCGCGTGCTGCTCGTCGAAGACGACGCCGTGAGCCGCGAGGTGGTCGCGGCGATGCTCAGCGGCATCGGCTGCGCGGTGCAGGTGGCCGACAGCGGGCCCGAGGCGGTGCGCCTCGCCGCCGCCGAGCCCCCCGAGGTCGTGCTGATGGACAGCGAGCTGCCCGGCTTTGACGGCCTCGAGGCCACCCGCCAGCTGCGGGCGCTCGGCGTACAGTGCCGGATCATCGCGCTGAGCGGGGCTGCCCGCCCCGAGGACCGCGCCGCCTGCCTCGCCGCGGGCATGGACGGTTTTGTGAGCAAGCCGGCCCGCCTCGCCCAGCTGCGGGCGGCGATCAGCGCGCCCCCGCCCGCGGCCTGAGCGCGGGGGCCCCTTCAGCGCACCTTGACCGTCAACCGCTGCCGCAGCTCGACCGTGCCGCTGAGCAGGACCTCGGCGTCGGTGAGGCCCGCGCCGTTGAGCTTGGCGTAGCCCGAGGCGACCACAAAAGCGGTGTCGCCGGGGAGCAGCGGGCCCTCGTCTTGTTCGAGCGTGTGGACCACCCGCCCGTCGCCGTCGCGGAGCAGGGCCTTGACCCGCACCGCGCGGAAGCTGACCGCCGAGGGGTTGACCACGAGCAGAGAGAGCTCGACGCGGCTGTCGCCGTCGTTGTCGGGCGGATTGACGTGCAGCGAGGCGGACTCGACCTTCATCTGGGCATCGGGAGAGGACATGGGAGGCTCCGGCGCGGCGGGAGAGAGGGCGCCGGCGCCCCCAGACCCTATCGCGCCCCCACGCGGGATGGTGTTGGTGGGTGTGGGTGACCCTCAGAGAGGGGGGACATAGGGTGATGGTGTCGGCGGGGGGAGAACCCCGCAGACCGCAGAGAGACCCCCGCGCCGGAGACAGTCCGGGCGGGCACACCCCACAGTGGCGCACCGCGCCCCCGGAGACACCATGACCACCAAGCTCATCGCCGCCGCCCTGACCCTCGCCGCCCTCTCCTCCTCGGCGGCCTTCGCCAGCGACGCCTACCCCGGCGCCATGTGCCAGCAGATCAGCGGCGGCACCCGGGCGATCGACACCGACGGCCACGTCGAGAACACCAGCTCGAGCTCGACGCTGGTGCTGCTGTGCCCGATCGTCGACAGCGCGGTGACCTCGCCCTCGTCGGCGACCGACCTCTTCGTCACCGACCTGCACTACAGCAGCAACGTCACCTGCGACAGCCGCGTCAAGAACGTCGGCCCCAGCGTCATCGCCAGCGCGGCCTCGAGCAGCTCGGGCACCTCGAGCTCCTACCAGACCATCACCCTGAGCCCCCCGGCCATGGCCTACTCCTTCACCCACCGCTTCAACTACTGCACCGTGCCGGCCACCTACTCGGGCAACAAGTCCGAGATCCGCACCTACCGCTACTGAGCGCCGCCCCGGGCCCCGCGCCGGCCGGCGCGGGCCCACCCCGCGGGGGTCTCTCTGCGGGTGGGCCCGCCCGGTCGGCCGGGGCCCCCTCCCCTCTCTCCCCCTCTCCGAACACATAGACCCCCTCTGTCCCGTCTTGAGGTCGAGATGACCCCCTCCCCGCGCCGCAAGCTCACCCTGCCCCTCCTCGTCGCCGCGTCGGCCGCGCTCGTGGGCGCCGCGCTCGTGGGCGGGGGTATGCGCTCCTCCGATGAGGTTCACGCACCTGCGCCGGCCGCTGGCCGCGCCACCATTCCCCTCGTGGGCATCGCTGCGCCCGCTGGCGGCGTTGACGGCGCCCGCGTCTCCGCGCTCGAGGCACGCCTCGCCGCGCTCGAGGCAGGCGGCCCGGCGGCCGCCCCCGCCGGCGGGCAGCCCAGCCCCGCCGGCGCGCCCGGATCGAGCTTCGACCCCGACACCTGGGCGGTCGACATCGCCGGCACCCTCGAAGACGTGGTCGAGGCCGATACGCCCGACCCGCTGGGCGACGCCATGTTGGCCCAGCGCCTGGACAACCTGCGCCAGAGCGCCGATCTGAGCGGCATTGAGGTGCCCGAGCTGAGCTGCGGCGCCACCCTGTGCACGCTCGAGGTCAGCGCGGCCGACCCCGCCGCCCGCGACCGCTTCGTCGGGGCCTTTACCCAGCTCATCGAGCCGGGGTCTGAGGGCTTCGCCTACATCGAGGACGACGCCGATCTGCACCTCTCGGTCTACCTGAGCCGCGGCGGGGCGCCCCTGCCCCTGAGCGGCGGGGCCGGCTGAGCCGCGCGCGCCCGCCCGCCGCCCAGGCCGCCCCCGCGCCAGGCGGACCGGCGCGCGGCCGCAGGCCGGTCGCGCAGCGACCGAGCGCGCAGCGCGAGCGCAGAGGGCCGCCGCCGACGGCCGCAGGCCGGCGGGGCGCCCAGCCCCGCCTTATCCCCCAAAGCAACTTCTGGGACGTTGTTTAGGCCTGCTCGATGACCAGCTGGGCCGGGGGCAGGCCCACCCGCCGCTGGTTGGGTCGGGCGGCGACCAGCTGCGCCGCGTCGAGCACGTCGACCGCCGCCAGATCGCGGCGGGCCCGCGAGAGGTAGGTGTCGAGGCTGCGGCGCTCGATGCCGGTGAGGCGGGCGAGGCGGTCCATGTCGAGCCAGCCCTGGTCGTGCTCGGCCGCCGCGGCGTCGGCCACCCGGGCCCGGGCCATCACCCAGAGCACATACCAGTGCTGCCGCTCGCCGAGATCGACGCGATCACCGTCGTTGTCGAGCTCGAGGCTCACGTGCTCGCCGTCGCGCGAGACCCGCAGCCGCAGGGTGCAGCGGGCCAGCAGCCGCGGGCCCACCCCGCCCACCGTCGAGCTGCTCGCGTCAGGCAGCTCGAGGCGCCAGAGGCCGTCGACCTCGACCAGCGCGCCATCTTGGACCGGGCGTGGCAGGCCGTCTTCTTCGCAGACCCAGCGGCGGCGCGCGTCGCGGTAGACCACGAGCACGGCGCCGCTCTCGCCGCGCAGCTCGATGTAGTCGCCGACCGCGCGCTCGATGTGGCCATCGGCGATGCGCCGGGCGAAGGGCTGGGGCGGGCCCTCGGCCTCGAGCGCCCAGGCCCCGACCTCGTCGCCGCCAAAGTGCAGGGCCTCGCCGGGCAGCAGGCGGCGGTCGGCCTGCGGGGCGAGCCGGTCGGCGCCGGCCCGGGTGCCGTTGCGGCTGGCGAGGTCGCGCACCCACCACGCCCCCTGGTCCCACCGCAGCAGGGCGTGCTCGCGCGAGACACGTGGATGATCCAAGCGGATCAGGCAGACAGGGTCGCGCCCAACCAGGGTGCGTGCCGCGAGGGGGACAATTCGGCCGGATGTGCGCTCAACGAGGGTCGACATGCGCGGAGCATAGGCCCCGCGGCGCCGCGCCACAAGCGGCCAGCAGGGCCCACCAACACGCGCCAACACCGCCACGAACAGCCCGCCCGCCGGGCCGAGGGCCTGGGTAGGCTGGGGGTGTGGTCGCGCAACCGCCCGCGCCCGAGGGAGCCCCCAATGCCCATCCTGTTCGCCCCCGACCTCGACAAGTCGCACATCGGCTTCTGCAATGGCCGCCCCTGCATCGAGTTCATCGTCACCGACCCCGATGGGATTTGCCCGGGCGACTTCAAGAACATCGCCGGGCAGATGTTCCTCGACGACGCGGCCCCCACGATCAGCACGCTCTTGCGCCGCTTGGCCGCGGGTGATGGCAGCGTGCGCGAGCCGCTCACCGATGTCGCGGCCTGCCTCGGCTACCTCGACGACCAGCTCGGCGTGCAGGAGCGGCTCTTGGCCAGCCAGCGCCTGTCTTCGGTGCGCCCGACCTGGTCGAGCACCGCGGGCACCTGGTCCAGCGGCGGCCTGCTCACCGCGCTGAGCAGCGCGGGTGACCTCAGCCGCACCCGCACGATCACCACGACCACCGAGCAGCGGCAGGTCCTGTCCTCGATCAACACGGTGCAGGCCGAGCTGGTGCGCCTCGAGGACCAGATCATCACCGCCCTGCGCTGAGCGCGGGTCGGGCGCCCGGCCTCAGCCCCGCGCAGCGGCCAGCACGAGCAGGGCCCGGGCCGCCTCGACGCGGACCCGCCCCTCGGCCTCGGCATCGACCAGCAGCGGCTCAAGCTCAGCCGCCTTCAGCCCGCCGGCCCCACAGACCGAGATGGCCTGCAGCGCGGCGATCTGCACGCGGTCATCCTCGTCGCGCAGCCCCGCCCGCAGCAGCTCGGGCGCGGCCCGGGCGAGGCGCTTGTCAGGGCTCGCCCCGCAGAGCGCGCCGCCCAGCGCGAGCAAGGCCCGGGCCCGGCGCTCACGATCCTCAGCGTCGGCCGCGGCCTCGAGCACCGGCGCGGCCGGCCCCGCCCCGCGCGCGGCGAGGTGCAGGCGGGCGGCCTCACGCGCGGCGGGCGCGCCCCCCGCGGCGACCTCGCGCAGGCCGGCCTCGGCCTCGGCCCCGCGGAGCCCGGCCAGCGCGTCGGCCAGCCCGAGCTGATCGGTGACCGCGCCCTCGGCGAGCAGGCCCGCCGCGGCGGCCCGGCCGGCCGGCGCGCCCCAGGCCACGAGCAGGGCGGCGAGCGGAGGGAGCAGCTCGGGCTCGATCAGGGGGAGGGCGGCCTCGAGGCCCGGCGACAAGGCGCGGGCGTCTTCGGCGGAGAGGTCGGCCAGAAAGCCCAAGTTCAGCGGAAGGTCGCCCTCGGCGAGGGCGGCGTTGCCCGCCGCGTCGGCGCCGCTGAGCCCGTGGCGCAGCCCGGCCAAGGCACACGGCGGCCGGGCCCAGCGCGGGCCGCGCTCCAGCTGGGCGCTCAGGCGGGCGGTCAGGGCGGGGCCGGCGGGCGCGCGCAGGGCGGCGGCGCAGGCCACATAGGGCTCGACCCCGGGCCGCGTCGCGAGATCGGTGAGCAGCGCGCCGCTCTCGGGCTCAGTGGCGCGGGCGGCCAGGGCCTCGACCAGCTGGCGCTGCACCCAAGGGCTCGGATCCCAGGCGGCGCGGGGGCCGAGCGCG
Organism: Deltaproteobacteria bacterium; assembly: GCA_016792625.1. Lineage (GTDB taxonomy): Bacteria > Myxococcota_A > UBA796 > UBA796 > UBA2385 > JAEUKK01. The sequence continues at coordinate 1,124 of JAEUKK010000115.1, read as the reverse complement.
CCGCCCGCCGGGGCCGTCTCGACCCGGATCAGCGCGCTCAGGGCGATCCCGCGCAGGGCCGGATCGGGATCGGCCGCCGCCGCCTGCAGGGCGCCCGCCGCGCCGGCGTGCGCGAGCCCGGGCCGCAAGGCCGCCGCGGCTTGGCCCTCGGGCGGGCGGCGGGCGGCGGCGCAGCCCACGAGCCCAGAGAGCAGGGCGCAGAGGAGCAGCGCGGTCGGCGCAGAGCTGCGGCGCATGGGCGCTCCAAGGAGGGTCGAGGCCCCGACCGCGGCGCCAGCGACCGGTTCCCCGACGCCGCCCGAGATCAGCGCCGCGCTCAGCGGAGGCGCGCCTCGGCCTGGGCCAGGCCCTCTTGGGCGCGGAAGACGCCGGCGGTGCGCAGGTCGGGGTCAGCGGCGATGGCCGCTTCGTACGAGGCCTTGGCCGCGGTCCAGTCGCCGGCGGCGACCGCGGTGCGGGCGGCGCGCAGGTGGCCATCGACCTCGCTGATCACCTTTTTGCCCGCCTCAGAGCTGCGGTCTTCGGTGACCAGCTTGTTGAGGCGGCCGCGGGCGGCGACCAGCTCTTTGTCGCCGGGCAGCACGGCCAGGGCCGCCTCGACCTCGACCCGGGCCGGGTGCAGGCCGGTCTTGGCCTTCTCGACCTCGGCGACCTTTGTGAGGGTGGCCTTCAGCAGGTCTTTCTTGGCCTTCTCGTCGAGGCCGCGGCGGCGCAGGTCGGCGCGCAGCTCGCCGAAGGTGATGAGCTCGCAGGCCTCAAGGCCGCGGCGGCGGGCCTCGGGGCTGAGCGGATCGACGTCCTGCGTGACCTTGTAGTACTTGCTCACCGCCTCGATGGTGCGGCCCAGGGCCTTGGCCTGGGCGCCCTCGGACATCAGGCGCTCGAGCTCGTCGACCTGGGCGGCGGGGGTCTGGTGCGGGGGCGGCAGCTCGGCGGTCGCGCCGCCGCCGATGCCCGGCAGGCCGCCGCCGCGCAGCTGCAGGGCGGCGAAGCCCGCGGCGGCGACGAGGCCGAGCACGAGCAAGAGGCCCACGCCGGCGGCGATCACGACGGGCAGCACCATGCTCTTTTGACCCGCGGGCGGGCGCGGGGCGGGCGCAGCGGCGGGCGCGCGCGGGGCGGGC
>JAEUKK010000112.1 GCA_016792625.1 Deltaproteobacteria bacterium | reverse complement strand
CGGTCGCCGAGGCCATAGGTGATGGTCTGGGTCAGGCACCAGTTGGCGCCGTCGTCGTTGAGCGTGGCGTCGAGGGCCGCGGGGTCGAGGCTGGCCGACTGGCCGTTGCCGTCGGGCATGGTCACGCCGTTGTCCCAGAGGACCTCGTCGAAGATGACCGTCTTGGCGCGGCTCTCGGCGAGGCCAAGCTCGTCGTCGCTGTTGCCGAGGGTCATGGTCGGGAAGTCGTAGTCGGTGGGCACGCCGCCATTGACGGCCACGTCGCCGTTGAAGGCGAACACGATGGAGTCACCCGGCTCGACGAGCAGCGCGCCGCTGACGGTGAAGGACTCGGAGCCCAGGTCATAGACGTACAGACCGTCGAGGTTAACGACGCCGCCGCTGTTGTTGTAGACCTCGAACCACTCGCCCACCGAGTCGAGCACCAGCGCCGGGTTCTGCATGAACTCGGTGAGCACCAGATCACCCTCGACGAGGTCGAGCACGGTGTAGGGCGCGTCCACGCCGTCGCAGTCCTGATCGTTGCCGTCCTGGGGCAGGTCGAGCGCGGCCGGGTTGACCGCCAGGTCGGTGTCGTCGCAGTCGCCCGCGGCCGAGACCGCGCCGGCCGGCGCCGCGCAGGCCTCGACCACCGAGGCGGGGTCGCCGTAGGTGTCGCCGTCGACGTCGGCGTAGAACTCGCTCAAGGTCGACGGGTCGAGAGAGCCGTCGTCTTGGTCGACCAGGCCGTCACAGTCGTTGTCGCGCCCGTCGCAGACCTCGAGGCCATCGGGGCTGGTGTACTCATCGCCGTCGTCGCAGTCCTGGTCGTCGGCCACATAGCCGACCGGCGCGCTGCAGGCGGTCAGCCCCTCGTCGGGATCACCGTAGCCGTCGTCATCATCGTCGGCGAAGTAGCTGGTCGCGTCGACCGCGTCGGGGTCATCGAGGCTGCCGTCGCAGTCGCTGTCGATGGTGTCGCAGCGCTCCTCGGCGCCGGGAGCGACCGTGGCGTCGCCGTCGTCACAGTCCCCCGCCTCGGGCACGGTGTCGGGGGGCGGCGCGCAAGAGACCACCGAGGCCTCAGGATCACCGAAGCCGTCGTCGTCGCCGTCGGCGTACCAGGTGGGCGCATCGGGGGCCTCTTCGTCGATCTCATCGTCACAGTCGTTGTCCACGCTGTCGCAGAGCTCAGGCGCGCCCGGGTAGGTGTCAGGGTCATCATCGTCGCAGTCAACATCGGCGGTGGCGCCGTCGCCGTCAGCGTCGGTCGCCCCGCCATCGGCACCATCCGCGCCATCCGCGCCATCTGCGCCATCCGCGCCATCCGCGCCGTCTGCCCCATCGGCGTTGCCATCGGCCGCGCCCCCATCAGCGCCGTCGGCGCCGCTGTCCCCGCCGCCCTTCTCGGCCTCACAGCCGGCGGCGCTGAGCGCCAGCCCGACAAGGGCCGCTTGCGCGACACGGTGGGCGCACAGCGTGATCCAACTCTTCGACACAGCCGCGGACACAGACATGGGGATACCTCCAAGCCGAGCATAGCGGGAGCACCGCCGGTGCACAGCGCCGCGCTGGCGATGTCACCGCGCGGCGACGCGCCCGCCGCCGCAGCCCGCCGGAGGCCCCCGTGCCGACCGCCCGCCGCATCTTGATGCACAGCCGCAGGGCCCGCCTCGCCGAGCGCCCCTTGCCTCCGCCACCCGGGGCCGAGGCCCCGGTCGCCGCGCACCTCGCTTGGTGCGTCGAACGCTGCGACCGTGGGCGTTTTGACGAGGCCGCCACCGCCTTGGGCTTGCTCTGCGCCGATCCGCGCGCGAACGCCCGCCAGCGCGCCGCCGCGCACGCCGCGCTGGGCCGGGGCCTGCGCTTCGCCGGCCATCACACCGAGGGCCTCGCCGCCCATGCCGCGGCCGTCGCGCTCGGGCGCGAGGCCGGGCTCGACCCGACCCGTCTGGGCATGCTCCTGCATGAGCTCTCGGTCGCGCTTGATGACGACGGGCAGGCCGATAAGGCCGCGGTCTGCCTGGCCGAGGCGATGGCGCTCTTTGCCGCCGACGCCGGCTGATCGGGCGCCCGCTGCACAGGTGGGCGAAGGCTCCACCCCCGTTGGTGGTCGGCGCCCCCGGGCGCGGGGCGCCTCGCCGCCGCTTCGCGCGCGCCAGGGGGGCCGACGGGCGGCGCGCAGCGCCGGTCGCGCAGCGACCAAGGCCCGCAGGGCCGCGCCCAGACGGCCACCCGCCGCCGGCCGACGGGCCGGCGGGGCGCCCCGAACCCGGGATCGAGACCGAATCCCCCTGGGGGTCGGCGGCTGATCGCCGCGCCCGATCAGCGCGCGGGGGCCAAGCCGGCGCCGCCCGCGCAGCTGCGGGGATCGTCAGGGCGCCGGTCGACGCAGGCCGAGATCCAGGCGTGGCGGGCGATGAGCCAGGCGCGCATCAGCTCCACCTCGTCGTTCCAGGTGCCGCGGGCCGGGTAGTCGGGCCAGCGGGCCAGATCACGCGGGCCGGCCTCGGCCAGCTCAACCGCGTAGGCGTCGACCCGCGCCGACAGCTCGGTGGGGGAGAGCGGGCCGTCGAGCAGCGTACGGTAGCGATCCCACCAGGCCTCGCGGAAGCCCTCATCGGCGAACAGCGCGGGATACCAGCCGAACTCAAAGACATAGGTGTTGTCGGGCGTGTAGTTGGTCGCGTCCCACCAGGTGGGGTCCTGGCTGCGATCATCCCAGTTCGAGCCCATCGCGCGGTCGAAGTCCCAGATCGGGCCGGCCACCACCGGGCCCTCGCGGTCTTTGTGGAAGTAGCCGCTCAGCCGGAAGGCATCGGGGTTCTTGGGGAAGGTGTTGAGGATGTGGTGGTCGATGAAGCTGTCGACGTCGATGAGGGCCGACCAGTGGGCGCCGGTGCGCGGGTCGAGGCCATCGGGGTCGGCCAGCGCGTCGCCGATGCTGTCGACCGCGTCGGCGAGGTAGTCGGCCTGCTCGTCGGCGATGACGTCCTCATCGGGATCGACGAAGACGAAGGGCTCGGTGAGGCTAAAAGTGCCGCCGGCGTCGCCGGCGGAGAAGCCGCGGTCACCATCCCCCAGGCGGTCGTACTTGAACACGTAGCCCCCGGTGACCGAAGGGGTCGTCAGATCACCCTCAGCCAGCTCGGTGACCGCAACCCGGTCATCACCCCGCTCGATCCGCTCGGTCAGCACGTAGAGGCCGACGTAGTCTCCCGCCGACACGGCGCGCCCCCGCTCGGTCACGAAGACCTCGACGAAGCGGGTACGGGGGGCGTAGCGGCCGACCTCGTTGGAGAGCTCGTAGATGAGGCTGTTGCGCATCATCGACTGGTCGAAGGCGAAGGGGGCGTAGAGCACCCAGTCGCCGTCGGCCGGCATGCCGAGAATGGCCTCACGGCGGTCATCTTGACTCGCCCCCTCCCATAGCTCGAGGGCGTAGGGGCGCTTGGGGAAGTCGGAGGAGGACGAGCCGCGCACCCGCAAGCCGCCCCGGGTGGAGAGGGCCGCGGTGCCGAGCAGGGGCGCGCGCCCGCCGTCGCCCGGCTCGAGCAGGGTGACCGAGATCGGCACCACGCCGTCGTCATCACGCTCGGGCGCCCAGCCCTCGGCGTGCAAGATCAACAGCGGCAGGTTCGAGTCGAAGTCTGAGACGTCAGAGAGCAGCGGCAGGTAGGTCTCGCAGCGCACCTCGGGCACACCGTCGACCGAGGCGCAGATCGTCGTCGCTGACGTAATTCGCGTCGGGCCCGGCCAAGCCAAGGCGTCGTCATCGGGGGCGCTGCGGTCGGTGGTGTAGCGCACGACGGCCCCCTCACCGCCGGCCAGATCGACCTCTACCGCGCCGACAAAGGTCCCACCGGGCGGGTGAAAGGTCAAGGCGCGCGCCGGGACCACCTCAAGCTCGGGGTCAGGGCTGGGCGTGGTGCTCCCGTCGCCCGCCCCATCCGCCGCGCCGTCGCCGCCACCGTCCACAGCACCATCTGCGCCATCTGCGCCATCGGCAGCGCCATCTGCGCCGTCAGCAGCGCCGTCTGCGCCGCTCTCTTTGGCGTCGCCATCGCCCACGCCCTGAATGGAGGGCGCGCAACCCAGGGCGAGGCCCGCCACCGCCACCAGACCGCCCCACTCTCGCCACGCCGCGCCCATGCCCACCCCATCTTGCTGCCCCATCGTAGCGCAGGGCGCCTCCACGGGTGTGCGTGCCTGCGCCGCCGCCCCGCCTCTGGCAGCCTGCGGGGGTGAGCGACCCCGCCCTCCTCCGCCGCGCCGCCGCCCTGTGCTGCGCCGCACCGGTCCTCAGCGCCGCCGCCCTCGGCTGGCTGGCCGACGACGCCTTCATCAGCCTGCGCGTCGTCGAGAACACCGTGGCTGGGCTCGGTCTGCGCTGGAACGCCGACGAGCGCGTGCAGGTGTTCAGCCACCCGCTCTGGCTGCTCGCGCTGCTGCCCCTGCGCCTGCTGCTCGGCGGCGGGCCGGCTGCCGCCCTGGCCCTCTCGGTGCTCTGCACAGCGGCCTCTGGCGCGCTGATCTGGCGAAGCCTGGGCCCGAGGGGCGCCCCGCTTGCCCTCGCGCTGGCCCTGTGCAAGGCCACCGCCGACCACGCGAGCGGCGGCTTGGAGAACCCGCTGCTAGGGCTCTTGCTGCTCGGTTTTGGGCTCGAGCTGACCGGCGCTGCACGGGCCCCAGCATTGGGGTTCTGGCTCGGCGCCACCCTGCTGACCCGCCCCGATCAGCTCGGGCTGCTGCTGCCCGGCTTCGGCTGGGCGCTGGCGCGAGCCGGGCGCGGGCGTTCGGCCGCGCTCGCCCTGGCCGTGGGCCCGATCATGGCGTGGATGGCGTGGTCGACGCTGTACTTCGGCAGCCCCCTGCCCAACCCGAGCCTGGCCAAGCTCGGCGCCGGGGTGCCCGCAGATCGCCTCGCGCTGCAGGGCCTCGCCTACCTCAAGAGCCTGCTGGTCGGTGATCCGGGGGCGGCGGCGCTGCTGTTCGGCGGGATCGGCGCCGGGCTGGGCGCCGCGGGGCCCCGTCGTGCGCTCGCCGCGGGCGCGCTGCTGCAGATCGGCGTGGTGGTGGCCGAAGGCGGCGACTTCATGGCCGGCCGCTTTTGGACCAGCACGATCACCCTGGGCGCCCTGCTGCTGGCCCTCGACCGCCGGCGCGCCGCGCAGATCGGCCTGCTGCTCGTGATCATGCTCTGCGTCGCCCACCCGCGCGGCCCGCTGCGGGGCGGGCCCCGCCTCGACCACCGCGCGCTCGACCCCGCCGGCGTGGCCGACGAGCGCGGATTTTGGGCCCAGACCACCGGGTGGTGGCCGCGGATCGCTGACGGACGACCCTGGCCGCGCCCCGCGACCGGGGCGGAGCGCCGGGTGCTTCGTATGCACAACGTCGGCTTGGACGCCTACCTCGAGGGGCCTACCGCCCACGTCATCGACCAGTTCGCGCTCACCGAGCCCCTGCTCGCCCGCCTGCCCTGCGGCTGCGGCGACGCCTTCCGGCCGGGGCACCTCGAGCGCGCGGTCCCCGCAGGCTGGGAGGAGCGCCTGCGCGGCGCGCCCGGCCCCCAGCTCGACCCCGAGCTGGCCGCGCTGGCCGCGGAGCTCGAGCTGCTCCACCGGGCGCCGCTGCTCGCGCCGGGCCGGGGTGCGGCCGTCTTGCGCGTGCTGGCCGCCGATCTCGGGCTCAACCCGCGGGGGCGCCGGCCCTGACGCGAGCGTGCCTTAGGGCGCGGCCGCAGCGCGCTCCGCGGCGCGGGCCGCTTCGCGCAGGGCGGGACCGTGCGGCCCCGACAAGCGCGGATCCATCGGATCGAGCAGGCCGCTGAGCGCCTCAGCCACGCCCTCGACCACCGCCTGGGCGACCGCGGGATCGGCGCCACGCGGCGGCGCACAGCGCGGATCGGGCGCGCAGCCCCGGGCCCAAGCGCCGGCCAGCGGCGCGCGCAGCCCGGCGGGCGCGGTGGCCAAGGTGCGCTCCAGCGCGTTCACATCGAGGGGATCGGCGGGATCGGCGCCCCGCGCGGGCCCGCGGGGGTGCGCACGGAGGGGGACCAGCGCCCGCAGCGCCGCTTCGGCCGGCGCGGCCCCGGGCGCAAACAGGCGGCCGAGGCAGTCGTCAAGGGCCTTCAGCACATCACCCTCGGCGAGCGCCCCGGCGTCGAGCTGGGCCGCGAGCTGCTGCGCCACGGCCTCGCCCACGCCCCAGGCGGCCGCGGGGTGCGCCGGCAACGCGGCGTCATTGAGGGCGACCCCGCAATCACCCGTGGGGTCGGCGCGCAGCGCGGCGGTGGCGACCTCGCGCCCCTCAGCGTAGGCATGGACCTGGCGGCACCAGCGGTCTTCGACCCGGCAGGCCCGGTGGTGCTCGAGCGGCAGGGCGTAGCTGAGCTGGGCTTGCACATAGGCCCAGTCGGCGGCGTGCGCGGCGCCCCAGCGCACCATGGGGCGCGACCGGTGGACGAGATCGCCCGAGATGACCTCACGCACGTCATCTACAGCGATCGGCAGCGCGGGTTGCAGCGCGGCCGCCCCCGAGAGCAGCGCGGGCAGGGCGAGCAGCCGCCAGGGCCCGCGTCGCGCCGCCGCGGCGAGGATCAGCGCGCAGAGCGGCATCACCGCGGCCGCGTAGCGGAGCGAGCCCGGGTAGGCCAGCTCGGGCGGGGCCGGCGCGCGCACCGAGAAGCCCGACAGGCAGTAGGCCCCGAGCCAGAGGGCGCCGAGGCCGACCGGGGCCCGCAGGCGGGCGGGGCCACGCCAAAGCAGCGCGAGCAGGCCCACCAGCAGGCTGATCCCGACGAGAAACCCCACCAATCGGCCCGCCGGGGCCTCGGGGTGGCCGGCCAGGGCGGCGAGCTGGTGCGGGTGAAACAAGGTGGCGAGCTGGTCGGGGATCCGCGCGAGGCGGGGGACCCACTCATCTTCGGCGTAGATGGTGTGAAAGGGCTGCTGGCCGCTGCTCAGGCGCTGGAGCAGCCAACCGGCGGGGGCGAGCAGCAGGCCGCCGAGGCCGAGCAGGGCGCTGGGCCGGCCGCGGACCGCGCTCCACACGAGGGCGAGAGCCGCGCCGACCGCGACAAAAGCGCCCGAGAAGCTGGTGAACAGCGCGAGCCCACCGACCAGACCGGCGAGCAGGGCGCCCAAGCGCGTCGGCGCGCGCCCTGGGCCGAGCGCGGCGAGCAGGGCGATGGCGAGGCAGCCGGCCTCCATGTGGTTGGCCCAGCCGGTGGCCGAGAGCACCAGGGGCGCGCGTGGGGGCAAGGCCATGATCAAGCCGAAGATCAGCCCCGCGGACGGCGAGGCCGCGCGGTGCAGCCAGCGCTGGCCGGCGGCCAAGGCCAGCGCCCAAACGCCGACCGGCAGCAGCTTCATGTGCAGCCAGCTCAGGGGCACGACCGCGGAGAGCAGCGCGGCCAGCCCCGCCTGCACGGTGCAGCCCCCGCAGTAGGGGCGGTACTGGATGAAAAAGGTGTCAGCCACGTGGCCTTGGCGCATCATCCAGGCCTGGGCGGCGTTGAAGCCCTCCTCGGCGTCGCGCTCGAAGAGGCCCGGGTCGCGCAGGGCCACCAAGCGCAAGACGACGAGCAGCAGCACCAAGGCGAGGGTGCGGGCCCAGCTCGACGGCGCGGTCTGCCTCATCGGCCCGCCGGCCCTGGCCCGCGGCCATCCGGCCGGTCATGCTGCGGCCCCGAGGTCCCCATGCGCGTCCCCTCCCCTCTGCCCCGCTCGGGTCGCTGCGCCGTTTTCGCCGCGGCCCTGGCCCTCAGCTGCGGCGACCCGGCCCCCGCGCCCAGCGACCCAGCCCCCGCGGCCCCGACCGCCGCCGACCGGCCGAACTTTATCGTCATCACGCTCGACACCACGCGGCAGGACGTGCTCTCTGCCTATGGCGGCGACCCCTCGGCCACCCCGATGATCGGGCAGCTGGCGTCCACCGGCGCGCGCTTTGGCCGGGCCTACACCGTCACGCCGCTGACCATCCCCGCCCACAGCTCGCTGCACACGGGCTTGGTCCCTCCCCGTCATGGGGTGAGAGACAATGGCGATGCCTTCCTCTCCCCCGCGGCGCTCACCCTCGCTGAGCAGCTGCAGGCGGCGGGCTGGGCGACCATGGCCGCGGTCGGGGCCGAGGTGACCAGCCACCACTGGGGTTTTGCCCAGGGCTTCGACGCCTACTTTGACGAGCTGGACGCCACCGCCGCCGAGGGCAACCGCTGGCGGGTCGAGCGGCCGGCCACGGCGGTGATGGACGACGCGCTGGGCTGGATCGGGCCCCAGATCGCCGAGCGGCGGCCCTTCTTCGCGTGGATCCACGTCTTTGACGCCCACGACCCCTACCAGCCGCCGCCCCCCTACGACACGCTCTACGCCACCCGGCCCTACCTCGGCGAGCTCGCGGCGATCGACGCCCAGCTCACCCGCTTGGTCGGGGCCCTGCAGCAGGCCGGCGTCTACGAAAACACCTGGATCATCGTGCTGGCCGACCATGGCGAGGGCATGGGCGACCACGGCGAGGGGACGCATGGCCTGCTGCTCTACGACGCCACTACGCGCATCCCCCTGATCGTCCGCGGGCCCGGCGTCAAGGCGGGGCACCTCGACACCTCCCCCGTTAGCATCGTCGACATCACCCCGACGGTGCTCACCGCCGCAGGGCTGCCTGTGCCCGCTGACCTTGATGGTCGCGACCTGGGGCCCCAGCTGCGCGGCGAGGCGGGGCCCGCCGACCGGGCGGTCTACGTCGAGAGCCTCTACGGCTGGCGCCACTACGGGACGGCCCCACAACGGGCGCTCGTAGACCCCGAACACAAGCTGATCGACTCGACGACGCCCCAGGTCTATGCCCGTTCCGACCGCACCGAGGCAGAGGACCTTCACCCCACCGCACCCCAGCTCACCGACGCGCTGCGCAGCCGGATGGACGGCCTCGCCGCCGGCTTCAGCCCGCTCGACGGCATCGCCGGCGAGGTGTCGCTGGATGAGGCCCGCATCGCGCAGCTCACCGCGCTCGGCTACGTCGTCTCGGAGGCCTCCGGTCAGCTCACCGACGCCGTGCCCTTCCGCGGCACGCTGCGCGACCCCGACCCCACCGACCCGGTGCTCGCGGCCGCCGACAAGGCCCGCGGGCTGGTGCGGGCGCGCAAGCTCGACGAGGCCCTGATCGTGGTCAACGACGCGCTGGAGCGGGTGCCCACCCAGGGGGATCTGCTGCGCCTGCGGGTCGATCTGCTGCTGCACCTCGGGCGGATGGACGAGGCCATCGCCGAGGCCACCCGGCTCGACGCCGAGGCGCCCAGCTCGCAGCTCAAGCTCAGCCTCGCGGAGATCTGGCTGCAGCGCGGTGATCCCGCGCAGGCCGAAGCGCAGCTGCGGGCGGCCCTGGTCATCGACCCCTACCTCAGCCCCGCGTGGCGGCGCCTGCTCCACATGCGGCACGCCGAGGGTGATCTGCAGCGGCTCGCCCCCCTGGTCGCCGAGGCAAAGGCCCGCCTGCCCGAGGACCCGGGCGTGCTCGTGATGGACGGCGTCTTGGCCATGGCCCGCGACGACCGCCCCCGTGCCCGGGCCCTGCTCACCCAAGCGGTGGGAGCGGAGCCAGATCAGCCCTTTGGCCACCTGCACCTCGGCTTGCTTGAGCAGCGCGAGGGCAAGCTGCTCGCCGCGGAGGGGCAGCTGCTCGAAGAGCTCCGGCTGTTCCCGCGCAGCCTGCCCGCCCGCGTCGCCCTGGTTGAGATCTATGCGAGCCAGAAGCGCTACGCCGACCAGCTGGCCCAGCTCGACCAGATCATCGCCGCAGAGCCCAAGTCGACCGCCCTGACCCTGCACGCCCGCGCCCAGGCCCTGTTCAACCTCGGGCGCTACCCCGAGGCCGACACGGCGGTCGACACCTGCGCCCGCGCCTTCCCCACCTACGCCGGCTGCGCCCTGCTCAAGGCAAACACCTTGTCCAAGCTCGGTCGACGCGAGGAGGCCCTCGCCGCCTTTGAGCAAGCCAAGCTGCTCAAAGCAGCCGAGGACGCGCGCGGGCCTGCGGTCGCCCCGGGTCCGCCCCTGCCTGGTGCGGGGCGCGTCCCCTGACGGTGTGCGCAGACCGCGGCGCGCCCGCGAGGTCGGGCCGGGGCCGCCGAGGCCTTCCAGCCACGTGCGCCGAGAGCGCCCCCCGGTGGCCCCATCTCGACAAGTTGACCCTGAGCGCATAGCCGGCGGGCATGAACGAACCTGACCAGAGCCCGACCCAGAGCCCCTCCGCCGCCACCCTCGACGACACCGCGCAGCACGTCGTCCCCGTCACGCCGGTGCAGTACCGCGGCTTCACCCTCGACGGTTTTCAGGCCGAGGCCGTGGCCGCCCTCGCCGCCGGCGAGAGCGTGCTGGTCAGCGCGCCGACCGGCACAGGCAAGACGCTCGTCGCCGACTGGCTGGTCGAGAAGACCTTGGCTGAGGGCAAAGAGGTCATCTTCACCGCGCCGATTAAAGCGCTGAGCAACCAGAAGTTCCGCGACTACTGCCGCATCCTCGGCGAAGACCAGGTCGGGCTGGTGACCGGCGACCTCGTCATTCGGCGCGAAGCGCCCTGCCGGGTGATGACCACCGAGATCCTCCGCAACATGTTGCTGAGCGGCGAGAAGGTTGAGAAGCTTGGCTGCGTGATCGTCGACGAGATCCACTTCCTCGACGACAAAGAGCGCGGCACCACCTGGGAAGAGGTGCTGATCTACCTCCCGCGCCACGTGCAGATCGTCGGCCTCAGCGCCACCCTCAGCAACCTGCACGAATTCGCCGCCTGGCTGGCCCACGTACGCGAGCGCCCGGTGCGGGTGGTCGAAGAGCACCGCCGGGCCGTTCCGCTCGAGTTCGCCGTGGCCAGCCGTGAGGGCCGGCTCGCCTCGGTGCCCGAGATGCACGAGCGCTACCAGCGCTGGGCCCGAAAGAACGCCGCCAAGCTCAAAGAGGTCGAAGAGCAGGGCGGGCGCCGGGGCGGCCCCCGGGGTCGGCGTGGGCCGAGCGTCGGCTCGCCCACCCGCCACGGCGATGTGTTTGAGCTGCTCTGGCCCGACTTTGCGCCCTACTTGTACTTTGTATTCTCGCGGCGCGACACCGAGAACATGGCCCGCAGCCTCGCCCGCACCATCGACGACAGCCTGCTGGAGAGCCATCAGATCGCCCAGGTCGACGCGGCGATCCGGGCCTTCGCGGCAGATCCCAACTCTGCGGCGGCCCTCGACCGTGAGCTCTTCGACATGTACCGCAAGGGTGTGGCCTTCCACCACGCCGGCCTGCACGTCGGTCTCAAGGCCCTGGTCGAAGAGCTCTATGAGCAAAAGCTGATCTGCGTGCTGTATTGCACCGGCACCTTTGCGTTGGGCATCAACATGCCGGCCCGCACCGCCGTCTTTGACGGCCTGGAGCGCTTTGACGGCACCTCGATGATCCCGCTGCCCGCCCGCGAGTTCATGCAGATGGCCGGTCGGGCCGGGCGCCGCGGCATGGACGAGGCGGGCCTCGTCGTCGCGCGCTGCGACATCGAGGCGTGGCCGACCATCGAGCCGCGGCTGCGTCGCTACATCGAGGGCCACACCGAGCCGGTGCAGAGCAAGTTTGGCCTCAGCTTCAACAGCGTGGTCAACCTGCTCAACCGCCAAGATCCGACGCAGATCCGCACCCTGGTCGAGCGCAGCTTCTTGGCGTGGCACCGCAGCGCGCGCGCCCGCGAAGACGCACGCAAAGCAGACGCCCTCTTCGCCAAGCTGGAAGCGGCGGGCTGGAGCTTGGGCGACAAGCCGCCCACCGGCATGAAGGCGCTGTTTAAGGACTGGAAGCTGGTGCGCGGTCGGGCCGACACCGGTCCGGCCCAAACCTGGGCGGAGTTTGAGGAGCGCGTCGACTTCCTGAAGTCCTGGGGCTACATCGCCCAAGACGGCAGCTTCAACGCCGGGGCCAAGGCCGTCCTGCAGCTCCAGATCAGCGAGATTTTCGTCGCTGAGTGTTTCCTCGCCGGCATCTTCGACGAGATCGACGAAGAGACGCTCTTTGGCGTGGCCGCGGGCATGTGCGCCGAGTTCCCCCGCGGGGCCAACCCCAAGCCCGACCGCCGCGACAAGGGCGTGGTGCGCAAGCTCGACCAGGTGCGCGAGTCCGACATCGTGCGCCAAGCCGAAGAGCTGACCGGCGTCAAGGTCAGCTGGGACCCGCAGATGATCCCCTTCGGCCGCGCCTGGGCCCAGGGCCGCGCGCTCACCGAGCTGATGGAGCGCATCGACAGCAGCACTGACGTGAGCGGCGACCTCATCGGCGCCTTCCGGCGGGCCCGCGACGTCGTCGGACAGATCTCGGCGCTCTACGACCACGACCCCGAGAAGCGCAAGGCCCTCGAGGATGTCTGCCGGAAGGTTCGCCGCGATGAGGTCGAGGTCGTCGACTGAGGGGCCGAGGCGCCGGGCTCGTGCAGGCGGCCCGGCGGGCGCAGAGGATCAGCGCAGCCCGCCGCCGCCGTCTCCCCATCCATCCTGCGGACCACCACCCTCCCCGTCGTCGAAGGCGTCCGCCTCGTAGTACCAGCGGTCGTGGTCGGGGTCCCAGGGCTCCCAGGTCGGGATCTGGCCCAGCGCGCCCTGAAGGTACGGCGGCACGATGCCCGGCACCAAAAAGGCCTTCTGGCGGTGCAGCTTGTAGGGGTTGCGCAGCTCCATGCCGAGCACGCCGAGCACCCCGCGGGCCACGTACCAGGTCGCCTGCGGGTTCCATCCGTGGGCGATCTTGATGACCACGCCGAGGCCGCGGGGGTAGTCGGGGTGGTCGATCGCAAGCCCAAGCAGGCCATCGGCGCCCTCTTTGGCGATGACCTTGCCGCCGCAGGACTTGATCACGGTGGTGTCGAGGCGGTTGAAGCCGCCGACCAGGTCGGGCTCGCGCACCATGCTCTCCCAGATCCAGTCCCGGTCCCGGTCGCGGGCCAACGCAGCGTAGCAGCGGGCCAGCTCGGTCACCGTCATCGAGACCGTAGGCATACCGTCCCCGTCGCGAGCGACGCGCAAGGGCGCCCAATCCTCGCCCAAAATACCGCGCAGCACGCCCATGTACGCGCCGAAGATGGGATGATTGGGCAGGGTGTAGCCGGCCCGCCCCCAGCCGCGCAGGCGGCAACCTAGCAGCAGAGCGGCGTGCTGGCCGCTGCTGTTGTTGAACCAGCGCCGCGGCCGGCGCACTTGGCGCCCGAACTGCACAAGGGGCACGTCGAGCGGGGTCTGCATCAGCCCCCACTCGCTCTCGGGGAGGATCGAGGTCGCAGCTGCCACATGCTCGGCGGTGCCGTTGTGCGAGCTGACCGAGATGGCCTTCTGTTTCCAATCCAACACATCGGCCAGCACATCTGTGAAGGCCCGCATGTAGAGCAGCTTCATCATGCTGCGACCGTAGCAGAGCACGTTGCCGCCAAAAGCGTGCAGCGGCTCATCCCCGTGCACCCAGGCCACGGCCCCGTGGATGGTGGTCTCGCTCACGCCGTTGCGGCGGTAGTCGACAAGCGGCTCCCACTCGACGTCGCGGCCGGTCGGGATGCGCGTATCCGCCCCCGCGCCGGTGTCGCCAAAGGTGCTCGAGGGGTAGAGCGCGTGGGCGCCGGGCTCAAAGGGCGGTGGGCGGTCGGTGGACATGGGGCCTCCGGGCGGGCGAAGCCTACCGCGCCGGGCTCAGCCCCCCCGCAAGATAACGCGCATCACGTCATCTTCGCCGCTTAGGGCTTGGGCTCAGCGGGCGCGGCCGGGGCCTCGGACGGCGGCGTGCCAAGCGCAGGGACCGAACCCGGAAGCGCGCCGAACACGACCGTGTCGGCCTTCTGCTCGACCCAGGCGGGCTTGGTGAGCTGGCGCACCAGCACCCCCGCGGCGACCACCCCGAGGCTGACTAGCGTGGTGGTGCGGCCGGCCGAGGTAAAACCCAGGTCGGAGCTGCCGCCGCTCTCGACCAGCGCGCCCGTGCCCCAGAAGCTCGCCCCGAGGATCGCCGAGGTGGCGCCCACGGCGACAGCGGCGTTGCCCGCCATCGCGACGGGTTTGCTGCGGGTGCGCACCTCAAAAAACCGCTCTTCGCCCGGTCGAAGCTCGACCTTGTGGCGAACGGCCTCGACCTTGGGCCCATAGGCGATGAGCGTGTGCACGCCCGGCTTGATCGGCTTCTCGCAGGGCGCGATGCACAGGTCTTCGACGGTGGTCGAGTACAGCGCGACGTTGCCATATTGGCTCGACGCGCCGCCGGTCATGTCGCGCGCGATGCCGATGGTGACGTCGGGGTGCTTGGTCTGCACGTGTAGGGTCGCCGGGCCGGTGCGCACGCCGAGGCCCCCGAGCGCCCCACCCAGCACGCCACCAACGACCCCACCGATGATGCGGTCTTCTTCGCCAAAGGTGCCGCGGACCCGCCCCGCTGGCACGGCGAAGGACACACCCTCGACCGTCTCGCCCACCGCCTTCCAGCTCACGACGCCCAACACCGCGCCCGCGGGCGAGAGGATGGGGCCGCCGCTGTTGCCCTTGTTGATGCTCGCGTCGGTCTGCAGCATGGTGACCGCGTTCATGTCGGGGTAGCCGCTGACCACGCCCTTGCTGACGCTAAAGGCGAGGGCCGTGCCCAACGGCGAGCCGATCGCGTAGACCTCAGAGCCCGCGTCGGCGCGCCTCTCGGCGACGGTCAAGCAGGGGTGGCCCGCGCCCGCGACGTCGATGAGCGCGAGGTCACGATCCGGCACGGACCGAACGACCGCGGCCTCAAGCTCGAGGCCGGACACAAAGCGCACCGTCACCTTCTTGTGATCGCCGACCACGTGGGCGGCGGTCACCGCCCGACCATCGGGCTGGACGATGAAGCCCGTGCCGTTGCCATCGGGCGTGATCACTGTGATGACGGCCTTCTTGGCCTGTTCAATATCAGCGGGCAGGCTGAGCGCCGGGCCCGTGCAGGCGGCGAAGTCGACCTCGGGGCCGGCGGCGCGCAAGGGCTCAGCGGCGCGCCCCGGGAGCACGAACCACAACGGGAGGACCAACGGGAGGACGGACATGAGGCGCTCCGGTGCGAGCATAGAAGCTGCGGATTATCCCAGCTTCGCGCGGGGGGCGAGAACGATGACCACGGGGGAGGAGGCGCGACCGCGCCTGTGGAGCGAGCGTGGCTGGAGCCCGGCGCGCGCCGCGCCGCTGTGGGCAGAGCGGCCGCTGCGCTGCCCCACCGGCGACGCCCTCCCGGTGAGCGTGGTGCTGAGCCCCGCGCAGCTCTGCACCCTCCAGGTCCGGCCGATCCGCGCCCCGTCGGCCTGGGGCGCGGCCGCGCCGCCTGGCGCCCCCGGTGAGTGGGACGGCCCCGTGCTCGCCCTGCGGGCCCTGCGGCCCCCGGCGGCGCGAGGCGGGCCCGTTGTATTGGATTGGGCGCCCTCGGGTTGGCTCCGCGCCAGCCAGGCGCACCGACGGTGCCCGGGGCCCCGAGGTGGCCGCCTCGCCCCGCTGGGCGCAGCTTGGCGGGTGGACGACCTCGGGGTCATCGTGCTGGCCGTCGATCCCGGTGGGCGACTGTTGGTGGCCCGGCGCGCTTCAGGCCTGCGGCTGCGCGGCGCGGCGTGGACGGCGACAGCGAGCGGCGCCGTCGATCCGTCTGTTGACGCCACCGGAGGGGTCAGCGGGCTGGAGGTCGGCCTGCGCGCGGGCCTCCGCGAGCTGTACGAGGAGGCTGGGCTGCGCGGCCCCGCCCTGCGCCGGATCGAGCCGCTGGGCCTCGTGCGCGAGTGGCGCCGTGCCGGGAAGCCCGAGCTGGTGTTGCGGGCCCGGGTCGGCCCCCAGCCGGGCTGCAGGCATCGGCCGTCCGACGAGGTGAGCCTGATGCGGGCCATTCCCGACGAGGCGCTGCGGAGGGACCCTGGCATCGGTGGGCAAGCCGACCTCCCCCTGCGGGTCGCGCTCGCCCTGCACTGGACCCACCCCGAGGTGGCCGGCTGGGCGCCCGAGTCGCGCGGCACCGGCCCAGGTGGGCGGGCCAGCCTCAGGGCACCAGCGTCGCCGTCCCGATGAGGCCAACCGCGTTCCCGCCCTGGATGGTGCTGCCGTCGAGCGGGTGGACCGCGTCGGTCATCGACCAGCGATAAATCCACACAGCCGCAAGATCATACGCATAGTAGTCAGAGAAGGCGCTGGAGGGGACCACGAAGCTGCCGCTGTCCGAGGCGGCGCAGAGGATCTCACCCCGGTAGGCACCGGTCGTGCCATCGTAGACTTGGATGTTGATCATCATCGCGTCGCTGACCCCGGTCGGCGCCCACTGAAAAAGGGCGTAGCCGGCCGAAAGATCGGCGAAGGCATAGGCGCCATCGCTCAGCAGCTCGATGGGCTCAAAGGCGTCGAAGGCGTCCCGCACGGTGCGGACGGCCCCGGTCACAGTGTAGGGCGTCGACGCGCTCGGCGCCGCGAGGTCGAAGCTTGTATTGTAGGGCATGTCAGAGGTGCCCAAGCCGCTCGCCGAGTAGTAGGTGAGCGCGCCGTCGCGCACCCGGTTCATCGCGATCCCTCCGGCGCCGCCCTGCAGGTATACGCTGGCGCCCTCGTCCCGCCCGGTCGAGCTCAAGGTGCTCCGCCGCGGGTCGTTCACGCAGCGCCCCGTCCCCGGCAGCCAGTCGAGCCAGGCGCCGTCGGTCGGCTCGTGCAGCACCGCGTAGGCCTCGCCGACCACCGATCCGCTGAAGCCGAGGCAGCTCGGGCAACCGACCACATAGAGCCCCAGCTCGGTGTAGCCAGAGACGAGGCCGCTCGCGTCCCCCCCACCGTCGGCCCCATCGGCCCCGTCGGTCCCCCCATCAGCGCCGTCCGCACCGTCTACCGCCCCGTCGTCTGCGATGGGGTCGTCGGTGAAGCGCAGGCCATCCTTCAGCACCGCTTCGCCGAGATCGCTCACCACCCGCACATCAACCGCCGCCTCAGCGCGGACCTCAGGGGTGGTCACCACGAGCTGTCGCGGGCCGATGAGCTCAACCTCGACCTCGGTGTTGCCAATCCAGACGCGGACCTCGCCCTCAAAACCCCGGCCGCGGACGAGGATCTCGGTTTGGGTCTGCAGCGGCGCTTGGGCCGGATCGAGGGCGTCAATGGCGACCGGCGCCTCTTGTTGCCCCTCGGAGTCGGCCTCGACGCTGGTGTCAGCGCCCTTTTGGGCCAGCCCAGGCACCCCGCAGCCCGCCGCAGCGAGGGTGGCGAGCAGCGCCGCGCGACAGGTGGAGCTGGGGGTGGTCATGACGAACTCCGTGCGAAGGCCGCCCACCATAGCCCCGCGCCCGCGCGCCTCGCGGGCAGAGCCGGGGGCGATCAGGCGGAAAAGCGGCCCGCCCGCAGGTCACGGGCGAGCTCGACGGCGAAGTAGGTCAGGACCGCTGCGGCACCTGCCCGCTTAAACGCCATGATCGACTCGTCGCGCACCTTGGGCAAATCGAGCCAGCCTTGTTGGGCCGCGGCGTGCATCATGCTGTATTCGCCGGAGACCTGGTAGGCGAAGGTGGGGACGCCGAGGCCCGAGACCCTGCGCACGATGTCGAGGTAGGGCATGCCCGGCTTCACCATGACCATGTCGGCACCCTCGTCGATGTCGAGCTGCACCTCGCGGAGGGCCTCGTCGGAATTGCCCGGATCCATCTGGTAGGTGCGCTTGTCGGCGGCCCCGAGCGCGGCCTTCGACCCAACCGCGTCGCGGAAGGGCCCGTAGAAGGCGCTGGCGTACTTGGCGGCGTAGCTGAGGATCTGCGTGTCAGGCAGGTTGGCGGCGTCGAGAGCGGCCCGCACTGCGCCGATCCGACCGTCCATCATGTCGCTCGGCGCCACGATCTGGCAGCCGGCCGCAGCTTGACAGACCGCTTGCAAGCGCAGCGCCTCGATGGTCTCGTCATTGAGGATCACGCCGTCACGCACGATCCCATCTTGACCATGCGTGGTGAAGGGGTCGAGGGCCACGTCGCAGATCAACCCGACCCCCGGTGCCGCCGCCCGCAACGCGCGAACAGCGCGGCAGACGAGGTTGTCGCGGTCCCATGCCCGCTCACCGCCCGGGGTCTTCTCTGCGGGGTCGAGCACCGGGAAGACGGCCACAGCGGGGATCCCCAGCGATGCAGCCTCTTGCACACGCTCGACCGCGACATCGACGCTGAGGCGGCAGACCCCGGGCATCGAGGGCACGGGCTGCTCGACGCCCCTGCCCTCCACCACGAAGATCGGCCAGATGAGATCATCGACGCTCACAGCGCTCTCGCGCACCAAGCGGCGGGACCACGGCGTTTGGCGGTTGCGGCGGAGGCGGGTCTGAGGGAATGCGGACATCGGGGCTCCTAGGCGCGCCCGCGTGCTATCCCGAGAAAAATCTCTCGCCCCTCGTGGGTGAACATGCGTGCGGGTCGGCTGCACGTTAAGCGGGCAGCGCCAACCGACCGGGCGCCTTCAATGGCAAACGCCTGAGCTCACCACTGAACACATCCACAGACGCCGCGGCCCGCCCGTCCTCACCGACCGGCGCGGGGGCACCTCTGTCGACGCCCGATCTCAACGGGCCCATCGCGACGCGCGCCCATATGGCGCCGCTCGTCGGGTGGGCGCGCGGCGAGCAGCGGCGGCTCAGGCTCGAGCTCGCGCTGAGCGGCCTCTGTGGCTTGGTGGCCGTGGTTTTGATCGGCCTCCAGTTCAGCCGGTCCCCGGCTGGGGGCGCCTGGGCAGCCGTGTCCACGCTCTGCGCGGCGGCGGCGATCATGGCCGCAGCGCAGGCCGCGCGGGTCCGGCGGGGAGCCCGCCCGACGACCCCCGGCGCCGTGGCCGCATCTTGGGATGGGGGGGCGGTGCAGGCCCCCCACCACGGACTTGCCTCGGCGGCGCTGAGCCTCAGCGCGGGCGCGGGCGTGGGCGCGCCCGACCTCATCGCGCTCGCCCTCGACCAGGCGCGCGCCGCGCTCGCCGCACGCCCGCACCAGCCCGCGCCCATTCGCCCGCCAGGGCTCGCCCTCGCGCTGGTCCTGCTCGGCCTGCTGTTCAGCCCCAGCGCCGCCCTGCGACCGCCGGCGGGCCCCGCGGCGCCGAGCGCCACCGCGCCGGTCCGCGGCGCAGCGGTGGCCGACCGCCCGGTCCTCCTTGACGTGGTCGACGCCATCCTCGGGGCATCGCTCCCCGTGGTCGCCGGCGGCGCGGGGGGTGCAGGCGTGGGCGGCGGCGCGGGCGCGGCCGATGGGGTGGCGGCAGGCGCCGCGGGTGGGGCCGGCGACAGCAGCGGGGCCGCCGCACAGGGCGCGGGGGCCGAGGGGAGAGCGCGCGCCGGGGCCGCCGGATCCAGCCCGGGCAGCGCCGGGGAGCAGGCCAGCCCGCCCCCAGCCGACGCCCCCGAGCGACCGCCCGAGGTCCCCGAAGCGGTGCAGCTGATG
>JAEUKK010000107.1 GCA_016792625.1 Deltaproteobacteria bacterium | reverse complement strand
CGGCGGGGGCCAAGGCCTACCTCAAGTCGCCGCTGCGGCACCTCGGCGCCGACGCGCCCGCCCTGCGCGCCGCCGCCGCCCGGTGGGACCAGCAGGCGCCCGCGCTCTCCGCCCCGGCCCTGCTGTCGATGGCGGCGCAGGCCTTCGACACCGGCCTGTGGGAGGACCGGCTGCTCGCCGGCCTCACGCTCGAGCGCCGGCGGCGGGTCTTTGGGCCCAGCGAGCTGCCTGGACTCGCCGTGCTCTGCGCCCGGTCCGAGACCTGGGCCTTCGTCGACCTGCTCGCGGTCAAGGTCATCGGCCCCGCCCTGTGGACGGCCGCTGAGCCCGCCGCCGCCTTGGAGCCGCTGGTCGTCGATCCCAGCGTCTGGGTGCGCCGGGCCGCCCTGCTCGCGCCCCTCGACCGCCTGCGCGCCGGTCAAGGCGAGCTGGGCCTCTTCGTGGGCGTGGCCGAGCGCCTGATCGGCGACCCCAGCTTCTGGATCCAAAAGGCGATCGGCTGGGTGCTGCGCGACTGCGCCCGCAAGCGCCCCGCCGCCGTCGCCGCGGCGGTGGAGCAGCTGGGCCCGCGCCTGCGTGGCCTGGCCCGGCGCGAAGCCGAGCGTGGCCTCAGCCGCGCCGCCGCCAAGGCCGGGGGCGAAGCCACGGCCCAGTAGCCCAAAACACCACCATAGAGGTAATTCTGGTGGAGGCGGCCCCCCGCAGCAGCGGGCGGAGGGGCGCGCAGCGGTCGCCCGGCGGGCCGGGCGACGGAGCGCAGCGACCCCCCGCAGCACGCGGCCCGGAGCGCAGCGGAGGGGCTGCCCAGCCCTCGCTTAGGCCCCCTCGGCCTCCAAAATGAGGGCTGCGGCGGCGACCTGGGCGGCGTAGGGGTTCAGCAGGCCCCGCTCGGTCAGGGCCCAGGGGTCGCGGGTGCCGCCCGCGGCGATGGCGGCGTCGACCGCCTGGTGGCCCATGTTGTAGGCGGCCAAAGCGAGCCGCCAGTCGCCATAGCGGGCGTGCATGTCGCGGAGCAGGGCCACCGCCGCCGCGGTCTCGCGGGCGGGGTCGAGGCGCTCGTCGACGTTGTCTTCGACGCGCAGGCCGTAGGCCCGGGCGGTCGGGGCGATGAACATCCACAGGCCGCGGCCGGGGACGGCGCCGGGTGCGGCGCTGCCGACCTTCACCGCCCCGGGCGCGCCCCAGTTGGTGTAGCCCGACTCGATGAGCGGAACGGCCCGGAAGGCCCGCGGCAGGCCCGCGTCAGCCAGCGCGCCGTCGACCAGGGGCGCCCAGCTGGGCCGCCGCTCGAGGCCGCCGGCCACATAGGCCTGCCCGGGCCCGAGCAGGGCCCGCAGCTCACGCTCGACCACCGGGTGTCGCACCTGCTCGAGATCGACGCGCTCGTGGGCAGAGAGGGCCTGTTCGACCGCGGCCTCAGGCGCGCGGCGGTCTTCGGCGAGGGCGCGGGCGCCGAGGCCCGCGGCCAAGAGCAGGGGGAGGGTCAGGCCGGCGAGCGCGGCGCGAAGCGGGCGAGGAGGGGTCGGGCGGGCGAGCATGTGGAGCCTCCGGCGGAGCAAGGCGGGGTGGGAGAGGGCAGGGCCAAGGCCAGCGCCCGGCGGCACAGCGTCGGCGACCTGCAGCAGCAGCGCGCCATAGGCGCGGGGAGAGACGCGGGGATGGGCGCGCAGCGCGGCGTCCACGGCGAGCTCGTCGAGGGCCTCGCTGTGGCGGGCCCAGAGGCGGGGCAGGGGGCTCCAGCCGGCGAGCAGGTCGGCGGCGGCGTGCAGCCAGGCGGCCAGCGGGTCGCCTTGGCGCACGTGCTGCAGCTCGTGGCGCAGGCAGAGGTCACGGCGCACAGGGTCGTCGATGATGGCCTCATCGACGATGATCTCGTGACCGCGGGGCCCGAAAAGGGACAGCGCGCCGCCGGGCAGCGGCGCGAGGCGCACCGGCACGCCGCCCACCCGCCGCCAGGGTCGGCTGGCCGCGCTCAGGGCGAGCAGCGCGCGCAGGCCCGCCCGCAGGCGCCACAGCGCGCGCAGCCCCACCGCGCACACCGCGGCCAGGCCCGCCCAGCCCACCGGGCCCGGCAGGGGCAGGCCGGCGCGGGCCCCGGGGGCGCCCACCATCAAAACGACGTCGCTGGGGTCATCCCCGGGCCAGACCTGGGCGGGCGGGCGCCAGAGGCCCGCTTCGCTGAGGCCCAGGCTGGGCAGCGCTTCGCCGAGCCCAGGGCTGAGCTCGAGCAGCGGGGGCAGGGCCAGAGCGAGCACCAGCAGCGCGCGGTCGATGCGGTGGGCGGCCCGCGGGCCGACGCCGAGCCGGGTCGCCGACCAGGACAGCAGCAGGCCGAGGCCGAGCAAAAGTTGCCCGTGCAGCAGCAGGCCGAGGAGGCCGACGGCGCTCATGGCTCGAGCGCGCCGAGCAGGGCGGCGAGGGCCTCGCGCTCGGCGGCGGGCAGGGCCTCGCTGCGGGCGAGCTGGCGGACCAGCGCCTTGCCGTCGCCGCGGAAGACCTCGTTCACCAGGCGCCCGAGGTCGCGGGCCTCGTAGGCCTGGCGGCTGAGCGCCGGCCGGTAGACCGCCGCCCGCGCCTGGCGGTCGCTGGTGAGGAAACCCTTGTCTTCCATGATCTTGAGGATGGTGGCGACCGTGGTGTAGGCCCGCCCATCGCCGGGCGGCAGGGCGTCGTGCACCACGCGGGCGGTGGCTTCGCCCCGGTCCCACAGCAGGTGCATGAGCGGCAGCTCGGCCTCGGTGAGCAGGCGGTCGGCGGGCGAGTCGGGCGGCAAGGGCACCTCCGCCGCCAGTCTACGAAGGTCATCGTAGATTGTCAACGAAGACCTTCGTAGTTCTCGAAGAGGCGACGGGCGGGGCCTCGCCGTGGGATCTCTGCGGGCTAGGCGGTCGGATGATCCGCTCGCCCGCGCACCCCTCTTGCCCGCCCGCGCCCCGCCCGCGCCCGCTGATGGCCGCCCACCGGCGCTTCCACGGCGGGCCCCCACCGACCGCACCCGCCCGCCACGAGTGGTCAGCGATCGCGCTCTACACCGCCGGGCGCGCTGTTGTGGAGCAAGCGGGCACCCACGCGCTGCTCCCCGGTGACCTGCTGCTCATCCCGGCGGGCACCCCCCACCGCCTGATCGAGGCCGACGAGGTCGAGCTGCTCGGCCTCGGCTTCTGCGCCCCCTGCGCGCACGCCGACGGCCTGGGCCCCCTGGTCGCGCCGCTGGATCGGGTGCGGGCCGGCGCCGCGCCGGTGCGCCGGGTGCCTGCGCACCGCCTGCCCGTCGTGCGCACGATTTTCGAAGAGCTGGTGCGCACGGCGGGGGCCGAGCGCGGGCCGAGCTGGGGGCCCCAGCAGCGGGCGCTGCTCAGCCTCATCCTCGTCGAGATCGACGATCTGGGCGTCGTTGACCAGGGCTTGGGCGGGGTGGCCGCCGAGGCCCTGCGGCTCATCGAGCAGCGCTGCCTGCGCCCGCTGGGCCTCGACGAGCTGGCCCAGCGGGTCGGCTGCAGCCCGGCCCACCTGACCACGGCGGTGCGGCGGGCCACCGGCCACAGCGCCGGCTGGTGGATCCGCGCGGGTCGGCTGGCCGAGGCCCGGCGCCTGTTGTTGCACAGCGCGCTGCCCGTCGAGCAGATCGCCGCGCAGGTGGGCTATGCCGACGCGACGCACTTCATCCGCTTGTTCCGCGCGGCCGAGGGCCAGAGCCCGGCGGCCTGGCGGCGCAGCCAGCGTGAGGCCCCGGCGGCCCCCTGAGCCCGCGCTCTCAGGCCCGCGGCGGGCCCGGCGGCAGGGCCCCGGCCAAGGCGAGCTCGACGGTCAGCTCGTGGTTCAGCGCGGCCGCGGCGTGCATGCCCTGGCCGACCGCAGCGGCGGCGGCCTGCATCGGCGTGCAGAGGTCACCCGCCGCGTAGACGCCGGGCGCCGAGGTCTCGCGCCGCATGGGGTCGACCTGCACAAAGCCGTGCCCGTCCAGCGCGAGGCCGAGCGCGGCCACCAAGGGCTGCTGGCGCTGGGGCGGGCGCGCGAACAGCACCTCGAGGGGCCGCTGCGCGCCGTCGTCGAACTCCACAGCGTGCAGCACACCATCTTCGCCGAGCAGCCGGCGGAGCGGGCGCTCGTCGATGGCCACCCCGCCGGTGGTGAGGCGCGCGCGCTGCTCGGGCGGGATGGGCAGCGCCCCGCCGGTGAGCACGACCACCTCGGCGCTCCAGCCGCGGAGCATCAGCGCGAACTCGAGCTGCTCGGGCTGCTGCGCCAGCACGCCCATCCGGCGGTCCTGCACCTCCCAGCCGTGGCAGTAGGGGCAGATGACGATCGACCGGCCCCACATCGCTGCGAAGCCCTCTAGGTCGATCATCTCATCGATCATGCCCAGGCAGAGCAGCAGGCGGCGCGCGCGGTGCACCTCTCCGCCGGCCCAGACCGAGAAGGCGCCCCGCGCGCCCTCGACCCGCTCCACCCGCTCCACCCGCGCGTCTTGCACGCGCACCTGCGGATAGGCGGCGAGCTGGGCCCGGGCGATGGACCGCAGCTCGGCGGGCGGGGTGCCGTCGCGGGTGAATAGGTTGTGGACCTGCGCCGCGGCGGCGTTGCGGGCGGGGCCCGCGTCCAAGAGCAGGGCGCTGCGGCGGGCGCGGCCCAAGGTGAGGGCGGCGGAGAGGCCGGCGGGGCCGCCGCCGATGATCAGGGCGTCGTAGAGCATGGGACTCCTCGGAGGGTGCTGGCCCTCACGCCCACCATGTGCGCCCGTGGCGGGCCGGCGGTCAGGGCTGGCTTTTCGCCCAGATCGGCGGGCCTTTCGATCCGGGGGCCTGCGCGGCCTGCGCCCAACTTCCCCCGCCGCTACTCAAGCCCGCGCTCGGCCACGCCCTCTTCGTCGAGCCCAAGGAAGTGGCCGATCTCGTGGAGCAGGGTCACCCGCACCTGCTGCCGCAGCTCTTCGGCGTCAGCGGCGCTGCGCTCGAGGTTCTTGCGGTAGAGCGTGATGGTCGGGGGGAGGCGGCTCCACGGCTCGTCGTGCGAGCGCTCGAGCAGGGAGTGGCCAGAGAACAGGCCGAGCATCTCGAGCGGAGAGGCCCGGCCGCCCTCGACCTCGAGCGCCTCTTCGCTGGGCATCTCTTCGATGACGATCGCGACGTTCTCCATGTAGGCGCGCACGCCCTCGGGCAAGGTCAGCAGCACCTCGTTGATGAGCTCGTCGATGGCCTCCTCCTCGAGGCGCGGCGGCAGCGGGCAGGCCTCGGGGTCGAGGTGCGCGGCGTGCAAAAAAGCGCGCTGCGCGCCATCATCATCAGCGTCCCACTGGCGGAGCACGCCGAGCGCCCACCAGGCGAGCGGCTCGCGGGGGTCTTCGTGCAGCGCGCGCGCGACGGCGCGCTCGGCCTCGGGCAGGTCGAGCAGCTCGAAGCTGGCCACGGCGAGAGAGGCCCAGCTGAGCGCGTGCTCGGGCCGGAGCAGCGCCGCCGCGCGGTAGCCCTGGGCGGCGCCGCGGAGCTCGCCCAGCGCCCGCCGGGCCTCGGCGCGCACAAAGCGGGCGCCCGCGTGCGGGCCGAAGAGGGCCTCGGCGTGGTCACAGGCGCGGATGGCGGCCAGGGGCTCTTCGCGGTCGAGCGCGTCCTCGGCCTCGTCGAGCAGCTCTTCGACCCAGGCGTCGGCGGCCTGCTCCTCGGCGGTGCTCTCATCCTCCCCCTCGTCTGCATCGTCGTCCTCGTCGAGATCGAGGGCCGCGCGGGCGGCGTGCAGGGGGTCGTCGGGCGCGAGCGCGGGCAGCGCGTCGAGCAGCAGCTCATCGGGGCCGGTTTGGGGCCGTGGCCGCGCGGCGCGGAGCCGCAGGCCCCGGAAGGCGAAGGGGGTGCTCATGCGGTCCCGGTGCTCTCAGCGGCCCGGCGCCTTCTGCGCGGTCCACGTGTAGGTGGTCTGGGCGTAGCCATTGACGAAGGGCAGGCGGGTGGCCCGCACCACCCGGCGCAGGCAGGTCTGAAGAGCGGCCCGGCCGAGGCCCGGCTCGCGCAGCTTCATGCTGCGAATCCAGCCCTCGTGGGTCGAGAGCAGCGTCGCTGTCGCGGTGATCGTCGCGCCCGGCTCACCGGGGCCGTGCTGCGCGAGGCAGGCGGCGGCGGCGGGCGCGGTGGCGTCGAGGGCGGCGCGGGCCTTGGCCTCGTCGATCAGCGCGGGGGCCTCGTCGCGGGGCGGGATGAAGTCCATCTTGTCGGTCAGCTCGAGCACCGGCCGCAAGGTGAGGGTCTCGCCCGCCTGGACCTGGACCGCCTCTTGGACCGGCGCGAAGCCGTCGAGCTGCACGCCGATCTTGAGCGCCTGCCCGCGCAGGCCTTGGTCGAGGCGCAAGCGGCCGTTTGTGCTCAAAATATCGCCGTTGACGCTGATCTCACCAGCGGCGGGGTCGACCTCGACGATGAGCACCCCGCTCTGCGGCGCGGCGGGCGGGGGCGGCCGGCTGAGCCACCAGGCGGCGCCGCCGATGACCGCGAGCAGCGCCATCGCGACCATGAGGATGGCGGCGACCGGCGCGGGGGCCGGGCGCTTGACGTCGAGGGTCAGCGTGGCGCGCTGGCCGGTCAGCTCGCTGAGCACGGTGATGATGGCCACCGCGCTCTCGCGCTCCATTTTGGAGGGGTCAACGGTGATCTGAACGGTGTGCTCACCCGGCGGGCCGCTCAGCGTGCGCGGCTCGACGCTGACCCAGGCGCGCTCGACGAAGAGCTTGCAGGGCGCCGCCTCGGTGCCCACGCGGCGGACCTTGAGCTCGACCACCTGCGGCTTTTTGCCGAGCTGCAGCGCGAGGGTGCCCGCGGGCTCGATGCTGAAGCGCCCAAGGGAGGGGTTCGGTCGGAGCGCCTCGCGCTCGGAGGTGGGCGGCGGCAGGGGAGGGCGGGCCTCGGGCTCGGCCGGCCGCTCGACCAGCGCGAGCTTGGGCCGCAGCTCGACCGGCGCGCTGGGGGCCTCGGCCGGCGCGGGCGCGGAGGGGGCCCGGGGCGCGGGCTCGGTGGCGCGGGCGATCGGCCCCGCAGCCGCGGGCTCAGGCAGGCCGGCCGGTCGGATGGGCGCGGCGCCCCCCACGACGAGGCGCCGCTGCTGGTCGAAGGCCTCGCGGGCCGCCGGATCGGAGAGCACCCGCCAGGCCAGCTCGAGCGCGTCGCGCTGCTCTTCGGCGAGCTGGCGGTCGAGGGTGTGGCGCAGCTGCTCGAGGCGCTGCCGGTAGGAGCTGTACAGCGAGTTGTAGTCGGCGTCGGGGCGCAGGCCGAGCGTCAGGTAATGGTCGACAAAGACCTCGCTGGGCTCACCTTCGGCCTGTGCGCCGGTCTGCGCCGCCAGCTCATCGAGGGCCTGCTGGGCCAGCGGCTCGGCGAGGCCCAGCGCGCGGGCCTGCTGCATCACCCCGGCTTTGTCGCGGCGGCTCAGGCGCCCCTCGGCCAGCGTGCCGAGGATGTACTGCTTGAGGATCTGCAGCTTGCGGCCCTGCTCACGCTGCTGCAGCTCGCCGAGGTAACCCCCGCGCTCTTGCACGAGGACCCGCTTGACCAGGCCCATGTTTTTGATGAGCCAGATGGCCTCGGTGCGGTACTTGGGGTTGCTCTGCTGCCCCTGGGCCCAGGACCGGCGCTTTTGGAGCGCCGCGTCCACGGCCTCATCGGCCACGTCCTCACCGAGGCCGAGGTACTCAAACAACGTCGCTTTGCCCACGGTCGTGAGGAAGCGCTCGATCTCGTCGAAGTCCCTCGAGTCCACACGGCTCCTCGTGGTGAAGGGGAGGGGCCCGCGGCCCAGCGCGGACCGGCGGGCTAGCCCCGACGCCCGCTCGGGGCAACGGGGGCGCGGGCCTCAGCTGACCTGGAAGGCGGCCATGCGCTTGCGGGCGGCGTCGAGGTGCGGCTGCGACATGCCGCCGCGCAGGTCAATCCGGGCGCGGCGCACATGATCTTTGCGGTCGGGGTCGAGGATGTCGATCTCGAGGATCTGGTTGAGCCCGTATCGGTAGATGACCTCGATCGGCGTTCCCCGTGGACGCGGCGGCATATCTTCCAAAACAACGTCGCCGATGACCTTCACCTCGTCGCGGGACTGGCCGTGGCCCTCGGTGACCTCGACCCGCACGGCGGTCATGCCGTCGTAGGCGTAGGCGAAGCGGCCCGCCTTCTCGCAGGGGACGGCGGTCGCCTCGGGGATGAGCGGGTAGATGCGCTCGTTCATGTTGCGGTCCAGCACGATCATCCCGAGGGGATGGCTGGTCACGTCGGTCACCTTGACCGGGGGCAGGCCGATGAAGCCGGCGGGCTCGGCCTGCGGCGCCTCGGCTGCGGGGGCCCCCGGGCTGCCCGGGCTGTTCTCGCGGCCGCCGTCGCGGGCCCGCCGCGCGAGGGCCTGGCGCTGGTTGGCCATCGCTGGGTGTTCCGGGCGATGCCGCAGCACACCGGCCAGCGCCGCGCCGAGCGCCACACACTCGTCGGGGTTGATGTTGGCCGACTGCACCCGCCGGCCGGCGAGCCCGTCGAGCATGGTGCGGATCATGGGCATGCGGGTCGAGCCGCCGACCAAAAGAACCTCGTCGACGTCGTTCCAGCCCATCCCGGCCTTCTCGAGCACGAGCTGGCTGGTCACCGCGCACTGCTCGACCAGGTCGGCGGTCAGGCCCTCGAACTCCTCGCGGCTGACGTTGGCGACCATGCGGTGGCCCTTGTAGTTGACTGGGATGACCGCCTTGGGCTTGGTGCTCAGCGAGATCTTGGCGTGTAAGCAGCGCTCGTAGAGCTCTTGGAAGGGCTGCGGGTCGTCGCGGGGGTCGAGGCCAAATCGCTCGACAAATTGTTCAGCGACGAAGTTGAGCAGGCGGTCATCCCAGTCTTTGCCGCCCAGCTCAGCGTTGCCGTCAGAGGCGAGGGTGCGGAAGCTGACGCCGCGCATCTCCATCAGGGTGACGTCGAAGGTGCCGCCGCCGAGGTCAAAGACGAGGATGCGGCGGGAGCCGCCGATGCGGTCGAGCCCATAGGCGATCGCCGCGGCGGTGGGCTCGTTGATGATGCTCAGCACGTTGAGGCCGGCGATGGCCCCCGCCTCGGCGGTCGCCGCCCGGCGCGCCGAGTTGAAGTAGGCCGGCACGGTGATCACCGCGTCGGTCACCGGGTGACCGAGGGCCTCTTCCGCGTCTTCTTTCAGCTTCTTGAGGGTGATCGCCGAGAGCTCTTGGGGCGTGTAGCTGCGCCCGAAGAACTCGAGGGTGAAGTCGGGCTCGCCCATGTTGCGTTTGATGAAGCGCACCACGTTGGTGGGGTCGACGACCACCATCTTGGTGGCCTCGTCGCCGACCACGCAGGCGTCGCGATCGTAGAAGTGGATGACCGAGGGGGTGGTGGGCTGCCCTTCGCTGTTCATCACCATGACCGGGCGCCCGTAGCGGTCGACCACGGCCATCGCCGAGAAGGTGGTGCCGAGGTCAATGCCCAGGACCACGCCGGCGTTTGGCGCGCTACTCATCGGAGCCCCCCGACCCGGTCGTTGGCTCGGTGACCTCGCCGCGGAAGCGGGCCAGCACGACCTCTTCGGGGCGCAGGCTGCGCCCGCCGCGCACAAAGCCGCGCTTGAGCACCTGCTGCACGCGGTAGTCGGCCTTGGGGTCGGCGGTGTGCACCAGCTTGATCGCCTTCTGCGTCTCGCGGTCAAAGACCTCGCGGCTCTCGGTCATCACCACGTCGCGCCGGTACAGGACCTCGAGCAGCTCGTCGATCAGGTACTGGAAGCTGTCGGCGACGACCTCGGGGCTCATCTCTTTGCGGATCAGCGCGCCTTGGAACCAAGTCAAGCTGTCGTAGAACAGCAGCAGGTCGAGAAGCAGCGGCTTTTCAGACTGGTAGATGAAGTCGTCTTTGTATTGGCGAAGCTCTTGGTAGAGCTGCTCAAAAGCCTTGGCTTGGACCTCTTCGCGCCGGCCCTGACCGTCGAGGTCGGTGCGCAGCTCTTGGATCGCCGCGAGCAGGGCGTCGAGGCGGCTGTCTGCGCTGGCCGCGCTGGCGGTGGGCACCTGGGGGGCGTTCGACATGGGGCTGCCCTCTCAGCCGCCGAGCTGGGTGGCAAGATTGATGAAGGTGCCCTCCAGCTCGACGCTCTCATCGCAGTGGTGGTAGTCGCTCGGGTTGCCGCAGAGGGCTTGCAGGAAGTCCTGCTTGACCTGCCGGCCGACGCCGATGGTGATGATTCGCCCGCCCATGCGCTTGATTCTGTGCGCTTCGGCAGAGGTGGCGGTCGGGTCGTCGGGGTGCCCGTCGGTGAGGATGACGTAGACCCGCTGGATGCCCGCCTTCCCCTTGAGCGCCTCGCGCGCTTGGGCGAGGCCCAGGTGCATCGGCGTGCCGCCAATCGGCGTCAGCTGGTCAATGGCTTGGAAGACCCGGTCTTTCTGGCCGGTGAGCGCGGTGCGGACCCCGCCGGGGAAGGCGACCACAGCCGCCTGCCGGTTGGGCTTGAGCGTGCGCTCGATGAAGGCGCGGGCCGCCTTGCGGGCCTCGGTGATGTTGGTGCCGTACATCGAGCCCGAGCAGTCCATCACCAGGGCCAGCTGCATGGGAATGCGGTTGCGCGCGATGTCTTCGAGCGTCAGGTTGCTCGCCGCGACCCGGTGGGCCAGGGTCTGGCCGCTGCCCAGGTCCATCGCCTCGACCTCGACGATGCCGTTGGCGTTGTATCGGTAGGTCACGCTGAGGCGCGCCTCGCCGGCCGCGCGGGCGGGGATGCCCCAAAATTCGAAGTGCCCGAGCACATTGCAGGCGAGCGGGTCGGCCTCTTCGCCCTGCAGCAGCCACAGATCCATGATCGTCTGGCCGTCGTGGGTGGTCACATAGTCGTCGCGGCTGCGCTCGCAGGGGATCCGGCTGTTGCGCCGGATGATCGTGCTGTTGAACAGCTGGCCGTCGCGGAACACCACCATGCCCAAGCTATGGCTGGTCACGTCGTGGGTGCGGATGTCGACGGGCGGCGCCTCCCCGGCCAGCGAGGCCGACTCGAGCGCGGCGGTCAGGGCCGCGCCCAGGGCCACGCACTCGTCGGGGTTGATGTCGGTGGCCGGCTCGCGGTTGAAGACCTCGCGGATGAGCTCGCGCACCATGGGCATGCGCGTCGAGCCGCCGGCCAGCAGCACCGTGTCGATGGCGTCGGGCGTAATGCGGGCCTCGAGCAGCACCTCTTCGGTGAGCCGGCGGCAGCGGGCCATCAGCCCTTGGCAGAGGTCCTCGAAGAGCTCACGGGTGATCTCCAAGCGCAGGATCTTGCCTTGGAAGTCATAAATGAGCTGAACCTTGGGGCGCCGGCTGAGCGAGAGCTTGGCCGAGAGGCACTTTTGGCGAAGGTAGTGCAGGCCGACCAGGTCTTCGGTTGGGTCGACCCCGTGCTTGTTCTTGAACTCGAGGGCCGCGTAGCGGATGAGCGCGTCGTCGAAGTCTTTGCCGCCGAGCTCATCGTCGCCCGCGGTGGCGACGACGTTGATCTCGTTGTTGGCGATGTCGACCACGGTCACGTCGAAGGTGCCGCCGCCGAGGTCAAAGACGAGGCAGCGCATGTTGCGGCCAGCGTTGGCCAAACCATAGGCGAAGGCAGCCGCGGTGGGCTCATTGAGGATCTTGAGGACCCGAAAGCCCGCCAGCTCACCCGCGCGGATGGTCGCCTTGCGCTGCTTGTCGCGAAAGTAGGCGGGGACGGTGATGACCGCCTCGTCGACCTTGTGGCCCAGGCGCTGCTCGGCGTCGTGCTTGAGCTTCGCGAGGATGTAGCTGGAGATCCGCTCGGCGGTGTGCTGTTTGCCCTCGTACTCGAACAGGAACTGGTCGTCGGCCATGTGGCGCTTGACGAACTCGACCACCTGCTCAGGGTAGGCCGCGGCCGCCTGCTTCGCGTAGTTGCCGACGATGATCTCGTCGCCTTCGAACAGCACGACCGAGGGGGTGATGCGGTCACCCTCGGCGTTGTGCAGGATCTCGGGGACCCCGTGCTTGTTCACGAAGGCGATCGCGGAGAAGGTCGTGCCGAGGTCGATGCCGACCGCGCGGGTGCTCATGCTGTGTTCCCGGGAGGAGGAGCGGACGGGGTGGGCGCCGGGGGGGGGCGGGGCTTTGGGGGGCCGCGGCGCCGAGCGGGCGGACCGAGCGGAGATCGGGGCAGGCTACACCGACCGCCACTTCGCCGCCCATCGGCGTAGAGATTGACGTGATAGACGTCAACTTGTGCATCGGCGGGGATGAGCGCGGCGCGGTGGACTGGCGCGGCGCGCGCCCCGCCCTTCTGCGCGTGCATGCGGCCCGCTCTTGACGCTGCTGCGTGGCCCTAACGTGGGGAGCGGCCACCGCGCGGCCGGTTCGGCGGCCTGGGGGCGCTCCTGCCGTGTTCAAGGCTCGAACAGCGGGCGCCCGTGGTAGGCGGGGCGACGAGGAGGCCCCATGACCGCCCCCACCGCGCCCGCCCCGCTGGTGCTCGCCTCGGCCAGCACTTGGCGCCTCGGGCTGCTGACCGCCGCGGGCATCCCCGCCCGCGCCGTCCCGGCGCCGATCGACGAGCAGGCCATCCAGCGCGCCGATCCGGTCGCCCTGGCCCAAGCGCGGGCGATGGCCAAGGCCCTCGCCGTGGCGGCCCTCTGCCCGGGCAGCTGGGTGGTGGGCGCCGACCAGGTCGTGCACCTCGACGGCGCGTCCATTGGCAAGCCGCGGGATCCGGCCGACTGGCTCGGCCGCCTCCGCGCCTTGCGCGGGCGCACCCACGCCCTGACCACCGCGGTCGCGCTGGTGGCCCCCGACGGCGGCGCCGAGGCCTTTGAGGAGCACAGCGAGGTCCGCTTCCGCGCCGACCTCTCCGACGACGATCTGCTCGCCTACGTCAGCTTCGGCGAGGCTGCGGGCTGCGCGGGGGGGTACATGGTCGAGGGCCGGGGCGCGTGGCTGGTCGAGGCCGTCGGTGGTGATTGGTCCAATGTGGTGGGTCTGCCGGTGTTCTCGCTGATCGGCCGCCTACGGGCCCGCGGTTGGCGCCTCGGGGCCGACGGGCGCGCTGCTCCGGGGGTGGCCTGATGTCCGCCGACGCCGACCGCGCGGAGCTCGCCGAGCTGGTGCGCGCGCTCCAGGCGCACCTCGCCTGGGAGCGCATGTGCGGCGCCCAGGTCCTTCCCGTCGATCCCGCTGCTGTGGCCCGCGCGCCCAGCGCCGCCGCGCCGCGGGCCGAGGCCCGGGCACCCGCCCCGTCCTCCCCGCCGCGCAGCGCCCCGGCTCCCCGCGCGCCCGAGCCTGCCCGCCCGCCGCCGCGCGCCGCGGCGCCGTCGTTCACGCCCCCGCCGTCGGCGGGCCAGCCGTCCGCGCCCCCGCCATCGCCGGGCCCGCCCTCCGCTCCTCCTCCGCAGCGCTCTGTGGCTCATCCGCAGCGCCCTGATGTTGGCCCGCGGCGGCCCGATCTCGGCGGGCAGCGGCCTCCCCTCG
This sequence comes from Deltaproteobacteria bacterium, assembly GCA_016792625.1. Lineage (GTDB taxonomy): Bacteria > Myxococcota_A > UBA796 > UBA796 > UBA2385 > JAEUKK01. The sequence goes on along the minus strand of JAEUKK010000107.1, from coordinate 35,114 downwards.
CGCCGCAGCCGCCGAGCGCCCCGGCGCTGGTGGGCGCCGCGTCGGCCGCTCCCGCCCGCCCGGGGCAGCTCAGCCTGGGCGCGTGGGGCGCGCTGGCCGCCGCACCCCCGCCCGCGTCGGCGCCCCCGCCGCCGCCGGTCGACTTCTCGGCCCCGGCCGATCTCGAGGGGCTGCGCGCCCTGCTCGGCGACTGCACCCGCTGCGGCCTCTGTGAGAAGCGCGACAAGCTGGTCTTTGGCGTGGGTGATCCGGCCGCCCGACTGCTCATCGTGGGCGAGGCCCCCGGCCGCGAAGAGGACCGCCGCGGCGAGCCCTTCGTGGGCGAGTCGGGCCAGATGCTCGACCGGATGTTGCGCAACGTGCTTGGTTTTGGGCGCGAGGCGGTCTACATCGCCAACGTGGTCAAGTGCCGGCCACCCGAGAACCGCGACCCGCAGCCCGAAGAGATCGCCCGCTGCCGGCCGGTGCTGCACGCCCAGCTGCGCATCATCCGACCCGCGCTGGTGCTGGTGCTCGGCCGGGTCGCGTTTCAGGCCCTCTTCGACACGAGCGAGGGCATCACCCGCGCCCGCGGCAGCTGGCGCACGCTGCGCTACCCGGGGGGTGAGGCCCGCGCGCTGGTCACCTTCCACCCGGCGTACCTGCTGCGCGAGCCCGACGCCAAGCGGCTCGTCTTCGAGGACCTCATGGCCATGGCCCGCGCCCTGGCCGACGGGGGCGAGGCTCCCCCGCCGACCTAAGGTTAGGCAGGGGAGGGGAGGGGTTGAGCCCCGCGCGCGGCGGTGTCACGCCCGCCGGGACAAGCGCGCGCGCCGCGAGGTTCAGCGCGACCTTCGGCGGGAGCTTCAGCGCCGGGTCTTGACCTTGATGGCGCCAAAGACGCTGGCCAAGGTGCCGAGGCTGCCCGTGTCCTTGGGGATCTGCACGCGCTCGTGGGCTTGACCGGCGGGCCGGGCCTCGACCTTCGCGTCGACCCGCAGGCTCAGCTCGAGGCGCTGGCGGGCGCTGTCGATGCTGAGCAGCCGGACCGGCACGGTCGCGCCCACCTCAGTGGCCTCGCTGGCGCTGTTCACGCGCTTGTCGCTCAGGTGGCGCATCGGCACCAGGCCCTCGAGGCCCGGGGCGAGGCGCACAAAGGCGCCGAAGTCGGTGAGGCGGGTGACCTGGCCGGTGTAGACCTCGCCTTCGACGAAGTCGACGCCGACGCGGGCCCAAGGGCTCGACTCGGGGTCGCGCATGCTCAGCGAGAGCCGGCGCGCCTCGCGATCGACCGAGAGCACCCGCACGGTCACGCGGTCGCCGGTGGCCGGGGCCACGGCCTGGGGGTCCCAGCCGAGCTCGCGCTTGGCCACGAGGCCCTGGATGCCGCCGATGTCGACGAAGACGCCGAACTCTTTGGAGCCAGTGACCACGCCCTCTTTGAGATCGCCCTCTTGTACGCTGTCCCACAGCTCGGTGGCCGCGGCGGCCACCTCTTCTGCGGCCAGCGCCTTGCGGGAGACGACCGCGTCGCGGCCGCGGATCTCGGTGACCAAGAACTGGAGCTTCTGGCCGATGTAGCTGTCGAGATCGGGCGCCGGGATCCGGTCGATCTGCGAGATCGGGCAGAAGGCGCGCACGCCGCCGACCTTGACCACAAAACCGCCCTGGTTGCGCGACTCGACGGTGCCCTCGACGGGCACGCCGGCCTCGCGGGCCTGCTCGAGCGCGTCAATGTTGGCCTTGCCGCTGAGCCGACGGGCCAAGCGCACGCCGCGCTCGTCGGCGCTCAACACAAAGGCGGTCAGGCGCTGACCGATGACCGGCGGGCCGCCCTCGGTGAACTCGGCGAGGTCGAGCACGCCCTCGGACTTGGCCCCCATGTCGACGAAGACGCCCTCGCGGCCGACGCGCACGATGACGCCCTCGACGGCGTCTCCGGTGCGCACCCGGGTCGGCGCGCCCCCGCCGAGCAGGCGGGCCATGTCGGCGTCGGTGAGCGCGTCGAGCTCGGCCATCAGGGCCGCCCCGTCGAGCCGGGGCTCGTTGGGGTCGCGCAAGTCGACCCCGGCCAACATCGCCGAGACCGGGGGCGGGCGGCGGCTGCGGGGGCTCAGGCCTGGGGCGCCGCCATTGGGGGCTGCAGGCGCGGCCACAGCGGGCGCGGGCGCGGGCTCAGGCACGGCGACAGCGGGCGCGGGGTCGGTCGGGCGGCGGACGGTGGTGCGGCGGCCCGAGCGAGCCTCATCCGGCGGGATGCGGGGAGAATGCGGGTTGCTCATGGGATCTCCGGCGGTGGGGGCGGCGAGTGTGGCCGTGGGGGCGCGCGCCCGGCGGGGGCGGCGCGATAACCGACGCCGGCGGCGCGGTCGCGGGTGACCGATGGGGAGGCCAGATGGGCGGCGAAGGCACCGGGGGCGAGGCGGTGGACCAGCGCCTCATCGCGTACGACTATGACCTGCCCGACGATCTTATCGCGCGACACCCGCCGACCGAGCGCGACGGCGGCCGCCTGATGGACCTCAGCGGTCCCGGCCTCGCCCACCGCGCCGTGCGGGACCTGCCCGCGCTGCTCGCCGCGGGCGACTTGCTCGTGATCAACGACACCCGCGTGCTCTCCGCCCGCCTGCGCGCCCGCCGCCGCAGCGGCGCCGCGGTCGAGGCGCTGCTGCTCTCCGATGGGGACATGGGCCCCGCCTTGGTTCGGCCCGCCCGGCGCCTCAAGGTGGGCGAGGTGCTCGACGTGATCGACGCCAAGGGGCAGATCGTCGGGCAGCTCCGGTGGATGGGCATGGGAGAGGACGGCACCTCGACGGTGGCCTGCGCGCCCTCGGCGGCCGCCTTGATGGCCGCAGCGGGGGAGGTCCCCCTCCCTCCCTACCTCGGTCGCCCCGCCGAGGAGGCCGACGCCCTGCGCTACCAGACCGTCTACGCCGGCCCACCGGGGGCGGTCGCAGCCCCGACCGCCGGCCTGCACCTCACGCCGGCCCTGCTCGGCGCCCTGTCCGACCGCGGCGTCGGCCTCGCCCGCCTGACCCTGCACGTCGGCGCGGGCACCTTCCGAAACCTGCGCCCGCAGGACCTGGACGCCGGCCTGCTCCACGAGGAGCGCTTCCACATCTCGGCGGAGTGCGCCGCGCAGGTGGCCGCGACCCGCGCCGCGGGCGGTCGGGTGGTCGCGGTCGGGACCACCTCTGCGCGGGCGCTGGAGAGCGCGGCGAGCGCGGGCGGTTTGGTGCGCGCGGGCCCCGGCGCCACGCGGATCTTCATCCGCCCGGGCTACCGCTTCCGGGTGGTCGACCTGCTGCTCACCAACCTGCACCTGCCGCAGAGCAGCCTGCTGATGATGGTCTCGGCCTTCGCGGGGCCAGCGCGGGTGCGGGCGGCCTACGCCGAGGCGGTCGCCCAGCGCTACCGCTTCTTTAGCTACGGCGACGCGATGTTGCTGCGCCCGGGCGCCGAGGTGGGCCCCGCCGAGGGGGACAGCGCCGAGGTGGTTGGATAGGCCGCCGCCCGCTCGCCGCCAGCGCTCTGGCGCCGACCCGCTCCGGAGCGCCCGCTTGTCCGCCCTGTCCTACACCCTGGAGGCCGCCTGCGGCGCGGCCCGCGCCGGCACGCTGCAGACCCCGCACGGCCCCATCCCCACGCCGGCCTTCATGCCGGTGGGCACCTACGGCACGGTCAAGGGCATGACTCCCGAGGAGCTTCGGAGCATCGACGGGCACGTCGTGCTCGCGAACACGATGCACCTCTGGGTGCGGCCTGGCGATGAGACCATCCGCGACCTGGGCGGCTTGCACCGGTTCATGGGCTGGTCTGGCCCCATCCTGACCGACTCGGGTGGCTACCAAGTCTTCTCGCTCAAAGAGCTGGCCAAGGTCACAGAAGAGGGCGTGCGCTTCCGCACCCCCAAAGACGGCCAGTACCGCATGCTCTCGCCTGAGGTCTGCGTTCGCATCCAAGAGAACCTCGGCGTCGACATGGCGATGGCCTTTGATGAGTGCATCGAGTGGCCGGCGGGGCGCGATCGGGTGGCGGCCAGCACCCAGCGCACCACCCGGTGGCTCAAGCGCTGCCTCGCCGCGCGCCAGCAGCCCGAGCGCACGGCGCTGCTCGGCATCGTCCAGGGCGGCTTTTTCCCCGATCTGCGCGCAGAGCACGCCGACGAGCTCGCCGCTCTCGACCTCGACGGCTACGCGATCGGCGGCCTGTCGGTGGGCGAGCCGACCGACGAGCTGCTCGGGATGGTCGAGGTGGTCGCGCCGCGCCTGCCCGCCCACAAGGTGCGCTACCTCATGGGGGTGGGCTACCCCATTGACCTCGTGGAGGCCGTGCGCAGGGGCGTCGACCTGTTCGACTGCGTGCTCCCGACCCGCAATGCCCGCAACGGGCAGGTCTTCACCTCGCTCGGGCGCATGAGCATCAAGCACGCGCGCTTCAAGGACGACCCCGCGCCCTTGGATCCGGGCTGCTCGTGTTACACCTGCCGCCACTTTTCCCGCGCGTACCTGCGCCACCTCTATTTGTCTGATGAGCTGCTGGGGCATCGGCTGCTCACCCTGCACAACCTCGCCTACTACCTGGGCCTGATGCGGCGGCTGCGCGCCGCCATCATCGACGGCCCAGACGCGCTCGCCGCGATGCAGGCCGAGGCCGTCCGCGCCAGCTTGCCCCCCGGCGCCTACTCTTGAGGCCCTCGACGCCCTGATGTTCACCCCCCTCGCTCCGCTCGCCACGCTCACCGCGCCCCTCCTCGGTGAGGCGGTGGGCCTCGTGGGTCTGCTCGCGCAGGCCCCGGCCGCCGCTCCGGGCGGCGTCTCGGCCATGCTTGGCCAGTTTGGCCTGCCCATCGCCATCTTCGCGGTGGTCTACTTCATGGTGATCCGGCCGCAGCAGAACGAGCAGAAGCAGCTCCAGGCGCTGCTGGCCTCGCTGCAGCAGGGCGACGCGGTGGTGAGCGCCACGGGGCTGCACGGCACCATTCACGAGGTGCAGGCCGAGGTCGTGGTCCTCGAGATCGCGCCGGGGGTGCGGGTCACGGTCGACCGGTCGGCCATCAAGCGGCGGTCGGGCGGCGACGCCCCCGCCAAGGGCTAAACCATGTCCGGCACTTGGTGGACCCGCATCGTCATCATCGTCCTCAGCGTGGTTTGGGCCGGCTGGACGCTGTACCCGACCATCTTCATTGAGCCGAGCGCGAGCGACCGGGCCAAGGCCCAGGTCGCCGAGCTCGAGACGGGCAAGAAGGCCGAGAAGGTCGCCGAGCGCTGGTACGACTTCCTCATCGCCGACGCCCGGCTGAGCCTCGGGCTCGACCTGCAGGGCGGCCTCGACCTCTCGCTTGAGGTCGACGTCGACGCGGCGCTCGACTCGGTGGTCAAGCGTGAGCTGCTGCCCATTCGCGAGAGCGCCCGCCGCGACGGCGTGGGCCTGGTCGACGTGCGCAAACGCCCAGGTGAAGCGGTGGTCATGCTCCAGCCCGAGGTGGGCGTGGGGCTGAGCGACACCACCGCCTTCATGGAAAAACGGTTCCCCCGCTACGAGTACAACAACAACGTCACTGAGGGCGGGGTCGAGTGGTTGACCTACCGCCTCAGAGACGCGGAAGCCAAGTCGATCCGCGAGAGCGCGGTCGAGCAGGCGCTCGAGACCCTCCGCAACCGCATCGACGAGACCGGCGTGCGCGAGCCGAGCATCGTGCGGCAGGGCGAGAACCGCATCAGCGTGCAGATCCCGGGCCTCGTTGACCCCAGCCAGGCGGCCGAGGCCATCGGCACGACCGCGCTGCTCGAGTTCAAGATGGTCGACGAGGAGCTGTCTCGGGATCAGGCGGCGATGCTGCGCCTCATTGAAGAGGCCAAGGTTGAGCTCGCCCCCGAGGCCTTCCTCAACGACGAGGCGCTCAACGAGCACCTCTGGCGCTCGGGCAAGCTGCCCGAGAACCGCCGGCTGATGTTCGAGTACGCCCGCGGCGAAGACAACAAGCTCCGCCGCACCGACAACCCTGACCTGATCTACATCGTCATCGACGAGGTCATGATCGCAGGCGACGACATCAACAGCGCGACGACCTCGCAGGGCCAGATGGCCAACTACGAGGTCATCATCCAGTTCAAGCCGCTGGGCGCCCGCAAGTTCGCTGAGATCACCGAAAAGAACGTCGGCCGACGCTTTGCCATCATCCTCGACGGTCAGGTGCGCTCCGCGCCGAGCATCCGGCAGGCGATCCTCGGGGGCACCGCGAGCATCAGCATGGGCTCCGGCAGCGCCCAGCAGCAGTTCGTCGAGGCGAGCAACCTCGCGCTCGTGCTGCGCACCGGCTCCTTGCCCGCGCCGGTCACCATCGGCGGCAAGCGCCAGATCGGCCCAGGCCTCGGCGCCGACGCCATCCGTGACGGCATGTATGCCACGGGCATCGGCTTTGGCTTGGTCGTGCTCTTTATGTTGACCTACTACCGGATGTCGGGTGCGGTCAGCATCACCGCCATCATGCTCAACGTGTTCTTTGGCTTCGCGATGATGGCCTCAGCTGGCGCGACGCTGACCTTGCCGGGCATCACGGGCATCGCGCTGACCATCGGCATGGCGGTTGACTGCAACATCGTCATCTTCGAGCGCATCCGCGAAGAGCTGCGGTTGGGCCGCAACAGCCGCGCGGCCACCGACACCGGCTTCGACAAGGCGCTGTGGGGTGTGTTGGACTCCAACATCACCACCATGATCGCGGGCGTCGTGCTCTATACCTATGGCACGGGGCCGATTCGCGGCTTCGCGGTCACGCTGATGATCGGCATCATCAGCACACTTTACACGGGCATCTTCGTGTCGCGCACCTTGATGGACTTCCTCACCCGGAAGGCCTCGGCGCGGCTCTCCATCTGACGGGCCGCAGGACGACCGATGCACATCATTAAGCCAGGCACCTCCATCGACTTTGTCGGAAAGCGGAAGATCGCGGCTGTCTTCTCGCTGATCACGGTCGTCGCGAGCATGCTGCTGTTCTTTGTGAAGGGCCCCAACTGGGGCATCGACTTCACCGGGGGCACGGAGATCGAGCTGCATTTTGAGCAGCCCACGCGCATCGACGAGGTGCGCGGCGCGCTTGTTCAGCTGGGCCTGTCCGAGGACGCCGTCCAGCAGGTCGGGAGCGACGAGCGCAGCCAATACATCGTCCGCATCCAAGACACGACCTTCGGCACCGAGGGCCTGCGCACTCAGGTCGAGGACACGCTCCGGGCCAAGTATGGCCCCGACTTCATCGAAGAGAGCGTCTTTGACGCCCAGGTCGGCGCGCGGATGCGCGTCCGCTACCGGGGCATGGATCGCGACGAGGCCGAGCTCGGCGAGGCGCTCGCGGCCATCCCGGGCGTGAAGGTCGGCGACTCGCCGGATGAGAACACCGTCGAGGTCAATCTCCCCGGCGTGACCGAAGAGGTCACCAAGACCATTGAGGCGGTCTTCCCTGGCCGCGGCGTCGTGACTGACCGGGTCGACGCGGTCGGTCCGAAGGTGGGCGGCGACCTGCGCAGCAAGGGGGCGCTGGCCCTGCTCGCGACCATGGGGCTGATCCTGGTCTACGTCGGCTTCCGCTTTGACGTGACCTTCGCGCCGGGCGCGGTCATCGCGCTGTTGCACGATGTCGCGATCACCGTGGGTATCTTCGTCCTCACACGGCACGAGTTCAATCTGTCGATCGTGGGCGCGCTGCTCACCATCGTCGGCTACTCGATCAACGACACCATCATCATCTACGACCGCGTGCGCGAGAACATGCGGCGGTACCGGCGCGCGGACATGGAGCGGCTGATCAACGACTCGGTGAACGAGACCCTGGGGCGCACCTTTGCCACCTCCTTCACCACCTTGATCGCGATGGTCGCCTTCATGTTCCTCGGCGGCCCGGTCATCCAAACCTTCTCGATCGCGATTTGCATCGGCGTCTTCGTTGGCACCTACTCGACGGTCTATGTGGCGGCGCCCACCATCCTGGTGATGCAAGACCTCAAGCCCTGGCTTGAGCGCCTGGCGAGCCCGCTCGCCGCCGGCATGCAGAAAATCGAGTCGGCCGCGACCGCCGAGCAGCCTGCGCCGGCTGCGGCTCCGGTGGCCGCTGCGCCGACGAGCTTGGTCAAGGCGGCCCCTGCCGCGCCCAGCCTTTCAAAGACGGCTGCGCCGGTGGCCCCGGCCGCCGCCCCCGCCGTCACGCCGGACGCCGCCGCGCCGGATGTCGCGCCGCCTGCGCCCGCTGCGCCGACGGTGAGCGAGAGCGCGCGGCGCCGGGCCGAGCGCAAGCGCCTCCGCGAAGCGGCGGGTGGCGCGGACAGTTCCCCACGTGGTGATTCTGAGTAGCGGAGGGTCGCATGACCAGGTCGGAGTTGGTGGAGGCCCTCGCCGAGCGGCGTGGGGTGAGTCGGGATCAGGCAGAGGCCGTGGTCGACGTCTTCTTCGGGCAGCTTCAGCATGCGCTGCAGTCCGGGGGCCGGGTCGAGCTGCGGGGCTTCGGTTCCTTCCGAGTGAAGCAGTACGGCGCCTACCAGGCGCGCAACCCGCAGACCGGCGAGCCGGTCGCGGTGGCGCCCAAGCGGCTCCCGGCGTTTAAGCCGGCCAAGCACCTGCGCGAAGCCCTCGCCGTGCAGGTGGGGGTTGGCCCGCTGGTCGCCGACGAGGGTGAGGGCGAGGAGTAGCCTGCAGGCCCGCCCCCGCGCCCCGATGAGCCGCACGCCGCCCGTGGCGCGCGCCCTTGCGGCCCTCGGGTCGCGCTGGAGGACCCTTGAGCGGTTCCGTGGTTGACGTCTCCTCTGCGCAGCAGCGGATCTTCCTGCTCGACACCAACGTGCTGCTCTACGATCCGCGCTCGATCGAGCGCTTCGCGCAGCACGAGCTGGTCATCCCGATCACGGTGATCGAAGAGGTCGACCGCTTCAAGAAGGACCTCAACGAGACCGGCCGGAACGCTCGGGCTGTCTCGCGGGCCCTCGACGAGCTGCGCGCCCGGGGCAGCCTGTCCGCCGGGGTGCCCTTGGCGAGCGGCGGCTCCCTTCGGGTCGCCTTGCTGAGCGAGGCGGTCGCGCTCCCCCCGGGTTTTGGCGCCTCCTCCAACGACAACATCATCCTGGCCACGGTCCTCGACACCGCGCGCCGCGCGTCTGGGCGCCGCGTCACCTTGGTGACCCGCGACACCAACATGCGGATCAAGGCGGACGCCCTCGGCATTGAGGCCGAGGACTACCGCGACGCCGCGCACGCTGAGGTGGACGAGAGCTACACCGGCGTGCGGGAGCTCGATCTGGGCGCAGAGAAGGTGAGCGAGCTCTTCGACAAGGGCGGGCTGGTCTGTGACCCCGAGCAGGCCGCGGCCTGGGGGCTCTACCCCAACCAGTTCGTCATCCTCAAGTCGCCCGAGCACCCGAGCAGCTCGGCGATGGCCCGCTACGACGAGCGCAAGATGCGGCTGCGCGCGGTCGGCCGCGGCAAAGAGAGCATCTGGGGCATCAGCCCCCGCAACAAAGAGCAGATCTTCGCGCTCGACTTGCTGCTTGATGACAGCGTGTCTCTCGTCACTTTGGATGGGGTGGCGGGCACGGGCAAGACGCTGATGGCGATCGCGTGTGGCCTCAAGCTGGTCGCCGATGATCGTAAATTTCGCCGCCTCGTGGTCAGCCGGCCCATCTTTCCGTTGGGTCGTGACGTGGGCTTCCTGCCCGGTGACTTGAAAGAGAAGCTCAACCCCTGGATGCAGCCCATCTTCGACAACTTGGACCTGCTGGTGGGCGGCGCGGCGGTCGACACCGGCTACGGCAAGCCGGGCGGCGCCCACGGTGCTCCACGGACCCCGAGCTTCCAGCCGCTGATCGACCAGGGCTATATCGAGGTCGAGGCGCTGACCTACATCCGCGGGCGCTCGCTCCCGCGGCAGTTCCTCATCGTGGACGAGGCCCAAAACCTCACCCCGCACGAGGTCAAGACCGTGATCACGCGCGCAGGGGAGGGGACCAAGGTCGTGCTGACCGGGGACCCCTACCAGATCGACAACCCCTACGTCGATGCGGCCAGCAACGGCCTGTCCACCGTGGTGGAGCGCTTTAAGGGCAGCCCTATCGCTGGGCACGTCACCCTCCGGAAGGGCGAGCGCTCGCCCCTGGCCGAGCTGGCCGCGAAGGTCCTATGAGCGTCCCGCCCCGCCGCCCGAAGGCGCCCGCTGGCCGCCCGCCCGCTCCGTACCGTCCGGGTCCGCCGCGTGGCGGCGCGCCCTCACATGGTGGCGGGCCCCGTCCGCCGACGGGAACCGACGAGAACGCGCCCGGCCCAGAGCGCCGCCGCGCGCTGCCCCCCCGGGGGGACGCGCCGCGCCTGCGCGCGCCCAGCGGTGACCTCGACCAGCTTGAGGGCCGGAACGTCGTGCTGGAGGCCCTCACCCGCAACCGCCGCAAGGTGGTCAAGATCTGCCTCGACGAGCGGGCCAAGGAAGACGAGAAGGTCGCCAAGCTCCTCCAGATCGCGGGGGAGCGGCGGGTGCCCATCGAGCGGGTGCCCCGCGAATCTCTGGACGGCGTCTGCGAGAGCGGCGTGCACAACGGTGTGATCGCCTGGGCGGTGCAGCTCGCGGGCTATAGCACCCAGGGCCTGCTCAGCGAGCTGGATCGGGCGGGCGTCGACCCCTTCCTCATTTTGGTCGATGAGATCAGCTACGAGCAGAACCTCGGCGCGATCCTGCGATCTGCGCTCGGCGCGGGCGTGCACGCCGTGGTCGTGCCGACGCAGCGCGGCAAGGGGCTCACCCCGGTCGTGCACCGCGTGGCCATGGGCGGCGCCGAGGAGGTGCCGCTGATCCGCGAGGGCCTGTCGAGCGCGCTCGCCACCCTGCGCCGCGCGGGCGTGCGCATCATCGGCGCCGACATGGACGGCGCGCCCTACGACGAGGTGCCGATGACCGGGCCGCTGGCGATCGTGCTCGGGGGCGAGGGCAAGGGCCTGACCCACACGCTGCGCGACCGCTGCGACCAGATCGTGAGCGTGCCGCTGGCGGGGCAGCTCGAGAGCCTCAACGTCAGCGTCACCGCCGGCATCCTCGCGTTTGAGCGGGGGCGCCAGGTCCGCGCCGAGGGCCGCCGATGAGGCTCGGCCAGCGGTGGACGGGCGCGCGGCGGCTCGGGGCGGTCGCCATTTGCGCTGCGGCCGGGCTCTCGGGCGTGGCATGGGCCGGCCCGGCTGGTCCGCCGCTGGCTTGGTCGGTGGACGGCGCGCGCAACCTATTCGCCGCGCTCTTCTTGGTCAGCGCGCTGGTCTTCATTCACGAGTCGGGGCACTTCTTCTTCGCCAAACTTTTCGGCGTGGGGGTGCCCGTCTATTCGTTTGGATTTGGGCGGCGGCTGTTTGGGGTCGAGTACCGGGGCACCGACTACCGCGTCTCGGCGCTGCCTTTCGGCGGCTACGTGCGAATGGAGGGCGCCGACCCCTACGGCAACCTCGACGAGGGCGCCGACCCCGTCGAGCAGGCCCCGACCTCGTATGCGGTCAAGCCGGTCTGGCAGCGCTTCCTCATCATGTTCGGCGGCCCGCTGTTCAACCTCGTCTTCCCGGTCGCGCTGTTTACGACCCTATACGTCGCCGGCGAGCCCACCGAGATCAGCGAGGTGGGCGATGTTCTGCCCGATAGCGCCGCAGAAGCGGCGGGCATCCGCGCCGGCGATCAGCTGCTCGCCGTGGACGGCGTCGAGACCCCCACCTGGATCGACGTCGACGCCGCGTTCGGCGACGACCCCACCCGCGCGCGCACGCTGCGGGTCCTGCGCGACGGCGCCCCGCTTGAGCTGCGCTACCAGCCGCCCGCCGAGGGCTATGGGGCCGAAGGCACCGGCCTGACCTGGTTCCGGCCCAGCAACCGGGTCGGCGTGGACGAGCCCGCGTCGCCGGCTGGGCAGGCCGGGATCCAGACCGGGGAGCGGGTCGTCGCAGTGGACGGCGCCGAGATCGCCGACTGGATCGCGCTGGAGCGCGCGCTGGCCGCCTCCGCGGCCCCCACCCTCACCGTGCAGGCCGTCGACGGCGCGCGGCGCGAGGTCCGCCTCAGCGCAGGCGACTGGCTGCCGCGCAGCCTCGGGCACCGCAGCAGCCCCGCGCACCGCTTCGGCTTGGTGACCGCCTCGGTCTTCATCGACGAGGTCAAGGACAGCCTCGAGGACGGCGGTCCCGCCCTCCCGGGCCTCGCCTCCGAGCCGCCGCCCTCGCCCGCCAAGGCCGCGGGGCTGCAGGCGGGCGACCGGGTCTTCGCGGTGGATGGCCAGCCGATCGACCGCTGGAATGACCTCGTCCGGGGCATTCGCGCCTCGGGTGAGGGTGCGGGGCCCGACGGCGCGGCGCGGCCGGTCGAGCTGCAGGTCGTCCGCGGCGGCGAGCTGGTGGTCCTCGAGCTGCGGCCGGTGATGGCCGAGACGGTCGAGGCAGGGCTGTTCAACCGCCGCTTCATGATCGGCGCCGCCCCCGAGGGGGAGTCGGTCGGCCCGAAGCTCACCCCCAAGGCCTACCCGGTGGGTGAGGCGGTGGTGCGTGCGGCCCGCGAGACCGTGCTCATCTCGGGCCTCATCGTCGAGCGCCTCGGGGATCTGGTCACCCGCAAGGCAGCGGTGAGCGAGAACATCGGCGGGCCCATCGCGATGATGCGGCAGGGGGCCGAGGCGGCCGAGCGGGGGATTTTCACCTACGCGCGGCAGATCGGCCTGCTCAGCATCTCGCTGGGCATCCTCAACCTGCTGCCCGTCCCCGTTTTTGACGGCGGGCAGCTGCTCTTCCTCGCGATGGAGGCCGTGCGCGGGCGGCCGGTCTCGGGCCCGCTGCGCGAGCGCGCCCTGCAGATCGGCGTGATCTTCGTGGTCATCGCCATGGCACTGGCCGTGGTGAACGACAGCAGCCGCGAGCTCAAGCGCTGGCTGGCCGAGCCGTGAGCCTCGCCCTGGCCATCGACTGCTCCGCGCCCGAGATTGGTCTTGCCATGGGCTCTCTCGGCGATCCACGCCCCCGCTGGGCCTGGTCGGCGCGGGCGGATCGGGGCGCAGACGGCCTGTTGGGCCCCGCGCTGGTCGAGGCGCTGGCCCAGCGCGCCGCGGGCGAGGCCCTCCAGCACGTCATTGTCGCGGTTGGGCCGGGCACCTTCACCGGGCTGCGCGTCGGCCTGGCCACCGCGCTGGGGGTGGCCCTGGCCGCTGAGGTGCCGGTGATCCCGGTCTGTTCGCTGCTGGCGCGCGCCGCCCAGATCACCGACGAGGTCGATGTCCTCGCCTTGTTGGATGGCCGAAAGCAGCGCATGTACGGCGCGAGCTTCCGCTGCGGTCCGGGGCTCCCCCTGGCCCGTGGGCCGGTCGCCGACCTCCCGCTCGACGCCTTGCTGCCCGCCGGGCACTTTGTTGCGGTGGGCGAGGGCGCGGTGGTCGCCGCCGCCCGGGTCGAGGCGGCGGGCGGCCGGGTCCACCCGCAGGCCTCCGCGCCCCCGCTGGGCGCGCTCCTCCGCGTGGGCGCCCTGCTGCCGGCGATGGACCCGGCCGCCGTTGAGCTGCGCTATGTCCGGCCACCCGACGCGGTGGTGCCAGCGGCCCTCGCGGCGCGGCGCGCGCTCGGCGTTGGAACGACGACCAGCACCTGATCCTTGAGGAAAGCATGAGCGAGCAGAGGTCTGCGCCCCCTGGGGTGCGCGTCGCGGTGGTCGGCGCAAGCGGCGCGGCAGGCGGCGACATCACCGCCGCGCTGGGGCGGTCCCCCCTCCCGGTCACCGGCTGGCGCCTGTTCGGCAGCCGCGGCGGGCCGGGCGGCGAGGTGGAGCTGCGGGGCAAGGCGGTCCCCATCGAGCCCCTCGACGAAGATGGCGTCGCCCGCGGTGCCTTCGCCGGTGTGGACCTCGTGGTCCTCGCCGTCCCTGCCGCGGTCAGCCAGGCCCTCGGCCCGGCGCTGGTCGATGAGGGTATTGCCGTGATCGACGTGGGCGCGCATCTTCGTGACAAGGGGGCCGTCTGTTTGCCCCTCAGCGGCGTGGCCGACTGGGAGCTCTTCGCCGAGCGCCGGGTGGCCTCGGTCCCCGCGGGGCCGGCGGCCATGCTGGGCGCGGTGGCCGCCCCCCTCGGTCACCTCGGCCTGACCGAGCTTCGCGGGACGGTGATGGTCAGCGCGGGCGCGGCTGGTCGGGCCGGTCCCGAGGAGCTCTCCCGCCAGGTCATCGCGATGTTCAATCAGGCTGACCCTCCCCGACGGGTCTTCCCGCAGGGTCTCGCCTTTGATGTGCTGGCCAGCCCGGGTGAGGCCGAGGGCGGCTGGTCGGCCAGCGAGCGGGCCTTGGCCGTCGAGCTGCGGGCCATCACCCAGGCCCATCCGGTAGCCGCGGTGCTCAACATTGTCCAGGTGCCGATCTTCGCGGGGATGGCCGCGACCCTTCAGCTCAAGTTCAGCGGCGCGGTCGACGCCGCCACCGTCGGCAAGGCGCTCAGCGCCATGCCTTTGGTTAGCCTGAGCGAGCGCCCGCCCGGGCCGCGGCGCCTCGTGGGCACCACCGGGGTCCACATCGGGCGCCTGCGGGATGACCCGCTGGGCCAAGGGGTCCACCTGTGGGCCGCCGCTGACAACCTGCGCATGGGCGCCTCGGCCAACGTCGTCGCGACCGCGCTCACGCTCTGGCGAGAGGGGCTCCTATGAACCTGCCACGCGCCGCCGCCGCCGCGCTGATCTGGGCCCCGGGCCTCGCCTGGGCCGGCTTCGGTGATCTGACCACCGTGAGCTCGTACAGCAGCGGCGACGCGGTCGTCGACATCCAGGCCGAGCCCGAGGGGCGCTACCTCGCGGTGCTCTACGGCGGGGATGACCCCAAGGTCGCTGTTTTCGACACGTGGTCTTGGGCCTTTATCGAGTTCGTCAGCGGGTCCGAGGACCCTTGCGCCGACGCCGACCCGAAGTCCCTGACCGCCTGGTCTGCCGACCGCCGCTTCTTTGTCGGCTGCTCCAACGGCACGATCGGCGATCTGCGCTTGCAGGACGGCTTTTACACCCGCGGCAGCCTCAGCGTGAGCGTGGGGGCCGACGCGGTCCTGTTCGTGCGGGCGATCGACCAGCAGCTCGTCGCGGTCACCGCCACCGGCAGCGCCGTGGTGGCCACGCCATTTTCGGCGAGCACCGGCGAGACCTCGACCGCTTGGTCGATCGCCTCGGCGCAGACGCCCGTCTCGGCGGCGGGCGCGACGGGCGGCATCGTCCTGCTCATGGGCAACAACCTCGTCTCGGGCTTCAGCGCCAGCGGGGGCACGCTCACCGTGACCACCGCGCCGGCCGGCACCTACGCCGAGGTGATGGCCACGGGGCCAAACACCTTCCTCATCGCGGGGGGTGAGGCGGGCCTCCTCCGCTACGCGGTCGGCAATACGACCCTGCTCGGGGCCAGCGCGGGCTCCTTTGAGTCCCTCGTCTCTTTGGGCCTGTGGGACGGTGATCTGGTGGTCGCTGACCAGGGCCGCGGCCAGCTCGGCCTGCTGCCCTTGGGCGACGGCGGCGTGCCTGAAGACGGCGTCGACCTCTGGCTCGACATCGAAGAGGACGAGTCCAGCGTGCGCGCGGTCAGCGGGGTCGACGGCTACCTCGTGCTCGGCACGAGCGCTGGGGCGGTGCGGGTCAAGTCGGACCGCCCCTGGGTCGAGGTCGGGACCGCTGCCCCCGCGGCTGGCGTCTCGGGCACAGAGGTTGAGCTGAGCTTCGTCGCCGAAGTTGCCGTGGATTGGGAGCTGCGCGTCGGCGGCGACACGCTGTCCGGCGGTTCGCTGCTCGGCTCAGGCTCCGCGGCGGCGGGTGAGACCGTCACCAGCAGTTTTGTGCTCGACGACCGCTTTGATGAAGGTGTGAACCTCGTGCGGGCGCTGGTCACCGACCGCGACGGCCTCGTGGGGCGGGGCGGCGCCTACGTGCAGAAGGACGACCCGCCGGGTCAGGTGTCGCTCAGCCAAAACAGCGTCAGGGTGGACCATGAGACGCTGCGTTTGGTCTTTGACGCCTTGCCCGACGCCGACATCGAGAGCTACGCGGTCTTCCTCTCGGATGAAAGCTTCACCGCGGCGGACTACGCGGGCTGCGAGCCGGGTACCTCCGCCTCCCCCTGCGGGCCCAGCGCCCGGGTGGATGGTGAGAAGGGCGTGCGCATCGTCCCGGCAGAGAGCTCTCAAGATCGCGTAACGGTCAGCATCCTCGGCCTGACCAACGGCAAAGAGTACCACATGGCAGTGCGCGCCTATGACGCGAGCGGACAGGAGGGGCCCATGAGCAAGGTGGTCAACGGAGTGCCTGCGGCCGGCAAGGGCCCCGCGGAGCTGTCCGGCGAAGACGGCGGCCTCTGTGGCACGAGCGCCCCGGCGACCGCGCTCGGCGCCTTGGCCGCGCTCGGCCTGGGCCTCGGCCGGCGTCGGCGTCAGGTGCTGGGTGCCGCTGCGGGGCTCGTGCTGCTGGCGGGGGCGCCCGTCGACGCCTGGGCCCAGGCCCAGAGCAAGGCCGAGACCACGGGCCACATTCAGGTCAGCTACGGCAATGTCGAGCTCGAGGACACCGCGATCACCGGCGTCTACGGCACCTCGGGCAACGGCGTCACCATGCTTGAGTGGGGCCCGCAGATCATCAAGCAGGTCGAGCTGACCGGCGGGCTCGGGTGGTTCCGCGAGAACGGGAAGGGGCTGCTCGACGACGAGACCCGCACCGACGGCAAGATCGTCTTCCGGGCCATCCCGCTGACCTTGAACGCGAAGGTTCGCCTCGACTTCTTCAAGGATCAGATCCTGGTGCCCTTTGGCGCCGCGGGCCTCGACGCCTGGAGCTTCAAGCAGGACCCGTACAAGGGCGACCAGGTCCTCACCGGCTGGAAGTACGGCTGGCACTGGAACGCCGGCGGGCAGCTGCTCCTCGACAAGCTCGATCCCCGTACGGCCAGCCGCTTCCAAGCGGTGAGCGGGGTCGACAACACCTTCCTGGTGGTCGAATTCCGCAAGCAGGACATCGGCAGCGGCGATGAGGGCCTCTACTTCACCGGCCAGTCCCTCAACTTTGGCCTCCAGTTCGACTACTGAGGTGGGCGCGGCGGTGGAGGGCGCGCCCTCCGCGGACCACGCCGCCCGGCCCCGCCAGCTCCTCCTGCTCGCGTGGCGGGGCGACGGCTTCATCGGCTGGCAGCGGCAGCCCTCCGGCCGGTCGGTGCAGGCCGTGCTCGAGGCTGCGCTGCGCACCCTGCATGGCGGGGCGGAGACCCAGGCCCTGGCGGCGGGCCGCACCGACGCGGGCGTGCACGCCTGGTCGCAGGTGGTGCGGATCGAGGCGGAGGTCCTGCGGCGACCCGAGGCCACGCTCCGGGGCTTGCACGCGCTGCTCCCGCCCGACCTGAGCTGCCTCGCCGTGGGCGCCGCGCCGCCCGGCTTCCACCCGGTCCGTGACGCGGTCGAGAAGCACTACCGCTACCGGATCTTGGCCCGGGGCACCCGCTGCCCCTTCCGCGAGGGCGCGGTCTGGCGCCTATACCAAGGCCTTGATCTGGGCGCGATGGCGCAGGCCGGCGCCGCGCTGATCGGGCGCCACGACTTCTCCAGCTTCCGGGCGGCGGGCTGCTCGGCCCCCGACGTGGTGAAGGAGCTCCGCGCGCTGCACCTGCGCGCGCGAGGGGATGAGCTCCACGTAGACGTCGTGGGGGACGGCTTTTTGCGTCACCAAGTGCGGATCATGGTGGGCACGCTGGTCGAGGTGGGCCTCGGCCGCCTTCCGGTGGCCGGTGTCGCCGGCGCGCTCGCCGCCCGCAGTCGCGAGGCGGCCGGGCCCACGGCGCCGCCGGGCGGGCTCTGGTTGGTGGCCCCGCGCTTTGATCCCCCGCTTCGCTGGGAGGCGGGCGGACCGCCCACCGGCGCGCCCGGGGAGGGCCCGGCCTGAGCCCGACGGTCGGCGGGGGCGGTAGAAGGGGAGGGGGCGCTGCCCCCGCGGAGGCGCTCGATGTCCACGCCTTGGGGCCGCCGGGCGGCCCTCCTGTCGCTGCCCCTGGTCGGGCTCGCCGCCCTCTGGTGGAGCCGCCCCGACCCTGCAGCCGAAGCCGAAGACGCCGTGGTGGAGGCGTTGATCAGCCCGGCGCCCCTTGACGCGGCCGCGGAAGCCCAAGCGGAGGCCCAGCGCCTCAGCGCCGCCCGCTTCGGGCTCCGGGGCGGAGCCGCCGCCGCGCGGGCGCTGGTCATGGCCAAGCCCGAGGAGCCGATCCGCTGGATCCACTGGTTAGAGGCCTCGATCACCTCCCAAGACCCCGCCGGGTTGAGCCCTGCCCAGGCGGCCGCGGTCGCCGGCTGGCTGTCGCGCCAGGGCGCGCGCGCCGAGGAGCGGGCCGTGGCCCAGGCCTGGGCGGCCATCGCCGCGGACAAGGCGGAGGAGGTCGGGCTGCTGCTGCCCGCGCCCGAGACCGTCGAGGGGCCGCTGCAGGAGAGCGCCCTGCTGGCGGTCATTGTGGCGAAGGAGTCGCTGTCCGCCGACCCGCTGCCCGAGCTGCGGGCCCTGCACGCCCACGCGCCGACCCACCGCCGGGCCTGCGTGGGCCTGAGCCGGCACCTGCTGCTCACCGAGGAGCTCCGGGCCCTGGATGGGCTGCTGCAGGCCTGCCTCGCCGAGGGGCCGGCCGCGGCTGAGCTGCAGCGCGCGCGGGCCAGCGCGGCGGACCTGCTCGGCCGACCCGCCGCCGCGCGGGAGGCCTACGCGGCGGGCGGTTTTGGGCTGCACGCCGCCGCGGTCGCGGTGCAAGAGGGGCTCCCAGCCGCCGAGGGTGAGTGGCGGGGCGCGGTCGGCGATCCGGTGCCCCCCGCGCACCTGCACCGCGTGCTGGGTGGCGTGCTGCTCGGTGATCTCGACGCGGTGCGCTCGGGCTTGGCCGGGCTCGAGGGCCTGGGCGGGGGCGACCCGACCTTGCGGATCGGCGCGGCGGCCGGCGCCTTGCACCTGGGCGACGCCGAGGGCGCGCTGCGCCTGATCGACGGCCTGGACGGCTCTCACGCCGAGGTGCTCCGGGCGCGGGCGCTGGCTTCCGCCGACCCCGCCGCCGCCCGCGCGGCCCTCGACCGCGCCTGGGCTGCGCGCCCGGCGCTGGTGCTCGCCGCAGCCCAGCTGGCGCTGTTCCCCGAGGACGAGCCGCTCGTCGCCCAGCGCCTGCTGGACGTCGATCCCGTCGAGCTCGCCCTGCTCGCCATGCCCATCGACCGCGACCGGCCCTGGGCGGCGCTGCTGCCGCGCGACCCATCCGGAGAGCCGCGCCGCGGGCCGCTTTGGGGTCTGCCGCCGGCGCTGCAGCCCCCAGGCCTCGACCAGGCGCTGCGCGGGATCGCGACAGGCAGCTGCACGCCCGCCGCCGCCGATCCGTCGAGCGTGCGCGCCTTCTGCGGGGACGCCGCGGCGGCCGTTGCGCTCGGGGTGGCGGCGGTCCGGCCCGAGGACCCCGCGGCCGCGCTGGGGGCGCTGGCCCGGGCGGCGCGGGTCGCCCACGCAGGGGGGGACCTCGCCCGCGCGCGGGCGGCGGCGGCCGCGCTCAGCCAGCGGGCCCCGGGCTTCGTGGGCCCGGCGCAGCTGCGCCACCGGGTCGATGGGTGAGGGGATCGCGGGGGGCGCCAACCGTCGCAAGGGCGCGCCAGTGGCCTTGTTTGCTTGACAGGCCGCTGCTGCTCGACTAACTGCGGCGGGTATGGCCGGGAGCCGTTCCTTTGGCGCTCTGACGCGCCCTTCAACCAGCGCCGCTGGTGGCGGGGCTTCGGCAGAATCGCCGCCCTTCACCTTCGCTCCCACGACCAGTTCAGGTGACTCATGAGTACGACCATCGCCCAGCCCGCTGAAGTCAAGCGGGCCTGGTTTGTCGTCGACGCGGCGGGCCTGACCCTGGGCCGGCTCGCGACCCGCATCGCGACCGTGCTGCGCGGCAAGCACAAGCCCGACTTCACGCACCACGTCGACAACGGTGACTTCGTCATCGTCATCAACGCCGAGAAGGTCAACCTGACGGGCCGCAAGCTCGACCAGAAGACCTACAACCACTACAGCGGCTACCCGGGCGGCATGCACACCCGCACCGCCCGGCAGGTCCTCGCCACCCACCCGACCCGGGTCATCGAGTCGGCCGTGAAGCGGATGCTGCCCAAGAACCGCCTGTCGAGCAAGGTCTTCACCAAGCTCAAGGTCTACGCGGGCGGGGAGCACCCCCACACCGCGCAGCAGCCCCAGCCCTTCCCCGACTACGTCTGAGAGGACGCGCCCATGGCCCCGACCCAGTACTACGGCACCGGCCGGCGCAAGACCGCCGTCGCGCGCGTCTTCATCCGCCCCGGTAGCGGCAAGATCACGGTCAACCACCGCGATTTTGAGAACTACTTCATCCGCGAGAGCGCGCAGCTGATCATCCGTCAGGCGCTGGCCCTCGTCGAGTCCACCAGCGACTTCGACGTGTACGTCAACGTGTGCGGCGGCGGCAAGTCGGGTCAGGCGGGCGCTGTGCGCCTCGGCCTCTCCCGCGCCCTCGTGGCCTTCAACCCGAACTACCGCGCGGCCCTCAAGCCTGCCGGCCTGCTCACCCGCGACGCCCGTAAGGTCGAGCGCAAGAAGTACGGCCGTCCGGGCGCCCGCAAGCGGTTCCAGTTCAGCAAGCGCTGAGCGCCGCGCGCCAGGTCCGCCTGGTGTCGTCCAGCACCGCCCCCGGGTCACGGCCCGGCGGGCGGTCCTGCTTTTTGGGGGGCCGTTCCGCGCGGCGGTGCGCCCTGCTCACGCCTCTGGAGGCCCCGTGCAGCTCATCGGCGTCATCCCCGCCCGCCTCGCCTCGCAGCGCCTTCCCCAGAAGGCACTCGCTGAGATCGGCGGCGAGCCCATGATCCTCGCCGTGTGGCGACGGGCTCGACGCGTGCTCGACCGCGTCATCCTCGCGGTGGACGGGCCCGAGCTCGCTGCGCTTGGGCGCGCCGCCGGCGCCGAGGTGGTGGTGACCGACCCGGCCTTGCCCTCGGGCTCTGATCGGGTCGCCGCGGCGCTCGAGGCCCTCAACCTGCGCCCTGACGCCGTGATCAACATTCAGGGCGACCAGCCCTTCTTGGCCGAGGCCCACCTGCGCGCGCTCTGCGGGCCCGTCGGCGGCGCGCCGGTGGTGACGTTGGCCGCGCCCCTCGCTGACCCCGCCGATCCCGCCCGGGTGAAGGTGGTCTGTGATGGGCGGGGCCGCGCGCTCTACTTCTCCCGCGCGGCGATCCCCCATGGCGGGCCCTACCGCCAGCACGTCGGGCTCTACCGCTTCTCCCCCGATGCCCTCGCACGTTTTGTGGCCGCGCCCCCGAGCCCGCTCGAGCGCATCGAGGGCCTCGAGCAGCTCCGCCTGATGGAGATTGGCGTGCCCATCGACGTGATCGACGTAGACGAGCCCGCCTTCTCCGTTGATACCCCCGATGACCTGTCCGAGGCCCGGCGGCGCGCGGCGGCTGGCGGTTAGCAGCGCGCGGCGGCCCGCCCCTGGGCGCCCGGGGGGACCATGAAGAAGCAGAAGTTCATCTTTGTGACCGGCGGCGTGCTCTCCTCGCTGGGGAAGGGGCTCAGCGCCGCGGCGATCGGCGCGATCCTCGAGGCGCGGGGCCTGCGGGTCACCAACGTCAAGATGGACCCGTACCTCAACATCGACCCGGGCACGATGAGCCCCTACCAGCACGGCGAGGTCTTTGTCACCGACGACGGCGCAGAGACCGACCTCGACCTGGGCCACTACGAGCGCTTCGTCAGCACCCCCGTCTCGCAGCGCAACAGCTTCACCACCGGCCGGGTCTACCGGAACGTCATCG
The DNA here is from genome assembly GCA_016792625.1 of Deltaproteobacteria bacterium. GTDB lineage: Bacteria > Myxococcota_A > UBA796 > UBA796 > UBA2385 > JAEUKK01. The sequence continues at coordinate 13,305 of JAEUKK010000107.1, read as the reverse complement.
AGCGCGAGCGGCGGGGCGACTACCTCGGCCGCACGGTGCAGGTGATCCCCCACATCACCGATGAGATCAAGCACCTCATCTTTCAGGCCGCGGATGGCGCTGACATCACCATCGTCGAGGTCGGCGGCACGGTCGGCGACATCGAGTCGCTGCCCTTCCTCGAGGCGATCCGCCAGATGCGCAGCGCGGCGGGGCCCGAGAACGTGCTGTTTATGCACGTCACGCTGGTGCCCTACATCCGCACCAGCGGCGAGCTCAAGACCAAGCCGACCCAACACAGCGTCAAAGAGCTGCGTGAGATTGGCATCCAGCCCGATGTGCTGCTCTGCCGCTGCGACCGTGACCTGCCCAAAGACATCCGCGAGAAGTTGGCCCTCTTCTGTGACGTGGCCAAAGACTGCGTGATCGCCGCGCCTGACGTTGAGAACATCTACGAGCTGCCCTTGGTGTTCAAGCAGCAAGACCTCGATGAGCGGGTGCTGACCCGGCTCGGGATCTGGAGCGGCCAGGCCCGCCTCGAGCGGTGGGAGGCGCTGATCGCCCGTTGGCGCGCTGCCCGTCGGCCGGTCGAGATCGGGATCGTCGGCAAGTACGTCAACCTCGCCGATACCTACAAGTCGCTCAACGAGGCCCTGCACCACGCGGGCGTGGCCAGCGACGCCAAGGTGACCCTGCGGTACGTCGACAGTGAGCAGCTTGACTTGGCCGATCCGGGCGCTGCGCTGCGCGGCTGCGACGGGATCTTGGTCCCCGGCGGCTTCGGTGAGCGCGGGGTTGAGGGCAAGATCGCGGCGATCCGCTGGGCCCGCGAGCAGGGCGTGCCCTTCTTTGGCATTTGTTTGGGAATGCAGCTCGCGGTCATCGAATTCGCGCGGGGTGTGCTGGGCTGGCGAGATGCTCACAGCCGGGAGTTCTCCCAAGACTCCGGTCATTTGGTCATTCAGCTGATGGATGGCCAACGTAAGGTGACCGACAAGGGCGGCACGATGCGCCTCGGCGCCTGGCCCTGCCAGCTGCGCGAAGGCTCCCGCGCCGCGCGGATCTACGGCGCGACCGCCATCGATGAGCGGCACCGGCACCGCTTCGAGGTGGATCCGGGCGTGTTCGGCGCGCTCGAAGCGGCCGGCCTGATCGTCTCGGGCAAGAGCCCCGATGGCGCGCTCGCTGAGGTGATCGAGCTGCGCGACCACCGCTTCTTCGTGGCCTGCCAGTTCCACCCCGAGTTCAAGAGCCGGCCTCTGGCGCCCCACCCGCTGTTCCGGTCCTTCGTCGGGGCCGCCCTCGAGCACCGCGAGCGCAGCTGATCCCGGCCCGGCCCCGCGCCGGGCAGCCCGGCCGGCGGCGGCGGGCGCTTCGCGGGGTCTCGCTGAAGACAGCGTCTACGACGGCAGAGTGAGCTTTGGGCCGAATCGCAGTGCAAGCGACGTGCCAGCCGTGACAGACTGGAGGGGACGGGGCGCCCCAGCGGGCGCGGCGCGCGGCCCAGCGCACGACCCGGCCACGGAAGGGCAGGAGCACGATGGCGATCAACATGCACATGGGTTTGGCCCAGAAGCAAACCCAGAAGCTGGTGATGACGCAGGCCTACCAGCAGGCGATCAAGCTGCTGCAGCTCAACCACATGGAGCTCGCCGCGGCCATCGAGCAAGAGCTGATGGAGAACCCCGCCCTCGAAGAGTCATCGGACGGCGGCGAAGAGATCACCAGCGAGGCCGAAGACCGCATGGTCGACGAGCTTCGCCACATCGAGGCCGACGCCGCCGAGCAGTCCAACGGGATCGAGGGCAGCACCGACCGCAAAGACCTTGAGCGGCTGCTGGAGCGTTTTGAGTCGACGCAGCTCGAGCCGGGGCCCGCGGGCTCCAGCGGCCAAGATGAGCTGCCGCCCATCGAGACCAACCTCCGCAGCTCGGAGAACCTCGCCCAGCACCTGCTCCACCAGCTCGGCATGACCTTCTGCACCGAGGAGGAGCGCCATGCCGCCGTGGTCATCGTCTACAACCTCGACCGCAACGGCTACCTTGAGCTGAGCCTCGAGGCCGTGGCCGAGGAGGCCGGGGTTGACCTCGACGCGGCCGAGGGCGCGAAAGAGATTGTACAAGGGCTGGATCCGGTGGGCTGCGGCAGCGTGGACCATGTCGAGGCGCTGCGTGTGCAAGCCAAGCGCGCCTGGCCCGAGGACCCCACCTTCGACCGCATCTTGCTGCACCACCTCGAAGACCTCGAGGCCCGCGCCTACCACGTCATCGCCAAGAGCATCGGCCAGGACGTTGAAGACGTGGTCGAGTACCACAAGATGATCCAAGAGCTGAGCCCCCGCCCAGGCCTGCCCTACGCCGACGAGCAGGATCACTACGTCAGCCCTGACGTCGAGGTGGTCAAGAAGGGCGACAGCTGGCAGATCCTGCAGAATGATGACGGGCTGCCGCACCTCCACATGAACGCCTACTACCGGCAGATCGTGGACGCCAAAGGTTCCTCAAAAGAGGACTTGAAGTACGTCAAAGAGCGCCTCGAAGCGGCCGAGTTCCTGATTCGTAGCATTTACAAACGCCAGCGCACCATCCACAAGGTGGTCGAGTGCATCATCGAGCGGCAGCAGGAGTTTTTTGACCACGGCCCTGAGCACCTCAAGCCGATGGTCCTGCGCGAGATCGCCGACCAGATCGGCGTACACGAATCGACCGTGTCTCGGGTCACCTCGGGCAAGTATATGCAGTGCCCCCAGGGCCTTTTTGAGCTGAAGTACTTCTTCAACGCCGGGATCGCGCGCAACGTGGGCGGTGATTTGGCGGGTGAGGCGGTCAAGCTCAAGATTCGCAAGCTGGTCAGCGACGAGGACCCGAAGAACCCCCTGTCCGACAACGAGCTGGTCGACCTGCTCGCCCGCGAAGACATCACGATCGCCCGCCGGACGGTCGCGAAGTACCGCGAGGCGATGGGCATCCTCACCTCGACCAAGCGCAAGCGGCTATTTTAGAGGGGGCTGTGCGGTCGGTGCGGACAGTTCGGCCAGTGCGGACAGTGCGGACAAGGCCTGGCCCCAGCCGAGACGGGGCACATTAGAGCGGGATGAGCAGAGGTCCCGCCGTGAACCAGCCGTCCGCTCCGCCGCCCCGCCGCCTCCCCGACTTGCGGGTCGGGCTGCGCGGTTCCCCTGACGTGCCGACGCCGGCCGCCCGCTACGCCGCGTGGACGCAGGCCCACGCGCTGCACATGGTCGGTGGCTTTCATGATGGCCTCGCCGTCTGGCTCCCCGGGGCAGAGGGCGCGCTCGAGCTGGTGCACCTCGAGGGCGCCGCGCGCCTCGCCGACGACCGTTTTGTGCCCGCGGTGTCCCCCCACGCCGACCTCGACGCCGCGCTGCGCGCCGCCCGTCACGGCGGGCCACCACAGTGGGTCGCGGGGGCCAACCCCGAGTTTTCGGTGCGGGTCCGCCCGCTGCCCGGCGGGGCGGTCGGCGCGACCTGGGATCGGGCTGAGGGTGGGGTTCGGGCCGATGAGCTCCCGATCGCCGTGCTCGGCGCCCTCTCCGACGAGGTGACCCGCTTGGCAACGAGCATCGCGGGCCTCCGTCCGGTTGACGTGGACGACGCCGCGACCCAGCTCACCGCCGTGCGCGGGCTGGGCCGGGTGGCGTGGCGGCTGCGCGGGGTGGCCGGCGCTGTCGAGCCCTCGCCGCCCGCGCGGCTCAACGCCGCCCTCGACAAGATCGCGCTGGACGTGCAAGAGCGCGTCGGCGCCGAGGTCGAGCTGCTCTGGGCGGTCCCCCAGGGTTTGCCCGAGGTGACGGTCCCCCATGACGTGCTGCGCTTCCTGATCACCGAGCTGGTCGATAATGCCGTGCGCAACCCGGCTGGCGCGCCCGAGCGGGTGAAGGTGGCCGCCGGGCTCATGCGGCTCCGCAGCCGCCGGGCCTGGCAGGGGGCGACCCTCGTCCCCGGTCGTTACACCTGGCTCGAGGTGATTGACGACGGGCCCGGTCTGCCGCCCGATACGCTATCCGACCCCTTTGACGCCCGGCCAGGCGGTGGGCTCGGGCTCGCGGCGGTGCGCGGGCTGGTGGTGGCCTGCGGTGGGGCGGTTCGCCTGCGCAGCGTCGCCGGCCGGGGCACCGTGGTGCAGCTCGCGCTCCCCGCCCGCGGCCGCCCCGAGGCGGGGGTGCGCCTCTGGGTCGACGAGGTGATCCGGCCGACCGAAGAGCGGCTGCTCAGCGCGCTCACCGCCGCGGGCCTGCGCGTCGCCCGCTACAGCAGCGCCGCCCCGCTCGCCGCCGACCAGCTCCTGCCCCTCGTGCTCTGCGTCGACGGCGCCGCCGACCCCCGCTGGACGCTGCTCAGCGACCTGCTCGACAGCGACGCCCACGCCAACCTCATCGTGTGGGCGCCGGGTGTCGACCCAGCCGCGGCGGCCGACGCGGTGGCCAGCGAAGATCAGCTGCTGACCGTTGTGCACAGCGGCGCCGCAGAAGACGTGGTGCGCGCCGCGACGGTGGCCTTGGACTGACCGGCCCGGCCCCGCGCGCCCCGCGACCGGTCGGCGCTGGACGAGACGCGCCCGTCCAGCGGCGCGGCGCCTCAGCGGCTGCGGCGGATGGCCCCGCTCTGCAGGCGGCCCCAGTAGTCGTCTAGCTTCTCGCGGACGGTTCCGCTGAGCAGCAGCAGACCGAGGATGTTGGGGAAGGCCATGCCCAGCACCATCAGGTCGGAGAATTCGACCACGTTGGCCACGTTGAGCACACAACCCAGCCAGGTGAAGAACACAAAGAGCAGCTTGTAGGGCAGGCTGGCCTTGGTCCCAAAGAGCCAGGTCGCGCAGCGCTCGCCATAGTAGCTCCACGAGATCATCGTGGAGAACGCGAACAAGAACACCGTGAAGGTGAGGACCAGCGGGAACCAAGGCAGCGCGGTGGAGAAGGCGGCCGAGGTCATGAGCACGCCGTCGCCCGCGTCGCTCTGGTAGGCGCCGGTCACCACCACCACCAGCCCGGTCATCGTGCAAATGATGACCGTGTCGATGAAGGGCTCGAGCAAGGCCACGATGCCCTCGCTCACCGGCTCGTTGGTCGCCGCGGCGCTGTGGGCGATGCTCGCGCTGCCGATGCCCGCTTCGTTCGAGAAGGCCGCCCGCCGAAAGCCCTGGATGGCCGCGCCGATCAGACCGCCGATGCCCGCGGCGGGCGAGAAAGCGCCGCTGAGCATCGCGCCGAAGGCAGCGGGGATGTTGCTGGCATTGACCAGCAGCACCCAGAGGGCCGCCAGTACGTAGATCCCGCACATGAGCGGGACGATGAAGCCCGCCACGTCGGCGATGCGCTTGATGCCGCCGAGGATGACCGCCCCGACGAGGACGGCGAGCAGCGCACCATAGGCGCCAGGGTGGTCGGCCAGGACGGGGATGGCTTGGGCGACCGCCCCGTAACTTTGGTTGCCTTGGAACATGTTGCCGCCGCCGAAGCTGCCGCCGATGCACATCAGCGCGAACAGCACCGCGAGGCCCTTTCCGAGGCCCGACATGCCCTTCTCGGCCAAGCCGCGCGAGAGGTACTGCATCGGTCCGCCGCTGACATGGCCGTTGGCGTCGACGGTTCGGTAGAGCACGCCCAGCGTGCACTCGGTGAACTTCGACGACATGCCGAGAAGGCCCGCGATGACCATCCACGGGATGGCGCCGGGGCCGCCGACCTTCACCGCGATGGCGACGCCTGCGATGTTCCCGAGGCCCACCGTCGCCGAGAGCGCGCTGGACAGGGCTTTGAAGTGGCTGATCTCACCCACGTCGCCCGCATGGTCGTAGAGGCCGCGGGTGACGTCGATCGCGTGCTTGAAGCCCCGCAGGCTGATGAAGCCCATGCGCAGCGTGAAGAAGATGGCGCCGAAGACCAGCCAGGCGACCACGATGGGCACGTTCAGGGTGTCGTCCCAAAATACCAAGTCAAAGAACAGCACTTTGGCCAGGGGCGCGACCACCAGCTCGCCGAAGCGCTGGTCTAGCTGCTGGATCAGGCTGGGCTCGTCGCCAGCCCAGGCGGCTGCGGGCGCGAGGGCCGCCACGGCGAGGGCCGCCAGGGGGAAGGATCGAGGACGCATCTCGGCTCTCCGTGCCCGCGGGTGCGGGAGGGCGCGCGGGGATGGAGCGCGGCGGCGGACCATAGCAGCGACCGGGTCGCTGTCGGTGCTTGTCGCTGAGAGTGGCGTCAGCGACGTTGGCTTCGCCTCGCGGCCTGTTCAGGTAGGCAGTCGGGAGAGGGCGCGCTACGGGGGCCGCCATGCGCGCACTGCTCCCCATCCTGCCGGTCAAAGACTTCATCGTCCTCCCTGGCACCGTCGCCCGTCAGCTCCTCCTCCGCCTCTCTGCCGTCGCCGCGGTCGAGCAGTGCCTTGAGGCCAATACGCCGCTGCTGGTGGTTCCCCAGCGCGACCCGGGCATCGATGAGCCGATCCCCGAAGACCTCGGCGCGGTGGGCTGCCTCACCACGGTGCTGCGCTGCGTGCGGCTGGGCGATGGCACGGCCCGGGTGCTGCTTGAGGGGGTCAGCCGGGCCCAGGTCCAGAACGTGCGCGCCGACGACGATGGCGGGCTGAGCGGCCAAGCGCGCCCGATCGTCGAGAACGTCCGCGACCGGCAGAAGGTCGAGCTGCTCGCCGCGCGCCTGAAGACCGCGCTCAGCGACTTCCTCACCACGCCGCAGCCCTCGCACCCCGCTTTGGCCCGCCTCGCCGACCTGCAGCTCGGCCCGGCCGCCCTGGCCGACCAGATCTGCAGCGCGCTGACCTTGCCCTTTGACGAGAAGGTGCGCTGGCTCGAAGACGCCGAGGTCGACTCGCGCCTGCTGCGCGCCCTTGAGGGCCTCGAGCGCGAGCGCGTGCTGCGTGATCTCAAGGTCGACATCGAGAAGAAGGTCCAGACCACCCTCGATAAACAACAGAAAGAGTTCTACCTGCGTGAGCAGATCCGCGGCCTGCGCAAAGAGCTGGGTGAAGCGCCCGAGCTGCGCGACGACGACGCCGTGCTTGAAGAGAAGCTCCGCGCCGCTGGCATGACCGAGGCTGGCTTGGCCGAGGCCCTGCGCGAGCTCGAACGCCTCCGCCGCATGCACAGCGACGCCGCCGAGTACACGGTCATCCGCACTTGGCTTGAGTGGCTCGCGGCCATCCCTTGGTCCAAGTCCAGCGAAGACCGCCATGATCTGCCGGGCGCCAAAGCTGTGCTCGACGCCGACCACTTTGGCCTCGAGAAGGTCAAAGACCGCATCCTCGAGTACCTCGCCGTCCGCATGCTCAAGCCCGACGGCAAGGGCCCGGTGCTCTGCTTTGTCGGCCCGCCGGGCGTCGGCAAGACCTCGCTCGGGCGCAGCGTGGCCAAGGCGCTGGGGCGCGAATTCCAGCGCATCTCGCTGGGCGGCGTGCACGACGAGGCCGAGGTCCGCGGCCACCGGCGCACCTACGTGGGCGCGCTGCCTGGGCGCATCGCGCACGCGCTCAAGCGCGCGGGCACCAAGAACCCGGTCATCGTGCTCGATGAGATTGACAAGATGGGCAAAGACTTCCGCGGCGACCCCGCGGCGGCCTTGCTCGAGGTGCTCGATCCCGAGCAGAACAACGCGTTTGTCGATCATTACCTCGACATCCCGCTCGACCTCTCGCAGGTGTTGTTCATCTGCACGGCGAACGAGGCCGACCCCATCCCCGACGCGCTCATCGACCGCCTCGAGCTGACCGAGATCCCCGGCTACACGCTCGAAGAGAAGCTGCGCATCGCCGAAGACCACCTGCTGCCCCGCCTGCGCGAGGCCCACGGCCTCGAAGAGGGCTGGTTCAAGCTCGCCGAACCCGCCGTCCAGCACGTCATTGAGGCCTATACCCGCGAGGCTGGCGTGCGCCGGCTCGAGCAGCGCCTCGCCGCGCTGCACCGCAAGGCGGCCCGGCGCATCGTCGAGGGCGGCAGCAAAGACCTCGTGGTGCCCGACGCCGACGGCGTGCGCGGGCTGCTCGGCCCGCCGCGCCACTTCGTCGAGCTGGCCGAGCGGGTCGACCAGCCGGGCATCGCCATCGGCCTCGCCTGGACGCCCTCTGGCGGCGACATCTTGTTCATTGAGGTCACGTCCTGGGCCGACGAGAAGGGCGGCCTGCAGGTCACCGGCCAGCTCGGCAGCGTGATGAAAGAGTCGGCCGAAGCGGCGCTCAGCATCATCAAGACCCGCGCGGCGCGCCTCGGCGTGCAGCCCAGCGCTTGGCGCGAGCGGGCGATGCACCTGCACGTGCCCGCCGGCGCCGTCCCCAAAGACGGGCCGTCTGCCGGCGTGGCCATGCTCACCGCGCTCACCGGCCTGATGACCGGCCGGCCCGCCCGCTCCTACGTGGCGATGACCGGCGAGATCACCCTGCGCGGCAAGGTTCTGCCGGTGGGTGGGGTGAAAGAGAAGGTGCTCGCCGCCCGCCGGGCGGGCGTGCGCGAGGTCATCCTGCCGAAGCTCAACGAGAACGATCTGGTTGATCTCGCCGCCGAGGTGCGCGACGAGCTCACCTTCCACTTCGTCGAAGACGTCGATCAGGTGCTGGCCCTGAGCCTCGAGCCGGCGGTCGAAGGCTGAGCCGCTCCGCTCCGGTCCCCTTGCCGCCCTGCTGCTGTTCCGCCCCGGTCCTAATGTGGCCGCGCAGGTCCAAAATACTGCGCGGGCCGCTGTTGTTCGCGCGGCGCGCTCAGGCCCTCGCGCTCAGCTGGTCGCGCGTGGGTCGTCGGGGTTCAGCTCGGCGAAGCGCTCGATGAGCGCGCGGCTCTCGGCGTCAAGGTCCTTGGGCACGACGATCTGGAGCACCACGTAGAGGTCGGCACCACCCGCGCCCTTGCCGCGCAGGCGCAGGCGCTTGCCGCTGTTCGTTCCGGCGGGGATGGCCAAGCGCACGCGGCCCGCGGGGGTGTCGACCTCGATGCGCCCGCCGAGGATGGCCTCCACCACGGTGATCGGGACGTCTACAGCCGCTGCGGTCGGGTCTTCTGCGGGCGGCGGCGCGGGCGGTGGCGGCGTGGCCCGGCCCGGGCTGCGCCCCGTCGGGCCTTGGCCATAGACGCCCTCTCCCGACATGCTGCCCGGCGCGCGGCCGGCCTCGGGCGAGACCCGCAGCGCGCACACCAGATCGCCGGTGGTGCCATCGGTGCCCGCGTCGCCCATGCGGGGCACCCGCAGCTCCTGCCCGGTGCGGACGCCGGGCGGCACGCGCAGGTCGTAGAGCTCCTCGTAGCGGCTGACCACGCGGCCATCTTCGCTCAGGCGAAGGCGCGGGTACTCGAGCGTGATGACCCCGCCCGCACGGGCGACCTGGCCGGAGATGTCGACGGTGAGCTGGATGTCGCGGCCCGGGCTGCCGACCCGGGCGCCATCAGCGCCGCGCGCCCCGTAGGTGCCGCGGTTGTCGACCCGCGGGCCACCGCCGCCGCCGCGCCCCAGATCGCCCATGTAGCCGTCGGCGTCGGCGAAGGCGCCGGTGCCACCAGGGAAGACGCTCTCGCGCCCACCCGCGGGCGGGCGGCCGGGCGCCGGGCGGGCCTTGGGCGGCTCGGCCTTGCCGCTCCCCATGCCAAAATCGCCGAAGATGTCTTCCAGGTCGATGTTGTTGGCAGGGTCGGTCGCGCCGCGCCGCGGCCTGCGCTTGGCGCCGTCCCCCGCGTTGCTGCTGCTGCCGTCGGGGCGCACGTAGAGCCCGCCGGGCATGCGGTAGCCCTCGTCCGTCCACCGGGAGCGGGGCGGGCCGCGGCGCTGGCCCTCGGTGTCGTAGGCCCGACGCTGGTCAGGGTCGCTCAGGATCTCATAGGCTTGCTGAATGCGGTTGAAGCGGCGCGCGGCCTCGGGGTCGTCGCCAGCCACGTCGGGGTGGCACTCGCGGGCCAGCTTTCGGTAGGCCTTTTTGACCTCCTCGGGCGTCGCCTCGCGGGTCAGGCCGAGCGTGTCGTAGTGGTCGCCGATGTAGGGGATGGAGGAGGCGCTGCCAGACGACACGGAGACCTCGGACGGTGAGGGCGGGCCTGGGGACAGGCCGGGGGAGCCCGCCGGCCAGCTCCAGCCCGTGCGCCCCGAGGGGGAGGATACCGCACGGGAGCCCGCGGGTCAGCACCGCCGGCGGCTGCCCTCGGGCCCGCGCCCCGTTAGGCGGTCTGCCACGCCCGCGCTGCGCCGAGCCCCTGCCTCAACCTCGGCCGCGCGTGGCCGTACCTTCGGGCGGCCAGCCCCGCTTCCCCTCCGCGCGCGGCGTGGGGTGGGCGGGCCCGCTCCCCACCGCCCCGCATCGGCCGGACTCCATGCCCAAGTACAGCACCCCCTCGGGCCTCGCCTGCTCCTTCTGCCACAAGCCGCAGCGGGAGGTGGACAAGATCATCGCCGGGCCCAACGTGTTCATCTGCTCAGAGTGCATCCGGCTCTGCCTGGACATCATCCGCGAGAACAACCAGCCGAAGCCCTTGGCCTGGGGCCAACAGAAGGTCCCGCCTCCCGCCAAGATCAAGAGCTACCTTGATCAGTACGTGGTCGGCCAAGACGCAGCCAAGCGCAAGATCGCGGTGGCCGTCTACAACCACTACAAGCGCCTCGAGGCCAACCAGAAGGGCGAGGGCAAGACCGACGACATCGAGATTCAGAAGTCGAACGTGCTGCTCATCGGGCCCACGGGCACCGGCAAGACCTTGATGGCGCAGACCCTCGCACGTTTCCTCGACGTGCCCTTCGTCATCGCCGACGCGACGACGCTGACCGAGGCGGGCTACGTCGGCGAAGACGTCGAGAACATCATTTTGAACCTGTACCAAGCTGCGGGCAGCAACCTCGAGCGCACCCAGCGCGGCATTGTCTACATCGACGAGGTCGACAAGCTGGCCAAAAAGAGCTTCACCTCGTCGGTCTCGCGCGACGTGTCGGGCGAGGGCGTGCAGCAGGCTCTGCTCAAGATCGTCGAGGGCACGCACGCGAACATCCAGGTGCGGGGCAACAAGCGCCTGCCCAACCAAGAGTTCATCCAGGTCGACACGAGCAACATCCTGTTCATCGTCGGCGGCAGCTTCGAGGGCCTGGGCAAGATCATCGAGCAGCGCCTGGGCAAGAAGAAGGTCGGCTTCCTCAAGCCGGGCGAAGATGGCCAAGAAGACAAGGTCGATGACAAGCGCCGGCTGCTCTCGCGCACCACGCCCGAAGATCTCGACCGCTTCGGCCTCATCCCCGAGTTCGTGGGCCGCTTGCCCGTGCTCGCGATCATGGATGATTTGGTCGAGGAAGACTTCGTCCGCATCCTGCAAGAGCCCAAGAACAGCATCGTGCGGCAGTACCAGAAGTTGTTCAAGTTCGAGAAGGTCAAGCTCAGCTTCACCGATGGCGCGCTTCGGGCGGTGGCCAAGCGGGCGGCCGAGCGCAAGACCGGCGCCCGCGGCCTGCGCACCATCCTCGAGACCGTGATGCTCGACATCATGTACGAGGTCCCCTCTGAGGAGAACATCCGCGAGGTCGTCATCACCGAAGAGGTGATCACCTCGGGGGCCCAGCCGCAGATCGAGCCAGCCCGCGAGTACGGGGTCCCGGGGTAGTCCATGGCGCTCCGCGGCCTGCTCATCGCTTCGCCTCAGCTGCGCGACCCGAACTTCCACCACACCGTCGTGCTGCTCTGCCACCACGACGAGCAGGGGGCGCTGGGGCTCGTGCTCACGCGCGAGGGGGCGGTGCGGGTCGACGAGGTGCTCGCCCGCCTCGAGATTGAGGTCGAGCAGCCCTTCCCTGCGCTCACCGGCTGGGGTGGCCCGGTCGGCGACGGCGTCGGCTTCGTCATCTGGCGCGGCGAGGTCGGCGCCCACGAGGGCTGGGCCCTCGATGACCAGGTCGCGGTCTCGCCGAGCGCCGAGCGCCTCGCGCGCTTGGTCACCGACGGCGCCGACTTTGACCTGCTGCTCGGCTACGCCGGGTGGGGCCCTGGCCAGCTCGAGGCCGAGCTCGACGAGGGCAGCTGGCTCTTCGCCGACATCGACCACCGCGTCGTGCTCGAGACGCCGCGGGGCGGGCGCTACGAGGCCGCCTTGGCCTTGCTGGGTCTCAGCCCCGAGCTGCTGTTCATGCGCCCCATCGACGCCTAAGGCGCACCGCAGCGCGCGCGGGGGTGGCCAGGGCGGCCTCCTTCGGCTGCCCGTCGCCCGGCGACCCTGTGATAAGGTCCGGCCCCATGCGCGCGCTGACCTTTTTGCGGACCATCGGCTCTGGGGCCTTTGGCACCGTCTACCTCGCAGAGCTGAGCTCCGGCCAAGGCTTTCGACGCCAGGTCGCGGTGAAGGTGCTCCATCGTCGCCCCGCCGACGACGCGGAGCAGCTGCTCTCGCGCATCCGCGACGAGGCCCGGCTGCTCGGTCTGCTGCAGGACGACGCGATCCTCAAGGTCCTCGATATGGTCACCGTCGATGGCCTCGACGCCGTGGTCATGGAGTACGTCGAGGGCGCCGACCTCGAGTCCCTCTGTGAGGATGGGGGCGCGCCGCCGCCCCGCGCGCTGGCCGAGCTCGGCTCGGGCGTAGCCGGCGGCCTGCACCGGGCTCACATCGCCCGCCACCCCACCACCGCGGCCCCGCTCAACGTCATCCACCGCGACGTGAAGCCGGCGAACATCATGGTCACCACCAGCGGCTCGGTGAAGCTGCTCGACTTTGGCGTCGCCCGCGCCCGCTTCGACGCCCGTGAGAGCAGCACCGGGCAGCTGATGCTCGGCACGCTCAACTACATGGCGCCCGAGTACATCATCACCGGCGAGGTCTCGCCCGCCGCCGACGTCTATGGCCTCGGCGTCAGCCTCTGGCAGGCCGCGGCCGGTGTGCCCTTCGGCCAGCCCAAGGTGCGCCAAGATGGCCATGAGCGCCGGCTCGAGCAGCGCCTCGCCCAGATCGCCCAGAGCCACGGCGCTCTCGTGCCCATCCTCGGCCAGATGATGGGCTGGACCCCCCAGCGCCGCCCGAGCGCCGGCGAGTGCGAGGCCCTGCTGCAAGAGGCCGCGGACCGCATGACCGGCGCGGGGCTCAAGGCCTGGGCCCGCGGCGCGGTCGCCGAGCACATGCGGAGGAGGGGCGGGGCCGAGGACAAGCTGCAGCTCCTCGGGAAGACCGCCCCAATTGGGGGAGGGGAGGAGCCCGAGGCTCCCCGTCCGATGCCCCGCGCGCCGGAGACCCCGCGTGTCGCGCCCCGCCCGCCGGACCCGCCCCGGGCGCCTGAGCCCCCGCGCGCGCCCGAGCCCCCGCGCGCGCCCGCCCGGGCACCCGAGCCCCCGCGCGCGCCGGCACCTCCGCGCG
>JAEUKK010000055.1 GCA_016792625.1 Deltaproteobacteria bacterium | reverse complement strand
CGACGTACTCCTGGATCTGGTAGTTGTAGACCTCGTCGAACTCGGGCGAGACGTCGAAGATGGTGATGCGCGTGCCTTGGCGCCAGGGCGCGTCATAGATGACGACGTCGCTGTTCGCGCCCGCGCTCACCGCGAGGTTGTCGCGGCTGTGCATCTCCCACCGGAAGGTCGAGCTGGTGCCCAAGATCACCGCTTTGGCGACGCCGAAGCCGCCCGCGGCCTCGCCGCTGTCGGCCGCATCGCCCTTGCCGGTGTCGCCGAGCGAGAGGAACTTGCTGAGGATGGTCTCAGCATCCATGCCCACGCCATTGTCGTCAAAGGTCAGGGCGCGGCGTGCGGGCTCCCAGGTGACCGCGAAGCGCCCTTCGCCTGCGCGGATCTGCCGTAGGCGCACCGCGGCTTTGATGGCGTCGACGCTGTTTTGGAGCGTTTCACGCGCGGCGAGCACGGGCAAGTCGCCCGACTTGTACACGGCCGAGGTGAAATAGCGCCAAAGGATCGCGGCGTTGGCGCCTGGCCGGCCGCTGAGCTTGGCCGCCATCGCCTCGACAAGGGCCCCGCCGCCGAGCGCACGCCGCAGCGCCGCCCGGTCGACGGTGAGGCCGCCCCAGCGCTGGGGCGCGTCGAGGGCCGCCGCGGCCCGCAGCGCCTCGTGGGCGGTGGGCGGGCTGTGTCGGGAGCAGGAGCAGGCAGGCATCGTTCGTTCCATCGGTCGAAGGTGAGGTTTGGCGCGCGGGCGCGGGCAGAGGCGCAGGCGCCCGGGCGCCCCGGTCAGGGCGCTGCCGGCCCGCCTTCGCCCTGCCCCCGCGGCATCCGCCGCCGCCACCACCAGCTCGCCGCCTTGTCGAGCTCGCCCCACTTGAGCCCGGCCCCCCGGGCGGCGTCGACGAACTCCCGCCAGCCCTCCTCGGTCGGCGGGAACAGCGCGTCGGGGCCCACTCCGCCCTCACCCAGGCCAAGCCCTTCGACCGGCGCGAGCCGCAGCCCGCCGCCCCGCGCCCGCAGCGGCACCAGCGCCCCGCGGTTGCCCCAGCCCCGCAGCCCGCGCAGGACCAGCGATGCCACCTGGGGCCAGGCCGCGACCTTCCAGGCGTCGGCCGCGAGGTGCCAGCCCGCGCGCCCCCAGCCATCCGCCACCGCGGTCGACAGCCCCCGCTGGGCCCAATCGTCGGGCACCACATCGGGGCAGGCGGAGACCAGCGCGTCAGCGGGCAGCACGCCCTGCTGCAGCAGCGCCGACTGGCCGATGTGCCGGCTGCGGTCGCCCGAGCTGCGCCAGACGAGCTCACCGACGCGCAGCAGGCCCACCTCGCCGGCGTTGTCGGGGTCGGCGACGCCCACCATCCAGGTCAGGGTGGTGTCGAGGTCAGCGCCGATGGGCTGGGCGCCGTCGAAGCGCAGCGCAGTGGGCGCGTGGAAGCAGGCGCCCGTCACCCACAGCGCTTGAAGGTGCGCAGGCACGTTCTTGTCGGTGACCATCGGCACGGCGATGGGCGTGTCGCGCACGCGCCCGGCGTGGCGCACCCAGGGCCAGGCCTCTTCGCCGACGGCGAAGACCTGCTTGAGCATGAACTCGGCGCCCTCGCGGAGTGCTGCGGCCTTCACCGGGTCGGCCGCCGCCTCGGCCTGGCGGAAGCGCGCGTTGGCGCCCCGCAGGCTGCGCCGGGCCTCGAGCACCTTGCGGGCCCGGGCCTCGGCCGCGGCCTTCACGCGCAGCTCGTCGAGCTTCTTGCGCGTGGCCTCGGGGTCGCGGCTGAGCATGAGCAGCAGCTCGTCCTTGCCCATGGTCGCGGTCGCGAGCGGGTTGCTCGTCTCCTTGATTTGGGAGTCGAGCAGGTCCTTCATCCAGCCGTGCTTGCCTTGGATGAGCGCGTAGCGCGCGCCGTCCATGCTGTTCTTGGCCAAGTAGAAGTGGATCGCGATGTTGCTCAGCGTGTTGCCCTGGCGCACACCGCGCCCGTTGCGCTGCTCGATGGTCGCCGGCTCCCACGGCAGATCCATGTGGTGGATGGCGCAGGTCCGCGTCTGCAGGTCGATGCCTTCATAGGCGATGCTGTTGGCGATGACCACGTCAAAGTCGGGCTCAACACCGCGCAGCGGGTCGCCGTTGAAGCGCTCGGCGATCTCTTGGCGCACCGCGGTGTCCTTGGCCGTCGCCCCGTTGAGGATGGCGATGCGCCCCTCGGGGATGCCGGCCTGCACCAGCGCCTCTTTCATCCACCAGTGCGAGGCGACAGGCTCGGCGAACACGATGTGGCCGCAGGTGCGCTGCTTGAGCACGTTGCTGACCATGGCCGCGATCTTGGGCGAGTAGGGCTCGATGTTGGCCTTCCGCACCCCCTTCCAGTCATGGGTGCCCATCAAGCCCGGGTGCAGCGTGATCATCGCGAGGCGCTGCAGCAGGCCCAAGATCTCACCGGCGGCCTTCTTGCCCTCCGCGCTGCGCTGCTTGCTCTGGTCGAGCAGCTCCTCGATGCGGGCCACAATCTCGGCGTAGAGGGTGTTCTGCTGGGCGTCGAGCTCGACCCACACCGGCGTGGCGGTGACCTCGGGCAGCTTGAGGCCCACGTCCTCGGCGCTCTTGAAGTCGCCGTAGCGGAAGACGACGTCGCGCAGGTCGTCGAGGTTGCGGAAGCCGGTCACCGCCGGGCGCTCCTCGGCCTTCATCTTGTCGGTGATGATGAGCTGGTTCTCGATGCGCAGGTAGTTCTCGATGAACTGCTCGGCGGTGTAGACGCCGCGGTTCGGCCAGAGGCCTTCATCGAGGTACTGGAGCAGGTTGTAGAACTCGAGCGGGCTGTTCTTGGCCGGCGTGGCCGACAACAGCACGACGCCCCGGCCGCCCGCCCGGCGGCGCACGCTCGCGCAGCGGAAGTCGAGCTGCCAGGCGCGGTTGCTGCCCTCGCCGCCGCCGCCCATGAACTTCGGGATCCCCCCGTCGCGCCGCTCAGGCGTGTACAGGTTCTTGAAGTTCTGCGCCTCGTCGATGATCAGCAAGTCGACGCCAATCTCGTCCCAGGTCAGGCCCGGGTCGTAGGCCTGGCCCTCGGGCAGCTCCATCTTCTCGGCGATCCAGGCCGCGGTGCCCTCCTCGAGGATGGCCGCCTGGCGCTCGGTGAGGCCCTTGGGCTTCTTGCCGCCGTCCTCCTCGCTCTCGTCGCCGTCCTCGTCGTTGTCGTCGTCAGCCTCGGCCTTGAGCACGCGGTTCTGCACCTTGGTCGCGTTGCGCTTGTCCTGCTCGATCTGCCGCTTGATGCTCTGCTGGCGGTCGGCGTAGATCCGCACCGCCTCGTCATCCATGCGCGTGCGGCCGAGCATGGAGTAGGTGAGCAGAACGGCGTCGTACTCGCCGGCTTGGAAGCGCCGCCACTTCTCGGCGCGCTCCTCGGGGCTGTCGGTGTCGGCGCCGATGCGCGCGCGGGCCGCCTTGTGTTGGATCACGCCCGATGCCACCAGCTCGCGCAGGTGCCCGACGACCGCCACGTCGCCGGCGGCGAGCTCGTCCACCGGCGTCCACGCGCCCTCGGGCAAGCGCCCGA
The DNA here is from genome assembly GCA_016792625.1 of Deltaproteobacteria bacterium. GTDB lineage: Bacteria > Myxococcota_A > UBA796 > UBA796 > UBA2385 > JAEUKK01. The sequence goes on along the minus strand of JAEUKK010000055.1, from coordinate 1,809 downwards.
GCAGCTCGACCTTGCGCCGGCTGCGCTTGTTCTGCGCGGCCCAGGCCGCCGCGTCCGCCGCGGGGCGCACCGCGCCAGCGGCGAAGGGGGCCTCGACCCGCGCGGGCTTGCTGCCGACCACCGCCACGCGGAAGTCAGGCAGCACCCGCTGGAAGTCCTTGTACCACTTCCAGACGATGGAGTTGGGAACAACCACGACCGGCCGGCGGCCCCAGCCCTCTTGGCGGGCCCGCGCGAGGATGCCGAGCCCGGTGTAGGTCTTGCCCACGCCCACGCCAAAGGCGAGCAGGCCACCGCGATTGGCGAGCACGCGGCGGGCGCCCCGCACCTGGTGGGGCTTGAGCCGGGGCGCGCCCTCGGCGTCGGTCCACCGGGCGATGTGCAGGGGCTCGTCGTCGAAAGCGGGCAGCACGAAGCCGCGGTTGAAGCGGTTGTAGGCCTCGGCGATGGCCACCTTGCGCGCTGGGTCGGCGCCGATGAACTGGTGGAACTGCTGGGTGATCTGCTCGACCCGGCGCTTGCGGCGCTCGGCCGCGCTCTCCTCCTCGCCGCGCTGCTTCTTGACCTTGAACGTCTCGAGGTCGCCGTTGACGAAGCCGAGGAACTCCAGCCCGGCCGCGGGCAGCTCGCCGTGCTCGGCGTAGTTTTGGAAGGTGTAGCCGCGCGGGAGCACGAAGCCGTCGCGGCGCTCGAGCTCGATGCGCCAGCCAGCCGGGTGCCGCTCGCGCTCCCAATCGGGGACCATGCCGGTCACAAAGTCGCTGAGGATGCCGACGGGAACCCAACCCAAGAGCGGCGAGACGTGCTCGAGCTCGTCATAGGTGACGGGGCTGATGGCTTTGAGCAGCGCGGCCTGCTGCTGGTTGAGCTGGTCTTCGGTGAGCGCCTCGCCCCAGGCGTTGCGGCCGAGCGGCTGACGGGCGCGGTCGTACTTGGGCCACAGCGCGCCCGAGAGGTAGTCGCGGCTGGGCACCACGAGCTTCCAGTCGTCGCTGCCCTCGTCGCAGTCCACAAACCAGCCGGAGCGCAGCAGGGTCGGCAGCTGCTCCCGCACCCAAGCCTGCGCGTCGGGCGGGATGAACAGGTCGGCCACGTCCTCGCGCAGGCGCACGATGGCCTCGCGGCCCTCGCGCATCTGCGCGGCGGCGAGGTCGTAGAAGGTGCAGCGGCCCTTCGCCCGGTAGATCCAGTCGGCCAGCGCGACGACGTCCTCACGGGCGGCGACCGGCACGGGCGGCTCGAAGGTCGGCGCGCGGCGCAGGCCGGGGATGAGGCGCCCACCTTTGGCGTGGGACTGCTCAAAGGCATGGAGGAAGGCGGGGAGGCCGCGCCGGTCCGGCAGGATCGACTCGGTGTTAATGGCGCGGCGCAGCTCGACGTGCTGCCAGGGGTTGCCGTTGGCGGTGCCCCACGCGACCAGGTCCTCGTGCAGCTCGGGCCAGACGGCGCGGCGGTCCTCGCCGGCGGCCACGGCGCTCAGGTAGGCACCCACCCGCAGGCCGAGGTCGTGGGCGCGGCGGAGGGGGCCCTCCACCGCGGCTTGGGCCGGCGGGGCCTCCTCGAGCTCGGCCTCGGGGGGCAGCGCCTCGTCGAGCTCTTGCTGGGCGCGCAGGTGCGAGATGTCGCAGGCATCGCACCAGGGCCGGCGCACAATGGGCGGCAGGTGCTTGAACTCGCCCTGGACCTCGTAGCCCCAGCGCGGCTTGGCGGTCTGGTCGTCGTCGTCGCCGGGCGCGCCGACCTCTTTGCCGAGGATGAGCTGGGGGTGGTCCTTGAAGAAGCCGCCGCCGAGGATGCTCGCGTCGTCGG
>JAEUKK010000203.1 GCA_016792625.1 Deltaproteobacteria bacterium | reverse complement strand
GCTCGCCGCCGTGCAGTACCGCCCGCCCAAGGGCCGCCCCGAGGCCGCGCGCATCGACCTGCGCCTGCTCATCGACGAGGCCGCCGGGCAAGGGGCGCAGCTGGTGGTGCTGCCCGAGATGGCGACCACCGGCTACGTCTGGGAGGGCCCCAACGAGATCGGCCCGCTGACCGAGCCCGCCCACGGCCCCACGGCCAGCACGCTCAGCGCCGCCGCTCGGGCCCACGGCCTGTGGATCGTCTGCGGCTACCCCGAGCGCTACGTGCACCCCGGCCGCAAGGGGCCCAATGGCCGCCCCCTGGCCAGCCTGTTCAACAGCGCGCTGGTCATCAACCCCGACGGCGAGCTGGTCACCAGCTACCGCAAGGTGCTGCTGTATGAGCTCGACAAGAGCTGGGCGACCGCGGGCTGGCGCCGGGTCATCGTGCCCTCGGCGCTGGGCCGCATGGTCCCCGGCATCTGCATGGACCTCAACGACGATGAGTTCGTGAGCTTCCTGCACGGCGCCGAGGCGACGCTGCTCCCCTTTTGCACGAACTGGCTGCTTGAGCCGGGCGCCGAGCTGCACCGCTACTGGGGCGCGCGCCTCGACGGCTGGGGTGGCTGGATGATCGCGGCGAACACCTGGGGCCAAGACCGCGGCACCCGCTTCGCCGGCCGGTCGGCCATCCTCGGGCCGGGCGGCGTGGTGGTGGCCGAGGCCCCCGCCGAGGGCGACGCGGTGCTGGTCTACGACACCGCGCGCTGGTCTGGCCGCCGCGCTCGCTGAGCCTTCGCCCAAGGCAACGTCAGGCACGTCATCGTCGACGAGGGCTGCACCCAGGCAGGGTGGCGGGGTAGCATCCCGCCGCCCCCCTGGACCGCGGTTTCGCCGATGAGCCTCTACCTGGACAGCGCCGCCAGCGCGCCCCCCACGCCCGACGTCATCGCCCGCATGGCCGAGGTCGAGCGCGACCTGCCCGCCAACCCGAGCTCGGCCCACCAGGTCGGCCAGCGCGCCGCCCGGGCGATCGAGCGCACCCGCGGCCAGCTCGCCACCCACCTCAGCTGCGAGCCCGACCAGGTCGTGTTCACTGGCGGGGCCACCGAGGCGAACAACCTCGCCATCCAAGGTGCGCTCAAAGCCGCCCAACGCGCCGCCAGCGCCGGCCTGCACCCGCGCTTGGCCCCCGGCGCCCGGCCGCATGTGGTGGCCTCGGCGGTCGAGCACCCCTCGGTGCGCGGGCTGCTGCGCGCCTTGGCCGAGCGCCGCGCGCTCGACGTCGACTGGCTGCCGGTCGACCGCGAGGGCCGCGCCCTGCCCGAAGAGCTGCACCGCCTGCTGCGGCCCGAGACGGTGCTGGTCAGCGTGATGCACGTCAACAACGAGGTCGGCACCACCCAGCCCTTGGCCCGCATCGGCAAGGTCTGCCGGGCCCACCGCGTGCTCTTCCACAGCGACGCCACCCAGAGCTTCATGAAGCTGCCCACCGACGTCGACGCGCTGCAGGTCGATCTGCTCACGGTGGGCGCCCACAAGCTGCACGGCCCCAAGGGCGTCGGCGCGCTCTATGTGCGCCCGGGCGTGCGCCTCGAGCCGCTGATCTTCGGGGGCGGCCACGAGGGCGGGCTGCGCCCAGGCACCCTCAACACCGCCGCCATCGCCGGCTTTGGGGCGGCGATCGACGGCTTCACCGTGCCCGAGGCCGCGCGGGTGCTCGGCGTCGCCCGGGCCATGCGGGCGGCGCTGCTGGCGCGCTTCCCCGGCCTGCAGCTCTGGAGCCCCGACCCCGGCGGCGTGGGCACCATCCTCGCCGTCGGCCTGCCGCCCGAGGCCGAGGGCGCGCCCCGCCGGGCCAGCCAAGTGGCCGCCGCGCTCAGCCGGCACGGCGTGCAGGTCTCGGCCTCGGCGGCCTGCTGCGCCGGCGCCGAAGAGATCAGCCACGTGCACGCCGCGATGGGGCTGCGCGAAGAGCAAGCCCGCGCCACCCTGCGGATCAGCGTGGGGCGCGGCAACACCAGCGACGACGTGCCTCGCCTCATCGCCGCCTTGGAGCAGGCCCTCGACGGCCCGGCGGGCGGGCGGCGGCTCGCCTGAGCCGGCCCCGCCGCAGCGCCGCGCCGAGCCGCGGCCCGGCCGCCAAGGCCCTCGCCGGGCTCGTGGTGGCGCTGCTGGTGCTGCTCGGCGGCGAGCTCGGCCTGCGGGCGGCGGGCCTGCGCCCCGGGTACGCGGCCGACCAGATCGGCGGCTGGCGGGCGCTCCCCGCGCAGGACGGCCCAGTGCAGACCCGCGAGGGCGGGGCCTTTCGCCTGCGCACCAACACCAGCGGCCTGCGCACCGCGATCGCCCCGGGGCGGGCGCCCGGCCGGGTCCGCGTCGCCCTGCTCGGGGACTCGGTGCCGTTTGGCTGGGGGGTCGACGAGGGCGCGACCCTCACCGAGGCGACCACCGCCGCCCTCGCCGCCGCCGGCCGGCCCGACGTCGACCTGATCAACGCCGCCCAGCCTGGCTACTCGACGGTGCAGGCGACCCGGCTGCTCGGCGCGACCCTGCCCGCCTGGGCCCCCGAGCTGGCGCTGATCTTCTTGCCGCTGCACGACCACAACCGCGTGCTGGTCAGCGACGCCGAGCACCTGCGCGGGGCGTCGGGCGCGCTGCCCCGGCTGCGCGTGGCCCTCGCCACCCGCTCCCGGCTCTACGAGGGCCTGCGCCGGCTGCTCTTTCCGCTCGCGGGCCAGCCCTTTTTGCGCGCCGACGAGCGCAGCGCCGAGCCCCGCGTGCCCCGGGTCAGCGCCGAAGAGCGCGCCGAGGCCCTCTCCGCCGCCCAGGCGCAGGCCGCGGCCTGGGGCGGCCGCCTGCTCATCGGCCACCTGCCCTTCGCCGCCGAGCTGCGCGGCCAGCGCGGGCCGCGGGAGGGCGAGGCCGAAGCCGCGGCCTGGGCGGAGCAAAACAACGCCCCGCTCATTGATCTGCGCGACTGCTGCAGCGGGGACGCCCTCCTGCTGCCCGCCGACCCCGGCCACTACAGCGCGGAGGGCCACCAAGCGGTCGGCCAAGCGCTGGCGCGAGCCCTCCTCCCCCTGCTGCCGCCCTCCACCGCCCCCCTCTCGGAGCCCCCATGAGCGAGCGCATCTCCTCCTTCTCTGCCTTCTTCCCTTATTATCTCGGCGAGCACCGCGACCAGCGCTCGCGCTGGCTGCACTTCGCCGGCACGACGACCTTCCTCGCCGTGCTGCTGCGCGGGCTCGCCGCCGACCCCCTGCGCATGGGCCTCGCCCTCGCCGCCGCGCTGGGCGTGGGCGCGCTGGCCCGGGGGATGGAGGCCCAGCGCAACGCCGCCCCCGCCTTGCTGCTGATGGTCGGCCTGCTCATCGCTGGCGACCCCTTCGTGCTCGTCGGGATCGTGCTGGCCTACGCCCACGCCTGGGTGGGCCACTTTGTGCTCGAGAAGAACCGGCCGGCGACCTTTCAGTACCCCCTGTGGTCGCTGACCGGCGACTTCGTGATGTGGAGCCGGATGTTGCGCGGCCAGCTCTGGCGGGGGGATTCGCTGCCCGCTGGCTCAGCCCCCGGGCGCTGAGCCGGTGGCCGTGGGCGAGAAGCGCGGCAGCGGGCCGTCCTCGACCAGCTCTTTCTCATCGACGCCGCCGACGGCGTCCTCGACGCGCACGCGCAGCGCGGGCACGACCCGCTCGAGCTTGAGCTTGAGCTCACCGGGCCCCTTGGCCGTGGCCTCGGCCACCAGATCACCCTCGGGGCCCCAGGCCCGGACGGTGTAGGGCGCCTGCCCGCCCACGATCTCGATGCGGACGGGGTACTCGGGCGCGTCGCCCGCGTCGGGGTTGACCTTGGGCGGCGGCTTTTGGCGCTCACCCGAGGGGAAGAGCTGCGACTGGGGCGTGTGCATGTGGCGGTGCCCCTCGAGCGCCGCCGCGGGGGTGTCGACCCGGCCGCTGCCGTCAAAAGCGCCGCCCTGGGCCAACAAGGGGGCCCCGGGCCAGCCCGCCGCCACCAGCGCCCCCTCGGCCACCGCGGCCCAGGCCCGCAGGCCCGCCGGGCTCGGGTGCAGCTGATCGACGAACTGGGGCGCGATCGGCCCCGCCTCGGCCATCGCCGGGCAGGACTCCGCCACCGGCAGCCCGTGGTGCGCGGCGACCGCCGCTTGGGCGTCGAAGTAGGGCGCCCAGACCGGGTCGGGCCGGGGGTTGCGCAACATCGCCGTGCTGCAGGGCGAGAAGAACAAGACGCCCACCCCGCGGCCCGCGGCCTCACGGGCGATCGCTGACAGGTTCTCAGCGTAGGATCCGAGCGGCACGCGGCGGCTGCCCTCGGTGGGCCACTGACCGTCCTCGGGCCAGCGGATCACCCGGCCGCGGTCGCCGCCCCGCGCGCCGTCGACCAGCTCGGCCAGCAGCACGAAGAGGCGGCTGCGGGCGAGCAGGTGGCCCTCAAAAAGGGCCCGGGTGCGGAGGAGATCGACGTCGCGGAAGTGATCGAAGGTGCTGTCGCTCCACAGGTTGCCCAGCAGGAGGAGGGTCGGCTCGAGCGCCCAGCCCAGCTCGTCGAGCAAGAGGCGGGTCTGCTCGGTCGAGTAGCCGGGAATGGCGCCGTTGACGACGTCTACGTCGATTTCGCGGGCGCGTAGGCGCCGCTCGAGCTGGGCGGCCAAAGTCTGATCGTCGGCCACCCCGTGCCCAAAGAAGCTGCTGTCGCCGAGGACCAAGATGCGCTGGCGGCCGGCCGGTCGGGGCAGCGCAGGCGGCGCACCGCGCAGGCCCAGCGCGCTGATCGTCGCCTTCTGGTCGACGTTCTGGCGGACGCCCTCGCCCATGCCCCACAAGCGGGTCGGGTGCCCGACCATGACGACGGCGGCGCTGTCTTGGCCCTGCCAGCTGGGGGCGACCGCGGGCAGGCTGCGCGCGGCCAGCTCGGCGAGGGCGAAGAAGACCACGGTCACCGCGAGGCCCATCAACAGCTTCGTGCCCGGCGAGGGCCCGCTGCCCCCGCGGGGGGGCCTCACGCTGCGTCCACCTGCAGGCGGCCGCCGACAATCCGGGCGCTCAGCGCGCCGCCCCGCAGCCCGAGCCGCAGCGCGCCGCCCGGGCCGCCTTGCACCTCGACCACCGGCAGGCCGCCGCCGGGCGCGGCGCTGAGCAGGGCCACCCCGCCGCAGCCGCTGGGCAGCGCGTCGGCGAAGGCGGCCACCTCGGCGGCATCTACGCCGATGATGAGCGCGCAGACCCGCTCTGCCCCGCCCGCCCGCAGCGCGGCGGCGGCGGCCCCGAGCTGGGCCGGGCGCAGGCCCTCGACCCGGTAGACCGGCCCGCCCTGCACCAGGGGCAGGGTGCTTGCGACCGGCGCGACCACCAGCACCCGCCGCCGATCGGCGAGGGCGTCGAGCAGCGCGGCGGTCAGGCCCTCGTGCAGCGCGGCGGGGGCCACCCAGGCGGCGAGACCGTCGCTGGGCGAGGGCAGCGCGGGGTGCAGCAGCCCGGGCTCGGGGGCCGGCCGGAGCGCGCCCCGGGCCGCGGTGGCCGCAGAGCCTGCCGCGCCGACCGGAGCGGCGCTACCCCGGCCGCCTTGGCCGCGGCCCCACAGCGCGACGCCGACCGCGGCGGCGATGAGCGCGCCGCCCAAGCCGACCCAGAGCAGCGCGCCCAGCCCCTCGTCAGCGCTGGCCTCTTCTTCACCGAAAGGAGCGGCTGCGACGTTCTTCCCGGTGGTGGGTGCGCCACCGCCCACCGGCAGGGGCCCCGCATCGGTCACCGGGCCGCCGCGCGGGGCGCCGTCGCCGAGCGGGGCGGGCGCGCCGTCGATGGGGGCGGCCGCGCCCCCGGTCAGCGGCGGTGGCTCGCGGGTGCCCTCGCCGGGCTCGGTGACCGGGGCGCCCACCGGCGCGCCGGGCGCGGGGCCGGTCGGCGCGCCCGGGCTCGGCGGGGTGACCGCGGGATCACCGAGCACCTCGGCGGGCGGCGGCTCGGCGGGCCCGCCGGCTGGGTCTTGGGCCCAGGCGGGCGCGGCGGACAGGGCGGCGCAGCACAGCGCCCAGGCGGCCAGGGGGAGGGAGCGGCGGGCGCGGCAAGCCCCGCGGCCGCGCGGTTCAGCGCTCATGGGGACTCCGCAGCGGGGGGCGAGACGACGAAGCCGCCGTCTGGCGCGATGTGCAGGGCGACCTCTTGGCCGCGGAAGGTGCAGGTGGAGGGGGCGCCGAGCTGCAGCCGCATGGCGCCCTCGACCCCGCCCGCCTCGGCGCAGAGGAGGAGCCCGCCCACCGACTCGGGCAGCTGGTCGGAGTAGGCCTGGGCCCGGGCGGCCGCCGCGCCGCGCACCACGACCGCCACCGGCAGGCCGCCGTCGGCGAGGAGCAGCTCGGCGAGGTCACCCACGCGGGCGGGCTCTCTCTCAGCGGAGAGGTAGACCTCGCCGGCCACCACCGGGGGCGCGGCCTCGGCGGCCTGGAGCAAGATCACGCGGTGGCGCCGGGCCAGCGCCCGCAGCACCGCGGGCAGCGCGGCGTCTTCATCCGCGGGATCAACGACCAGCACGCCGATCCCCTCGCTGAACGGCGGGCTGTGGGGCCCGAGCCAGCCCCCCTCGGGCAGCAGCGCGCAGCCCTTGGGGTCGAGGCTGCCCTGCGCCGCCGCGGGCGCCGGCGCGCCGCGCCGCCCCCAGAGCGCGAGGCCGATCAAGGCGACCACGCCCACGCCGAGGGCGACGATGAGCGCGGTGTTGTCTTGGGTGTAGGTCGTGTCGGACGCGCCCACGCCCACCGGCGGCGCGAGGCCCTGCCCGCCGACCCCGCCGCTCGGCCGCGGCCCTGCGGCCTTCGGCCCCGCGGCGTTGGGCCCCGAGCCGCCGCCGGCGACCTTGCCCGCGGCCACCAAGGTGTCGCCGCTGACGCTGAGATCGAGGTCGCGCGGCCCAGCCCCCTCGGGGAAAGCGGCGGAGGTGGTGGACCAGCTCTTGCCGCCGGCCTGGACCGTCACCTTCATCTCGCCGCCCGAGGCGATGGTGGTCGCGGCGAAGGTGCCGTCGCCCTCGATCACGTCGGGCTGCTGGCCATCGTCGCGCAGCGGCAGGGTGGTCTGGTGCCCGCCGTCGTCGAGCAGCACGACCGGGTCGGTCAGCGGCGTGTCGGAGATGAGGCGGACGGTGAGCCCGCTGGCGCCCCACGCGGGCCCGCCGAGGAGCAGGAGCAGCGGGCCCCAGCGGAGGGCAGGCCGACAGTGGCGGAGCAAGGCAGACCTCCGGGGGCGCAGGCGCGGACCCTGCGCAGTCTACCGCGGGGCGCGGGCGCCGCCGCCGCACCCATCCAGAACAACGCCCATCACGTCAATCACATCGCTGACCACCCTGTTGCTTCGCGCGGCGCGGGGGCGCCGGGCCCCGTGGCCCGCGCCACGCCCGCCCGGCGGGGAGCCCCCCCCTTCGCGCAGCCCGACCGCCGCGCCGCCCGCGCTCTCGGCGCGCCAACCCGGCGCGGCAGGGCTGCGCGCGCGCCCCGCGCCCTCCGCGGACGGCGCGGCGCCCTCCGCTGGACCTGCGGGGGCCCGGCCGGCCCCGCGCGCGGCTCCGCCATAGGCGGCCGCGGCCTGGAGGTCCCCCTGCCCGCCGCCGCGACGCCCGCCGCAGGCGCCCCCTCGCCGGGGGGCCCGCCCCGCCACCGCCGCCCGACCATCCGGGTGGCGCTCGGGCTGATCGCCCTCTGCTGCGTCATCCTCACGCTGCCCGCCCTGGCTGCGCGGGCGCCGCGACCCGCCCGCCACACGCGCCTGCTCGAAGACGCCGAGGCCATCGCCCGGGCCACCGCGCGCAGCCAGAACCGCTGGGCGGCCACCGTCCGCAGCCCGCGCTGCCGCCCCGGGGCCGACGCCGCGGTCGCCTTTGAGGCCGCCCGGGCCCGCGCCCTGCTCGCCGCGCTGGGGCCCGCGGTCGACACAGCCGCGGCCGCCCAAGGCGCCTCGGTCGAGGCCGCGCCCCGCCTGCGCGCGCTCAGCGCCCAGCTCCGCACCGCGCGCAGCTTCGCCGCCGAGCGCGTCGAGCCCTGGGCCCGCCCCTGCCCGACCCGGCTGAGCGCCGCCCCCGGCCTCGGCCCGCCCGAGCCCGGCGTCGACCAAGAGCTGGACGGGGCGGGCCAGCCGATCACCGACGTCGCGATCATCGCGCTGGACGGTGTGATCTGCCCGGGCGACCTGCCCGGCCAGGGTCAGGTCCTGGTGGTGCGGGGCGGGGCCTGCGTGCAGGCGCCCGAGCCCTGCCGCTGCGCGCCCGCGCCGGTGCGGCCGGGCGAGGTGCTCTCGTGGCGCCGCCGCTGAGCCCGCCGCGCCCCAACTTCGCCCTGCGGCGGGCGGTGGCCCTGCTGGTGCTCGCCGCGCTGGTCTTCGGCGCGCTCGAGCTGAGCTGGCGGCTCTACGCCCCGCGCCTCGACCCGGCGCTGGCCGACCTGCGGGCCCACCGGCCGGCCCAGCAGCTCGTCCTGCTCGACCGGCACGGCGAGCCTTTTGACCAGATCAGCGACGAGCGGCGGATTTGGAGGCCGCTCTCGGCCATCCCCCAGGTCATGGTCGACGCCGTGCTCGCCGCCGAGGACCGCCGCTTTTGGCGCCACAAGGGCATCGATCTCACCGCCATCCTGCGCGCGGCCCGGGCCAACCTGCGGGCCGGCGCGGTGGTGCAGGGCGGCTCGACGATCAGCCAGCAGCTGATCAAGAACCTCGTGGTGGGCGGTGATCGCACGCTGTGGCGCAAGGCTGAAGAGGCCCTGCTCGCGCTGCGCCTGGGCGACCACTTCAGCAAAGAGCAGCAGCTTGAGCTCTACCTGAACCTCGTCTACCTCGGCGGCGGAAACCACGGGATCGAGGCCGCGAGCCGCGACTGGTTCGGCCACCCCGCCGACACGCTGAGCATCGGAGAGGCGGCGCTCATCGCCGGGCTGATCCGGGCGCCCAGCCGCGATGACCCGCGGACCGCCCCCGAGCGCGCCCGCGTGGCCCGCGACCGCGTGCTCTCCGCGATGCGCGAGGCCGGCCTCGCCGACGCCGATGAGGTCGACCGCGCCGCGAACAGCCCCCTGCAGCTCGCCCCCCTGCAGGCCGAGCTGCAGAGCCCGCACGTGGCCTACCAGACCGCCGCCCGGGCCGAGCTGCTGCGCCTGTACGCGGGGGAGCTGCCCTGGTCTGAGGCCCTGGTGGTCCACACCGCGCTCGACCCGGCGATCCAGGCCGCCGCCGAGGCCGCGGTCGAGGCCGCCGCGCAGGCAGTAGAGCGCCGGAATGGCGTCATGGCGGTCATCTTCGACCTGAGCCCCGAGGAGCTGGCCCGCCGCAGCGCCCGCACCGACGTGCCCGTGCGCCAAGGCGCCTGTTTTGAGGCCCGGGTGGAGGGCGGCCGGCGGGGGACACGGCTCGTCGCCGGGGACTGGAGCGGCCAGCTCGGCCCGGCCGACCTGCGCCTGCGGGCCCGGCCGCGGGCCGACGGCCGCGCGCTGACCGTCGAAGAGGAGCTGCAGCGCGCCGCGCGGGTCGGCGGCCTCGTGCCGGTCTGCCTCGACGCCCAGCTGCGGCCCCGCCTCGACCGCCGCCCCTGGGTGCAGGGCGCCGCCGTGGTGATCGAGGTGAGCACGGGGGCCGTGCGCGCGGCCACCGCCGGCCACGGCCACACGCTGATGGGCTTTCACCGCGGCACCCAGGCCCGCCGCCAGCCGGGCAGCGCGTTCAAGCCCTTCGTCTACGCCGCCGCGCTCGAGGCGGGCCTGACCCAGCTCGACCCCGTGGTCGACGGGCCGCTGCGCATCCCCGGCCCGCCCGGAAAGCCCGACTGGCAGCCCCGCAATTTCGCGCCCGGCTTCTCGGGCACCGTGCCACTGCGGGTGGCGCTGGCCCGCTCGCTCAACACCCCCGCGGTGCGCCTGACCCAGCGGGTCGGCCCCGAGAAGGTCATCGCGGTCGCCCGCGATCTGGGCGTGCAAAGCCCGCTGCGCGCCGATCTGGCCCTGAGCTTGGGGGCCAGCGAGCTCACCGTGCTCGAGCTGGCCGCCGCCGGGGCCAACCTTGCCCGCTTGGGCCGGGTGCGCGCGCCGGTCTTCATCGAGCAGCTCGAGCACCGCGGCCGCTGCTGCGCCCGCCCGGGTGAGGCCCTGCCCGGCCACCCCGCAGGCGCCGCGGCCCCGCCCCTGCCCGGCGCGCCGGGCCCGCGGGTGGTGCAGGGCAGCACCGCCCGCCAGGTGCTCGAGATGATGCAGCGGGCGGTCAGCGCGGGCACCGCGACGCCCGCCCGGCGCGCAGGCGAGGTGCTGGCGGCAAAGACCGGCACCACCAGCGACTTCCTCGACGCGTGGTTCCTCGCGGTGCGCCCCGATCATGTGGTGGCGGTCTGGATCGGCGCCGATGACCACCTGCCGCTGGGCCCCGACGAGACGGGGGCCGAGGCCGCGCTGCCCGCGGCCCGGGCCATCCTCGACCAGATCCCCGCCCCACCGGGCGACTTTGGCGTGCCTGACGACGTGGTGCTCATCCCCGAGGGTGGCTGGACGCTGAGCCTGCCCCGCGGCACCCCTGACGCCCTGCGCCGGCTGCGCCAGGCCCGGCCGGTGGCCCCGCCGCCGCCCGCCGCGGGGGTCGAGGGCGGGGCGAGCGCCGCCGGGGCGGAGGGGGCGCCGCCCTCCGCGTCCGGCGAAGACAGCGCGCTAGAGGCTGCTCCCATCGAGGCCGAGCCCGCGCCCCCTCCGCCTGCGGCTACCGTCTCCCCATGAAGACCCTCCGCGACCGCACCGCCCTCATCACCGGCGCCGCCTCGGGCATCGGCCGCGCGACGGCCATCGCCCTGGCCGCCGAGGGCTGCCGCGTCGCGCTGGTCGACCGCGACGCCGCCGGCCTCGCGTCGCTGGCCGAGCGCCTCGCCATGGGGCCGCGCCTAAGCGTGCATGTGGTCGACGTCGCCGACCGGGCCGCCCACCTGCGCCTGCGCGACGAGGTGCTGGCCGCCCACGAAGAGCTGCACCTGCTCATCAACAACGCCGGCGTCACCGTCGCCAAGCCGTTCATCGACCACAGCCCCGAGGACTTCGCTTGGGTGGTCGACGTGAACCTCTACGGCGTGGTCTGGGGCTGTCACACCTGGCTGCCCCACCTGCTCAAGAACAGCGTGGGCGAGGCCCACATCGTCAACATCAGCAGCATCTTTGGCGTCATCGGCGTGCCCAGCCAGACCAGCTACTGCGCGAGCAAGTTCGCCGTGCGCGGCTTCTCGGAAGCCCTGGCCGAAGAGCTGCGCGGCACCCCGGTGAAGCTGACCGTGGTCCACCCCGGCGGCGTGCGCACGGGGATCATGAGCGGGGCGCGGGCCGACGACGCCGAGCTGCAGCAGCGCTTGGTCCGCTTTTTTGACCGCAAGACCCTGCCGCCCGAGGCGGCGGCCGCGCAGCTCATCGCGGGGATCAAGGCCGACAAAGACCGGGTGCTCATCACCCGCGAGGCCCACGCCTTCGACCTGCTCAAGCGCCTGCTGCCGGTCGAGGGCAACCGCATCGCCGTGCGGGCCCTGGTGCGCGCGATGGGCATGGGCCAAGCGCTGGACGCCGCCCGACAGCGGGCGCTGCAGCGCTGAGCCGGCGACGCGGCCGGTGGCGCTGCAGCGGCCCCGCACCGACACGCGCCGCCGGCGGTACCGGCGGAAGCAGTCTGAAAACATCGCCCTGGTGGGCGTGCTCGTCGCCGTACCCCTGCGCCCGCGCCCGCGGGGGCCGCGGCGGATAGAGCGCGCCCCGACACCCGCGCCGCCCCCGATGGAGCGCCCATGAGCATCCCGACCACCCCTCCCGCAGCCCCTCCCGTCGCCCCACCTTCCGGCCCGTCCGCCCCCGCGCCCGTGGCCTCGGATTTTATCCGCCAGAAGGTCATCGAAGACAACCGGGCCGGAAAGTACGCCGGCCGGGTCATGACCCGCTTCCCGCCCGAGCCCAACGGCTACCCCCACATCGGGCACGCCAAGTCGATCTGCCTCAACTTCGGCCTGGCGGCCGATTTTGGCGGCGTCTGCAACCTGCGTTTTGACGACACCAACCCGCTCACCGAGGACATGGAGTACGTCGAGGCGATCAAAGACGCCGTGCGTTGGCTTGGGTTTGATTGGGGCGACCGCGAATACTACGCCAGCGACTACTACGAGCAGCTCTATGCCTGGGCCGAGAAGCTGGTGCTCCAGGGCGACGCCTACGTCTGCTTTTTGAGCGAGGAACAGTTCAAGGACTGCCGCGGCACCGTGCAGGGCCCGGGCAAGCCCTCGCCCACCCGCGACACGAGCCCCGAACAGAACCTCGCCTTGCTGCGCCGGATGAAGGCCGGCGAGTTCGACGAGGGCGCCTGCGTGCTGCGCGCCAAGATCGACATGGCCAGCCCCAACATGAAGATGCGCGACCCGCCGATGTACCGCATCAAGAAGGCGCACCACTACCGCCGGGGCGACGCCTGGTGCATCTACCCGATGTACGACTACGCCCACGGGCTCAGCGATGCCATCGAGGGCGTGACCCACAGCCTCTGCACCCTTGAGTTTGAAAACAACCGCGAGCTCTACGATTGGTATGTGCAGAAGGTCGGCTTCGCCCAGCCGCCCGAGCAGACCGAATTCGCCCGCCTTGACCTCACCCACGTCATTGTGAGCAAGCGCTACCTGCGCCGCTTGGTTGAAGAGCGCCGGGTCGACGGCTGGGATGACCCCCGCATGCCCACCTTGGCCGGCCTGCGCCGCCGGGGCGTGCCCGCCGCGGCCATCCGCGCCTTCGTCGAGCGGGTGGGCGTGGCCCGGGCCAACTCGGTCGTCGAGTACGCCCTGCTCGAGCACGCGATCCGCGAAGAGCTGCACAAGAGCGCCCCCCGCCGCTTGGTGGTCGAGCAGCCGCTGCCGGTGGTGGTCGAGGGCCTGGGCCCGGCGCGCAGCCTGGTCGCCGCCGACCTGCCGGCTGAGCTCGGCCCGAGCGAGGGCCGCGAGGTGCCGCTCAGCGAGGCCATCTTCATCGAGCGCAGCGACTATACCGACGCGCCGGTGCCCGGCTGGAAGCGCCTCAGCCCGGGCGGGGTGGTGCGCCTGCGCCACGCCGGCCTCATCCGCTGCGTGGGGGAAGACCGCGGGCCCGACGGCGCGCTGATCGGCCTGCGCTGCGCCAAGCTCAGCGAAGGCGAGGCCACCGCCGCGGGCAAGGGCGTCGGCACCATCCACTGGGTCGACCAGGCCACCGCCGTGCCCTGCACCCTGCGCATCTACGAGCTGCTTTTTGCCGCCGAGCGCCCGGGCACCGAGCGTGACCTGCTCGAAGACCTGCACCCCGACAGCAAGAAGGTGGTGCAGGGCGTGGCCGAGGCCAGCCTCGCCGCGCCGGCGGTGGGCGCCGGCTTCCAGTTTGAGCGCCTCGGCTTCTTCGCCGCCGACCCCGACAGCCGCCCCGGCCACCCGGTGTTCAACCGCGTGGTCGCCCTGAAGGACGGCTTTGTGCCCAAGGCCGCCGAGCCCAAGGCCGCGCCGGCCAAAGCCGAGCCCAAGCGCCCCGCCGCGCCGGCCAAGGCCGAGGCCGCCCCGCCCGAGGTGCTGGCCGCCGCCGCCGCCTGGGGGGTGAGCGAGACCGTCGCCCGCGCCCTGGTCGGCGAGCCGGCCCGTGCCGCCTGGGCCGAGGCCGCGGTGGCCGCTGGCGCCCCCCGCGCCGACGCGGCGAACCTCGTGTGCAACGAGCTGGCGCGGATCCCGCTCGATTCGCTGGCATTTGAGCCGGCCGAGGCAGGGGCGGCCCTCGCCGCCGTCGCCGCCGGCGCGCTGCCCCGGGGCCTGCTGCGCCAGGCCCTCGCTGAGGTCGAGAGGGGTGGGCTCGGTGCCCGCATCGAGGCCCTGCGCGCCGCCGCGGCCGCTGCCCCGGCGCTCGATGCCCAGATCGACGCGCTGCTCGGGGATCACCCCGCCGAGGCCGCCCGCCTGCGGGCCGGTGACCAGAAGCTGCTCGGCTTCTTCCTCGGCCAGCTCAAGCGCCGCGCGCCCAGCGCAGACCCCGCCGAGGCCCGCCGCCTGCTGCAGGCCGCCGCCGGGGCCTGAGCCCCCGCGTCGCCCGACCCCTCGCCCTCGGAGCGGACCATGTCCAGCGCACCCGCCGACCTCTCCGCGCTGCTCACGCGCCTCGACGCCGCCGCAGCGCGGGGCCCCCAGGCGGGCCTGCCCCCGGACGTGATCCGCCGAGAGGGCGGGGAGCACGCGCTGCACGTTGTCTTCGGCTGCATCATCCACGGCGACGAGGTGGGCAGCCTGCCCGCCGCCGCGGCCCTGCTCGAGGACATGGACGCCGGTCGCCTGCACTTCGGCGGCCGGCTCAGCGTGGTGCTGGGCAACCGCCCCGCCGCGCTGGCCGGGGTGCGCTTCGTCGAACAAGACCTCAACCGCGTCTTTTTGCCCGGACCGGCCCGCTCAGCCGAGCACCGCCGCGCGCTCGAGCTGATGCCCCTGCTCGACGACGCCGACGTCTTCCTCGACCTGCACCAGACCATCGAGCCCACGCGCTCGGCCTTCGCCATCTTCCCCTGGGACCCGGTCGGTGAGACCTGGGTGCGCGCGCTCGACGCCGCCCCGGCCTGGGTCACCCGCCCGCCGGGCCTCGCGTTCTCGGCCGGCAGCCGCTGCGGCGACGAGCACGTGCGCGTGCGCGGCGCGCCTGGGATCACCGTCGAGCTGAGCCAAAAGGGCCTGCGCCCCGAGGCCGAGGCCCTGGCGGGCCGCCTGATGCGCCGCACGCTCGAGATCGCCGACGCCTTGGCCCGCGGCGAGGCCACCCTCGAGGCCCTGGCCGCCGGCCAGCCGCTGCCCACCTGCCTCGCGCCGGCCCACGTCGTGCCTTTTGACGACCCGGCCCTCTGCCTGCGGCCGGGCCTCGAGAACCTCGCGCCGGTGCAGGCCGGCGAGCTGCTCTCGGCCCCGAGCAGCCCGCCGGTGCGCAGCCCCTGCGACGGCGCCCTGCTCTTCCCGAAGTACCCGCCCCGGGGGGCGGATGGGCGGGCGCTGGGCCCCCTTCCCGCTGAGCTGGTGCGGATCCTCGCGCCCTTGCCCGGTCGCCCCGCCGCGCTCTGGGGCTGATCTCGGGCCCATGCCCGCCTCGCGCGCGCCAGGCCGGGCAGAGGGCGGCGCGCAGCGCCGGTCGCGCAGCGACCGAGGCCCCCGGGCCGAGCCCGGCGCAGGGCCGCCGACCGCCGTCCGGCGGGCGGGGCGCCCCATCCCCGTGTGTGGCCGACCTGCAACCGGGGCGGCCGACCGCCTCGTGTAGGCTGCCCGCTCAGCCTTGGAGCTCCGATGATCCGCCCCCGCCTGCCCGCCCTGAGCCTGCTGCTCGCCCTCGCCGCCTGCGCCGGCGACAAGGCCACCAACGAAGGCGCGACCGGCGTCGGGGACACCCCGCTCGAGGGCTTCCTCGACGAGGACAACGACAGCTTCCCCGCCGACGAGGACTGCAACGACACCGAGGGCAGCGTGCACCCCGGCGCGGTCGAGCTCTGCGACGGCCTCGACAACGACTGCGACGGCGAGATCGACGAGGACGTCGACAACACCTGGTACGAGGACGCCGACGGCGACGGCTATGGCGACCCGGGCACCGCCACCGCGTCCTGCGAGGCGCCGGCCGGCGCGGTGGCCACGGGCACCGACTGCGACGACGGCGACGCGGCGATCAACCCCGCCGCGGCCGACCCCTGCGACGACGTGGACAACGACTGCGACGGCCTCGTCGATGATGGCCTGCGAGACACCTTCTACGTCGACGCCGACGGGGATGGTTTTGGCGACCCTGAAGCCCCGGTCGAGGCCTGCGGCCCCGAAGAGGGCCTGGTCACCGACAACACCGACTGCGACGATGAAGAGGCGGCCACCTTCCCCGGCAACCCTGAGGTCTGCGACGAGGTCGACAACGACTGCGACGGCCTCGTCGACGAGGGCCTGGGCGGGACCTGGTACGTCGACGACGACGGCGACGGGTGGGGTCAGGACGCCAGCGCGGTCGAGACCTGCGACCCGCCGACGGGGGCGGTCGAGCGGGGCGGCGACTGCGACGACGCCGACGCGGCGACCAACCCCGACGCGCTCGAGGTCTGCGACGGCAGCGACGACGACTGCGACGGGCTCATCGACGACTATGACGACAGCGTCGACCTCTCGACCGGCGAGACCTTCTACCCCGACCGCGACAGCGACCTCTTCGGCGACCCCGACGCGCCCACCCGGGCCTGTTGGGCGCCGCCGGGCTTCGTCTCGGATGCCACCGACTGCGATGATGGCGCCGCGGCGGTGAACCCCGACGCGACTGAGGTCTGCAACGGCATCGACGACGAGTGTGACCGCCTGGTCGACGACAGCGACCCGAGCCTCGATCTCTCGACCGCGGACACTTGGTACCGCGACGCCGACAGCGACAGCTTCGGCTCGACCACCGACACGGTCAGCTGCCTGCCTCCGGGCGGCTACGTCGACAACGCCGACGACTGCGATGACAGCGACCCGGCCGAGTACCCCGGCGCCCCCGAGCGCTGGTACGACGGCGTGGACAGCGACTGCGACGGCGAGCGTGAGCCCGACCCCTGCGGCGGCCTGCCCGGCGCCGAGGCGGTGGTCACCGTCGACACCGATTGCACCGCGGTCTACCCGCCGTCGGGCGGCTGGGACGTGCAGCTCGAGTGGGAGAGCGCGTCCTTCACCTACAGCGTCGGGCCGAGCTCGACGCGCATCATGATGACGCCGGTGGTCGGCCAGCTCACCGATGACAACGCCGATGGCGTCATTGACGACCTTGACATGCCCGACATCGCCTACACCACCTTCGCCGCGGGGGCCTATACCTCGGCCGGTTACCTGCGGGTGATCGCCGGCGACGGCTCGGGGGAGGTGCTGAGCGTCGGCACGGTGCGCGACCCCTCTACGGGCCGGGTGCGTGGGATCTACGGCACGGGCGGCGTCGCCATGGGCGACATCGACGCCGACGGCGAGCCGGACCTGCTGACCATCACCGATCAGCGCGAGCTGGTGGCGATCAACGCCGACGGCAGCACCAAGTGGATCAGCAGCACGGTCTTGGGCAGCGGCTACAGCGGCCCCGCCCTGCACGATCTCGACGGCGACGGCACCACCGAGATCATCGCCGGGGCCTATGTCTTCGAGCACACCGGCGCGCTGCGCTCGACCTTGGCCAGCAGCGGCATCGGCTTTGGTTACGCCGCCGACCTCGACCGCGACGGCAATGAGGACGTCGTGGTGGGCAACCGCGCCTACGACGACACCGGCGCCTTGTATTGGAACGCGGCGGGCTTGGTCGGCGACGGCACCACCGCGGTGGCGGATTTTGACGGCGACGGCGCCGCCGAGGTCATCGTGCACACCAGCAACCTGATGACCTTGCTCAACAGCGACGGCACGCTCTTGTGGCAGACCAACGTGGCCGACAGCGGCGCGGGCGCACCCTGTGTGGCCGATTTTGACGGGGATGGCCTGCCCGAGGTGGCCGCCGCCGGCCGCGGCCGCATCACCATGTTGGAGCACACCGGCGCGATCAAGTGGTGGCGCACGACCCAAGACAACAGCTCGAGCGTCACCGGCTGCAGCGCCTTTGACTTTGACGCCGACGGCGCCGCTGAGCTGGTCTACGCCGACGAGATCGATCTCTACCTCTATGACGGCCCGACCGGCACGACCCAGTGGCGCCAGCCCGACCACGCCAGCGGCACGCTCTATGAGTACCCGGTCATCGCCGATGTCGACGGCGACGGCAACGCCGAGATCGTCGTGCCCAACAACAACTACGCCTTTGCGGGCGACGACGGCATCACGGTCTTTGGTGAGGCCAACGACGGTTGGGCCAACGCCCGCAAGACCTGGAACCAATTCGCCTACAGCGTCGACAACATCAACGACGATCTGAGCGTGCCCAGCGAGCCGGCCCGCTCGTGGGACACGCACAACACCTTCCGCTGCCAGCAGCCCTGGGATGGCCCGCCCGCCGCGGCGCCGGACTTGGCGCCTCACATCCTCGGCATCTGCGAGGACTGCGTCGCTGAGGGCTTTGAGCTCTATGTCGCCGTCGACAACAGCGGGCTCATCTTCGCCGACGCGGGGGCGCCGGTGGCGCTCTACGCGGTGAGCGGCGGGGCTCGCACGCTGATCGAGGTCCAGACCACCCCCGACGTCATCGACCCCGGCGTGCGCTCGGCCCCGCTGACCTTCACCCTGACCTGGGCTGAGGTCGGCAGCGACGGCCTGCTGGTGGTGGTCGACGATGATGGCGCCAGCGCCTCACTTCTGCGCGAGTGCGACGAGCTCAACAACCTGCTGAGCTGGGCGGAGGAGAGCGCCTGCCCCTGAGGAGCGGCGCCCCGCGCGCCGGAGGGGCGCGCCCCCTCAGCCTTCGAGGATGACGGTAGCCAGGGCCATCCCGCGCTCGTGGCTGAGGCTGAGGTGGGCGACCCGCACCCCAGCCTGCTCGGCGGTGGCGCGGGCCTCGCCGTGCAGGCACAAGCGCGGCCGACCCCAGGGGTCGAGGCGGACCTCGACCTCGCGCAGATCGAGGCGGGCGCGCAGCGGCGGGGCCCCCCAGCCGGCCCCGTCCAGCGCCTTCACAAAGGCCTCCTTGGCGGCGAAGCGGGCGGCGAGGCGCTGCGCCTCGTCCACCGGACCGCCGGCGGCCTGCTCCCGCTCGAGGGCGGTGAAGGTGCCGGCCAGCGCCGCCGCCGAGGGGTGCACGAGCGCCTGGGCCCAGGGCTCAACCTCGGCGAGATCGACGCCCAGGCCGATGATCACGCGCGCCCCGGCGGGGGCGTGCGCGGGTCGGCCAGCACCGCCCGGGCAAAGTCGGCCGGGCTGGGCGGCGCGCCCGGCGGGGGCACCGCCGGCCGCAGCCCCAGGCGCACCTCAGCCTCAGCCCGCCGGGCCGCCGCCTCACGCGGGGCGCGCTTGGCCGCGTAGGCCGCGAGCGCCGCGGGGCTGAGCCCCTCGAGCAGCACGTCGGGGTGGGCGACGAGCACCGCGGCGCCGACGTGGCCAAAACCGAGGCTGGTGAGCAGGCCGGCGCGGCCGAGCACGGCGGGGGCGGCTTGGTCGGGGGTGACCAGCGGGGCCCGGGCGGCGATCTCGGCGCTCGGGTCCTCGAGGTTGCGGATGGCCGGCACGAGGCCCCCGGTCAGCGCTTGGCAGAGGCCGATGAGCTGCCAAGCGGCCGCCCCGCCCTTGCTGTGCCCGGTCAGGCCCTTTTGGGCGATGACGGGCAGGGGCAGGGCCGGGTCGCGGCCGATCTCGACCGCGAGGCGCTGGTGCAGCTCACACTCGTTCTTGTCGTTGGCCTCGGTGCTGGTGCCGTGCAGGCTGACCGCGCCCAGGTCGTCGGGACGGAGCCCGAGGCGGCCCAAGGCCTGGGCGAGCTCGGAGCGCGGGCCGCCGGCGCCGATGCGCAGCAGCCCGAGGCCCGGGGCGGGCACCGAGCGCTGCAGGCCGTCGCCCGCCGACCAGGCCCCGGCGATGAGGCCGTAGATCGGCAGTCCGGCGTCGATCGCGAGGTCGGCGCGGCAGAGCAGCACCACCCCGCCGCCCTGGGCCTCGACGAAGCCGGCGCGGCGCCGGTCCATCGGCCGGCTCGCCTCGGCGTGGGCGAGGCCCCGGCGGGCCCGCTCGGCCGCCGAGATGGTCGCGCCCATGTCGGCGAAGCCCTGCATGCCCTCGGGGCCGATGTCATCGAGCGCGCCGGCCACGACCACGTCGGCCGCCCCGGTGCGCAGCAAGGCGAGGCCCGCCTCGACCGAGAGGGCGGCGGTGGCGCAGGCCCCCACCGGGTGCAGCATCGGGCCGGCGGCGCCGGTGAGCGCGAGGGCGGGCCAGGCCGCGGTCACGTTGATCAGGGTCTCTTGCAGGGTGTCGGTCTGGCGCGGGCGGTCGAGCGCCGGGTCGACATAGAGCCGCCGCAGGCTGCGCATGCCGCCGATGCCGCTGCCCACGGTGCAGGCGACGCGGGCGGGTGCCGCCAGCGCCGCGACCGCCGCCGCCGGATCGCCGACCAAGCCGGCCCCGCGCAGGGCCGCCGCGGTGGCGATCAGGTTGAGGATGGCCACCGGGTCGATCTGATCGACCTGATCGGCGCTGAGGCCGAGGCGGGTCGGGTCAAAACCTTCGGGCAGGCGGCCGGCCACGTCGCGGTCGGGCTCGACGAGGCGGGGCACACGCACGCGGGCGCCCGGCCGCTGGCGCACCAGCCAGCCCTCACCGGCGGGGAGCATATCGGTGTGCGCGGGGTCGAGGGCGACGATGCCCGCGGCGACCGCGCGATCCGGCACGGTGAAGCGCTGCTCTTCTTCGAGGGTCATCTCAACCCAACGGGTGCGCTGATCGATGGGCAGGGGCGGCAGCGCGCGGATGCCCACCCGCGCGGCGAGCTGGTAGCGGGCCTCGAGCTCGTCCTCGGCCACGGGCTGGCCCGAGGCCACGTCGACCCACTGGCCGCGCTCGAAGCGGATGAGGCCGCAGAGGCGCGCCACCTCGACCGCCGCCTCGGGGTGCAGGGCCCCCTCGGCCTCGACGCTCCACCGGGCCAGCGCCTCGCCAAAGGGCCCAATCTCGCCGAAGCCGACGATGGCCACGGCATCTTTGGGGTCCACTCCACCACCATGCGCGGCCGCGGGCAGGGCCGGGAAGGGAGAGGCCGGCGCGGGCAGGGGGAGGAGGGCGGGGCGCGCAGCCGGACGGGGGGCCGTGCGCGCGGCGCGCAGGGCCCGCTCAATGATCAGGCGCAGACCGTCGGCGGCGCCGAAGCCCCCCGAGAGGTCAGCGAGCAAGGGGGAGAGGCGGGCGGCCGCCTTGGCCTCGGCCCCGCAGCGTTCGAGCAGCAGCCCGGCCATCTGGGCGGGGGTGTAGGTCTGGATGCCCAGCTCTTGCTCCACCGCGGTGTAAACACCGTCCAGCGCGGCCATCAGGCCCGTGCCGCGCACCCAGCCGATGCGCGCGCCGACCAAGCTCACCTGCGCGCCCCAGCGGTCGTGCTCGGCGGCCCAGCGCAACATCAGCGCCTCGAGGGCGGCCTTGGCCTCGGCGTAGAGGCCATCGCGGCCCATCTGCCCGTGGTTGGGCGAGAGCGGCAGCACCACGTGCACCGGGGGGAGGCCCCCGCCCAGCGCACGTTGGTTGCGGGCCAGGGCGCCGACCAAGCGCTCGACCCCGAGCAGGTTCACCTGCAGGCTGGCGTCGAGCGCGCGGCCCTCGGGGCTGTCGCCGAGCGCGGTCGGGTCACCCTCGACCCCCACCGCGCCAAAGGGGAAGCACAAGGTTGGCACCAACGGACCCCGGAGGGTCACCGGCCGCCCGCCCTGGACCTCGACCGCGCTGCGGCAGAGCCACTGGACCAGCGCCTCGGGGGCCGCCGGGTCGCCCTGGTCAAAGGGCACCACGTGCAGGGCCGCGCCCGAGGCGGCGTGGGCCCGGAACAGCGCCTTGAACGCCGCGCGTCGCTTGGGGTCGAGGCCGGAGGACCCGATGACCACCGTCGCCCCGCCGCGGAGCAGCTCCGCCGCCACCGCCTCGGCGATCGAGCCGCGGCCCGCGCCGGTGAGCAGGGCCACCTCCCCCGCCCAGGGCAGGGCCGGGGTCGGGGCCGCCGCGGCCGCCCGCAGCGCCGCCGCGGCCTGCGGGGCACCCAAGCGGTCGGCGCGGCGCGCGAGGGCGTGCAGCGCGTCGATCAGCGCGGGGGCCTGCTGCAGGCCGAGGCTGGCCGGGGCCGCGGGCAGGGCCGCCCCCTGGCGCTCGGCGGCCACGAGGCGCGCGCCCCAGGCCCAGGCGTCGGCCCGCGCGAAAGCAGCGCCCTGCTCGATGATCAGCACCTGTTCGGGGGCGAAGGCCGCCGCCCGCGGCGCGGTGGCGGGGGCCGGCGCGGCCGCCGGGCGCTCGAGCAGCAGCGGGTCGAGCCCGGCCGCCTCGAGCGCGCGGGCGGCGATGCCCCGCCAGACCTTGGCCTGCTCTTGCTGCAGGGCGGTGACCGCCGCGGCGTCGACCGCCCCGCCGCCCGCCGCGCCCGCCGCGGCCACCGGGGCGAGCCCGATGCCCCGCCACGCGCCGAGGCGCTTCATCAGCGCGTCGATCAGCGCGTCGGCGCCGCCCGACTTGGCCGCGGCGAGGCTGCTGGCCTCGACCGCCACCAGCAGCTCGGCCGCGCGCGAGAGGCCCTCGGGCAGGCCATAGCGGGCGAGCCCGCGGGCCCAGCTCACCTCGTCGAGGCCGAGCTTGGCCCGGCCGGCGGCCACCGCGGCGCGCAGCAGCGGGCCGGGCGCGCGGTAGCGACCGGCGGCCTCGACCGCCGCGGCGAGGGCCTGCACCGGGCGCTCTTGGGCGCCGTCGGGGGCCGCGCCCCCCAGCTCCTCGCTCAGATCGAGCAAAACTTGGTTCCGCCGGGCCGAATTGCCGCCGAGCAGCGCGTCGATGCTCTGCGCGGGGTCAAGCTCCCCCAGGGTTTTGCCCAAGCGCAGGGCGAGCACGGCCACGAGGCCGTCCACCACGCGCAGGGGCTGGTCGGCCACCGCCGCGGCGGCCACCGGGGCGGCGGTCGCGACGGGCGTGGTCGGGGTCGGCGCGGTCAGCGGCGCGGCCACGACCGGGGCGGGCGCGGGGGCCTCCTCGACCGGGCCGTCGCCGAAGACCAGCGCCGGGTCGCGCTCGACGTGCAGCACCCGCGGCCGCGGGGCCCCGGGCGGCAGGTCGCCGAGGGTGGCGGCCATCATGTTGCCGAGCACCGGGCTGGCCTTGGGGCCGACCTCGATGAGCTGATCGACCTCGGCGGCGCCGCCCTGGAGCAGCGCGGCCTGGGTCTCAATCCAGCGCACCGGGCTCGCGAACTGCCAGGCGAGCAGCTCGACGAGGATGGCGCGCAGGCGGTCATCTTCGGCAAAGATGGGGGCGCCTTCCGGGCGGTTCGGCGCGCCAGGAGGCAGCAGGCGCCGCAGGGCGCAGGCGGCGGCGGCCTCTTCGCCGATCGCCGCGACCATGGCCTCGACGAAGGCCGCGTCGCCGCTGAAGGGACGGGCGACGAGGTTGGGGATATACCGCCCGAGCAGGGGCTCGAGGCGCAGCGGCCGGGGGATGCAGCGGTCGACCGTCTCGCGGAAGGCCGCGACGCCCCCGGACAGCAGCGGGCTGTGGAAGGGCACGTCGATGCCGGTCAGCTCAACCCAGGCCTGACCCTGGGCGCCCCGGGCGTCCAAGGCCAGCTTTAGCGCAGCGACCGCGCGCAGCTCACCAGCCACCGCGTACTGGCGGCCGCGGATGTTGTGGTTGACCACAAAGAGCGGAGCGCCGGTCTGCTCGGCCACCGCCGCGACGAGGGCCAGCGTGCCCGCCTCGTCGAGACCGGCGCGCTGGGGCCGCACCACGCCCATCTGGTAGGCCGAGCGCCCATAGGCGTCGCGGGCCACAAAACCCTGCATGGTCAGCCCGCGGGCGTAGACCACGTCGATGAGCGCCTCGAGCGGCATGACCTCGGTGAGCGCGCTCAGCGCGCTGTACTCGCCGACGGAGTGGCCACAGAAGACCGGCGCGGGCGGCAGAGCACCCCGGTCGCGCAGCTCGGCGACCCCGGCCACCGAGAGCACGGTCAGCGCCACCTGGGTGAGCTGGGTGAGGTGCAGCACGCCCTCGGGGTGGCGCCAGAGCACGCCAGCGACGTCGATCTGGCGCGGGTTGCCGCGCACCACCTCAAGCAGCGAGAAGCCGTGCACCCGGCGGGTGTGGGCGTCGGCGCGGTCCCAAATGGCCTTGGCGGCCGCCGAGCGGGCGTAGGCCTCCATGCCCATGCCGGCCTGCTGCACACCCTGACCAGGGAAGACCACCGCGGTGCGCGGGCAGGCCCGGCGGGCGCGCAGGCTTACCACGGGCGCGCCGTCGAGCAGCGCGTCCAGCTCAATGATGTCGTCGCCGTCGATGCGCGCGACGAGCCGGGCGCGGGCCACCAAGGCGGCGCCCGGGGGGATGGGCGCGAGGTAGCGCGCCTCGGTCCAACACAGCACGCCGGCCTCGCCGACCAAACGTGCGGCCAGCGCCGCGGCGGCCCACTGGCCGTGGGCGATCGGGCCAGGCAGACCGGCGAGGGCGGCGAGGGCCGGGTCGGTGTGGATGGGGTTGTGGTCCCCCGAGGCGGCGGCGAAGGCCTGCAGACGCGCCGGGGCCTGCAGGGGCTGGGTCCACAGGAGCTGGGGGCGGAGGAGCGCCACAGGGGTCTCGGTGAGCGGGCCCAGCGCGGCGGCGGGCCAGGCGGAGGGGATTGGTCCGTCCACCCGGCGCAGCAAGAACTCTTGGCGCAGGGTCGCGGCGGGCGCAGGGGCCCCCTCCGCCCCGACCTCGGCGCAGAGGGTCACGAGGCGCCCGCCCGGCCGGTCCACCGCCGCGCGGGCGGTCAAGGTGGCCCGCAGGGGGAGGCCCGCGGCCAAGGCGGCGAGGGCCGCGGCCTCACCCTCGGCGCGGCTGACCCGCGAGGAGACATGCAGCAGCGACAGCGGATCGGCGCCCAGCGCCTCATCCAGCAGCGCCTGCATCAGCGTGGGCAGGGCGGCGCCAAAAGCGGCGGCCGCGGGCAGGCCCGGGCCCTGATCATCGACCACCAGCCGCAGCTGGCCGAGCTGGCGCGCGGTGAAGGCGGCATCGGCGGGCAGCAGCGCCCGGTAGAGCGCGCGGGTGGCCGCCTCGGCGCCGGGCAGCAGGCGCAGGCGGGCGGCGCGCGGGTCGTGCAGCGCGCCGGTCTGCAGCCCGAGGCTCAGGCTGAGCGAGGGGCCGCGGCCCCCCACCGTCGGAGCGCCAGCCAGGGTGAGGCGCAGCAGCTCCTCACCCGTGGGCGCGGGGGCGTCGCCCAGCTCGACCCGCAGGCGGTCCCCCGCGGCGGCGATGAGCGCGCTGAGCGGGTTTGGGCGGCTCTGGCCGGTGGGGTCAACCAAGCGCGGGCAGGCCCGGGCCAGGGCCAGCGCTTGGGCCAGGGTGGGGCGCGCCCGCCGCAGGCCGCGGCCGGCCTGCAGGGCCTCGGTGAGCGCGGGGGTCTGCAAGCGCCGGATCAGCGTGGCGGCGGGCAGGTCGGCCTCGGTCAGCCCGGTCAGCGCCTGGGGCCCCGGGATGACCAGCACCGCGTCGGCTGGGTAGCGGTCGTCATGGGACTGCCAGAGCGCGTCGCGGGTGTACCAGCGGTGCACGTCGCCGTCGATCACCGGCACGAAGGGGAAGGGCTTGCCCGGCGCCACACAGAGGACCTCGATGAAGTAGCGCTCATCTTCGAGCGGCACAACCAGCGTCGATAGGGTCGGCAGGGTCTCGATGAGGCGAGCGACCAGCGCACGAGGCTCGTCGAGCGCGCCGATCAGGCGGTCGATGGGCTGCGCAGAGGGGTCGCCGCCGAGCACCTCGAGCACCGCAGCCGAGAGGTCGGGCAGCCCGGCGCGCTGGGCGGCCCGCAGGCCCCGGCGCAGAAGGCGCAGGGTGAGCGCGGCGAAGCGCCGCTTGTGGCTGCCATCCAGCCAAGGGCCCTCCTCCCCCGGGCGCCCGCGGCCCAGCAGCAGGTGGTCGAGCAGGCGCCCGAGCAGCTCCGCCCCGAGGCTCCCCTCGACCGGCCCAAGGTAGGGGCGGGCCGTGCGGGCGAGCGCGGCGATGATGTCGGCCCGCCGCGCCTCGACCTCGGCGGGTTTTCCGGCGAGGCCCTCGAGCATGGCCCCCACCCGGGCCGCGTGGTTGTCGAGGTAATAGATGTCGGCCCCGAGCCCGCTGCGACCCGAGACCACGCCGCCGGCCCGGGCCCCGCGCGAGAGCAGGCGGGGCGCGCCCGGGGTGGCGGCCAGCGCCGCCTTGACCTGGGGGCTGGTCTGGGCTTCGGCGGCGGCCATGAACAGGGTGCCGACGAAGACCGCGTCTACCGGCATGGGCGCGCGCCCGCGGGCGGCCGACCAGGCGCCGCTGAGCAGGGCGGCGACCCGGCCGCCGTCGGCCACGCCGCCGCCGACGGCGAGCAGCAGGTTCTTCTGGGCGCGGATGCGGCCGTAGTGGGCGAGCAGCAGGTCTTCGAGCTCGTCGAGGCCGTGGTGGCCGCCGGCGCGCCCGCACTCGATCTGCAGGCTCAGGGTGTCGGGCAGGCCGCGGCGGGGGGCCTCCTCAGCCCAGGCGCGGGCGATCTCGATGACCTGGCTGATCTGCTCCGCGTTGCCCGCCTTGAGGCTGTTCTGCGTGATGCCCAAGCCGCCGAGCTCGGCGAGCAAGGTCAGCGCCTCGGCGGTCGGGGGCAGGCCCGCCGAGATGGTCAGGCCGCGGATGGGGTGGCCCTCTGCCGCGAGCTTCTGCACGAGCCGGCCCTCGGCCACCTGCAGCCGCCACAGGTAGGGGTCGAGGTAGAGGGTGTTGAGCACCCAGCCGATCGGCGCTCCGAAGCGGTCGGTCCGCCCGGCCAAAGCGACGCGCAGCTCGTCGGCCCGCGCCCGCAGGATGGCCTCGGTGGGCTGCCCACCGCCGGCCAGCTCGGCCGTGCAGCCGGCCCGCGCGGCCGCGGCCACCAGGGGGGACTCGGCGGTGGTCGGGGTCATGCCCGGCAGGATGATCGGGTGGGTCCCGGTGCGCTCGGTCCAGCGGTTCACCAGCTGGGGGCTGCCGTCGGCGCCCTGCTCGACCCGCGGGGCCAGCTCAGCCCAGGGGGTCGGCAGCTCAAGGGCCTCGGGCCGGGGGTCGCGCAGCCAAGCCCGCCCGTCGGGGGTGCCCAGCGCGACCACCCGCTGGCCGCGACCGGCGAGGTTGCCCGCGGTCAGCGCGCTCACGCCGTCCTCGGGCCCGAGATCGAGCACCACGCCGCAGCCGGCGAGGCCGCGGCAGACCGCGGTCCAGCGCACGGGCGCGGTGCACATGGCCTCGACGAGGTCTTCGCCGGCCCAGGGCGCGCCGGTGTCGGTGCGCAGCACGGGCACCACCAGCCGCGCCGGGTCGGGGTGCAGGCCGAGGCGGGCGGCGTGGGCGCGCAGCGGCGCCACCGCGGCGGCCATCCACGGCGAGTGGAAGGGCGCGCTGACCGCGAGGGGCTCGACCCGCACCGGCGGGCGGCGGGGCGCCACCCCGCGGGCGAGCGCGGCGGCGGCGGCCTCAACCCCCGCCTTGAGCGCCGCCTCGAGGCGGCTGATCGCGGGCGCCGGGCCGCTGAGGACAAAGCGTTCGACGCCATTGTGCAGGGCGAGCGCGAGCCCGTCGGCCGCGGGCGCCGCGCCCGGCTCAAGCAGGCGCAGGCCCGCCGCGCGCACCGCCTCTTCGAGGCCGGGCAGCTCGAGGCCCTGCACCGCCAACATCGGCGGGCCGGCGCGCAGGCCGCCCGAAGCGGCGGCGGCCGCCTGCATCTCGACGCCTTGCCAGGCGAGGTAGCGCACCACCGCGCCGACCCGCTGCCGCAGGGCCTCGGGGCCGAGCGCCTCGGCGGCGACGAGCGCGGCGAGCACGCCCTGCGAGTGCCCCGCGGTCACCGCGCACCAGGCGCCGAGCTGCGCGGGGGCCAGCCCATCGGCTTCGAGCGCGACCAGCGTGGCCATCTGGGTCAAGAAGATGAGGGGCTGGCTGAGCGGGCCCGCGGCGAGGGTGGCCGGGGCCGGGCGGCTGGCCGGCTCACGCAGCCACTCGAAGACCGCGACACCGGCGCTGTGCTGGCCATAGTCCTCGACCCCGCGGCCGAGCTCATCGTGCAGGGCCGCCACGCCCGCCGAGATCAGCGCCCCAGGCGCGCCGCCGCCGGCCGACAGCCGCGCGAGATCATCGACCCAGCCGCGCGCTTGGCCGGCGAAGCTCAGGCCCAGGTGCAGGGCGCCGCGGTGGGCCGCCTCGACCGCCGCGCCGCGGGGGGCGCCGAGGCCCGGCCGGACTGCCGTGTCGATCGCCCCACCCCACAAGGGGCGCGCGCCGGCCGAGGTCGCGCTGCTGGGGCTGTGAGGAGCGGCGGAAGGGGGGGCCGCAGGGGTAACAACGGGGGAGGTGGCGGCGGAGGGAGGGGTGTGCACGCGGGCTCCGGGGAGGGGACGGCGCCGCGCCAGCAAGAACCGGGCCAAGGGTCAGGCGGGCCGGCGCTCGCCCGCGCCCCGTCCGGAGTCGCCCGTAGAGCCCGCCTCTGTCATGGCTGCGTCACCGCACCGTCACGTCTTGACCGCCGGTGCGGCCGCCCGGGCGCGCAACCGCGTTCGCACCACCGGCCCAGGTTGCGCAGCCCCCTGCGCGGCGCGCCGCTGCCCCTCCCGCCGCGCCAGGGGGGCGCTGAGGCCTGCGCGCCCTCCCGGAGCCCTGGGCCTCCCCGGCGCGACGGACGCGCCCCAGCGCCATAGACCCCGAGCGCCCTCTCCCCCGCCGCCGCCTGAGCACCCATGTCCCACCCCTCCGCCAGCGCGCCCGCCCGCGCCCCCGCCCGCGCGGACGAGCCCGCCCCGCCGCGCGGCCGCCGCGCCCAGCGCAAGGACCGCACCCGCCACGCGCTGTTCGGGGCGGCGATGACCCTCTTCGCCCAGCAGGGCTACGACGCGGTCACGGTCGACGACATCGCCGCCAACTCGGGCGTGAGCCGCCGCACCTTCTTCCGCTACTACGCGACCAAAGACGCCGTGCTGCTCGGCCACCACGACCGGCGCCTCGCGGTCCTGCGGCGCCACCTGCGGCGGTCCTCGGCCGAGACCCCCGGCCACCAGCTGGTGCGCCGCGCGCTGCAGGCCCTGGTGCACCGGGCCACGCTCGAGCGCGAAGAGCTGCTCGCCGTCGAGCGGGTGGTGCGCGCCTCGGGCCCGCTCATCGCCCGCCAGCTTGAGCAAGACATTGAGCTCGAGCTGCTCCTCGCCGACGAGATCCACCGGGCAGACGGCGGTGGCGCCGCCGGTCGCCTGCGCGCCGAGGTCTGCGCGGCGGCGGTGGTCGGCGCTTGGCGCTCGACCCTGCGCGCTTGGTTCGGGGGCGGCTGCGCCGACGACCTGCGCGTCATGGCCGAGCTGGCCCTTGACATCGTCATCCGCGGCGTGGCCGCGCGCGAGCTGGTGCTCGAGGCGCCGGTCGACGAGGGCCTTGAGCTCAACGCGGTCGACCAAGGCCTGCTCGATGATGACGACGGCGAGGCCGATCTCGAAGAGGACCTCGCGGCGCACCCGACCTGAGGCCCGACCGGCCCGCGCCGCGATAGACCGGGCCGTCGCGCCGGCCGAGGGCCGCCCCGGAGGATCCGCCCGTGTCCGCCCCGCTGCCTGTGCCCACCCCGCCGCCTGAGCCCGCGCCCACCCCTGCTGCCCCGACCGCCGACCTCGGCGTGCGCAAGCTGATCGTGCAGACCGTGGTCGGCTTGGTGGCCCTGCTGGCCATCTTCTTGGTCGTCGGCGCCATCTTCTACAAGCCCCTGGTCGCCGCCGGCACCTGGACGGTCGAGACCCTCGGCGGCCCGGGTCTGGTCGCGGCCTTCTTCGTGCTCGACGCGGTCTGGCTCCCCATCCCTCACGAGACCTTCTCGGGCCTGGCCCTGGTGGGCGGGATGGGGTTCTGGGAGATCACCGCTTGGGCGACCCTGGGCAGCTGGCTGGGCGGCGCGGCGGGCTTCGGGGCCGCCAAGCGCATCAACCACATGGCCTGGTTTCAGCGGTTTATGCGCGGGCGGGCCCGCCAAGCCCTCGACATCGTCGAGCGGTATGGCGGCTGGGGGCTGGCGATCGGCGCGATCACCCCCCTCCCCTACGTGTGGACCACCTGGGCCGCCGGCGCGCTCGACATGCCCTGGCGGCAATTCCTCCCCATCAGCCTGCTGCGGGTGCCGCGCATCGCCTTCTACCTCTGGCTGATGGAGCTCGGCTTCCTCAAGCTCTGAGGCCCAGCTCGCCCCGGGATCACTCCCCCACCGCACCTGAGAGGCCGCGTGAGCCCACCCGACCTGCAGCTCCCGCTCCCTGCTGGCCCCGCCGCGCTCAGCGTCGGCCGCAAGCCCGCCGCCCAGCACGCCCGCGACCTCGGCGTCTCGGTCGAGGCGGTCGAACTCTGCCGGGCGACCGATCTGATTGACCTGCACATCGACACCTTCATCCCGCCGCGGCTCTGGGGCTACGACCCCCGCGCCCGCCACGATGGCTGGATCTTGGGCCGGCACTTTTTTGGGCACCTCGACCTGCCCCGCATGCGCGACGCGGGTCTGTCGGGCGCGATGTGGTCGATCACCACCAACCCCTTCCGCTCGGCCGACGCGCGCTGGCGCACTTTTCAGACCAACCTCGAGCGCCTCGGCGCGCTGGTGCGGGCCAGCGCCGGGCAGCTCATGCTCGCCCCGACCCACGCCGCCTACGCCGCCGCGCGGGCCGCCGGCGCGCACGCGGTGATGGTCAGCGTACAGGGCGCCAACGCCTGGGAGGCCGCCCCGCGCGGCGCAGCCACCCTGGCTGAAGACAGCGTGGTGCGGGCCACCCTGGTGCACCTGACCAGCTCCTGCTATGGCGCCACGAGCAGCCCCCACAGCATGCTGCGGCGTGACAAGGGCCTGACCCCGGCGGGCGTGGCGCTGGTGCAGCAGCTCAACGCCCAGCGAGTCTTCGTCGACCTCGCCCACATCCACCCCGCGGCCTTTTGGGGGGCGGTCGCGGCGCACGACCGCAGCCAGCCCCTGCTGGCCACCCACACCGGCGTGACCGGCGCGCGCCCCCACTGGCGCAACCTTGATGACGCCCAGCTGCGGGCCATCGCCGAGACCGGCGGCGTGGTGGGCGTCATCTTCGCGACGAACTTCTTGTCGCGGCCCGGCGGCCCGCGCGACGCGCGCATGGTGCTCGAGCACATGGAGCACATCATCCGCGTGATCGGCGAAGACCACGTGGCCGTGGGCAGCGACTACGACGGCGCCATCTCGCCGCCCGCCGAGCTCGGCTCGGGCGACCGCTACCCGGTCTTGGTCCAGCGCATGATCGACGCGGGCTGGCCCACCGCCCGCGTCGAGAAGGTCCTCGGGCAGAACTTTCTCCGCTGTTTTGCTGCCCTTCGGCCGGGTAGGGCGGGCGCGGCCGCCCCGGGATAGACCACCGCTGGAGCCGCCCATGCACCACGGTCTTGACCCCGCGTCCAGCCTCTCCTCCGCGGGCGCCGCGCTGTCCGCCGCGGCGCTGGGCCTGCGCGCCCTGCCCCTCGCCGGGGGCCTCTTCGGTGGGGGCCGTTTTGACGGCCAGGTGGCCCTGGTCACCGGCGCCGGCTCAGGCATCGGCGAGGCCTGCGCGCTCGAGCTGGCCCGCCGGGGCGCCGATCTCGCGCTCATCGGCCGCCGGGCCGACCGCCTCGAGGCCGTGGCCGCCGCTGTGCGGGCGACCGGCCGACGCGCGCTCAGCCTGCCCTGCGATGTGACCGACCACGCCGCGCTCGGGGGCGCGGTGCAGGCCGCGGTCGACGGCTTGGGCGGGCTCGACCTCGCCCTCGCCAACGCGGGCGCCGGGGTCAACGGCCGCCTCGAGACCACCCCGGTCGAGCAGTGGCGCCGCCAGTTCGAGCTCAACGTGCTGGGCGTCGTCTCGACCGCGCAGCACTGCCTGCCCCACCTGCGCGCCCGGCGCGGGCGGCTCGGCTTGGTGGGCAGCGTGATGGGCTTCCTGAGCCTCGCCGGCGCCGGCCCCTATGCGTCGAGCAAAGCGGCGGTGCGCTCCATCGGCACGACCCTGCGCCTCGAGCTCGCGGGCTCGGGGGTGAGCTGCACGACCATCCACCCCGGCTTCGTCGAGTCTGAGATCGCCAAGGTCGACAACGACGGCCAGCTGCACCCCGACCGCGTCGACCGGCGCCCG
Organism: Deltaproteobacteria bacterium; assembly: GCA_016792625.1. Taxonomy (GTDB): domain Bacteria; phylum Myxococcota_A; class UBA796; order UBA796; family UBA2385; genus JAEUKK01. The sequence goes on along the minus strand of JAEUKK010000203.1, from coordinate 102,115 downwards.
TCTAAGGTCATGTGGCCCGCTGATCGCGCCGCCCGGGTCATGATCGACGCGCTCTACGACCGGCGGGGTGACTTCGTGTTCACCGGGCACGGCCGGGCGGCAGCGTTCATCGCCCAGCACGCGCCCGACCTCGTCGAGTTCATCCTCCGCACCGCGGGCGACCGGGCCACCAACCGCCCCCAGCTCTGAGGTCGGCTTCTCCCTTCGTCCCCTCCTCCCCTCATCCAGGCCGGCCGCAACGGAGCACCCATGCCCGTCGACCCCACCCGACGAACAGCCCCTCCGCCCGCTTCGGCCCCCGTCCGGGCGCTGCTGGGTCGCGCAATCCCGCTGCTGTGCTTCGGTCTGTCTGCGCTGGGCTGTGACCAAGCGCGGGTGCTGCGCCACACGGCGGCCATCGACGGGGCCTTCGGCGCCGCCGAGGTCGGTGAGCAAGAAGACGACCTGCACGTCACCAAGGGCGACGAGCTACGGCGCATCGACCTGCTGGGGCGCCCCCTCGACACCTACCCCTCGGGCGACAAGAGACTGCGTCTCGTCGATCTCGACGAGCGAGACCTCGCCAAGGGCCCCAAGGCCTATGTCACCGACGGCGCCGGGCTCTGGCGGGTGCTGCAAGACGAGGTCGAGCTTCTGATTGACGTCGATGACGTCGATCTGCGCGCGGTCGCCTTGATCGACGGCGGCTTGGTGACCCTCGAGCTCGACCCCGAAGACGGCTGCGCGCTCAAGTGGCACGACAGCGCGGTGGTCGAGACCGCCCGGGTGCTGCTGCCCGGCGCGGCCTGCGCCGAGGGCGCCCTGCTGCGCGCCGATCGCAGCAATGGCGACGCTTTTGTGGTGACCTTGACCGGGGTCTGGGCCGCCACCCCGGGCTTCACGCCCTTTACCTGGCCCCAGGGCGGCAACCTCGCGGCTTTTGACCCCGCCGTCGGCGCGGTGGTCATCGGCACCCGGCGCGACACCGAGCTGCGGGCCTGGTCGGTCATCGGCGAAGAGCTCTGGTACCAAGATCTCGGCGAGCCGCTCATCGAGATCGACGACATGGGCGCGCTCGGCGCGCTGGGCGTGCTCAGCAGCCGCGGCGAGGGCGGTCGGATCATCCTGCTCGACACTGCGGGCGGCGAGCCGCTCACCGCCGAAGACCTGCCCGTGGCCCCAGTCGGCCTGAGCGCCGGGCGCAGCGGCGCCCGCCTCGCCCTGCGCCTCGACGCCGAACTGCACGTCTTTGACGTCGATCTGGAGGCCCGGTGAACCCCATCCGCCAGATGACCCGGCTGCCCCGGCTGCCCCGACCGCGCCGCACCCGCCGCAGCGCGGGGCTGCTCTCCCTCTGCCTCGGCGCGCTGGGGCTCCAGAGCCCGGCGGCGTGGGCCGGCTTCGACCGCGAGGCGGTGGGTGTCCAGGCCGCGATCGGCCCAGTCCTGCGCTCGGACCGGGGGCGACCGATGGGCCTCAAGGGCGGCTTCGCCCTCGAGCTTGAGGCCCCCGTATTCTGGCGTGTTGGCGCCCGCTTTGACTTGGTCACCGGCATGGACAGCGCTGATCAGCTGCGCGCGACGGGCCCGACCCTCGCGCTGATGCCGGTCTTTCGCCAACCGCTCGACGTGTACTTCATCGAGGCCGCCGCCGGCCCCACCTTGTGGACGGGCCGCAGCGCTTGGTGGGGCGGCGCCTACCCGGGCCCCTTCCCCGGCCTGCGCGGCGCGCTGGGCTTCGGCCTGCGCCCACACGAGCTGGTCAGCGGGAAGCTTGAGCTGGGCACCGATCACAACTGGGGCACCCACCCCTTCGTCAACGGCCAGAGCCACGGCTGGGACCTTCGCCTGATGGTCAGCGGCCACCTGCCGCCGCTGCGGCGCTGAACGGCGAAGGTCAGCCTCCGAGCAAGGGTTTGGGCGCCGACGGCCCCCCTCCGGCCTCGCCCACAAGGGGCTCGGTCGGGGCGAGGCCCCGACCGCGGCGTGCCGCCGCGGCCTCCGGTCGGCCGGGCGCGGGGCCAGCGGCACGGCGGCCGCGCCGCGATACACCCGCCGCTCCCTTCACCCTGGGAGCGCCTCGTGATCCTGCAGATCCTCGCCATCATCGCCGGCGTCGCCATGCTCGTGTTCGGCGGCGACGGCCTCGTGCGGGGCGCGGTGGGCATCGCCGCCCGCCTGCGCATGCCCCCCTCGCTCATCGGCCTGACCATCGTGGCCATGGGCACCTCGATGCCCGAGCTGGTGGTGAGCATCGGCGCGGCGGTGGGCGGCCAGCCCGACCTGAGCATCGGCAACGTGGTGGGCTCGAACATCTACAACATCTGCCTGATCCTCGGCATCACGGCGATGATCCGGCGATTGACCTGCGATCTGGGCGAGATTCGCCACGACGGCGCCTGGATGATCGGCGCCTCGGCCCTGTTCATCGGCGTCGCCTGGGATGGCCTGCTCGGGCGCCTCGACGGGCTGCTCATGCTCGCCGCGATGGGGCTCTTCCTTTGGTCGGCCATCCGGCGCAACAAGGCGGTCGCCCCCGCAGAGCCCGACGCCGACGCGCCCGCGCCGATGGGCTGGCCCAAGGCGATCGGCTTCGTGGCGGGTGGCCTGCTGCTGCTCATGGGCGGGGCCCAGGCCCTGATCTTCGGCGCGACCGCCGTGGCCGCGGCGCTTGGCGTGCCCGAGATGATCATCGGGCTCACCGTGGTCGCCATCGGCACCTCGCTGCCTGAGCTCTTCGCCAGCGTGATGGCGGCCATCCGTGGCGAGTCGGGCATCGCGATCAGCAATGTGGTCGGCAGCAACGTCTTCAACCTATTGTTCATCTTGGGCGGCACGGGCACCATCCACCCCATCCGCGTCAATCCCCAGGTGCTCCAGAGCGACGCCTGGTGGATGATCGGCTTCGCGGTGCTGCTGGTCCTCTGGGCCGGCCGCGCGCTGCCGGTGGGCCGGCCCTTCGCCGCGGGCCTGCTCGCGCTGAGCGCCGCCTACACCTACACCTTGGTCTAAGGCGGGCCTTCGCCCAGCCGATCCCCCCCCTCCCGCGGTCCTGCGCCCGATGACCGCGGGCCATGGCAGGCTGCCCTGGCGGTGACGCCGCGCCCCGCCGCTGGTGTTGGGGCCCCGCGCACGCCCACCCGCCGGGAGCGACCATGCCCCCCCACCTCTGGCCCCGCCGGGCCGCCGCAGCGCTGCCCGCCGCCGCCCTGTGGGGCGTGCTCGTGCTCGCCCCCGCGCCCACCGGCGAGGCGCAGCCGCCCGCGCCGCAGAGCTTTTGCGAGGTCTACCCCGAGGCCCCGGCCTGCGCGGGGGGCGCGCCGCCTTGCGAGACCTGCCACCAGACCCCGCCGGCGCTCAACGACTATGGCGCACAGGTCGCCGAAGCCCTCCTGCCCGGCATGGCCCGCCCGCTCTCGGCGGCCGACTTCACGACCGGGCTGCCGCTGGCCCTGGCCGCGGTCGAGGGCCTCGACGCCGACGACGACGGCTGGTCCAACCTCGAAGAGCTGCTCGCCGGCAGCAGCCCCGCCGATCCGGGCGACCAGCCCAAAGACATCGACTGCGTCGATGAAGACGAGGATGGCTGGCAGCTCTGCGGCTATGACCTCGACTATGCCTACAAGAAGGTCATGCTCGACTTCTGCGGGCGCTCGCCGAGCTGGGTCGAGCGGGCCGCGTTCAGCCAGCGGCGGGGCGCCCGACGCGCAGCCCTGCACACGGCCCTCGACGCCTGCCTCGAGAGTGATCACTGGCGCGGCATTGAGGGCCGGGTGTGGAACTTGGCCAACGCCAAGATCGGCCCGCAGATCGCGGTGAAGTCGGGCAACCCGGTCGGCCCCATCCCCCTCGCTGACTACGACGATGACTACGCCTACTTCGTGTGGACGCAGATCGACGACCGCGACGCCCGCCTCGTGCTCACCGGCCAGACCTTCGCCCAGGCCCGGTTCGAAGACGGGCGCACCGTCTACGAAGAGTGGGACCGCACCCCCGACGAGGACTACGCGCTGCGCGGCGTCGACCGCTACCAGGCCGTCGAGAGAGACCGGCGGGCGGGCCTGCTGACCCACCGCTGGTTCATCATGTCCAATACGATGTTCACGTCGATCCCGCGCACCACCGCCGCCCAAGCTTACCGGGCCTTCCTCGGCTACGACATCGCCAAGCTCGAGGGCCTCTGGCCGGTGGCCAGCGAGCCCGCCGACTACGACAACAAGGGCGTCGGCGCCGAGGCCTGCGCGGGCTGCCACGCCACACTCGACCCGCTGACCTACCCCTTCTCTCGGTACGAGGGCATCGGCGGGGGCGGGCCCTTCTCGACCCCCTACAGCTACGCGCCCAACCGGCTGAACACCTTCACCGACGAGGACGGTGAGCGGGTGAAAGACACGCCCGAGGCCGGCGTCCTGTTTGGTCAGCAGGTCGCCGATCTGCGAGAGTGGGCCCAGGTCGCGGCCAACAGCGAGGCCTTCCGCCGCGCGACCGTGCGCGACTACTGGCGGCTGCTGCTCGGCGAGGCCCCGCGGCCCAGCGAACAGGCCGAGTTCAACGCGCTGGTCGAGGCCTTTGGCGCTGCGCACAGCTACAGCGTCGAGCGCATGCTCCACGACCTCATCGACACGGAGGCCTACGGTGCGCCCTGACCCACAGCTCCTCCCCCGTCTGATGGGGGCGCCGCGGCGCCTCGCCCTGCTGCTCACGCTCGAGCTCCTGAGCGCCTGCGCCGCTGGCCCGCGCACCACCAGCCGAATCAACCGGGTGCAGCCCCGCTCTGGCGAAGTCTGGGCCCGCGACCTGGGCCACGCCCTCGGCCTGCAGCCCTGGGAGCTCTGCGCCGAGCTGGGCACCCGCGACTGCGTCGAAGAGGCCCACCGCGTCACGCTGGGCGGGGTCGAGCCGGCCAGCCTCGGCATCGACGCGCCCCTGCCCGAGCCCAGCGTCAGCGCCCCGATGGCCGCCGACCGCGTGGCCATCTCGGCCTGCGGCGAGCGCTACGCCCGCGACAAAGCCGGCCCCGCGCTCCTCTTCGGGCCCGTGCTCGAGCGTGACAACCGCTGGCGCCGCCAAGAGGTGGGGGCGGCCCTGGTGTTGCGCATGCTCGGCCGCCCGGCCACCGACGACGAGCTCGACGCGCTCGAGGCCCTCTACGACACCATCAAGGATCAGACCGACGACCCGGTCCGCTCTTGGGCGGTGGGCGCCTGCGTGGTCGTGACGACCTCTACCGAGGCGCTGTTCTACTGAGCCTCGCCGCGCACGGACCCGATCCGGCGCCCCCTCCGTCTGTCGCCCTTCCCTCCCCTCGCCCCTGGTCCGGAGCCCGCCGATGCGCAGCCGCCGCGCCCTGCTCCAGCAGCTCTCTGCCTTCGCCGGCGTGGGCCTCACCTCGAGCTTACTCAGCCCCAAGGCGCTCGCCAAAGGTGCGCAAGATCCCCGCTTCCTCATCGTGCTCTGCGCGACCGGCGGCGGCTCGATCATCGACGGGCCGCTGGCGGTCAAGGCCAGCGAGTCGGCCACGCCCGAGGTCCTGAACACCTTCCCTGACGCCATGGTCAAGCAGTGGCAGGGCAGCCCCTTCCGGGCGGTCGATCTGTCGATGAACAGCATCGGGGCCATCCCGGCGCCCTTCTCGACCCGCCCCAGCGCGGTGCTCGAGCGCCACCGGGGCGCGCTGATGGTGGCGACCCAGACCGGCACCAGCGTCAACCACCAGATCGCAGAGCGGCGCTCGATCACCGGCAACGAGGCCTTTCGCGGGCGCACGCTGCAAGAGCTGGTGGCCTGGCAGTATGGCGCCGAGGTGCCGATCCCCAACGTGCACCTGCTCGCCGGCACCGGCTTTAACGACGCCGGGACCGACGCCACCGTGCCCGCCTGGGCCCGCCGCCAAGTGGTCGCCGACCCGGCCATCTGGCCGCTGTCGCTGCACGGCACCAAGGGCCTCGAGCGCGGCCTGCCCGCCGACGTGCTCCAGGCGGTGCGCAAGGTCCGCGCGGAGCAGTTCGAGCCGGCCACCCGCTTCGGCCAAGTGTACGCCGAGGCGCCGCGGCTGGCGGAGTGGGCCCGCCTGCGGGGCGAGCCCCAAGAGCGCATCGAGGCGATGGGCCTCATCGAGAAGCTGATGGTGGCCGAGGACAGCCCCGCGCTGCCCCTCTCGAAGTTCGGCCTGCGCAGCAGCGGATCGGCCGCCGCGGCCCGCTCCGCCTTCCCCAACAGCGACACCGACCCCCTGCACGCCCAGGCTGCGCTGGCCTTCTTGCTGCTCAAGCACGGGGTCTCGGTCTCGGTCACGCTGGGCCCCGACTTCGGCTTCGCCTATGCGCCGGGGGTCAGCGACGGGGCGGGCCTGCCGCCCGACAGCGTGCTCAACCCCCCGCTGGGCTTCGACTTCTCACACCAAGCGCATCGGGCGGCGCAGGCGGTGGTGTGGTCGCGCATCTATGCCGTGGTGGACGGCCTCATCGGCTTGCTGCAAGCAGAGCCCTTCGCCGGCGGCGGCAGCATGTGGGACCGCACGATGATCTACGTGGCGACCGAGTTCGGCCGCACCAAGTCCCGGCCCGCCGGCGCCGAGGACTGGGGCACCGGTCACGACCTGAACAACGGCGTGGCGGTCTTCTCGCCCCTGGTGCCCGGCGACACGCTGCGCGGCGGCGTCGACCCCGACACCTGCCTGACCTATGGCTTCGACCCCGACACCGGCGAGCCCACACCCGACCAAAACAACGCCGAGGTCGACATCTTCAGCGGGCTGCTCGGCGCGCTCGGGGTGGACCGCAGCGACAGCGGCCTGCCCGACGTGCCCGCCCTGCGGAGGGCCTGAGCCATGGCCGCCGCCCTGCCCCGCCCCGCTGCCGCTCTGTGGATCGCCGCCGCGCTCGCCGCGTGCGCAAGCGAGAAGGACGCCGACCAGGACGGCGTTCCCGCGTCGAAGGACTGCGCCGACCACGACCCCTGGGTCTACCCCGGCGCGCCCGACGCCCCCGGAGATGGCCTCGACGCAGACTGCGACGGCCAAGACGCCCCGCTGACCTACCTCGGCACTTGGTCGCTGCGCCTGCTCTCGGCGGGCTACTCCGGCGTCGAGGTGCTGCAGTCCGAGACGGCTGAGGGCACGCTGGCGCTCGGCGAAGGCGGCGAGGCCACGGTCGACTTCGGGGTCACGCTCGATCCGGCGGTGGTCGGGGACGCGCTGCCCGTCCGCCTCGTGATGAACGGCAGCCATGAGCCGCTGCCCGGCCCCGCCCACTTCTCGCTCTGGGCGGAGGGCGACAACTACGGCGAGCGGATGCACCTCGACTGGGACTGCGCGGTCGAGGCCGGGGAGCTGAGCTGTGCCGGCGAGTTCAAGGGCTTCGACAGCAGCCTCGACGCCGCCGCGCTGCTGGACGATCCGGCCTGAGCGGGCCGCCCACGCGGAGCGCTCCGCGGCATACCTCCACGCCCCGCGGCCCCGGCCGTCGACCGCGGGAATTCGCCCGCGACCAGCGTGAAGGGCCCTCGCTGAAAACAATCCACAGCACGCCATCTTCGGCGCCGAGCCACCGGGTGGCAGGCGGCGCGTTGACGAAGCGTTGACTGAAGGGCACCAGCGCTGCTGCGGGCCTGTGGCACACTGATCCCGACGGGAGGCGCGCGCCGCCCCTCGCCCCGGTCCGCCCTTGGCACTGCCGGGCACCGACCGCAGCTCGACCGCGCCCCCACCGTCCCCCTTCAGCCCCTGGCTCGGAGCCCACATGCGCACCGCGACCCTCCAATTGGTTGGCCTCCTCTCCCTCTTCGCGGTCGCCTGCACCGCCGAAGAGACCGACGACAAGTCCTCCGACGGCGGCGAGGCCACCGACGGCGGGGCCGGCGACGATGGCGCGGGTGAGGGCAGCGACGGCGCGGGCCCAGACACCTCCGACAACGACGGCGACGGCCTGACCGCCGACGAAGAGGCCGAGCTGGGCACCGACCCCGAAGATCCCGACAGCGACGCCGACGGCTACACCGACCGCGACGAGCTGACCGAGGGCAAAGACCCCCTCGACAGCGAGTCCCGCATCTACACCGGCGGCTGGCCCTACCAGCCCGACAAGGCCTCGTTCAACCCGCCCGCGGCCGGCCGCGGCGGCGGCGGGCGCGGCGAGCAGATCGGCGAGTGGGTCTACGTCGACCACTTCGGTGAAGAGGTCAACATCTACGACTTCGCCGGCCATGGCAAGCCGATCATCATCGACGTCTCGGCGGTCTGGTGCGGCCCGTGCAACGCGGTCGCCGACTGGCTCTCGGGCGGCGCCGACGCCTACGGCCTCGAGCCGACCTACGGCCCGCTGCGGGCGGCGGTCGAGGCGGGCGACGTCTACTGGATCACGATGCTGACCCAGGACCGCGCCGGCGGCTCGATGGACGCGACCGAGGCCGGTCGGTGGGACAGCCAGTACTTCGTCGAGGGTGTCCCCGTGCTCGCCGCGAACAGCGGCGTCGAGCGCGAGCTCGGCATCCGGTTCTTCCCGAGCTTCTACGCCCTCGATGAGAACATGGTGGTCACCGCCACGCCGAGCGATGCCAACATGTTCATCGCCTTCGACATCGTCCAAGACGACCTCTGAGCGCGAAGGCGGGCCCAAGCTCGCGTGCGGCCCCTCCGCCGGCTACGGCAGGGGGGCCGTCCCGTTTTTGACCGCGGCGCCCCGCGCCGGCCCGTTCGTGGAGCCCCGATGTCCGATTTGAGCCGCTGGACCGACCGGGTCGCGCTGGTGACCGGCGCGTCGGCCGGCATCGGCGAGGCGATCGCCGTCCGCCTCGTGCACGAGGGCATGCGCGTGGTCGGCTGCGCCCGTCGGCTCGACCGCATGGCGCACCTGCGGGCGCGGCTCGGCGCCCGTTTCACCCCCGTGCAGGCTGACCTCCGCGATCCTGACGCCATTGACGACCTGTTCGACAGCCTCGACGCGCGGGGGCTCAGCCCCGCCGTGCTGGTCAACAACGCTGGCCTGGCCCGCAAAGACAGCCTGCTCGACGGCACCCGCGAGGGCTGGCGCGAGATGTTCGACGTCAACGTGCTCGCGCTCTGCCAGTGCACCCAGCGCGCGGTGCGCGGCATGCGGGCAAACGGCGATGATGGCGCGGTGGTGCACATCTCGAGCATGGCGGCCCACCGCGTACCGGTCGGCGGCAACAGCGTCTACGCCGCGACCAAGTTCGCCGTCCGCGCGCTGACCGAGGGCCTGCGCCAAGAGCTCTACGCCGCGGGCAGCGCGGTCCGGGTCAGCGCGGTGAGCCCCGGCTTGGTCGAGACCGAATTCCCGGCAGTCTACCACGGGTCTGCTGCGGCCGCGGCCTTGGCGGCGGCCGACTTCCCCATCCTGCACCCCGCCGACGTGGCCGACGCCGTGGCCTGGATTCTGAGCCAGCCCGCCCATGTGCAGGTCCACGACGTGCTTCTGCGGCCGCGCCGCCAGCCGAACTGAGCATGGTGCAGGTGCGCACAGGTCGACCCGACGACCAAGACATCGTCGCTGACGCCAACCTCGCCATGGCCTGGGAGACCGAGGCCCTCAAGCTCGACGCCCCGACCGTGCGCCGCGGCGTCGCCCGCGCGCTCTCGGGAGTGGATGACTGCTTCTACCTCATCGCCGAGCTGGCTGACCCCGCCGGGGGGCCGCCGGTCTTCGCCGGCCAGCTCATGCTCACCCGCGAGTGGAGCGACTGGCGCGACGCCTGGGTGTGGTGGATCCAGTCGGTCTACGTGGCCCCAGCCGCCCGCCGCCGCGGGGTATATGCGGCCTTGTACGCCGAAGCCCGGGCGCGGGCCGCGGCCGCTGGCGTCGCGGTCATCCGCCTCTACGTCGACCAGCGCAACACCTCGGCCGCCGCGACCTACGCAGCCCTGGGCATGGATGGCGGCCACTACCAGGTCTTCGAGGCGGTGCTCGCCGGCCCGCCCCGACCGCCCACGCCCGCGGGCGGCGGCTGAACCCGGTCAACAGTTGACCGCTGCGAAGGGGGCGGCGCCCTGTGCCCCCGGATAGGCCCCGGGCATGCCGCCGATCCCCTGCGACGATCAGCCCCCCTCGCTCCGGCTCGCCGAGGGCCGCGTGCCCCCGGCGGGGCCCGCGCCCAGCCCGCCGCCGCCCCCGACCGCCGAGCAAGCCGCGGTGATCGGGGCCCAAGACGGCGCGATCTTGGTGCTGGCCGCGGTGGGCAGCGGCAAGACCACCACGCTGTCGCGGCGGGTGGCCCGGGCCCTCGACGAGCGCATCCAGCCCGAGCGCATGCTCGCGCTGACCTTCACCAACCGGGCGGCCCAGCAGCTGCGCGACAGCCTCGCCGCGGTGGTCGGCGCCGCCCTGGCCCGCCGGGTCGGCCTGGGCACCTTCCACGCCCTGTGCAACCGGGTGCTGCGGGCGGCCCCCGCCGCCGCCGGCCTGCCCCCCGACCTGCGGGTGCTCGACGAAGATGACGCGCTTGAGCTGATGGTCGAGCGCTGCGGGCTCAACCTGACCGAGGCCAAGCAGCAGGCCTCGGCCCTGCACGCGGCGGCCAGCGCGGCCCCGATGGGCAGCTGCCGGGCCGCGACCTGGCACGAGGGCGGCCTGCTCGACGCGGGCTGGCTGCCGACCTACCTCGACGCCCTGCGTGAGCTGGGCGCGGTCGACTTCGCCGGGCTGGTCTACCTGACCCGGGCCCTGCTCACCGAGCACGACGAGAGCGTGCACCGCTGGTCGACCGCGGTCGATCTGGTCCAGGTCGACGAGGTCCAAGACACCCACCTGTCTGAGTACGAGGTGCTGCGGGTCATGGCCAGCCGCGCCCGCTCGCTGTGTTTGGTGGGTGACCTCGACCAGACCATCTACTCCTGGCGGGGCAGCGACCCGGCGGTGCTGCTGCACCAGGTCGAGGCCGACTTTGGCGCGCTGCAGCGGCTCTCGCTCACCACCAGCTTCCGCTGCAGCCCGGCCATCCTCCGCGCGGCTGACCGCCTCGCCGAGGGCTTCGCCCACCGGCACAGCTTCCCCGCCTCACCCGCCGACCGCCCGAGCGGCCGGCGCCCGGCCCTGCGACAATTCCCCGGCATCCTGGCCGAGGCGCGGTGGATCGCGCGCTCCGCCCAGGTGGTCATCGAGCGCGAGCAGATCCCTCCCCGTGAGGTCGCGGTGCTCAGCCGCACCAACGCCGGCCTGACCGCGGTGTCGGCGGCGCTCAGCGCCGCAGGCGTGCCGGTCACCACGGTCGAGGACCTGCGCTTCTTCCGCCGCGCCGAGGTGAAGGACGCCCTCGCCCTCGCCCGCCTCGTCGTCGACCCGACCGACGAGCCCGCCGCCCAGCGGGTGGCCCGGGCCCTAGTCAAGGGGGTCGGGCCGGCGAAGCTCAAGCAGCTGCGCGCGGCCCTGCGCCCGGCGGGCCTGCTGCTCGGCGACCTGCTGCACGGGCCCAGCGTCGCGGCGGGCGACCCCCTGGCCCCGGTGCTCGACGGGGTCGACTGCGTGGTGCTCGACACCGAGACCACCGGCCTCGACCCCTTCCTCGACGAGGTCATCGAGGTGGCGGCGGTGCGCCTGCGCGGCGGCCGCTTCTCGGGCGCCCCCGCAGACACTTTTGAGGCCCTGGTCAAGAACAGCATCCCTGTCGGTGCTTCCGAGCAGGTGCACCACATCTCAGACGCCAAGCTGGCCCGCGAGGGCCGCCCGGCCGCCGAGGTCTTCGCCGCGCTCGAGCGCTTCTTGCACCCAGTCGAGGGCCCGCTGCCCATCCTTGGCCACAACGTCAGCTTTGACCTCGACATGCTGCGGGCCCACGGCGCGCGGGTCGGGGTCAGCCTGCCCCTGCGCCTGCACGCCGACACGCTGACCCTCGCCCGGCGCCTGCTGCAGCGCAGCAACTACAAGCTGGGCGGGCTGGTCGCAGACCTGGGCTTAGACGCCAACCCCACGCACCGGGCCCTCGACGACGTGCTGGCGACGGTGCGGCTGCTCGAGCACCTCGTGGCCCTCGCCACCCCCGGGCGGGGCGCGCGCGCCGCGCTGATCGCCGCCCACGCGCCCGGCTTCGCCCGCCTGCGCGAGACCCTCGACCGCTGGGCGGCGGCCCGGCTGCGGCCAGGCCCCTTGATCGAGCGGATCGTCACCGATCACCTCGGCGCCCACGCTGGCGCGGGTGAGGCGGGTGAGCGTAAGCGCCGCTCGCTGGCCGAGCTTGCGGCCCGGGTTCGCCGGATGGACCGCCCCGAGCTGCCCGTCGAGCGGGCCATGCTGCGGGTGCTGGAGCGGGCCGCCCTCTGCCGCGACGTCGACGAGCTCGACGGCCAGCCCGGCGTGCGCCTGCTGACCATGCACCAGAGCAAGGGCCTCGAGTTCGACTACGTCTTCTTGCCTGGGCTGACCGAGGGCACCCTGCCCGGCTGGGGTGCGCTGCGCGAGGGCACCCGCGAGGCCATCGACGAGGAGCGTCGGGTGCTCTACGTCGCCATGACCCGGGCCCGCCGGGGGCTGGCGCTCAGCTACCCCACCGCCGACGACGAGCGGCGGCGGGGCCTCGAGCCCAGCCGCTTCTTGGCCGAGCTGCGCGAGGTCGTCGACACCGCCCCGCTCAGCCCCGAGGAAGAGGCCGCGACCCGCCGCGACCCGCCGCCCGACGCGCCCACCGCACCCGCCCGAGGCCGCCCATGACCGCCCCCACCGCCTCCACAGCGCCCGCGGGCCCGCCGCTGGCCTTCTCGATGCCCCTCCTCGTGCGTTTTGGGGACTGCGATCCGGTCGGCATCGCCTACTTCCCGCGCTACTTCGACTGGATGCACCGGGCGATGGAGGCCTGGTTTGACGAGGCGCTCGGCCTGTCCTATGCCGCCCTGCTGCAGACCCACGGGCTGCCCACCGTCGAGACCAGCTGCCGCTACGCCGCCCCCTGCCGCTTCGGCGACGCGGTGCGGGTCGAGCTGCGCCTCGGCCGGCTGGGCCGGTCAAGCCTCGGGCTGCGGACCCAGATCATCGGCGAAGATGGCGTGCTGCGCGCCACTTCCCGCACCGAGGTGGTGATGGTCGACACCCGCCCCGGCCCGGGCTGGATGCGGCCCACGCCCCTGCCCGACACCCTCCGCGCGAAGATGACCCCCTACCTCGACCCGGCCTTGGCCTGAGATGTCGCCCTCCCCTCCCCTGGTTCAGGTCCTCGTCCCCGTCGACCGCGCCCGCTCCCTGCCTGATGGCCTCGCGGCGGCGGTCAGCGGGCTCCCGCCCCGCCTCTGCCGCCGGCTGCGCGCCGCCGGCCACGGCCTGCCCGTGCAGCCGGGGGTCGACGTGCACCGCGCCGCCGCGCGCCTCGGGTCGGGCGGCCTCGTGCCCGCCCGCCGCAGCCCGCGCCCCCTGCTGCTGCTCGGGGCAGCCGCGCTCAGCTTGGCCCTCGGCATGGCCGCCGGGGCCACCCTGCCCGGGGGCGCCCTGTGGTGGCTGCTCGCCTCGGCGGTCCCGGTCGTCCTCACCGTGATGGAGCTGATCCCCATCGGGAGGGCCCGGGCCGCCCAAGAGGCCCGCGCCGCCCTGCTCTCCGACCAAGGCCTGCCCGCGCCCCCCGCGGCGGTCGAGGCCGAGCTGCTCTCCACCGCCGCCGCCGTGCTGGCCGCCGAGCTCGCGCCACCCGTCGAGGAGGAGGTGCTCGGCCAGCTCGCCAGCCTCATGGACGGCGTCGCCGAGGGCACAGCACCCCTGCCCGCCGTGCGTGAGGCAGCGGCCCTCATCGAGGCAGCCCTGCGGCCTGCGCCCGCCCTCGACCCCAGCGCCGCCGACCCGGTCGCCGCGGCCGCCGCCCTGGCCGCCCGGCTGCGGGCCTCGCAAGGCTAAGGGCCTTGGCTTAGGGCTCCACCACGTCGATCACATAGGCGCCCACCGGCCCCGCGCAGCTGGCCGCGGCCGTCACCACCACCTCGTAGACGCCGTCTTCGGGCGCGGTGAAGCGGATGGCCGGGCAGCCAAAACTTGGCGGCGGCGCGGTGCACTCGAGCTCATCGTCGCCCCAGGCCAGGGCGCAGCCGGCGGGGCCGTCGATCCACAGCGCCGGGTCGAAGGTGGACTCGGGGCTGCGGGTGTCGACGGTGACGACCACCTCTTGGCCGGCGGTGGCCGAGAAGGCCCAGCGGTCCATCGCGCCGGCGCCGACCAGCTCGCCGCTCCACGAGGTGGTGCAGGGCAGCTCGCCCTCCTGCGCGCCGGCCCCGATCCAGCCGGTGACCGCCGAGACCTCTGGCAAAGGGTCAGGGCAGGCCTCGTCGCGTGGGCGCTCGACCGGCATGCTGTAGCGCTGGTCGAGGGACCACTCGATCAGGCTCTCGCTGTGCTCAACCGTCCAGGTGCCGTAATAGGTGGAGGAGAGGCTCCTCCAGTAAGGTCCGGCGATGCGCGGCGGGCTGTAGCCGTAGGGACCATCATAGGCCGGCCAGCTGTAGGTCCAGCCGACGCGCAGAAGGTCGGTGTAGGTGTAGCCCCCCCAGGTCCACGTCGTGCCATAAGGGTCGGTGTAGCTGTACTCCGGCGTCGTGTAGGTCGACCACCAGGCCACCACCGGCGGCAGCGCCGCCCCACCACCATAGGGGATGAGGGTGTGGGTGGCCGGCCAATAGCAGCCGCCGAGGTCCTCGGTCACGGTGGCCTCGACCTCAAAAGCGAAGTCGCAGCCCGCGCAGTCACCCGCGTAGGCGGAGGCGGCGAGGCTGACCCGGGTGCTGCAGCCCTCGACCTCGACCCCATCGACCCCCACCGTCCGCTGGCTGAGCCGAATGTCGCCGCCCGCGGGCGCGGCCAAGCCGAGCGTGGCCTGCACCTCGGTGATCTGCACGATCTCGCTCAGCGCGGGCAGGTCGTCGGCGACCAGCGCCTCGGCCAGATCGGTGGGGAGGGCCGGGCCGCCCCCCTCACCGGGCAGCTCGCCGTCGGGGCGGGCCTTGCGCTCGGCCGTCGCGTCGGTCGAGCGGGGCGTGCGGCAGTGGAGCGCGGCCAGGGCGAGCAGCACCCCTGCCCCGCGGGCCGGCGCCCCGGACCCGCCGGCGGGCGCGCGGCCGCGGCCCATCAGAGCCGGACCACGTCGAGCTGGTACTCGGCCACCTCGCCCACGCAGCTGCCCCAGCCGGTCACCACCACCGTGTGGTCACCGGCCTCGGCCGCCTCAAACTTGAAGCTCGGGCACTGGCCCCAGCTCGGCGCGAAGCTGCAGTCGGCGCCGCTGTCTTGGTAGGCCAGGGTGCACTCGCTCGGGCTCAACAGGTAGACGAGGGGGTCAAAGGCGGTGTCGGCGGCGACGGTGTCAACGGTCACCTGGATCTCTTCGCCCGCGGCGGCGGTGAAGCGGTGGGCGTCGTAGCTGCCGTCGAGCTGGTAGTGGGTCGTGCCATCAGGGGTCATGCCGCCGGTGTCCCACCCGTAGGCCTCGTAGCCGACGCAGCCGAGGGTGCCGCGCACGGACTGGTCGGCGACCCGGGGGGTGACCGCGGTCGCCTCTTCCCAGGTGAAGGTCTCACAGGCCGTGGCGCCGTAGGCCGCCTCGTAGGTCAGGTACGACTGGGTGAGGTCCCACGAGAGGGTATCGCCGTCGACCCGGGCCGAGGCGTAGGGGCTGGCCCACTCGTCCATCGACCAGGTGGACCAAGAGGGCCCGTAGGTGCCGCCCGCCCAGTACCCGTAGGGGCCGTCATAGGCGGGGGTGGTCCACGAGTACCCGACCTGGAAGACGTCGTGGTAGGTCGCGCCGCCCCAGGTATAGGTGCCCCCATACCCATCGTCCCAGGTGTAGCTGGGCGTGGTCATCGTCGACCAGAAGCCGAGCACCGGGTCGTGGGTGCCGTAGCTCGGGTTGTCGAGCAGGGTGTAGAGGGTCGGCGCCGGGCAGGCCCCCTCGCCCCGGTCGGCGCTGACCGCGGCCGCCACGTCAAAGGCGAAGTCGCAGCCGGCGCAGTCGCCGGCCATCGGCGCGCCGGTGAAGGCCACGTCGAGGTCGCAGGGGGTGGAGTCGCCCCAGCGCCGCAGGTAGCGCAGGTCGCCGCTCAGCCCGCCGTCAGCGCCGATGGTCGCCGAGGCCACCACCTCGAGCGAGGCCTCGACCTCGATGTAGCTCGGCGCGTTGTCGGCCACCTGGGCGGTGGTCACGCCGCCCTCGCGGTCGACATCGTCAATGACGCTGCCTTCGCTGTCGGGATCACGCGCGCGGTCTTCGGCGGCGCCGGCGCCCTCGGCGGTGGGCTCGTCTTTGGCCGGGTCGCAGGCGACCACCAGCGCGAGGGGGGCGATGAGGGCGATCACGCGGGTGCTGAGCATGCTCCAACTCCTTCGGCCACACCGTAGCCCCGCCGAGGCGGAGCGTCTCGCGTTGACACGCACTTTGCGCAGGGGAGGGAGGCCCCCGCGCCGCTCAGGAGAGGGCGAGGCAGACGTTGCGGACCTCGCTGTAGAAGTCGAGCGACCAGTCGCCGCCCTCGCGGCCGACCCCCGACTCCTTCACGCCGCCAAAAGGTGTGCGCAGGTCACGCTCGAGCCAGCAGTTCACCCAGACGATGCCCGCCTCAAGCGCGGCGGCCACGCGGTGCGCGCGGTCGAGCTGGGTGGTCCAGACACTGGCGGCGAGGCCGTAGCGCACGAGGTTGGCCTGCTCGAGCGCCTCGGCCTCGTCTTCGAAGCGGTGCACGCTCACCACAGGGCCGAAGATCTCCTCGGTGGCGACCCGGCAGCGGGGCGAGAGGCCGAGCACCGCCGCCGGGCGCAAGAAGGCCCCGCCCTCGGGCGCCTCAGCGGGGCTCGGGCGCTCGCCGCCGACCACCACCCCGCCCTCTTCGCGCGCGAGGCGAAGGTAGCCCTCGACCTTCTCGCGGTGGGCGTGGCTGATGAGGCTGCCCATGTCGACCGCGGCCTCGGGCGGGCCGACCCGCAGCGCCGCCATGCGCTGCAAGAAGCGCCCGACCACGCGATCGTAGGCGCGCCCCTCGACGAGCAGGCGCGAGCCGCAGAGGCAGATCTGGCCCTGGTTGGTGAAGGCGGCCCGCACCGCGCCGCTGACCACCGCGTCGAGGGCGGCCTCGCTGTCGACGGCGTCGGCAAAGATGACCGTGGCGTTCTTCCCGCCCAGCTCGAGGCTCAGCTTCTTGAACGAGGGGGCGGCCGCCGCGGCCACCGACCGACCGGTGGCGGTGCCCCCGGTGAAGGACACGAGGCTGACCCCCGGGTGGGCGACCAGCGGTGCGCCGACCTCGGGCCCATAGCCATGCACGAGGTTGAAAACACCGTCAGGCAAGCCCGCTTCGGCGAGCGCGGCCGCCAGCGCGGTGGCGGTGGCCGGGGTGAGCTCGCTCGGCTTGCACACCACCGTGTTGCCCATGGCCAGGGCCGGGGCGACCTTCCAGGTGAGCAGGTAGAGCGGCAGGTTCCACGGCGTGATCAACGCGCAGACGCCCACCGGCCGCCGCAGCGTATAGTTGAGCCGCCGCCCCGGGCCGCCGTCGGCGTGGCAGGGCGTGTGGTCATGCCGCGCGGCGCCGGCGAAGAAGCGCAGGTTGGCCACGGCGCGGGGGATGTCCATGCGGGCGGCGAGCGCGACCGGCTTGCCGCTGTCTTCGCCCTCAAGCGCGGCGAGCTCGTCGAGGCGGGCCTCAAGCAGAGCGGCGGCGCGGTCAAGCAGCTCGGCCCGGGCGGCGGCCGTCCAGCCCGCCCAGGGGCCAGTCAGGGCGGCCCGCGCCGCGCCCACCGCCGCGTCCACCTCGGCGGGGCCCCCGCGGGCGATGCGCGCGCGCACCCGCCCCGTCGCGGGGGCGAGATCGTCGATCCACGCCGGGTCGCGGCCGTCCGCGGTCAGGACCGGCCGGTTGCCGATCCAATGGGGGAGGATGGGCGGATCCCCGGGCAGCCCGCCCCAGCTCGGCCCGGCGCTCACCGGCCCACCCGCGCCGCTGCGCCAGAGCTGCTCGCACCCGCTGAACCGTCAGAACCGCGCATCGACCCTCCGCGGACGCTCCGCGCCATGGGATTATCTCCGCAGGCTCGCCCGCGCGCGGCCCCCGTCCAGGTCAAGGTCCAAGTCAGGGTCAAGGTCAAGGTCCAGCGCACCGGGCCGAACAGCCCTCCTCCCCCCCCTTGCGGAGCCCCGATGCCCACCCTGGCCCCTGAAGCCGCGCCCGCCCGGGGAGCAGACCCCGAGCTCTCCGCCGAGCTTGAGGAGCTCCTCGCCCTGGTGATGGCCTGGATGGGCGGCGAGGCCGCCGCGCGGCCCCGGGGCCTGCGCGCGGGGACGGTGGTCGAGGCCCTCGGCGAGGCCCTGGTCGCCCTGTGGGAAGACCGCCTCGTCGCCACCACCGGCGGCGCCCCGCGCACGAACGCCGCCGCCGGCCTCGCCGCGGTCCTGCCCGTGGGCGCCCTCGTGCTCGACGGCGCGCTCGCCGTACGCAGTGCCAATCGCGCCTTTTTCGCGCTCATCGAGCGCCCCCGCGGGTCGGTCCTCGGCCAGCCGCTCAGCGAGGCGCTCGGGGTCGGGGTCGACCCGCTCGCCGCCGCGGCCGACGAGGCCGCCCAGCTCGGCGAGGCCAGCCTCCCCCTCACCCTGCACCAGAGCAGCGGCGCGCTGCCCGCCCGGTTGCAGCTGGCACCCCTGCCCGACGGGGGGTGGTCCGCCGCGCTGTGGGCCGAGACCCCCGCTGCGCCCTCCCCTGTGCCGAGCAGCGCCCCGCCACCCGCCGCCCACGCCTGGGCTTGCCTGCGCGCGGCGGCCGCGGGAGGCCTGAGCGGCGCGCCCCTCGCCGCGCTGGTCCATGAGCTCGAGCGCCTCGCCGGCCGGGCCCCCCCGCTGGTGGGGCGCACCGCCACGCTCAGCGCGCCGAAGCTCCCGCCGCTCGACGCCGAGGCCCTCCGCTGGCGGCTGCGGGCGCTGGGCCTCCAGCTCATCCCGAGCGGGGCCGAGCTCCAGCTCCACGCGCGCCCCCGGGGGGCGGCCCCTGCGCCCGCGCTGCAGGCGGCTGCCACCCCTCCCCCTTCGGCCGAGCCCATTCCCGCAGCCCCCTCCACGATCCCCGACCTGACGCTAGAGTGGCAGCTCAGCCCGCTCCCCCGAGGTCCGATGTCCACCCCGCACACCTACGCCTCTGCCGACGAGCTCGCCGCGTTCTTGCGGGTGCAAGCCGAGAATGACGGCGCCCTGGACGCGCTGTGCGCCAGCGTCTCTGCGGCCGACGCCGGCCCGGTCAGCTTGGCGGGGGCCCCCGCGCTCGACCGCGAGGCGACCGGCTACCTCGCCGAGCTCGAGCAGACCTTAGGCAAGACCGGCCTCTTTGACCGGCTGCTCGGCATCTTCATCACCGATCTGGTGGCCAACGAAGGGGTGCTGCAGGCGGCCCTGGCCAGCGGTGAGCGTGAGCAGCTCGCCCGCATCGCGCACACGATCAAAGGGGCGGCGGCGACCATCGGCGCCCGCCAGATCGAGCGGGTGGCCCAGACCCTCGAGTATGGCGCCAAAGGCCGGCTGCCCGCTCAGGTCGACGACGCGGCCCTCCACGCGATGGGCGCGCAGCTCTTGACGGTGGCCGCACACTTTCGCGCAGCCCACGGCGGCAGCTGAGCGCGCTCAGCCCGCGCCGAGCCTGGCCTGCACCCGGGGGATGACCTCGTCGACAAAGGCGCGCATGTCGTCAATCACGCGGCCACAGTCGTGGTTGAAGAAGTCGAACCAGAGCATCAGCCGGTCATCGGGGTGGAAGCGGGCGACGAGCTGCGCCGCCACGTCGTCTGCGTCGCCGATGACCGCGTTGTCGGTGGCCGCGGCCACCTTTCGGGGGTCGAGCGTGCCCTCGAGCGCGGTCCAGTAGGCGCCGAGCGCGGCCTGGGCCTCCTCCTGGGCGCGGGCCTTGCGGGCGGCGGCGTCGAGCCCCGGCTGCTGGTTGAGGAAGACCATCACCGTGCGCGGCATACAGGCGCGCGTCCACGGACCACCGTCGGGGTGCAGGGCCGCGGCCATGCGCCGGTGCGTGTCCTCGATGACCGTCGGGGCGGTGATGCTGAGGTTGAACACGCGCACGGGCAGGTGCTGGTTGGCCGCCTCTTGCAGGGCCGGCTCGTGGCTGCCCAGGTAGAGCTCGAGCAGCTCACGCCGCCACTCGCGCGGGACGATGCGCAGCACGTCAAAGTCGTAGCGGTGCGCAAAGTGGGCCCGCCCATCAACGAGGCGCCCGGCCTTGGCCGCCTCGGCCTCGACCGCCGCCCAATCGGCGGGGCTGCGAAAGGCCTCGGGCCCGAGCACCGGCGCGGCGACGTCGGCGCCGGCCAGCGCCTCACCCTTGAGCAAGCGCAGGAAGATCTCGGTCGCCTCAGCGAAGACCCGCCCCTTGAGCGCCGGCCAGGCCGCCGCCTCGAGCGCGTCGCGCGGCTTGACCCCAAAAGCCCGGGCCATGAAGTCAAAACGCCCCGCGGCGAAGCCAAAGCGCAGGCGTCGCTGCTCGGCCGGATCGACGCCGTGCAGCGCACAAAAGGCCGCCACCCGCTCGGCGTGGGCGACCGGGCCGCCGTTCACCAGCAGGTTGGCCACCGCGCTGCCCACCCCGATGCGCCTCGTGCGCGCGAAGACTAGGTGCGCCAGCTGCAAAATATCGGTGTTGAGGCCAATCTCGCCCTGCCAATGGGGCACGACCGGCTGCGCGTGCCGCTTCTGCACCGCCGTGCTCAGGTGCGCCTCGGCCACCCAAGCGGTGCCGTAGCCCAAGGCGTCGGCCGCCTCGACCTGGGCGAAGAAATTGCGGAACATCTCGGCTTCTGAGGGCAGGCGCCCCCGCACCGGCGTCTGCGAGATGGAGAAGAAGACGTCGAACAACATGGGGGCTCCTTCAGATCCCGCGGGTGCGGCCGCCGTCGACGGCGAGGCTGACCCCGCGGATGGCGCCGGCCGCCGGGCTGCACAAAAAGGCGACCGCGGCGGCGGTCTCTTCGGGCTCGATGAGGCGGCCCTCGGGCACCTCGGCGAGCCAGCCGGCGCGGATCTGCTCCGTGCTCGTGCCCTGCGCCGCGGCCCGGGCGGCGGCGAGGCCCACCAGCCGGTCGGTGTCGGTAAAACCCGGCAGGATGTTGTTGATCGTCACCCCGGGCGGCAGCTCGCGGCTGAGCGACTTCGACCAGCCGCCCATCGCCGCCCGCACCGTATTGCTCAGCCCGAGCCCGGGGATCGGCTCGTATACGCTGGTGCTGACGATGTTCACGATTCGGCCAAAGCCGGCGGCGGCCATGCCCGGCACGAGGCGCTGGCAGAGCAGCTGGGCCGAGATGACGTGCTGGCGGAAGACGGCGACCAGGGCCTCGGGGCTGACCCCGAGCAGGGGCCCGCCGGGGGGTCCGCCGCTGTTGTGGATGAGGATGTGCACGGCGCCGCCGGCCAGGGCGGCCTCAGCCGCGGCGATCACCTGGGCCTCATCGCCGAGATCGGCCTCAATCACGTCAACTTCGGCGGCGCCCACCTCGCGCAGCGCGGCGGCGGCGGCCTGCAGCGGGCCAGCGCGGCGGGCGAGCAGCACGAGGCTGGCCCCCTGGGCGGCGAGGGCCTGGGCGATGGCGCGCCCGATCCCGGCGCTCGCGCCGCAGACCAGGGCGCGTCGCCCAGCGAGGGGCAGGGGTTGGTCAAACATCGGCGGTCCTCCGGCGGGGAGGGCGATGTTACCGCTGGGGCCGCCCCCGCGCCGATCGCCGAGCTGATCCTGCGCAGGGCGGGCTCAGCCGGCGGCGCCGCCCCGCAGCCGGCCCAGCGCGTCGGCGGCGCGGCGGGCGTGGGGGCCGCCGGCCGCTGCGGCCTGCTCGAGGTGGGTGATGGCCTCAGCCTTCCGGCCCGCGATCCGCAGCAGCACACCAAGGTGGAAGTGGGCCGCCTCGTCGGTGGGCCGCAGGCGCAGGGCGGCGCGCAGCAGGGCCTCGGCCTCTTCGGCGTCGCCGTCGGTCATCTTGGCTTGGGCCAGGGCGACCAGCTCGTCGCCCTCGTGCAGCAGCTCAATGTCGAGGAAGGCGCCCGCGCCGAGGTTCACCAACAAGGCGCCCAAGGGCAGCGCGAGGCCGGCCAGCACCTCGCCGGCGAGCACGGCGCTCAGCGGCAGGTCGGGCAGCAGCTGTTTTCCGCGAAAACGCACCCGCACCTTGCTGTAGCGGCCCTCGTCCATCAGGCCGCGCAGGCGCTCGGGCAGGCCGCGCAGGGTGGCCTCGAGGCCGGCCGGGTCGAGCGGCACGCGCAGGCGGTCAAAAAGGGCGCCCGCCTCTTCCACGCCGCGCTCGATCACGCCGCCCACCTTGTCGCGGGCCTCTTCCACCTTATCTTTGGCGTCTGACGGGGTCCACATGGGCGCTCCTTGGCATAATTGACCAGAGATCAGAGGGGGAAGGCGCGGCCGCCCCCGCTCAGAGCAGCGACAGGCCGCCGTCGACGGTGAGCACCTGGCCGGTGATCCAGCGGGCGTCGGGGCTGAGCAGCAGAGCGACCGCGCCGGCGATGTCCTCGGGCAGGCCGACCCGACCCAGCGGGGTCAGCTCGCGGGCGAACTGCAGCATCTTCGCGCCCTCGGCGAAGTACTGCAGGGTGTCGGTCTCGATCAGGCCGCCGCAGACGGTGTTTACGCGGATCTTGCGGGGGGCGAGCTCAACCGCGAGCTGCCGGGTCAGGGCCTCGAGCCCGGCCTTGGCCGCGCCCATCGCCGCATAGCCGGGGATGTAGCGCTGCGATCCCATCGAGCTGATGCCGATGACCGAGGCGCCCGGGGCCAGGGGGCAGAGCTTGGTGAGCAGCCAGAAGGGCCGCAGGCTGCTCTCAAGGGTCAGGTCCCAGTGGCTGAGGCGGAGCTTGTCGTGCGGCTTGAGCGCGCCCACCGCGGCGTTGTGCACCAGCACGTCAACCTGGGGGAAGGCCTTGGCCAGGGCCTTGCAGTCATCTTCGCTGCGCACATTGCCCTGCATCAGCACCGCCTCGCCGCCGCGGGCCCGCACCTCGGCGGCGGTCTGCTCGGCCGCATCGGCGTTCTGCAGGTAGTTGACCAGGATGGTGGTGCCCGGAGCGGCCAAGCGCAGCGCGATGGCCCGGCCGATGCCGCGCGAGGCGCCGGTGATGAGGACGGTGCGGGGGCGATCGGTCGGGCTGCTCATCGGGGGCTCCAGGCGGGGGGCCGGCGCCATAACGTCGGGCCCCGGGGCCCCGCCCGCGCCGAGGGGGCCGGGTTAGCGGGCCGACCTCTGGTCATCGCCCTCCCTCCGCTCGCCGCACACCGGCCTGGAGCCTCGCCATGATGTTCATGATCGCCCTCGACCTCCGCTCCAACGACAGCGCCGTCAAAGAGAAGCTCGAGGCCGAGATCAAGGGCCTGGGCAACTGGTCCAACCGCCTCGGCGACACCTGGCTGCTGCAGACCAACAACAACGCCCGCCAGATCCGCGACCTGCTCAAGCAGCACGTGCCCGAGCGCAGCGTCGACAAGGTCTTCGTCGCGCGCATCAGCCGCAACTGGGCCGGCTTCAACATGGGCACCGGCTTCCCCGAGTGGATCGGCCGCCAAGAATTCGGCGCCTTCACCGACAAGAGCTGAGCTTCAAGGCGGGCGATTCGGGCGACTCGGGCGCCTGCGGCCGCCCTCTGCGCGCGCACGCGTGCCCGTGCGGGGCGCCGGCCCGGGGGGCCGGGCTCCCCGCCCGCGCGTGCTTGGTCGCCGCGCGACCGCCGCTGCGCGGCGCGCGCCGGTCGACCGGGCGCGGGGCTCCCCCCGGCTCCCCCCGGCTCCCCCGCAAAAGTGAGTCCGCCGCTGACCCCACCCCTGTGGACGATCAGCGGCGGCCCGCTCGGCACCGCAGCTAAGGTTGCGGCGCGGGCGCTCAGGGCGTGGCAGGAGCAGCGGCGCCCTCGGCCGGCGGCGCAGCGGCGGTGCCGGTCGCCTCAGCCTTGCCGAGCTGCACGACCAGCGCCTCTTTGTCACCCTCGGAGTACAGCGCGTACTGGCCGTTGGGCAGCGCGCTGGTCGGGATGTAGCGCACCACCGTGTTGCCCACGGTCAGGGTCTTGACCGCGGCGTTGTCGAGCTGGGCGGCGACCGGCTCGGCGCTCAGGCCATCGGCAGCGAAGCGCAGGCCCACGAAGACGTGGTTCTCGAGCGTGTTGCCGCTCTCGAAGGTGACCACACCAGCGGCGGGCACGATGGGCTCGATCTTGAGCTTGCCGTTGAGGTCTTTGCCCGCGATGACGAGGTAGCCGCCGTCTTCGATGGTCGTGGGGGTCTTGAACTTCTCTTTGGTGAACAGGGCCACCGTCTCGCTGCCCTTGACCTTCTCGTCGCGCTTGAGCGCCGACCGCGAGGCCACGTTGCCGAGCTTGTCGTCTTTGAGGGTCGAGACGCCGTCGCCCGCCGGGGCGCGCCAGGCCTTGATCTCGACCGGGCCGGTGCTCTTGACCCCGCCCTCGACCTTGGGCGCATCGGCGAGCAGCAGCGTCTTGTCTTTGACCTCAAGGGTGTAGTTGGCGCCCTTACAGGTCTTGGGGAAGCGGAAAACACCGCTGGCGTCGGTCTTGCCCTCGACGATCTGACAGGCCATGTCGCTGCTGTCGGGGGCTTTGCCGAGCACCACGAGGTCGGCCCGGGGCTGGCCGGTCATGCCGTCGACGAGCTTGCCCTCAAAGTTGCCCGCCGAGGAGCAGGCGATGGTCAACGAGAGGAGCGGGAGCAGGGTGCGGGTGTTCATGAGACCTCCGGTGAAGTGCTGCGCCGGCGCGCCGGCGCGAGAGGAGCAGGGGACGCCGGCCCGTCGGCGCTGGGGCGAGATCCAAGATCCCGCTCGCACCCCCACCATAGAGCACGCGGTCACCCGCGTGACACAGAAAATTTGCAATCTGCGAGGAAGGCCACCAGCAGCCGCGCGACGCGCGACACCAGCGCGGCTTGCCCCCGCGCGGGGCCCAGGTGGGCTGGCGCGCCGCGCTTCGCCGACAGGTTCGGCGCCTGCGGCCGATGCCCGACATTGACGTCAGAGAGGGCGCGCCGGTCGTGCGGCCCCCGCTGGCCGCGCACCTGCGGGAGGGACGGGATGGGGCACCTCAAGATCTTCAAACGAGAGCTCGGGCAGCAGGTCTTCTTGAACCTGCAGATGCTCAAGCGCCACCACATTCTGCTCATCGACCGCGACGGCGAGAAGTACCTCGGGCTGGTGCGGCCGGTGACCGACTGCCCGGGCGACGTGCTGATCGTGATCCCCGACCCCCGGTGGCCCGAGGCGGTGCCCGGGCGGGTGACCCGGGTGCCCCCCGAGCGCGCCCTCAGCTACGAGGTGTGCTTGGCCAGCGAAGATGAGCAGGCCGAGCACATGCGCGCCTTGGTCGATCAGCTCTACCCCTGATCGGGGTCCGCGGTGCTGGCGCTCAGGCCAGGGGCCCCCTACGCAAGGTACGCACAGGCGCGCCAATCTCAGCGGGCCAGCGGGGCAGGGCCGAGGCCGGCCGCACCTCGCCCAAGACCAAGCGCGGCAGCTGCTCGGGGAAGCCAAAACCCCCGAGCATGCGGATGAGCAGGTGGGCCATCATCACCACGTCGCCGAGCGCGCGGTGGGCGGCCACGACCGGCACGCTGTAGTGGCGGGCAAGCTCACCCAGGCGGTGACCGCCCCGCTTGGGCCGATCGCTGTGCAGGCGCTGGCTCAGGCGCACGGTGCACAGGCGCGGCAGGCCCCAGGCCCCGCCGGCCCGGTCGAGTTCGGCGGTGAGAAAACCGTGCTCGAAGCTGGCGTTGTGCGCGACCATGGTCGCGCCCTCGGCAACGGCGCGCAGGGCGGGCAGCAGCTCGGCGAAGGTGGGCGCGTCGGCGAGCATCTCGGGCACGATGCCGTGCACATGCGTGGGGCCGACCTCGAGGCCCTCGGTGCGCACGAGGCTGTCGAGCAGCAGCGTGGGCTGGCCCGGCTCGTAGCGGATCGCCGCGATCTCGATGATCCGGTCGCGGCGCGGGTTCACCCCGGTGGTCTCGAGATCGATGAGCACCAGGGGCGCGGGCAAGAAGTCCCAGGGGATGGGGGCCCGCGGCGGCCGCCGGACCAGCCCGTCGGGGTCGACCGCCCAGGGCAGCTCGACCGGGGCGGCGGTGTCGGCGCCCGGCGTGGGGAGATCGCCGACATCGACCACGGGCGGCAGGCTCTGCACGCGCGGGCTGAGCGGGAACAGCGCAGGCTGCAGGTCCGGGCGCGGATCGATGGGGGCCTCCAGGCCCGGGAGGGTAGCCCGCGGCCTGCCCCGCCGCAGGCCCCCGCCGCCCACGGGCCGCGCCCGAGCGGGCGCCGCGCCGGGGGGCGTTGCGGGGGCCCTCCCCCGCCCCAAAATACTCTACTGCACGCCGTTCAGCCCCAACCCCACGCCGCCGCTGCCGCCCGCTTGTGGGCCGCCGCCCGCTCCGCCACCGCCTCGGCCCAGGCCGCGCCGGGGTCGGGCGCCCCCGCCGGCGGGAAGAGCACCGAGCGCGAAGCCACCGGGAGAACGCCCAGCCCGTCGGGCCGCGCCGCCGCCCGGGCCGCGCCGAGGCTGCCGCCCTGCGCGCCGACCCCGGGCATGAGGAACCAGGCCCGGGGCAGGGCCGCCCGCAGGGGCCCGAGCTCGTCGACGGGGATGGTCGCGCCCACCACCGCCCCGATCGAGCTTAGGCGCGCGCCGGCCCAATCCACCTCGCCCCGGGTGTGCAGGGCCTGGGCGAGCCGAAGCGCCGCGCCCCCCGGGGTCTGCAGCAGGCCGCTGCCTGGGTTGCTCGTGCGCACGAGCGCGAAGACTCCGGCGCCGTGGGCCACACAGCGGCGAAGGAAGGGCTCGAGGGTGTCCATGCCCATCCAGGGCGAGACGGTCACCGCGTCGGCCCCGTGCGGCCCCTCGGGGTCGAGCGCCGCCGCGGCGTAGGCCTCGGCGGTGGTGTCGATGTCGCCGCGTTTGGCGTCGAGGATGACCAGCAGGCCCTTCGCGCGGGCGTGGGCGCAGCTGGCCTCGAGGGCCTGCGCGCCGGCCCAGCCCAGCTGCTCGTAGAAGGCCGCCTGCAGCTTGACCGCCGCGCATTGACCGACCAGCGCGTCAATCACATCGATGGACCAGGCCTTGACCGCCGCGGCGGCCGCCGCGCGCCGGGCCGCCCCGTCGAGGCCCTCGAAGCGGGCGCGGATCGCCGCCGGCAGCAGGGGCAGGTGCGGATCGAGGCCGACCGCCAGCGGGGCGCCGAGCGCCTCTACAGCGGCGGCGAGGCGATCTCCGAAGGGAATGGGCGGGCTGACGGGCGGCATGGGCCCTCCTGCGGCCCGGCTAATCGGTGCCCTCGGCCGGGGGTCGGTCGGGCGCGGGCGGGCGCCAGCCATAGGCGTCGTTGGTCACCCGCGTCACGTGGAAGATGGCGTAGAACAGGCGATCCTCAGCGCGGCGCAGCACCCGGGCCGGCAAGACCGCCGCCGCGCGCCGCCCGCCGCCGATGAGCAGCCGGGCGGCCAGCCCCGCCCAGCCCCGCGATCCCTCGCCGCCTTGATCCACAGCACCCCCCGCCGCCTATAGCCCCGCCGAGAGCATGAGGTTCTCGAGCCAGAAGATGCCCTCGCTGTCTTGCTCGAAGCCCTCGGCGTGCAGGCGTAGGTAGCTGGCGAGGATGAGGTCATCGTCGAGCCAGCTGGTCACGCCGCTGCGCACCGCCATCGGCCCGGGGCGGCCCGCGGCGCTCGGGCGACCGTCTTCGGCGAGCTGCTGCATGGCGGCCGAGAGCTCGACCCAGCGCTGCCGCCCGCCGCGGATCATGAAGCGCCGGAACTCGGGCCAGCGCTCGGAGATGATCACCCAGGCCCACTGCGCCTCGGTGAGGTTGCGGTTGCTGCGCACCTCTGTGGCGTACTCGGCGAGCATCACGGCGCGCAGGGCCAGGCGGCGAAGGAAGCGCGGGCTGCCCAGCGGGCGGTGGGCAGCCGCAGCGGACAGCCCGTTGAAGGCCTCGGGTCCAAAGGCGCGGCGCAGCGAACCCTCGGCCGGACCCACCGCGTCGCGCAGCAGCGAGGTGATGCGGCGCACGTCGAGGTTGGGCACCGTGATGGTGAGGTCGACGAGATCGTCGAAGGCGCGGGCCGCCGAGGCCGCGGGCAGCTCACCATGGGGGTAGGTCATGGCGTCGAGCGCGGCCTCACGCCCGACGCTGAACAGCAGCGTGATGTCGGCGCCCTCGCCGAGGAGCAGCCTGCAGGCGTCCATCACCTGCCAGCGCAAGGCCGGGGTGAGCAGGTCGAGGCCGTCGACCAGGGCGACGAGGCGACCAGCGCGGTTGCCGCGCACGGCGTCGATCAGCGCGCGGAAGCCCCGGCCCAGCTCGATGACCGGGTCGGGCGAGCCGCTGAACACGACCCCGCCCCCCTCGGCGGCCTGCCCGTCGAGGCGCAGCCGCGTGATCAGCTCGAGCAGCTTGCGGCCCTGCTCGCGGTGGCTGGCCGGGGCCTCGGCGGCCTGGATCACCGCGGCGACGAGGCCGGCGCCGGGGGCGCCCTGCTTGCTCCACCGCCACGCGTCGAACCAGACGACGTTGGGCAGCAGGCCGGCGATCGTCTCGGGCCCACGCTGGCGACCCTGGGCGATCAGCCAGCCGATGCGCCGCAGCAGCTCATCTTTGCCGCTGCCCGGGGCGCCGTGCAGCGCGATCATGCTCGCCGGCGCCATGCGCGCGACCAACCGCAGCAGCGACCGGGCGAGCCGGTCCATGCCGATCACGTCCTCCTGGGCACCGATGGCCCACCGGGCGTCGTCCATCTCCCCCTCCTCCACCCCGGACTGCGCCCCGCCGCGGCCCCGGGCCCGGGGTCGCCGGAGGGTCCTGCGCCCGAGCCGACGCGGCCGGTATCGGGCGGCCCCGCCCAGAGTTGAGGCCGAGCCCGGGCCTGCGCGGCGGGACCGGCCAGCGGCGCCCCGCCGCGCACCCCACCACCACAACAACGTGCAGAAGCACGCTCTGCACTGAACGGCGGTTCACACACCCCGTTGACAAGCAGGTGACAGAGCCGACACCGGCGCGTGGTAGTCTACGACCATCAAGACAGCCAACACGCCGACATCCGCCTATATCCAACACTTTCGACGAGAAGCTCGCAGACGCTCACCGGCCAAGGGCCGCCGCCCACGCGGCGCCGCGGCCCGAGCCCAGGTCAGACCCCCCGCTCTCCCCTCCCCTGTCGCCTTCCCCCCGTCCGGCGACCCACCTCAACCGGGGTGGCCCACATCCCCCGCAGCTGACCAAAATTCAGTGAGGAGCACCATGAGCACAGCGATCACAGCGCTGGACAGCGCCCAGCTCACCCCGAGCGTCAGCCAGCTCATCGCCGATCCGAGCACCCTCGCCGGGCTGCCAGACCGGGCGCTGCGCCGGGTGCTCCGCGGCCAGCCTGAGGCCGAGCTGGGCCCTGACCTGCCCGAGAGCGTCCTGTGGGTGAGCTTTCTGACCATGAAGGGCCGCGGCGATGACGAGGCCACCGGCGCCTTCTTGCGCAGCGTGCGGGCCCTGCTCCGCCGGCGCACGATGGGGGCCCCCTCTCTGCCCAGCGCCGACACCCGCCAAGACGAGCACAAGCTCGTCGCTGACGCCACTCTGGGCGAGCTGTGGAAGGCGTACAAGCGCTGCCTCTGCGCCAGCCGCAACGGCCCGGCCAGCCAGCTGCTGCGCGACATTGAGCGCCACCTCGGCGTCCCGAGCTGATGAGCACCGCCGCGGCCCGACCCGGCCTGGCCCTGGCGCTCTGCCCCTTGGGCCTGCCTCACCGGCTGCATGAGCGCGGCCCCGCCGCCGTGCTCGCCGAGAACACTGCGCTGATCGACGCCTGCTGCGCCCTGGCCGAAGCCCGGGGCGCGCGCCGGGCCCGGGTCGGCGCCGAGCACGCCCTCTGGGTCTGGCCCGCCGATCAGGCCGCTGAGGGCATCGTGCTGGCCGCTGATCTCTGCGCCTTGGCCGCCGCGCGCCGCTCGAGCGCCGGCGGGCCCCGGGTGGGCCTGGGGCTCGCGCTGGGGCCCCTCGCTGATGGGCCCGAGCCCTTCGGTCTGGCCACGCTCCAGGCCCTGCAGCTCGCCGGCCCGGCCAACCGCGGCGACGAGCTGCTCGCCGCCGGTGGCCCCGACAGCCCGTGGATGGCGCCGCCGCCCGGCATCGGCGCCGCGCCCCTGCGGGCCGACCGGGCCGCCTCGCTCGGCTTCGCCGCGGTGCTCTTGCGCGATCACCGCGCCGACTGAGCCCGCCCCGCGCCGCGCCGGCGGGCCTGAAAGGGGCTGCGAGGGCGGCCGGTCGAAAGGCGGACAATGGTTGGCCGGAACCCGCGCATGCCCCGGCTGGGCAGGCCGAAGGCAGCGGTTAGACCGCCGCTCACCGCGGCCCGGTCGCCCGGTGTCTGCACGTCGGCGATCGACGAGCCTGACGTCAAGCAGGCCATCGTCCTCAGCCGCCGAGGCCGCGGCCCGCCCCGCGCCCCGCCCCGCGCCCCCTGCATCTCTGCCCCACTGCCCCGAGGCTCCGCCCTCGCCGAGGCCCATCATGGCTGACCCCACGCTGCTCGACGCCCCCACCATCAGCCACCTGCGGGCGTTGGAGGCCGAGTCCATCCACATCTTCCGCGAAGTGGCCGCCGAGTTCAACAACCCGGTGATGCTGTACAGCGTCGGCAAAGACAGCTCGGTGCTGGCCCGCCTCGCGATCAAGGCCTTCCACCCGGGCAAGCCGCCCTTCCCCTTCTTGCACGTCGACACGACCTGGAAGTTCCAAGAGATGTACGCCTTCCGCGCCAAGTTCGCGGAAGAGCACGGGGTCAACCTTCAGATCCACATCAACCAAGACGGCATCCAGCGCGGGGTCAACCCTTTTGACAGCGGCAGCCAGGTCCACACCAACGTGATGAAGACCCAGGGCCTGCTGCAAGCGCTCAACAAGTACGGCTACGACGCCGCGTTTGGTGGGGCCCGTCGCGAAGAAGAGAAGTCGCGGGCCAAAGAGCGCATCTACAGCTTCCGTGACCGCTTCCACCAGTGGGATCCGAAGAGCCAGCGCCCCGAGCTGTGGAACCTCTACAACGGCAAAATTTGGAAGGGTGAGAGCATCCGCGCCTTCCCCCTCTCAAACTGGACCGAGCTCGACATCTGGCAGTACATCTACCTCGAGAACATTGACGTGGTGCCGCTCTACTTCGCCAAAGAGCGCCCGGTCATCAACATGAACGGCACGCTGATCATGGTCGACGACGACCGCATCCGAAAGGCGCTGCCTGACGCCAAGATCGAGCAGCGGGTGGTGCGCTTCCGCACGCTGGGCTGCTACCCGCTCTCGGGGGCCATCGAGTCCGAGGCGAGCAACGTGCCCGAGATCATCCAAGAGATGATGCTGACCCGCATGTCCGAGCGCCAGAACCGCCTCATCGACAAAGACGAAGAGGGCTCGATGGAGCAGAAGAAGCGCGAAGGCTACTTCTAAGCCCCATTTTGGCGCACCCACGCTGCCAGGGGGCGCCACCCCGAACGCATCCCCGCTTTGCCGCTGGCCGCCGCTCCCCGCGCGCTGGCCTGTGCCCCCGCTCCGCCCCGAGGCCACCGTGACCACCGCCCCCACCGCCGCTGCTGAGAGCGAGATCGACGCCGCTCGCGCCCAAGAAGAGGAGCTGATCAAGACCGACATCCTCGGCTTCCTCAAGCAGAACGAAGAGAAAGAGCTGCTCCGCCTCTGCGCCGTGGGCAGCGTCGACGACGGCAAGTCCACCCTCATCGGCCGCCTGCTGCACGACAGCAAGGGCGTCTACGACGACCAGCTCGCGGATGCGACGCGCACCACCGACACCGGCGAGCGGGCGATCGACTTCGCCCGCTTGACCGACGGCCTGCGCGCCGAGCGTGAGCAAGGCATCACGATCGACGTGGCCTACCGCTACTTCAGCACGCCGGCGCGCAAGTTCATCATCGCCGATACGCCCGGCCACGTCCAATATACGCGCAACATGGCGACCGGGGCCAGCACCGCAAACGTGGCGATCATCCTGATTGATGCCCGTCTCGGCGTGCTCACCCAGAGCCGGCGCCACGGCTACATCGCCGACCTGCTGGGCATCCCCCACCTGCTGGTCGCGGTCAACAAGATGGACCTCGTCGACTACAGCGAGGCCCGCTTCGCCGAGATCGTGGCCGAGTTCCGCGCCTTCACCGGCCAGCTTGGCTTCACCAGCGTCACTTTTGTGCCAGTCAGCGCGCTGCTGGGCATCAACATCGTCGACCCCGGCGCCCACCGCATGGCTTGGTACGGCGGCCCCACGGTGCTCCAGTTCCTTGAGCAGGTGCCCATCCGGCGCGACGTCAACCTGCGCGACTTCCGCATGCCGGTGCAGACGGTCATCCGCCCCAACCTCGACTACCGGGGCTTCGCCGGCCAGGTGGCCTCGGGCTTCATCAGCAAAGGCGACGCGATCACCGTCCTGCCCTCGGGCCGCACGAGCCGGGTCAAGGCCATCGACACCTTCGAGGGTGAGCTGCAGCGGGCCTACCCCCCGCAGGCGGTCGTGCTCCGGCTCGAAGACGAGATCGACATCAGCCGCGGTGATGTCATCGTCAAGTCCGACAACCAGCCCCGGGTCAGCCGCCACCACACCGCCCACGTCGTGTGGATGAGCGACACGCCCCTCGACCCCGGCCGCAGCTGGTTGATGAAGCACGGCGCCGGCTACGGGCGGGTCACCATCGACGCCATCGAGCACCGCGTCGATCTCGAGACCTTGCAGCCGGTCGCCGGCGTGTCTGAGCTCAAGCTCAACGACATCGCGCGGGTGCGGTTCACCTCGCACAAGCCGCTGCCCACCGACCCCTACCGCCAGAACCGGGCGATGGGCGCGCTGATCTTCATCGACCCGGTGAACAACAACACTGTCGGCGCCGGCATGATCGCCGAGTCCGACCGCGACGAGGGCAAGGCCGAGCAAGACGGCGGCACCGAGGTCAGCGCCGCCGAGCGCGAGCGGCGCCTCGGCCACGCGCCCGGCGTGCTCTGGCTGTGGGGCGGCGCCGACGCGGCCCGCACCGCGCTGGCCTTCGCCGCCGAGCGCCGGCTGTTTGACGGCAACACCCTCGCGGTCGTGCTCGACGACGGCGACCCCCGCTACGGCGGCGGGCTCGGGGTCGGCCTCGCGCAGGCGGCGCAGCGCTTCGTCGACGCGGGCCTCGTGGTCGTGGTCGGGGCCCAGGTGGCGCCGCCCGCGGGCCTCGGGGCCATCGACCTGCCCCTGAGCGGGCTCCCAGTCGATGATCTCGACAAGGCGACCGCGGCGGTGGTCGGCGCGGCGGTGCAAGCGGGCATGGTCCGCCGATGAGCGGCGGGGCCGCGGGCTGGTCCCGGCGGGCCCTGATGGCTGGCGGCGGAGCGCTGTGCTGCGGCCTCGCGGCCCAGGCTGCGGCGCCGATCCCGCGCCCACCCCGACCAGCCCCGCCGCCGCCCGCGCCACCCCCTGGCGCCGCACCCTACACCCCCGCCCTCTGGCCGGCCGCGGCCGACTTCGCGCCGCGCGCCCGCCAGAGCCTGCGCGCCCCCCGCGACCCCAGCCGACCCTTCCTGGTCTACGCGATCGGCAGCAGCTTCACCAACGGGCTGGGCCTCGGGCGCGTGGCCTTCGAGCAGCTCCGCGCCGCGTGCCCCGGCGCCCCGCCCCTGGTCTGGCGCCAAACGGTGGGCAACGCGACCCCCTGGCAGTACCTCCGCGGCTGGCTCGAAGGCGACGTCATCCCCGCGAACCCCGATCTGGTGCTCATCTATACCGTCGGGATGATGCACCACCTCGATGACATCCTCGCGCAGCTGCGCAAGCGCACCACCGCCGAGGTGGTGGTGCCGACCGTGCACTGGCGCGCGAACGACGCGAGCCACTGGGGGCAGCGCGAGGACGCCCCCGACCAAGACGTCGCGGCCCTGCGCGCGACCTGCGCCAAACACGGCGCCTTCGTGCTCGAGCACCGGGCCGAGCTGGCCCGCTACATGCGCGAGAACAACCTCCCCATCGATGCATTGCTGCGCGACAAGTTCCACCAGAGCCGCTACGGCACACACATCCTGCAGCTGCTGTTCGCCGCGGCCCTCGCCGCGCCCACATCGGGGGCGGTCGATCCCCGGGTCGAGATCCACGCGCTCAACCGCAGCCTCACCCCCGGCGCGCCGCTCGCGCTCACGGTGCGCGGCGGGCGCTTCGACCTCGGCCTCGACGCAGGCGCAGGCCGCTTGCGGGTGCAGATCGACGACCAGCCCGCCCCAGCCCACCGCGCGGCGGTGCTGGGCCCCGTGCGGTTCAGCCCCGCCAACGCCGCGATCCCCGGCGCCACCCCCCGCGAGACGGGCCCCCATGGGGTGCGCCCCGGGCCCGCGGGCCTACACGGCCCCGACCAGTGGACGCTCACCGTGCTCGACCCGCCTACGCGCTACCTTTTCGAGGCCGCGGGGGCGGGCCCCCAGGGTGAGGGCCTCATCGCCGAGGACAGCGCCTCAGCCGACGGCCAGCTGCTGGTCCCGGCCCGATGGTGGCGCTACCCTGAGCGCAGCCGACCCGGCGACACCTACCAGATCAGCGTGCAGCGGGGCGTGGTCGACGAGGTCAGCGCCGCGCTCGACCCACAGGCCGCGCGCCACCTGGGCGGCTACGTGGAGCACCGGCTCGCGGTCGGCCTCAGCCCGGGGGCCCACCGCCTGGTCCTGCAGGCCGAGGGCGCGCCCGTGCACCTCCGCCAGCTCTACGCCCACACCGTCCAGGCCTGAGGCCGCCCCGAGGCGCGATGCCCACCCACCGCTCCCCCGCGACGGCCGCGCCCGCGCTGAGCCGCCGCCTGCTGCTGGCCGGCGCCGCGGGCCTCGCGCTCTGCCCCTGGGCCCACGCCGAAGACGACGGCGCAGAGGGCCAAGAGGCGCCTGATCGCCCGGCCGGGCGCGCCCCGCCGCTGCCGCCCGCCGGGGCCGCGCCCTATGTGCCGCAGCTCAGCGCCCGCGCCGGCGCGGGGCTGGTCCGGGCCCGCCAGACCTTGTCGAGCCCGCCCGACCCCACCCGCCCCTTCGTCATCTGGGCCCTGGGCAGCTCCTACACCAACGGCCTGGGCTTCGGCCGCCACGCGCTCGACGCGCTGCGGGCGCGCTGGCCGCAGGCCCCGCCCCTGCTCTGGAAGCAGACCATCGGGAACGCCGTGCCCTGGCAGTACCTGCGGGGCTGGGCCGAGGGCGAGGTCATCCCCGCGAACCCTGACGTGGTGCTCATCTACACGATCGGCAAGCCGCGCGACCTCGCCGACCTGCTCACCCAGCTGCGGGCCCGCACCAGCGCCGAGATCATCGTGCCGACGGTGCACTGGCGCCAGAGCGACGCCGCCCTCTGGGGCCAATCCGAGGACGCGCCCGACCAGAAGGTGGCCGAGCTGCGCGAGCTCTGCGCCACGCACGGGGCCGAGCTGCTCGAGCACCGGGCCGAGTGGGCCCGCTACCTCAACGAGAACAAGCTCGGGCTCGATGCCCTGCTGCGCGACAAGGTGCACCAGTCGCCCTATGGCGCCTGGATGCTGCAAGTGCTGCTCGCCGCGACCTTGAGCCTGCCCCCGGCGGGGGCGCCCGAGCCCAAGCTCGAGGTCCTCTCCATCGACCGCGTGCTGCACCCCGGCGAGAAGCTCGAGCTCGAGGCCACCGGCGGGCGCTTCGACCTCGGCCTCGCGCCGGGCGAGGGCCGCCTCGCGGTCAAGGTCGACGGCAAGGCGCCCGCGGCGCACCCGAGCTTTGTGCAGGGGCCCGTGGTGCGGGGCGCCGAAAACGCCGCTCAGGTCGGCGTCCCCGCGCGCGACGTCGGCCCCCACGGCCTGCGGCTGGCGACGGCCGACCGGCTCAGCGACCAGCGGTGGACGCTGCGCATGACCGATGACACCGGCGGCTACACCCTCGAAGGCAGCCGCAGCGGGCCCCAGGGACAGGGCCGCAACACGGTCGATCTCACCAGCGCCGACGGCCAGGTGAGCGTGCCCGCCGCTTGGTGGCGGCGCCCGGGCTTCAACCGCACCGGCGACACCTACACGATCGACGTGCAGCGGGGCGTTGTGGCCGAGGTCGACGCGGTGGTCGACCGCAGCCGCCCGCGCCACAGCCCGCGCTACGTCGAGCAGCGCCTCGCCATGGGCTTGGAGCCCGGCCTGCACCGCCTTGAGCTGCGCGCGCTGGGCGCGCCGGTCAGCCTGCGCAAGCTCTACGCCAGCCGGGTGCAGGCCTGAGGGCGCGCCGGCTCAGATGCCCGAGCCGGTGAGCATGGCCCCGAGGCGCTGCAGCGCGTCGTGCAGCGCGGGGTGCTCGACGGCGAAGCGGGCGGTCACCGCGGCGGCCTCGTCGGGGTGGCGGGGCTCGGCGGCGGCGCTGAGCGCGGCCTCGATGCGCAGCAAGGTGCCGGCGAGCTGGGCCCGGCTCGCCTCGCTGAGCCGGGCAGGGTCTTCGAGGGCCTCGTCGAGCGCGGCGAGCGCGGCGGCGAGGCGGTCATCAGCGGTCTCGGACATGGGCACCTCCGCCGGCGGCCTAGTGCGGCCCGCCGCGCGCGGCCACCGATCCGGCGCAGGCCGCCGCGCCCGCCCGCGGCCCGCGGAATAGGCTCCATCCCGGAGACCCCGCCATGACCGCGCCCGCCTGCCTTCCCGCCCTGCCCGCCGCCCGCGCCGCCAGCGCCGTCCGCAGCGCCGCGCTGCTGGCGACCGCCCTCGGCCTGGGCGCCTGTGGCGGGTCTGCCCCACCGACCCCCACCGTCCATACCCACAGCACGGTCGACGCGCCGATCACCCCAGGCCCTGCGGCGAACGCTCCCGCAGCTGCGCACCCGAGCGCGCCGGCCGATCTGGCCGAAGAAGCCGCCCCCAGCGCCGATCTCGCCGCGGTCGACGCGGCGGTTGAGCTGGGCGCGACCGCCCCCGCCGCGCCGACCATCCCCGGCGCGCCCCTCAACAAGGCCGTGCTGCGGCTGCTCGAGAGCTACCCGACCGACGGCACCTACACCTACTATTGGAAGCGCGGGCAGCACACCGACGGCACCAGCCGCACGCTGCGCTGGGGCGACACCCTGCTGGCCGAGGGCAGCCCGGCCGGCCAGGTGCACTGCAGCGGCATCACGTGGGAGCTTTGGCTGCGCGCCCTCGACGAGAGCGGCGGCGCAGCCGTGCTTCAGCCCCAGATCAGCGGCGACGAGCTGCTCGCCCTGCGCGCCACCTGGTACGTCGAAGACGGCAGCCTCGGCGGCCCGGTCGACGCCCTGACCCGCCGCGGCCTCGCCCAGCGGGTCGACCGCCTCGAAGACCTGCGCCCCGGCGACTTTGTGCAGTTCTGGCGCAACAGCGGCAAGGGCCACAGCGCCGTGTTCATCGACCACATCCGCAACGCCGACGGCAGCGCCCGGGGCATGATCTACTGGTCCGCCCAGCAGAGCAGCGGCGGCCTCGGCAAGCGCCGGGTCAGCGTCGGCGACGGCGAGTTCCAGATCGCCCCGGGCCGGCTGCACGGGGCGCGGGCCATCCTGCCGGCGGGGGCCATCCCCTCCGCCGCCGTGGCCGCCGCGACCCCCTCGGTGGCCAGCCCCCCTCCGCCCGCCGCCGCGCCGCCCCCTCCCGCAGACCCGGCGACCGCGACCGCGACCCCGCCCGACCCGGCCGCGCCGCCCAGCCCGACCGACGAGGCCGCCCTGGCCACCCGCGCGGGCGAGGCCCCGGCCGATCCTCCCGCCGCGGTGGTCGACTGAGGGCGCCGATGTTCGCGATGCTCGAAAACGACGCGCTCCGGCCCATCGAGCGGGCCATGGCCGAGGCCAAGAGCGTGGCCGACTGGCGGGCGGGGGCCGCAGCCTGGGATGCGGTGAGCGGCGCCGCGGAGTGGAGGCGCTCCCCCGGACGCACCCCCTACGACGCCCCCGGCCTCACGCGCGCCATCTCGACCTGGGCCGAGCGGCGGGCGGCGGCCGACCCTTGGGGGCTCGCTGCCGCGCTCGAAGAGCACCTGCAGCGGCACCTCGTCGATCTGGCCGACCCGGGGCTCTACGTGGTGGCCCGCTCGGGGCCCCCACAGCTGGTCGAGGCCTTCTTCGCCGCCGCCGAGGACGCCCTGCTCGACCTCGCCGACCGCCTCGTGCCCCGCGAGGCCCTGGCCAGCGCCTGCGCGCGGCTCGAGGCCCACGCCCGCCTGTTCGGCCGCTCGGCCCTGCTGCTCTCGGGCGGCGCCACCTGGGGTTTTCACCACCTCGGCGTGGTGAAGGCCCTCTTCGACGAGGGGCTGCTGCCCGAGATCTTGTCGGGGGCCAGCACTGGCGCGATGATCGCCGCGGGGGTCTGCACCCGCGACGATGACGGCCTGCGCGCCATGTTCGACGATCTCAGCCAGCTGCGCCGCGACGGCCTGAAGGCGGTGGCGCCCACGCTGGCCCTCTCGCGCCGGGCCCTGCTCGACCCCCAGCGCCTCTACGACGTGCTGCTGCACAACGTGGGGCAGGCCACCTTCGCCGAGGCCCACGCCCAGAGCGGGCGGGTCCTGAACATCTCGGTCAGCTCCCCCCGCCGGATGGGCAAGCCGCGCCTGCTCACCCACCTGACCGCCCCCGACGTGCTGGTGGCGCGGGCCGCTTTGGCCAGCTCGGCCCTCCCCGGCTTGTTCCCGCCGGTCGAGCTGCGCCAGCGCCCGCCCGGCGGGGTCGAGGGGCCCGCTTGGCCGGGCGAGCTGTGGGTCGACGGAAGCCTGCAGGCCGACCTGCCCAAGCAGCGCCTCGCGCGCCTGCACAACGTCAACCACTTCATTGTCAGCCAGACCAACCCGCACGTGGTGCCCTTTGCGCAGGACCGCCCCGGCGCCGGCCTGCGGCGCCAAGCCCTCGCCGCCCTGACCAGCGCCGCGTGGAGCCAGGGCACCATCGCCGCCGAGCTGCTCCAGCGGGCGGGCCGCGGGCTGCCGGGCACGCTGGGCCAGCTCAGCGAGCAGGCGCACCTCCTGTTGCGTCAGGACTACCACGGCGACATCGAGCTCCATCCTCCCCTGCGGCCCGACATCATCCCCAAGCTGGTCAGCAACCCGACCCCTACCGAGCTGGCCCAGTACGTGCTCGACGGCGAGCGCACGGTCTGGCCCAAGCTGGCCCAGCTCCGCGACCAGACCCGCGTCGGTCGGGCCTTCTCCGCCGCGGTCAAGCGCTTGCGGGCCCGCGAGGCGGCCCAGCGCTGACCGGCGGCCAGCCGCGGCGGTCGAAGCGGCTGTGGGCGGGGGCTCCCGCCCCCGCAACGCCCCCGGGGGCTTCGTTTTCGACAAAGGCGCCCGCGGCGCCGGGCGGTGGGCGAGCGCACGGATAGCTACGCGCGCCCTTCACCTGGAGACCTCCCATGCCGACCCTCCGCCTGACCTACTTCAACGCCGCCGGCCGCGCCGAGCCCATCCGCCTCGCCCTGCGCATCGGCGGCCTCCCCTTCGAAGATGTCCGGCTCGACTTCCCCAGCTTCGGCGCAGCCAAGGCGAGCGGCGCGCTGCCGCTGGGCGCGGTGCCGATGCTCGAGATCGACGGGCAGAAGATCGTCCAGACCGCGGCGATCCTGCGCTACGCCGCCCATGCCGGCGACCGCACGCTCTACCCGACCGAGCCGCTGGCCGCGCTGCGGGTCGACAGCGCGCTCGACTCGCTGAACGACACCCTCTCCCACGCCCTGATCCCGAGCCTTTTTGAGCGCGACCAGGCCAAGAAGCTGGCGATGCGGGCCGAGCTCGCCGCGGGCGTAATGGCGCGGGTCTTCGCCTATGTCGACGGCCTCATCGCCGCCGGCGGCGGGGTCTTCGTCGGCGGCGACGCCCTGTCGATCGCCGACCTGGTCATCGCCCTGCAGGTCGAGCAGATCCGTCACGGCCACCTCGATGGGATCACCCTCGAGCACCTCGCGGCCACGCCCCGCCTGATCGCCCTGGCTGACGCGGTCCTCGCCGACCCGCGGGTGGTCGCCGCGCGGGCCTGATACGGGCCACCCCTGATACGGCCTGACACCGATTCGGCGTCCGGCGCACCGCGCCGACGAGCCGCGCCGACGAGCCGCGCCAGCGTCGAATCCTGGCCTTTCGAAAGTCGGGGAGACAGGGGCAAGGCGTCCGGCGAAGCCGGCGGCGGCGCACCGCGCCGACGAGCCGCGCCAGCATCGAATCTGGGCTCCACGACGAAGAAAGGCCAGCCCGAAGGCTGGCGCCGCGGAAGACGCGCGAAAGTCGGGGAGACAGGGGCAAGGCGTCCGGCGAAGCCGGCGGCGGCGCATCGCGCCGACGAGCCGCGCCAGCATCGAATCCTGGCTCCACGACGAAGAAAGGCCAGCCCGAAGGCTGGCCTTTCGAAAGTCGGGGAGACAGGATTCGAACCTGCGGCCCTCGGTTCCCAAAACCGATGCGCTACCAGACTGCGCTACTCCCCGGCCGATGCGAAGCGCGGCCGCGAACGCCGCCCGGCCACGTAGCCGACGGGCGCACCTGCATCAAGGCCAGGGGTCGGGTGGCGCGCCGCAGCGGGGCCCGGGGGCCGGCGCGCCGACCATCGACGACAACGATCTGCAGACCACTCTCGGCCAGCTGCGCGAAGTCGCGCGCGGCCCGGCGCAAGCTGGTGAAAGCTGGGCGGGTGGGCGCGCGCCAGGGCGAGCGATACCGCGCCGCCGACGCTGCCACCCCCACCCGAGGAGATCACTCCATGCCGCACCTCCGCCTCTCGCGCCCGACCGCCCTGGTCCTGGCGCTGGCGCTCAGCGCCTGCGATGACGAGAAGTTCAACGCCGTCGAGGGCGGCGGGGCCGTCAGCGGCGAGGGCTGCGACGCCGTGGCCGAGGTCATCGCCGGCAACTGCGTGAGCTGCCACTCGGCCGGCGGCGGGGCCGGCGGCCTCGACCTCGAGACCGACTGGTACGCGGCGGTCATCGACGGCGGGCTCGTCATCGCCGGCGACAGCGCGGGCAGCGTGCTCTACCAGCGCATCACCAGCACCACCTCGCCGATGCCCCCCGCGGGCCTGATGGGCGAGAGCAACCAGACCATCGTCGCCGACTGGATCGACGCCGGCGCCGAGGCCTGCGCCGCGGGTACGGATGGCACCGACGGCACCGACGGTACGGATGGCGCCGACGGCGGCAGCACCGACGGGGCCGCGCTCTTCGCCAGCGGCTGCACCGGCTGCCATGGGGCCGATGGCGACAGCGGCTACGCGCCCAACCTCAGCGACGAGGTGCCCGGCGAAGACATCGAAGATCTCAAAGAGGTCATCATGCTCGGCGACGGCGCCATGCCCCCACAATTTGACGGCGATGAAGCCAAGGCCACGGCCGTGGCGCAGTACCTGCTCGACACCTTCGCCCGCTGACCGCCGCCGACCGGGAGCACGACCATGTTGTTGAACCTCACCCTGATGCTGTGGTCTTCGGTGGCCCAAGCCTACGTCGACCCCAAGTGCGAGGACGTCGCCGCGCAGGGCGTCCCCGAGGGGTACAGCGACCAAGGCCAGCAAGACTTCTTGCTCAACTTCTTCTCCTTGGCGACCACCAACTCGCCCTTGCACGCGCCCGTGCCCTACGAGCCCGGTTTTGGGTCGGCCTCGGTCGAGCTGAGCTTGATTCCGCCGCTGTCTTGTGAGCGGCGCTTGGTGCTCAACTACTCCAAGACCGAAGACACGAACAAAGCGCCGGTCTTTCCTCGACTCCGCGCGAACTTCGCCTTCAACCCCATCGGCAAGCTGCGCCCTTATGCGGGCATCGGCTACGTGCCGCCGCTGACCGTCTTTGGCACCCGCAACGTCATCGTCAGCGGAGAGCTTGGCTTTGGCGTGCCGCTCAACGCCGGGTGGAGCTGGGGCGCACGCTACCACGCCACCCTGATGAAGACCGTGGCCGAGATCGCGACGCCGTTTAACGAAGAGGACGAGCCCGCCAACGACCTCTACGTCGGCTCGACCTTCGGCCTCGATCTGATGGCCGGCAAAGATTTTGACGGCGTCGAGCCCTACCTCGCGCTCGGCCTCACCGACGTCTCGACCGTTTTTTATATTGGCGACGACGCGGTGGTCAGCAACAACAGCACGCCCTTCTTCGGCCCGACCACCTCGCTTGGTCTGCAAGTCAAGAAGATCAAGCACCTCGACCTCGCCGCCGAGTACTATGGCGCCTTCGCCAACTTCAACAATGAGTCCGACGTGACCGGCGACACGATCAACCCGGGCGCCCGCATCCACACGCTGCGCACCCGGGTCGGCTACCGCTGGTGAGGGCCGACGGGCAGGGCTGAGGCAGGCCCCACCGCCCGCGCCCACCGTCACGGTCAGGCAGAGCGCGGTGGGCGGGGAGCCAGCCCCCCGCAACGCCCCCCGCCGTCGTCAAAGGGCCGCGCTTAGGCCAAGGTGTCGGTGTTGACCACCGCAGACGAGGCGGTGGCGGGCGGTGCCTTGTCGTCGGTCACCATCGAGGCGACCTTTCCCTGATCCACGTGGGCCGTGTACAGCTGCAGCGGGAAGCTGTGGCCCCCCGTGCTGTCGCGCTGCGTTTTTGAGGCGGCGAAGGCC
The DNA here is from genome assembly GCA_016792625.1 of Deltaproteobacteria bacterium. Taxonomy (GTDB): domain Bacteria; phylum Myxococcota_A; class UBA796; order UBA796; family UBA2385; genus JAEUKK01. The sequence goes on along the minus strand of JAEUKK010000203.1, from coordinate 59,592 downwards.
TTGGTCATGGCCGTGGCCACCGGCGACTCCATCGAGCCACCGCTGGCGACCGCGCCCTTGATGGTCTGCCCGTAGGCCCCGAGCTCCGACACGATGTCTTCGGCGAGGGCCGACTGCAGGGCGCTCGGGTCGGCGCCCGAGGCGCCTTCGCCCGCCGCGACGCGGTTGATGCCGTCGGCGAGGTGGATGGCCGCGATGAGCCAGCCGGCGTCGAGGTCCTGCACGTGCTGGTCCTCGGCCGCCATGATGTGCTCGGCGGCGGAAGAGCTGACAATGACGTAGTGATCGAGATCTGGGTACTCCGGCTGCGGCGCGTCGATCTTGTAGCCGTCGTTGTTCTCGGGCGTGCAGAGCACCGGCCAGCTGCAGCCCGCGGGCTCGGCGACCGGCGAGACCTTGACCGTGTAGTCCTCTTTCCAGGGCAGGATGTTCTTCTCGACAGTGAACCGCACCCGCGGCGCGGCCGGCAGCGAGGGGATGGCGAACCAGGTCTGGCCGTAGACCTCAGGAAAGTCGGGGTGCTTCCCGGTCGTCACCGCCCCCGCCGACGCGGCCTCACCCTGCCCGCCGAAGGTGGGCGCGGCGGGGCCCGCCCCGAGCTGGGGCTCGTCGGCCGGGGCCCGCCCGGGGCCGCCGCCCGGCCGGGCGCTGGAGCCATCCGCGTAGACCTCGCGAAAGTCGGGGTGCCGGGCCGATCCGCCGCCGCCAACGCACTGAACGCAGCCGCAGGCGCCCGCGTGGGCGCCGGCCCCGCGGCCGTGCGCGCGGGGCGTGGGCGCAGCGGCGCGCGGGGCCCCGCGCTCCTCTCCCTCGAGCGCGGCGCCGGCGGCGGCGCCCCAGCCAAAGCCGCCCCCGCCGCCGGCACCGCCCCGGCCGAGGCCGAGCTGGCCGGCCCGGGCCGCGTTGCCCGCCCCCGCCGCGCGGGCTGGGCCCGCCTCGGCCCCCCGATCCCCGGCCTGTGCGCCGCCCCGCTGCCCCGCGTCCCGACCCTGCTGCTTGCTGACCATGCGCCCTCCGGCCCCCCGAGCCTAAACGCCAGCACGGAGCTTGCGGGTCGACTGTTGGCGGGCGTTGGCGGGGCGGGCGGGGCCGGGCCCGCCCGCGCAGGGGCGGCGGCTCGTACTCGGGGTGAGGGCAGTTGTTGGCGCCCCAGGGCCCAGCAGGGGGCAGGTCCTCACCGGCGGGGCGCCCGCGGCAGGTAGCCTGACCGCCGAAGCACCCTGCGGCCCATGCCCGCCCCGAGGTCCCCATGCACATCCCCTCGTCCACGCGCTGGACGCTGCTCTTGCTGCTCGGCGGCTGCAGCGACTACGGCTTCACCGGGAAGGACGGCGCGAACGCCGAACCTGAGCCTTGGGTCGAGGGCCCGCCGCTCGCGCAGAATGATGGCAGCGACGACGGTCTGACCGACGGCGGCAGCAGCGGCAGCGGCGACGAGGGCGCGGGCGACGCCGGCATCAGCACCCCGGGCGATGAGGGCGGGGGCGCCGACGGCGGCGCCAGCGACGGGGGGAGCAGCGACGGGGGCTCCGGCGATGGCGGCACCAGCGACGGGGGGAGCAGCGACGGCGGCACCAGCGACGGCGGGACCAGCGATGGCGGAGGCTCCGACGGCGGCACCACCGACGGAGGATCCACCGACGGCGGATCCACCGATGGCAGCGCGGTCGACACCGGCGCCCCGCCCAGCGGCGTGGACACCGGCGCCCCGCCCAGCGGCGCGGACACCGGCGCCCCGCCCAGCGGGGCCGACACCGGCGCGCCCGCGCCCGACCCCGGTGACGCCGACTTCTGCGCCTATGCGGCGGCCACCTCGGGCTACCTCGACCTGTTCCAGACCGCGGCCGACGGCAAGGTGGTCTTCTGCCATTGGGCGGGGTCAGGCTTTGTGGTGATCGACACGAGCATCTCGGCCTGCATCCCGCACCTTGGCCACACGAGCGACGTGCTCCCCAGCACGCTGTGTGACTCTTGAGCCGGCCGGCATGGCGCCTGCCCGCCGCCGCCTGGCTCAGCCTGCTCGCCGCCTGCGCCCCCCAGCTGCACGACGACAAAGTGCAGGGTGAAGCGGCGTCGGTCGCCACCGACAGCGGCGGGCAGACCGATCCGGGGCCGGGCGGCGCCGAAGGTGGCGCGATCGACGGCGGGGCCGGTGAGGGCGCGGCCAGCGACGGCGGCGCCACCGACACGGGCGACGCCGACGGCGGCGCGGCCGACGGGGGAGGCACCACCGATGGCGGGACCACCGACGGCGGGCCTGCGGACGGCGGTACGACCGACGGGGGAGGCACCACCGATGGCGGAACGACCGACGGCGGCGCCACCGACGGCGGAACGACCGATGGCGGCACCACAGACGGCGGCACCACAGACGGTGGAACGACCGACGGCGGCACCACCGACGGAGGGACCACCGGCGGGGATACCGGCGCCCCAATTGACCCCTGCCACGTCGTTTTGCCCGCCGACACCCTCGTGGTGCGCACCGCGTCGGCGGTGAGCGACGACGGCCTCACGCTGTGGGTCTGCCGCAACGCCACGGCCTCGGTGACCGGCGCGGGGGTGCGCGCCCTCGGCGAGGCCGGCGCGGACCTCGTCATCGGCGGCGCGGGGGCCCAGCTCTGGCTGCGCGACCGGGCGACCGCCAACCTCATCGGCGCGGGGGCCACCGTCGCGCACGAGGCGCGGGCCACGATCACCGACCGGGCCGGCGACGCGAGCTTGACCAGCTGCACGGTGATCACGGTCGACAGCAGCGCCCTGTCCAGCGGCTGCTGAGCGCCGCCCCGCGCGAGGCGCCCCGCCGGCGGCCGCAGGCCGGCCGCGCAGCGGCGGAGCGGCCCCGCCGCGGACCGCGGCCGCGGCGGATCGGGGCCGCGACCCGGGCGGGGGGCCGACCCGGAGCGCAGCGGAGGGGCGCGCCCGGAGGTTTGGCGTGACTCAGGCCTGAGTTACCACCCGGGCGGAGGTGGTCCATGCCCAGCTTCCCCCGGCGCGCACGCGGCCCGCGGCCCGCCGCGCTGCTCTTCCCCGCCCTGCTTTTCCCTGCGCTGGCCCTGCCCCGCACCGCCGCCGCCGGCGAGTGCGACGGCACCGCAGGCGACGGCGACATCGCTTGGAATGGCCTGCTGCACGACAGCTTCGACCCTGCCCAGCGCAGCGCCTTTGGCGCACAGCCCGCGGGCGGCGCGCCGGTCCGCCTCGCCCTGCGCACCTGCGCACATGACGCAGATCGGGTGCGGCTGCGGATCTGGGACGCCGCCCGCGCCGCCGAGGCCTGGGTCGAGGCCAGCCCGGGCGTGGCCGAAGACGACCCGACCCTCGGCGCGGTGCAGTGGTGGGCGCTCGAGCTGCCGCTGCCAGCCACGCCGACCATCCTCTACTACTTCTGGGAGGTGCGCAACGGCGAAGACGTCGACTACTACGTTGATGACGACCCACACACCACCGGCGGGGGCCCCGGGGTGGTCAGCGACAGCTGGGACGACAGCCGGTCTTTTCAGCTCACCGTCTACGACCCGGCTTTCACCACCCCAAGCTGGTGGACCGAAGGGGTCGCCTATCAGGTCTTCCCCGACCGCTTCGACAACGGGGATACGTCGAACGACCCCATCCCCGGCGCGGGCTGGTCCTACGGCGAGCATGACCGCGCGCTCGGCTGGTCTGAAGGTTTTGTGGGCCCCTGCGCGGGGGCCGACCAGCAGCGGGCCTCTTGTTATGCCGGCGGCGATCTCGCCGGGATCAACGCCCGCTTGGGCCACTTGACCGCGCTCGGGGTCACGGCGCTCTACCTCAACCCCATCTTCGCCAGCTCGACCAACCACCGCTACGACACCGTCGACTACCACCGCATCGACGACGAGCTGGGCGCGCTCGAAGACTGGTCGGCCCTGGTCGATGCCGCGCGGGCCGCGGGGGTCTCTCTGGTGCTCGACGGGGTTTTTAATCACGTCAGCGCCGACAGCGTCTATTTTGACCTCTACAGCCGCTGGGGCGCCGACGGTCGCGTGCAGGTGACCGACGGCCCCGGGTCGAACGACGGCTCGGGCGCGTGTGAGAGCGCCTCCTCTCCGTACCGGGGGTGGTTCTCGGTGCCGCACTTCGCGAACGCGGCCCGAGATGAGCGCACCGGCGAGACCGTGCGCTGCGCCGACGGCCAGACCTATGAGGCCTGGGCCACCTATTTTCATATCCCCAAGCTGCGCGCCGACGATGCGGCCGTGCGGGCCACCCTCTGGGCCGACGAGGACAGCGTCGCGCGGCGCTGGGTGGCCGAGGGCGCCCGCGGCTGGCGCCTCGACGTGGCCGGAGAGGTCGACCGCGGCCTCGCCCATGACCCCGACAATGACTTCTGGGAGGGCTTTCGCGCGGCGGTCAAAGACCAAGACCCCGAGGCCATCCTCATCGGCGAAGAGTGGGGCGACGCCACCAGCCTGCTGCTCGGGGGCGAGCTCGACACCCTGATGAACTACCGCTTCCGCAGCGCCGCGATGGACTGGATGTTCGACCACTGCGGCGGCGCGGGCTGCGAGGGCGGCGGCTTCATCGACAATGACAGCGCGCCCTGGCGGGACTCGGGCCGCGTCGACGCGATCAGCGAGTCCGGCCTGCACGCCCGCCTCGAGGCCATCCGCGAGGACACGCCGCCCCCCGCCTGGCGGGCGATGTACAACCTGCTGGGCAGCCACGACACCAGCCGCATTGGGTGGATGCTCACCCAGATCAGCGCCGGTGACCGCGCCTTGGCGCTGCGCAAACAAGCGGTGCTCGCCGCCCTGCAGTACAGCTACCCCGGGGTGCCGGCGGTCTACTATGGCGATGAGCTCGGCATTCGCGCCGATTCGGTCTGGGACGGCGCCATCTACCAGGACGACCCCCACAACCGCGCGCCCATGCCTTGGCCCGATCTGGGCTTCGCGGTCGAAGATGGCCTGCTGGCGCACTACGCGGCGCTCGGCGCGCTGCGGGCCGCCTCACCCGCCCTGCGGCGCGGCGCGATGCTGCCCTGGCTGGCCGACGACGCCCAGCGGGTCTACGCCTTTGTGCGGGAGGACGCCGAGAGCGGCGACCAGCGCTGGATCTTGCTGCACCGAGGGCACGCCCCGGCCACCCTTCGCTTGCCCATCACGCTCGCCGAGGGCGCGCGGCTGGTCGACGGCCTCAGCGGCGCCAGGGCCACCGTCGAGGGCGGCGCGCTGGTCGTCGAGAGCAGCGGCCTGCAGGCCTTTATCTTCGCGGTGGAGGGGGGCGGCGCCGACACGGGCGCGGGTGAGGGCAGCGCAGACGGCGCCGATGGTGGAGCTGGGATGGACGGCGGGGATGACGCCAGCGACGGCGCAGACGGCGGCGGCGCAGACGGAGGGAGCGCCGTGGACGACACCCGCGCCGACGCGCCCGAAGGCAGCGCCAAGGGGGAGCCGACCGGCTGCGCGGGCGCCCCGACCACCCCCGGCGCGGCGCTGACGGGGTTGGGGCTGCTGCTCGCCCTGCGACGCCGGCGGGCGCGCGCCACAACCGAACCCGCACCCTAAACGTGGAGGGTCAGCACCTCAGCGCCATGCGGCGTCACCAGCACCGTGTGCTCGAACTGCGCCGACAGGCGCCCGTCGGCCGTCTCGACCGTCCAGCCGTCGGCCCGCAGGCGCACCGCGGGGCCGCCGGCGTTGATCATCGGCTCGACGGTGAAGCAGACCCCCTCGCGCAGCAGCGGGCCGCGGTGGGCCGGCCCCGTGTGCGGCACGAAGGGCGGCAGGTGCATCTGCGCGCCGATCCCGTGCCCGCCGTACTCGCCGACCACCGAGCAGCCCGCAGCCCGGGCCTCGGCCTCGATCGCCGCGCCCAGCGCCCCGAGCCGCACCCCCGGCCCGGCCAAGGCCACCGCCAGATCGCGGCAGCGGCGGGCGAGCGCCACCAGGGCCCGCGCGGCCGGCGATGGATCGCCGATGAAGAAGGTCGCCGAGGTGTCGCCATGCCAGCCATGCAGGCAGGTCGTGACGTCGACATTGACGATATCACCGTCCTGCAGCACCACCTCGGCGGTGGGCAGGCCATGGCAGACCACCGCGTTGGGGCTCAGGCAGACCGCGGCGGGGAAGGCCGGGCCGCGGCCAGACCGGTAGCCGAGCTGGGCGCAGGTGCCGCCGCGGGCCTTGGTGTCTTCGCGCACGATGCGGTCCACCTCGTCGCCGCGCATGCCCGGGCCGAGGGCGGCGCCCACACGCGCGAGGGTGGCGGCCGCGGCGGCGCCGGCGCGGCGCATGGCGTCAATCTGTCGGGGGCGGAGGACGGGCAGGGGCAGATCGTGCTGGGTCATGCCCGCTCCTCACGCGCGGCCGCCCAGGGCGCCCATACCACCTCGGCATGGCCCGCCCCGGCCGGGGCCCGCGGCGGTAGAGTTCCGGCATGAGCCTCGACCAGCTGCGCGCCGTTGTCACCATCGCCGAGGAGGGCAGCCTGACCCGGGCCGCCCGCCGCCTGCACATCAGCCAGCCCCCGCTGACCCGCAAGCTGCACGCCCTCGAAGAAGAGCTGGGCGTGCCGCTCTTCGACCGGCGGGCCGACGGCGTGGCGCCCACCTCGGCGGGCCTCGCCCTCATTGACGACGCACGGCAGATCTTGCACGCGGTCGACCAGGCCGCCGCGCGGGTCCGGGCCGCGCCGCCGCCGGGCTCGGGGGCACCGGCGGGCCCAGCTCAGCCGGGCACCGCTGGCGCCACGACGCACTGAACCCGTCGCGGGTGGCCCCCAGGCTGCCGGGCGCGCGGGTCGGCGTCGAGGGGGGGGGGCCGCGGAGCACCGGCCGCGGCGCTATGGCGGTGCGATGATCGCCAACCGCCGCCGCCTCGGCCTCGCGTTGATCGCCCTCATCGCCGGCGGCCTCTCGCTGCTGCTCGCCGCGCTCTCCGCCGGGGAGTCGGCCCGCCTCGCCGCGCTGCTGCTGACCGGCCACAGCGCGCAGGCCACCGTGGTCGACACGCGGGTGATGCACAGCCGGCGCACGGGGCCGAGCCACGAGCTCCGCTACCGGCTGGCGAGCGGCGCGGGGCACAGCGACGCGACCGGCCGCGCCGATCTCTGGGTCTCCCTCCCCGAAGCCGACTGGGAGGCCGCGCGCCGCTCGGGCCAGCTCACGGTGCGGGTCTCGGACGCTTGGCCGGGGCTGAGCGCCCCCGCCGCCGGCCTCACCGCGCAGGCCGGCGACCTCATCGCGGCCTGGGCCCTCGCAGGGACCTTCGGCCTCATCACCGTGGCGGTCGTGTGGTCGGCGGCCCGCGGCCCCGCGCCGCGACGGGCCCGAGGCGGCTGAGCGGCGGGCGCGCATCGGCGGGTCAGACCCAAAACGCCGCAGCGGCCCACCTGTCACACGGACAGGGGGCCGCTTTGGCGCACCCCGGGAGCCCGGGGAGCGGCAGGGGACGGGTCAGGTGGGCGCGCGCCCGAGGAGCGCAGCGCCAGCCCGACCCGGGGGGCTCACTCGCCCTTGCCCTTGCCCTTACCCTTGCCCTTGCCGGCCTTGCCGCCTTCACCTTCGTCACCACCCTTGCCCTTGCCCTTGCCGGCCTTGCCGCCCTCTTCGGCGGGGGGAGCGGCCGGATCGGCGGTCACGACGCAGCCCTCGAGCTTGGCGCTGCCGAAGAAGTCGTCCTTGGCCACGGTGCCGGTCACGACGACCGCGCCCTTCTCGGCGAAGGCGGCGAGGTCGGCCTCTTTGGCCACATCAACGATGCAGAGGAGCTTCTTGGCGTCGCCCTCGAGCTTGTCGTCGGTGTGGATGGAGATGTTGATCTGGGCCGGCGCGTCTTGTTTGGTGACGTTGCCGTAGGCGCCCTTGACGGTGACGGCCTTGCCGACGTTGGCCTCGCGGGCGGCGTTCAGGCCGTCGACGGTCATCGGGGCGCCGTCAGCGGCGGGGGCCGGAGCCGGGGCCGGCGGAGGTTCGGGGGCGGGCGCCGGGGCGACCGGGGCGGGCGCCGGAGCCGGCGGCGGGGGGGGCGGATCGCCGCCGCAGGCGGCGAGGAGGACGAGGCTGAACGTGATGAGCTGGGTGCGCATGATCGCTCCTATGGAGAGGACGCGGCAAATAGCGCGGCGGACCACATGCGCAAGGTGCGAACTTGGGGGCCCCACACCCCCGCCACGGGATTACCCGCACCTTCCACCCCCCTGTCCGGCCCATCCCCGGCCATGTGAGAGGGCGCCCCGCATCGGCGCCTCTGCGCGCCCACCCCCATGCCCTGCGTGGGCGGGCGCACTTGAGCGGCCAAACATAGAATTGACAGGATAGGATCCCGGGCCTGGGCCCGGACCCACAAACCTGAAGCCATCCCGCCAGACCCCAAACGAGGCCTTCATGTCCACCCGCCGCTCCGCCCTCGCCGCGCTCTCGCTGCTCCTCGCGCCCGCAGCTGCGCACGCTGATGTCACCTTCGTCGACCCGCAGACCTTCGACTGGGAGGTCGACAGCATCGGTGACGGCTCGATCAACGACGGCGGCCACGGCACCTCGGGCCGCTCCGACAGCTACGACAACTACGGCAAGCTGTGCATCAACCCGAGCACGAGCTTCAGCGCGACCTTCCCGACCAACTGCAGCGTGTCAGGCCTCACGCTCTACACCTCGACCACCGAGACCTTGAGCGCCGACAGCCGCGAGGTCACGATGAGCGCCCTGTCGGTGACCGTGGGCACGACCCCCGTCTCGGTGCAGCGCCGAGCGTTTGTGCCCGGCACCGGTACGGTCGGCTACCTGCGCTACCTCGACAGCTTCACCAACACCGGCACGACGACGGTGACGCTGCGGGTGAGCATCGGCGCGATCACCGGCACCACGGGCTTGGCGAACGGCTCACTGGGCAGCGACAGCAACACGGTCCTGCGCTCGACCAGCTCGGGCGACGCGCTCCTGACCACCGACGACACCTGGGTCACCACCGACGACAGCGCGCCGACCACCGTCGATCCCTCGCTCGGCTTCGTCTGGTGGGGCACCGGCGGCGCCCTCGCCCCGAGCACCTACACCTTCACGAGCTCCAACGGCGGCCAGCTCACCAGCAGCTACCTGCTGACCATCCCCGCCGGGCAGACCGTGCGGCTGCTGACCTTCCTCACCCAGCGCCTCAACGACGCAGCGGCGGCGACCAGCACCGCGCTCATCGCGGGCCTCGGGGTCGAGGGCCAGCTCAGCGGCATCAGCGACAGCGAGCTCACCGAGGTGGTCAACTGGGAGTTCGACGCCGACGGCGACGGGGCCTCGGTCTACACCGACTGCGACGACACCAACGCGGCGATCAACCCCTCGGCGGTCGAGGACTGCGACGGCGTCGACAACGACTGCGACGGCGACATCGACGAGGCCGGGGCCACCGGCGAAGAGCTCTGGTACGCCGACGATGACGGCGACGGCTTTGGCGGGGCCAGCGGCATGAGCTGCGCGCCGCCGCCGGGCTCGGTCAGCATCGACGGCGACTGCGACGACAGCGACCTGAACATCAACCCCGACGCCGACGAGGTCTGCGACGCGCAAGACAACGACTGCGACGGTGACACCGACGAGTCGGGCTCGATCGGCGAGGGCACCTGGTACCTCGACGGCGACGGCGATGGCTTCGGCACGACCCCGGTCATGGCCTGCGAGGCGCCCCCGGGGGTGGCCGACGTCCCGGGCGACTGCGATGACGCGGCGATCACCGTCAACCCCGGCGCGGTCGAGGTCTGCGACCTCGTCGACAATGACTGCGACGGCACCGTCGACGGCCCGACCTCGACCGATCTGACCACCTTCTTCGTGGACAACGACCGCGACGGCTTCGGCGGCCCGAGCACCGCGGCCGAGTGCAGCATCCGCCCAGGGCTGAGCCTCACCGGCGGGGACTGCGACGACGGCCGCATCCTGGTCAACCCCGCCGCCGACGAGCGCTGCGCGACCGCCTTTGACGACGACTGCGACGGCACGGTCAACGAGGCCACCGCCACCGACGCCCTGACCTGGTACCGCGACGGCGACACCGACGGGTACGGTGACCTCAGCTCGACCACCCGCGCCTGCACCCTGCCCCTCGGCTACTCCGCCGACAGCACCGACTGCGACGACGGCCGGGCCGCCACCAACCCCGGCGCCACTGAGTACTGCAACACCTTCGATGACGACTGCGACACCGTTGTCGACGAGCCTGACGCCGCAGACGCCCGCCTCTGGTACCGCGACGTCGACGGCGACAGCTTCGGCACGCGCACCACGGGCCTGCTCGACGTGCGCCGCGACTGCGCGCAGCCCACCGGCTACGCCGACGACAACACCGACTGCGACGACGCGGTGAGCTCGACCTACCCGGGCGCCACCGAGGTCTGCGACAGCGTCGATCAGGACTGCGACGGCCTCGTCGACAATGACGCCAGCGACGCGCTGACCACCTACCGTGACGCCGACAGCGACGGGGCCGGCGACCCGGCGCTGAGCCGCCGCGAGTGCAGCGCCTCGGCCGGCTACGTGACCGCGGGCACCGACTGCGACGACACCCGCGCCTACGTCGCCCCGGGGGCCGCCGAGCTCTGCGACGGCCTCGATGACGACTGTGACGGCGCTTTGGGCGCGCTTGAGCAAGACAACGACAGCGACGCCTTTGTCGAGTGCCTGCCCGACGCGGTCGGCTGGCAGGGCGCCCTCACCGGCTTCGGCGACTGCGACGACGCCCAAAACACCGTCTACCCGGGCGCCGAGGAGCTCGAGTACGACGGCGTCGACCAGGACTGCGACGGCGCCGACCTCTGCGACGTGGACGAGGACGGAGAGGACGCGACCGACTGCGGCGGCCTCGACTGCGACGACCTCAACGAGGCCATCTCGACCGCGGCCACCGAGCGCTTCTACGACGGCGTCGACGACAACTGCGACCCCGCCGACGACAACGACTTCGACGGCGATGGGTACGCCAGCGCCACCTACGGCGGCACCGACTGCGATGACGCGCGCGACGACGTGTACCCGGGCGCGCCCGACGCGGCCTACGACGGCCTGATCACCGACTGCGACGACACCGACGAGTATGACGTCGACGGCGATGGCTTCGCCTCGGCCGACTTCGGCGGCAGCGACTGCGATGACGCCAACAGCGGCGCCCACCCCGAGGCCGAGGAGCTCTGGTACGACGGCCTCGATCAAGACTGCGACGGCAATGACGCCGACCAGGACCGCGACGGCGTGCTCTACCCGACCGACTGCGCCGACACCGACCCCGCGGTCTACCCCAACGCCCCGGGCTACGACGAGGACTGCCTGCCCGTCGAAGACGACACCGGCGGCGCCGATGGCAACGACGGCGCGGATGGCACCGACGGCACCGATGGAGAGGACGTCGAGGTCGACACCGGCGCGCTGGCCGCGGGCCCAGAGGGCAACTTCGTCGGCGGCAGCGGGAAGGTCGGCTGCGCCACCGCCCCGCGCGGCCCGCTCAGCGGCCTGGTCGGCCTGCTCAGCGGCGCGCTCGCCCTGCTCGGTCTGCGCCGCCGGCGCTGAGCGCCGCGGTGGGTCTGGTGCTCACCGCGCGCCTTCGGCCCGCTGATCGACGTCGGTCAGCGGCATGTAGAGCGCGAGGTGGGCGCCGACCCCTGCCCGCGAGCTCAGCTCGACGCAGCCGCCCAGCGCGGCCAGCGCGTCGCGCAGCTCACGTTGGGCCGGCCCCACCGCGCCCGAGAACAGCGCCGCGACCCGCTCGGCGGGGGTGGCGCAGGGCAGCCCCGCCGCGGTGGCCGCCGCGACCACCGCTGGCCAGTGCACCCCGCGGCCGTCGTCGGTCAGCTCGACCAGCACCCAGCTCTCGCCCCCTGGCGCGGGCTCGAGCAGGCGCACCGCCCCGGGCGGGGCATGGCCAGGGCGCGCGCAGGCCCGGGCCCGCAGCGCGATGTGGGCCCGCTCACCCTTCCCTGCCCGCTGGCGATCATCGGGGATCTCGATGGCGCGGGCGATCTCCTCTTCGACGAGGCGAGCGAGGGCCTCCCACAGCCGGCCAAAACGCCCCGCCGGCACGCGGAGCTGGTCCTGCGCGTCGGCCTGCAGCTCGACCACGCGCCCCAAGCGCCCGGCATGGGCGGCGGCCCGGGCCGCGATCCGGCGCAGGCGATCCACCGCGGGCTCCTCTCCCCAAAAGTAGGTGGTCGACAGCAGCAGGTCGGCCGACGCGCCGCCCTGGATGAGCTGCCGCAGCCGCAGCAGCTCGACCGCGCTGACCTCGACCCGGTCGGCCCGCCCGCGGGCCAGCGCCTCGACCCGCTCCTCATGCACGGCCCAGGCCCGCCCGAGCGTGGCGCGCGCCACGCCCGCCGCTGGCCCGCCCAGCGCGGCGCCGCAGCAGGCAAAGGCGTCGGCGAGGCGCCGCTGACCGGCCGCGCCGATCTCTGCAGCGAAGCCCAGCATGCGCTCGACCAGCGCCGGGCCGCCCTCTCCGCGGTCGACCACCGCGCCCACCAAGGCGCGCCCGCGGTCCAGCCGCTCCAGAACGCCGTCCAGATCGGCCACCACCGCCTGCCCCAGCGCGAGGGCATCGGCCACCGCGGCGCTGCTGTCGACCGGCGCGATCAGCACGGGGGCGGAGATCACCACGACGACGCCCTCGAGGCCGTCCTCTCCGATCAGGGGCAGGGCCCGGCAGTGGAACGCGGCGCCGCCATGGTGCAGCGTGGTCGGGATCAGCGCCAGCGCGGCCGGATCGGCGCGGAGGCTGAGCCCCTCGAAGACCCCATCACACCGCGCGGCGAAGTCATCGTCCTGCGCGGCGATCACCGCAGAGAGCCGGCGGCCCGCGGCGGCCATGGGGAAGCGGCGGGCGAAGCTCTCGCTCAGCTCGCCGCTCAGACGACCGGAGGGCTCCACGACACAGACCGCGTCCTCGATCGCGCTGAGCACCAGCCCGAACAGCGCCCCGCGCCGGTCCTGGGCGCGCGCCCGCGCCGCGGCCCGCGCGGCCTCGGCCCCATCGATGAGCCCCGCGTCGAGCGGCTGTTCGCCCGGCAGCTCAGCCTCGAGCGGGCCCTGCGCCTCGGCGCTCATGCCCGCCCCCGCGCCCAGCGCCTGCCCGCGGCGCCCCGTGCTGTCTGCCGCATCTTGGCCCCCCGCGGACGAGCGGCCCACAAGTGGGCTACCCGGACCGCCGCACATCCCATCGTCCGCCCGCCCACCCCCTTGAGGGGCAGCGCGCCCCAGGAGCACCGATGCGCAGCCCGAGCCCGATCGACGACGGCGTCGTCCTCCTCACCGGGGCGAGCAGCGGCATCGGCGCCGCCATGGCCGCCCAGCTCGCGCCGCGGGTCCGCGCCCTGGTGTTGGTCGCCCGCCGGGCCGACCGCCTCGAGGCCCTGGCCGCCGCGCTGCGCGCCGCCCACCCACGCCTCGTGGTCGACGTCGAGGGCGCTGATCTCACCGATCCAGCCGCGCCCGCCGCCCTGGTTGAGGGGGCGCTGCGCCGCCACGGCCGCCTCGACGTGCTCATCAACAACGCCGGCATGGGCGACATCGGCCTGCTGCACGAGTGCCCCGAAGACAAGCTGCTGCAGATGCTCCAGACCAACGTGGTGGGGCTCACTTTGCTCACCCGCGCCGCGCTGAACCCCATGCTGGCCGCCGGCCGCGGCGCCGTCCTGCAGGTCAGCTCGGGCTTCGGCCTGACCTGGGCCCCCTTCTTCTCCGCCTATGTGGGCACCAAGCACCACGTGAGCGCGATGACCGAGGCCCTCCGCGCCGAGCTCGCCGGCACGGGCCTGCGCATCGTCCAGCTCTGCCCGGGGCCGGTGGCCACCGAGTTTGAGCAGGTGGCCGGCAACCCCACCGGCCAGCGGGTGCCCGCCTTCATCGAGCTGTCGGCCGCGGACTGCGCCGCCGCGGGGATCCGCGCCATCGACCGCGATCAAGCCGTGGCCGTCCCGGGCTTGGCCGCCGCGCTCGGCATCTGGGCCGGCGCCGGGGCCCCGCGCTGGCTGCTCCGGCTCGCCTATGGCCTCGCTGGCCGGGCCCTGCGCCCGCGCTTCGCCGGAAAACGCGCCCTCCCCCTCAGCGCCGACCATGGGCCGACGGGCCGCTGAGGCCGCCCGGCAGCCACCAAGCGGGCGCCTCGGCGCCGCGGTGCTCGAGCACGACCAGCTCCCCCCGGGTGCTCTCCCAGATGGGCGCCCAGCCCGGGTCGTCGAGGATCCGCTGCCCGGCGTTCGTCTCGGCCCGTCGCACCTGGTTGGGGGGCGCAGGCCGCCGACCGACCAAGGCGAGCCGACGCCCACCCTCCGCCGGCCAGGGCCGGCTCACCCGCCAGCGCCCCTGGGGGAAGGGCACGCCAAGCGAGGGGTAGTCGCCGGGCACGCGGGCGACCGCGTGGTGCCCGAGCAGCAGCACCCCCGACATCATCCACGTGGTGTCGAGCAGCAGGTCATCCGGCCGCAGGGCGCCCGCAGACCACGCGGCGAGGGCCTGCTCGCCGCCGCCGCCGGTCGAGGGGTCGAGGCGCGCGCCCTCCCCGCGCCCCAGCGCCAGGGGTGAGCCGGGCCAGGCCAAGGCGAAGACCACGACCAGCGCACCCATCAGCCCACCGGCCGGGCGGGCGACCTCACCCCGCGCGGCGGCGAGCAAGGCGCCGCTCCCCGCGCAGAGCCCGCCCACGAGGCCCAAGATCACCCAGGGTGCCGCGTGGAGCACGTAGCGCTCTTGGTACTCGAGCCCGGCGAGGCCGCCGGTGGTGGCCAGCAGCAGCAGCGCGACCGCGCCGCCCAAAAAGCCGCGCAGGCGCGGGCCGCGCAGGGGGAGGAGCAGGCCCAGCCCAGCCAAGGCGAGGCTGCGCCAGGTCAGGCCCGGGAAGTCGCGGCGGAGGCGCTGCAGCGAGCCCGCCCGGTGCTGGGCCACCCGCTCGGCCCGCTCAGGCGCGGAGAGGGCGCGCTGCACGTCCATCAGGGCGCGAATCGGCTGCAGGGGCCCGCGGAGCTGCCCAAAGACCGTGCCGCTGGAGGCCGCGCTGGCCAGGCGGCCGTCCTCGAGCACCCGCGCGCTGTGCTCCTCGAGGCTCAGAGGGATCACCGGCAGGCCGGCCATCCACCCGTGGGCCGCCCCGGTGGGCCCGAGGCCGAGGGCCAGGGCCAAGACCAGCGCGCCCAGGCGCCGACCGGGCCGCGCCCGCAGCGCGGGGAGCAGGGCCAGCAGCAGCCCAAGCCCGACCAGGCCGGGCAGCAGGCCCTTGACGTCGGCGAGGAAGACCAGGGCCGCGCCCGCACCACCGAGGGCCCAGCCGCGCAGCCGCCCGCCCGCCGCCTCGACCAGCCCCCAGAGCAGCAAGGCGAAGGCGCCCGCGAACAGCGGGTAGGGGGTCACGGCGTGGGCGTTGACCTGCAGGGAGGGGAGGCCCAGGGCGCAGGCCGCCGCGGCCACGGTCGGGCCCACGCCCAGGCGCGCCCGCCCGAGGATGGCGACGGGCACAGCGATCCCCGCGAGGGCGACGAGGCTGAGCAGCTGCAGGGCCTGGGGGAGCGGCAGGCCCAGCGCCCGGCTGAGCGCCCCGCCCAGCGCCGGGTAGAGCGGGAAGCGATAGGGCGCATAGAAGACCAGATCACCGTGCAGCAGGGCGTAGGCGCCGAGGTAGCTGTCATGCCAGTCCACGCCGGCGGCGCGCCAGCCGTCGGCCGCCGCCTCGACGGCGCCCGCCCCCAGCCCGAGCAGGAGCAGCCCGGCGGGGAGCAGGCGCCCGGCCCCACGCAGCGGGCGGAGCAGGCGGCCAGGCAGCGCGAGGAGGGCCTGGGGCAGCAGCAGCAAAAGGAGCAGCAGCAGGCCGATCAGGGCGAGGAGCAGCGCCTCGGGCTGGCGCAGGGCCACCGCCCGCGCCGGATCAGCCAGCAAGCGCAGATCACCCTGGGGCAGCCCCAAGGCGAGCAGGAGCCCGAGGCCGGCGGTCAGGCCCCCGCGGGCGAGCGGGCCCGGGGGCAGGCGCCCGCCCCGGGGCCCCATCAGCCGCCAGCGGCCGCGAAGGCCTGCAGCGCGGCCCCGAGCAGCGTGGCCGCCCGACCCAGGCGCTCAGGCTCGTAGACCGCGGCGAGGCGCACCAGATCCCGCCCGTTGGCCGGGTCGCCGAAGAAGCCCGGCCCCGGGGCCAACATGACGCTCTCGCCGTTGTCTTCGAAGCGCTCGACCAAGAAGCGGGCGAAGGCCTCGGTGTCGGCCACGGGGAGGGAGGCCATCAAATAAAAGGCGCCCATCGGCTTGTGGGTGCGGACGCCGGGGATGGCCGCCACGCCGGCGTGCAGCGCGTCGACCCGGGCGCCCCAGGTGGCGCGCAGCTCGGCGTAATAGCGCTCGGGCAGGGCAAAAGCGGCCTCACCCGCCGCCTGGGCGAGGGGCTGGGGCCCGAGCCGCGCCTGGCCGAGGCGCTCGACCCGCTCCATCACCGCGCGGTTGCGGCAGATGAGCAGGCCGAGGCGCAGGCCGCAGGCCGCCCAGGTCTTGGACATCGAGTCGACGGCCAGCACGTGCTCTTTGGCGAAGTCGAAGGCCAGCGCGGTGGGCGCGGGCTGGCCGAACCAGATCTGGCGGTAGACCTCGTCGGCGATGACGAAAAGATCGCGCTGCACGGCCCATTCGAGCACGCCGCCCACCTGGTCAGCCGTCCAGACCGCGCCGGTGGGGTTGCCCGGGTTCGAGAACAGCAGGGCCCGGGTGCGGTCGGTGCGCACCGCGTCGAGGGCCGCGGCCGAGGGCGGGCCAAAACCGTCGGAGAGCTCGGTGCGCAGCGGCACCACGCGCACGCCCGCGGCGGTGCAAAAGCCGTTGTAGTTGGTGTAGAAGGGCTCAGGGACGATGATCTCATCACCCGGGTCGCAGACGGCGAGCAGGGCGAAGAGCAGGGCCTCGCTGCCGCCGGTGGTGATGGCCACATCGAGCGGGCCAAGGCCGGGGCAGCTCTGGGCGTGCCACGCGGCGGCGGCGGCGCGGCAGGCGGGCGTGCCGCTGCTCGGGCCGTAGGCCAGCAGCGGCGGCCGGAAGTTGGCGATGGCGTCCATCATCGGCGCGGGGGTCGGCAGGTCAGGCTGGCCGATGTTGAGCCGGTGGAAGCGCACCTCGGTGCGGGCCATCGCGACGGCGTCGAGCTTACGAATGGCGCTCTCTTGGAGCGAGAGCGCACGGGCGGAGAGCTTGGGCATACGGGGCTCCAGCCAGGGGGAGCCCCGGCGAGCCCTCAGCCTACCTCAAGGCGGCGGGCCAGCTCGGCGAGCGCGTCGCGCTCCGCCTTCTCTACGTTGCCGAACACGCCGAAAAGCCCGCCGGTGGCTGCGGCCACGGCCTGGGCCGAGCGCAGCAGGCTGTCGCGCTCACCCGCCGGCACGGCGGCGGCGAGGTAGCGCAGCGCGGCCTGCTCAAGCGCGGCGGGCGGCGGGCTGCGCAGCAGCTCTTGCACCAAGGCCCAAGCCTCGGTCTCTTCGCCGACGCCGGCCTGCCGGGCGGCCAGCTCGATGAGCTGCCGCTCTTCGGGCTCGACCGCGCCGCTGGCCCAGGCCACCTTCACCAAGGGGACGAGGTGCAGCACCGGCAGCGAGGCCGGGGCGATGCCCAGCTCGGCGAGCAGCAGCGCGAGCTCGGCGCTCACCACGCCGCTCTGCTCGATGCCGGCGGCGGCGCGCTCGACCTCAAGCTGGCGGCGGAGCTTCTCGATGAGCTCCGCCTCGTGCTTGTGCACAAACTCAGCCTCGTTGGACTTCCACAGCTCATTGATCGTGCTGGACATCAGCGCTCCAGGTGCGCGGGGCGGGCCCGCGTCGGGGAGGGAGGCGGCGGCGCGCGCCCAAGGGCGGAGCCCGCGCCGCTGCGGGGCAGACCGCCTAACCCGGAGCGGCGGGCCGCCGCCCGGGCGCGGGCAGCGACGCAGGTCAGGGCAAGGCGCGGACGAAGCCCTCGAGCGGCGGCCGGGGCACCTCGCCCACCCGCGCCGGCAGGCCCACGAAGACGTAGCCCACGCAGCGCTCGACCTCGGGATCGACGCCCAGCAGGGCCAGCGCCGCGGGCGCGCGGGTCAGCGGGCCGGTGCTCCACTTGGCGCCCAAGCCGAGGCCGTGGGCGAGCAGCTGGATGTTCTGGATCGCACACGCCACGGCCGCGTAGTCCTCTTCGCGGCGGAGGGGGTCGGCGGCGAGCACCTGGCTGACCGCGAAGACCTCCATGGGTGAGGTCCACATCGCGGCGATCTTGTCGCGCAGCGGGCCGATCAGGGGCTTGCCATGCTTGCCCTCTTTCTCGGCGACGGCGAGCGGGATGAGCGCGGCGCGGGTCTGGGGCCCCAGCGCCAAGAAGCGCCATGGCCACGTCAATTTGTGGCAGGGGGCCTGGTGGGCGGCGGCGAGCAGGCGCGCCCGCAGGCCCGGCGGCGCGACCGCGGGCAGCCACTCGTGCACGGTGCGGCGACCGAGCAGCGCGGCCTCGACGTTCATCGGATGATTCGCGGACATCTGCGCTCCACTCTGCGGGGGTCTCGGCTGCGGTGCGGGCGGCGCCGGCTGCGTTAGGCCGCCCCCTCGCCGCCCGGGCGCAGAGATGAACGCGCCCGCCGCCGAGGCCCTGCGCGCCGCACCCCGCGGGTCGACCGCGCTATCCCTCCCCTCCCCCGCGTCCAGCGCCCCGGTGCCCCATGTCTGAGGCCGCCCCCTCCTCCACCAAGAACGTGCTGATCTTGTGGGGAACCGAGACCTACACCGCCGAGGGCCTCGCCCAGCAGGCCAGCAAGGCCCTCGCCAAGCGCGGCTATGCCGTGCGGGTCGATGACATCGAGAAGCTGAGCCCCGAGGGCCTGCGCGCCGCCCACACCGTGCTCATCGTCACCAGCACCTACGGGAACGGCGACCCGCCGGCCAACGCCGAGCCCCTACACGCCGCGCTGATGGACGCGGCCGCCCCCCGCATGGACGGCCTGCGCTTCTCGGTCTGCGGCCTCGGCGACACGACCTACCCGCGCTTCGCCCAGTGCGGCAAAGACTTCGACCGCCGGCTGGGCGAGCTGGGCGCGCTGCGCCTCGCCCCCCGCCAAGACTGCGATGTCGACGTCGATGAGCCCTTCGCCGCTTGGTTGAGCGCGGTGGTGGCCGGCCTCGCCGCCCTCCCCTGGGACGAGGTGATCGCCGCGCCGGCCGCCGCGCCCGTACCCGCGCCCGCGCCCGCGCCGGTGGTGGTGAGCGCGCTGGTGGCCTTCGCTGGCCCTCCGCCCCGCCCCGACGCGCCGCTGGGCAGCCGCCGCAACCCGGCCACCTTCACCGTGCTGGAGAACCACGCGGCAACCGGCCCGGGGGCCAGCCGCGAGGTGCGCCACCTGCGCCTCGACCGCGGCGCGGGCGCGCTCCACGGCAACTTCGACTACGCGGCCGGCGACAGCCTCGCCCTGTGGGCGCCCAACGATCCCAGCGTGGTTGACGCCATCCTCAGCGCCGGCCGGCTCCACGACGACGCGCCGGTCCGGGTGGGCGACGACACCCTGCCCCTGCGCGAGGCCCTGCTCTACCGCCTCGAGCTGACCACCTTCGACGCCCGCTTGGCCGACTGGATCGTCGACCAGGGCGGCAAGCTGGCCGAGCCCACCGAGCAGGTTGACGTGCAGCTCGTCGATCTGGTGCGCGGCGCCCGGGTGCAGTTTGACCCCGCGGTGCTGGTCAAGGCCCTGCGGCCGCTGGCCCCCCGCCTCTACTCGATCGCGTCGGGCCCCAGCGTGAGCCCGGGGCACGTCGACCTGCTCGCCAGCGTTGTGCGCTACACGGCCTTTGGCCTGCCCCGCTGGGGGGTGGCGACGGGCTGGATGGCCAACCGCCTGCCCGTGGGCGCCCAGCTGCACGGCTACCTGCAGGCCGCCCCGCACTTCCGCCTGCCCGCCGATGAGGTCGATATCCTCATGATCGGCCCCGGGACCGGCATCGCCCCCTTCCGCGCCTTCCTGCAAGAGCGGGCCGCCCGCCGGGCCAAGGGCGGCTCCTGGCTGGTCTACGGCAGCCGCAACCGGGCCCACGACCTGCTCTACGCCGGCGAGCTCGAGGGCTGGCGGGCCGACGGCACGCTCAGCCGCCTCGACCTCGCGTTCTCGCGCGACGCCGGGGTCTCGGCCGATGATCGGTATGTGCAGCACAAGCTGCTGGCGGCGGGCGCCGAGGTCTGGTCGCTCATCCAGCGGGGCGGCGTGATCTACGTCTGCGGCGACGCCAAGGCGATGGCGCCCGACGTGCACAAGGCGCTGCACCAGATCGCTGTCAAGCACGGTGATCTGAACGAAGAGCAGGCCAAGGCCACGATCAAGGAGCTGGCCCAGTCCGGCCGCTACCTGCGCGACGTGTACTGAGCAGGCGCGGCGGCGCCTCCGCCGGCGGTCCTCCTCCCCCGTGCAGGCGCGCGCCCCCCGTGTGCGCCGCCCGCTCCCTCCCCTTCTCCGCCGAGGGACTGATGCCCACGCCCCGCTGCCCCACCGACCGCTACCTGCGCTGGCCCGAGCTGCTCGCCTGGACCGAGGACCTCGCCGCCCTCTGCCCCGAGCGGGTCGAGCGCCGGGTCGTCGGTCACAGCCCGTTGGGCCGACCGCTGGTGCTGCTGCTCATCGGCACCCCCGGCGACCGGGCCGCGCGCCCGACCTTTTGGCTCGACGGCGGCACCCACGCGGCGGAGTGGCTGGGCGTGCTCAGCGTGGTCGACGTGGTGAACCACTGGATGGAGGCCCTTGATCGCGGGGACGCCGAGCTGAGCGCTTGGTTCGCCGCCCACACCGCCGCGGTGATGCCCTGCGTGAGCCCCGATGGCCTCGACGCGATGGTCGAGGGCGCGCCCTATCTGCGCAGCACCCTGCGGCGTGGGCCCGCTGGCGCGCTGCGCGAGGGCTGGACCCCCCAGGACATGGACGGAGACGGGGTGGTCCGCCTGCTGCGCTGGCGCCACCCGGCCGGCCCCTATGTCCAGGATGAAGAGGAGCCCCTGTTCATGCGGGCGCGTCGCCTCGACGATGACCCCGCTGACGCCTTTTTCGTGGTGGAGGAGGGGGCCCTGCTCGACCCGGGCGGCCGCCTCGCCGCCGAGGGCGGGCCGGCCCTGCTGCGCCAGGCCCCGCGCGAATTTGGCCTCGATCTGAACCGCAACTTCCCCGGGAATTGGGCGCCTGGCGCCATGTTCGGCATGGACCACGGCAGCTACCCCGGGTCTGCGCCCGAGGCGGCGGCGATGTTGGCGGCGCTGGAGTCCCTGCCCGGGGTCTCGGCGGCGGTCACCAACCACACCTTCTCGGGTGTGCTGCTCACCGCGCCCTACCGGCCCGATAGCCAGCTCGGCCCGGCCGATCTGCGCAGCGTACAGGCGGTGGCCGCCGACGCCGTGCGCGACACCGGCTGGGAGGCCGTGCCGGTCAGCCCCGACTTCCACTATGACGCCAGCCGGCCGATCTCGGGCGTGTGGGCTGACAGCTTAGCCACCACCTTCGGGGTGCTGGCCTACACGCTGGAGCTCTGGGACCCCTTCGCCGCCGCGGGCGTGCGCCCCGCCCACCGCGGGCGCTTCTTCACCCACCCCGACGAGGCCGTGCTGCGCGGGCTCGTGCGCGCCTTCGCCCAAGAGCCCACCACCAAGCCCTGGACGCCGCAGCAGCACCCGCAGCTCGGCGCGGTCGAGATCGGCGGGCTGGACATCCAGCACACGGTCCGCAACCCGCCGGTCGCCCAGATCCCCGCCGAGCTGGCCAAGGCCCGGCGGATCATCGACCGGGTGCGGCGCTGCCTGCCCCGCCTCGTGGTGCGCGCGCGGCGCCAGCCGCTCGAGGGCGCGCTCTCCGCTGTGGTGGTCGAGGTCGAGAACCACGGCTACCTCGACGACACCGGCCTGCGCCGCGCTTTTGAGATCGGCCGGGTGCCCGGCCTGCGCCTTGAGCTGAGCGGCGAGGGGGTGGTCGACCCCCTGCCGATCCGCAGCCTGCCGCCGCTCTCGGGCTGGGGCAGCGCGCAGCAGGTCGGCCTGCCCTTGGCGCCGGCGCTGCCCTTCGCCGCAAACAACGCGGTGCAGCGCTTCCTGGTGCGGGGTGACGGGCCGTGGACCTTGCGCTGGTTCAGCCAGCGGGCCGGCCGCGGCGCCCTGGTGATCGGCGGCTGAGCAGCGCTCCGGCGGCGTAAAAAGGCCGCGCGCCCCGCTGGCCAAGACCAGGGGGCGCAGGCGGAGGGGGCGCAGGCGGAGGAGGGCGTCGCGGGGCCGACCGACAGAGCGGTGCGCTCAGCCCCCGTTGATTCGGATGCTGCGGTAATACTTGAGGAAGAGGTCGACCGGCAGCTTGCTCACGTGGCTTGAACCCCAGGGGTTCTGGAGATCGATGGTGCGGCCGTCGAGGTCGACCGAGACCGGCGCGTAGGCGTGGTTCCAGTAGACGTTTTTGCTGGTGGCCTGGCGGGTCAGCTCGGCGTCGGACTCGAGGTTGCGGCTGTCGACCGAGACCGGCTTCTTGCCCTCGAGCGCGGCGGCGATCGAGAGCAGCGCGTCGTCTTCGTCCATGCGGTCGAGGTTGTAGTAGTTCTCGACCTTGCCGGTGAGCAGCTCGGTGGCGCCGGCGAAGTTGAAGCCGTCTTTGGCGATGTTGCCGCCGCTGATCTTGTCGTAGCTGCCCTTCTGCTGTGCGACGGTCTTCTCAATGAGCGCCGTCCACATCTCGGCCTTGCCGCCCTCTTGGTCGCCGAGGCCGGCGTAGATCGGGCTGCCGGGGCTCTTGCTGGCGAGGCGGGCGTCGACGCGGGTGACCACCGGGGTCGGCCGGCCGTAGGCCGACTTGCGCAGGTAGAGCGTGACGTCGAAGGTGCCGTCGCCATTGTCCTTGATCAACTTCTGAATGGCGGCGGGGTCGGCCCGCGCCACCGCGGCCATGCCGGCGATCAGGTAACAATCGCCCAGAGCGCCCTGCTTGACGTCATTGGGGTCGACCGCGTGCGCGTCGCCGGCCCCCTGCACGAAGGCCGCGCCGTTCTCGTTGTCGAGGTACTGCGTGCCGGCGTGCTTCTCGCGCAGCTCGGGCAGCTTGGCGTCTTGCTGCTTGCGGGCGCCCTTGGTCGCGGTGCCGACGTCGTCGCCGTCTTCGGCGAACTGGTACTTGCCCGGGTCTTCGCCGGGCAGCCAGAGCTGGCTCAGATCGCCGCCCGTCTCTTGTTTGGCCGCGAGGTCGTAGATCGCGCCGAACATCTGGGGACCACCGCCCCCGCCGGCGGCGCCGCGGGTGGCGGCGGGCTTCTTTTGGGGAGCGGCGACGGTCGGGGACTGGAGGGCCTTGGGCACGGTGACCTCGCGGTGGGCGCCGCGGGGCGCCTGCGGCTGGACGAGCGTGGATCGAGGGGGCCGCGCGCGCGGGCCGGGCGAGCGGGAGTCGGCCCCCACAGTATCGCGCGGCGGGCGGGCCCTGCAGAGGGTGCATGTCATCGGCGGGATCTCGGCCACCCGCGCCTGACCTGGGGCCCTGCGCCATGCGGCGCCCTGCGCCGCGCCCTAACGCGGTCACACCATGAAGACAACGTGCATCACGTTGTCTTGAACCGAGCCATCGAGTGGAAGCTCAGCCCGTCGGCGCGAGGCGCCGGGCGGGGATCCAGCGGGCGCGCTCGCGCCGCAGGGCCACCTGCACGCAGAGGGGGTCGGCGGCGACCACGGCGGCCCAGGTGAGCGCCCGCCCGCTGAGCGCGCGCAGGGCGTCGCCCTCGGGGCAGTCGAGCAGGGCGCCGGCGCTGAGCTGGGCCAGGGCCGCCACCTGCTCGAGCTGGGCCCGGGCCTCGGCGGGGCGCGGGCCCGAGACCTCGTGAAAGACGAGCTCGAGCTGCTCTTGGGCCCAGGCCGCCGCCGCCTCGCGGCGGGTCGCCCGCCGGGTGGGGCTGTCGGGCCAGTCGCCCAGGGTGATCGTGCCCACCGCGAGGTACAGCGTGGTGTCGTGGGGCGGGCCCAGCGGGATCGGCAGGTTGAAGCGGCCGATCCGCTGGGCAGCCTCTTCAGCCTGACGGCGGGCGAAGCCGCCGTCGACCGGGCGGCGCTCGGGCGGGCCGGCGGGGGCCGGCGTCGCGTCATGGCCCGTGAGCCCGGGCCAAGCCCGCGCCCAGACCAGCGCCTCGCGGGCCGGCTCGAAGGACAGGGTCGGGCTGCAGCGGGCCCAGGCCACCGGCTCGCCCCGGTGGTCGACCCAGCGGACCAGCCCCTCGGCCAGCGCCAGCTCGACCGCGTCGGCGCCGCGGCGGATCAGCCGGTCCATCAGGGTGGTCGAGTCAATGGCGGCCACAGCGCGCTCCTCTGCCGGCGGGCATCGGACCGCGCGGTGGCGCCCTGTAGCGCCAGCGCGCTGATCAGGCCTCGGCGGGGGGCGCGGCGGCCAGCTTCATCAGCGTGAACACACCACCGGTGGGGTCGCTGACCACCGAGATCCGCCCGTAGGGGATGTCGAAGGGGGCCACCATCACCGTGCCGCCCGCCGCGCGCACCCGCTCGACCGCAGCATCGCAGTCTTCGACCGCGAAGTACACCATCCACGAGGGGGGCATATCGCCCCACTGCTCGTTCATCTGGAGCACGCCGTAGCTCATCTGGCCCTCGTACCCGAGCGTCCAATACTCTTGGTTGGGCATCGGGCGGGCGACCAGGTCGAAGGCCTCGGCGTAGAAGGCGGCCGTGTCGGCCCCGCCGCGGGTGTTGACCTCGTACCAGCAGGGCGCCCCCGGCTCGTCGACGAGGCTGAAGCCGGTGTGCGACTTGGCCTGCCAGAGGCCGAAGTGGGCACCGTGGCGGTCGGACACGATGGCCATGTGACCGAACGGCCCAACCTCCATCG
This sequence comes from Deltaproteobacteria bacterium, assembly GCA_016792625.1. Taxonomy (GTDB): domain Bacteria; phylum Myxococcota_A; class UBA796; order UBA796; family UBA2385; genus JAEUKK01. The sequence goes on along the minus strand of JAEUKK010000203.1, from coordinate 34,786 downwards.
GGGGGAGGGCCACAGCGCCGCCAGCGGCGACGACGCGGGCGGTCGCGGCGTTGATGTCATCGGCCGCGAGGTAGATGGTCCACAGCGACATGGGGGGCGCACCCTCCATCACACCCGCGACGCCGGCGACCGCGGCGCCCTCTTTGCGGGCGTTGCTGTAGTGGCCGAACTCGGGGCTCGGCTCGTCGAAGGTCCAGCCGAGGACGGCCGCGTAAAAGACGCGGGCAGCGGCGGGATCGGTGGACGCGAGGTCGGCCCAGCAGGGCAGACCGTTCTTGTGGCTCGTGGCAGTGGGCATGGACTCTACACCTCCGCCCCTCTGCTAAAAACCGGGCAGCAAGCCCGCCCCTGAACGAGTTGTCAAATCCGGCGACGGCGATGTTTCAACCGCGCGCCGCGGCCCCTTGACAGGCCGCGCCGCGCCGGGTTCAATAACAACCGTTCGATATCCAACCTCGGGCCCGGAGGACCCATGCCTGCCCTCGCGTACTCCGCCATCATGTTGATCCCGCTGTTGGCCGCGCTCAGCCTCTGGGCGGGCGGGCTGTGGACCTGGGGGGTCCCCCTCCTCGTCTTTGGCGTGCTGCCGGTCATTGAGGCCTTCCTCCCCGGCTCGTACCGCAACCACAGCGCCGAAGAAGAGGCTGATCGCCGCGCCAAGCTCTGGGTCTTCGACGCGGTGATCTTCACCGCGCTGGGCCTGCACATTGCCCTGCTGGTGGGCTTCCTCGTCGGCGTCTCGGCCGGGGCCTGGTCGGGCGCGACCTTGGCCGGCGCGGTCGCCACCGTGGGCCTCTCCTGCGGGGCGATCGGCATCAACCTCGGCCACGAGCTGGGGCACCGCCAGCGCCCCCTCCATCAGTGGGCCGCCCGCCTCGCCCTCCTCAGCAGCCTCTACGTGCACTTTTTCGTCGAGCACAACCGCGGCCACCACGTGCGCGTCGCCACCCCCGACGACCCGGCCAGCGCCCGCCGCGGCGAGCCGCTCTACCACTTCTGGCTGCGCTCGATCAGCGGCAGTTGGCGCAGCGCCTACGCGCTCGAGGTCAAGCGCCTGCGCCAGCGGGGCCAAGCAGCGCACGGCCTTCACAACGAAGTGCTGGTCGGCGCTCTGGTGCAGACCGGGCTCGTGGCCACCGTCGGGCTGAGCCTGGGCCCCGCGGCCGGCCTCGCCCTGGTCGGCGTCGGGCTCGGCGGCGCCCTGCTGCTCGAGACCGTCAACTACGTCGAGCACTACGGCCTCGCGCGCGCGCTGCGCCCCGACGGCCGCTACGAGCGGGTCGCGCCCGTTCACTCCTGGACCAGCGACCGCGCCATCGGCCGCGTGCTGCTCTTCGAGCTCACCCGGCATGCCGACCACCACGCCAACGCCGGTCGGCCCTACCCCGTGCTGCGGCATTTTGAGGCCGCGCCCGAGCTGCCCCAGGGCTACCCGGCGATGATCCTGCTCGCGCTGATCCCGCCGCTGTGGTTCCGCGTGATGGACCAGCACGTCGACGCCGAGCAGCGGCGCCTCGCCGCGGCCTGAGCCCGCAGGCCCGCGGGCTGGCGGGACCGCCTGCGGTGTGCGAGCATCCGCCCGCCTGGAGGCACCGCCATGCGCACGACCCCCTCCCCTGCCCTCGCGCTCAGCTTGGCCCTCGCCGCCTGCCACAGCAAAGAGGGCGGGTCCACGGCCGAGGCGCCCGCCGACGACAGCGGCGGGGTGAGCGCCGACACCGGCGCCGTCGACACGTGGGATCCCGAAGCCACGCTCTACGAGAATTGCTGGTCTGACATCGATCCCGTCGCGGCGGGCTTCCCGGTATACGACAACTTTGGGGTGGTGGCGGGCCGCCACTGTCTGGGCTCAGACCACCAAAACATCGAGGGCATCGAGCGCTTGGTCTTCCTCGGCGACTCGATCACCGCCGGCACCCCGCCGACCCCCTCGGAGGAGATCTGGCGCACGGTCTTCGCCGAGGCCATGCAGGCCCGCTTCGGCGAAGACCTCGAGATCGCCGACTGCAGCCGCTTTGGGGCCCGCACCGACGACTACGCTGACGAGCAGATCCCCACCTGTTTTCCGGCGCCAAGCGACAAGCGCACCCTGGTGGTCGGCACCATGGGCGGCAACGACATCTTCGCCGCGGCCAGCACCCTGCTTGAGGGCGGCGGGGTCGAGTCTTCGTTGGCCGTGCTCGACCGGGCGGTGCGCTACCAGCGCGAGGCCATGTGGTGGTTTCGCGACAACGCCGACCTGATGTTCCCCAACGGCGTCGCGGTGATCTCGGCCAATGTCTACGAGTTCACCGACACCACGGGCGACCTCAGCGCCTGCCCCATGGCCGACCAGCTCGGTTTTGGCGGGCAGGCCGACGAGGTGGCCTTCGCCACCGGCTACCTCAACGCCGCCTGGGCCGAGATCGCGGTCGAGACCAGCACCGACGTCGTGTTCATGCAGGAAGAGTTCTGCGGCCACGGTTTTGCGTCGACCGACCCCGAGATCCCCTGCTACCGGGGCCCCGAGGCCGCGGTCTACTTCGATCTGACCTGCATCCACCCCACCCCTGCTGGGCATGGGCGGCTGAGCGAGATGTTCACCGCCGTGGTCGACGACGCCGCGGCCCCAGCCACCCGTTGAGCCCACGGCCGCGGCCCGGGCTGCGGGCCCAAAACGACGGCCTGCGGGTCGTTCAGCGCGCGGTGCAGCGCTTGAGCCCCGCCCGGCAGGAGAGCGTGACCGTCTCGCCGGCCACCACCGTGACCGTGCCCGCGGCCTCGAGCGGCCCGCCGGCGAAGCTGGCCTTGACCTCGTAGCTGCCCGCCGGCACGCTGCCCCCGGGCGGCAAGGCCGACGAGCCCGACATCAGGCGCACGGTGGTCGCGTCGCCGGTGACCACCACCCGACCGGTCTGGCCGCGGCCTGCGCGCCGATCCGCCGGGGGCGGCTCGGGTGCGGGCTGGGGAGCAGGGGCGGGCGCCTCAGCCGGACGAGGGGCGGGCTCGGCCTCTGTGGCGCGGCGGGGCGCCAGACGGGGCCCGTCGTCTCGAGCAGGCTCGGCCGCAGCGGGAGCGGGCGCCGGGCTGACCGGCTCAGGCGGCAGCGGCGCGTCGGGGGGAGGAGGCAGGTCGGGGGGAGGAGGCTCGTCCTCGGCGAGGGCGGACGGCGGCGCGGCGGCGGTCGGCGCGACCGGAGGTGCGGCGGCCGGGGGCGCGGTCAGGGCGGGCCCGGCGAAGCGCCAAGCCAGCGCCGCAGCGCCGAGGACCGCGAGCAGGCCGACGATCGCCGCGCCCGCGACCACGCCGGTGCCGCCGCGGGGCGGTCGGGGCTCGACCCGCGGCGCCCGAGCGGGGGTGGTGCGCGGCGCGGTCGGCCCGGTGGCCTCGGGCGGAGCGGCCGCCGGGCCCGCCATCCGCACGAAGTGGGTGCTCGGCTCGGGGCCGAGCTCGTCAAGGAAGGCCGCCGGGGCCCGGGCGGTGGGGCCCTCGAGCTCACCGTCGCCCAGATCGGGCGGGCCCCGCAGATCCTCGTCGGCGAGGGCGCGGCCCTCCATCGGGCCCCGGGCGGCCGCCGCCGGGAGGGGGAGCGCGGCCAGCGCCGCCGGACAGGGCCAGGCCGCGGCGGCCGCCGCGAGCGCTTCGTCGAGGGCGATGATCGAGGGGCGGGCCGCTGGATCGATCGCCAGCGCGGCCGCGACCAGCTGGTAGAGCTCGGGCTCGGGCAGGGCGGCCCAGAGCCGACCAGCGGCCTCGAGCCGCCATTCCTCGGGCGCAGGCGCCGCGGCGGGCCAGGCCTCGGCCGCGTCGGGGGCCACCCCGGCGAGCCCCGCGCAGAGGGCCACCGCCGCGGCCTGCGCCCGGTCGGGGGCGTCGGCGGGCGCATCGGCTGCGATCTCAGGTTCGGCGAAAGTGGCGCGCACCAGGCCATCTTCGCCGAAAAAGAAGCAGGGGGCCCAGGCCGGGGGCGCCGGCAGCCGCAGCGCCGCCCGGGCCAGGGCCAGCGCGGCGCCGAGCGGGAGGGGGCCCGCGGCCAGCGCCGCGTCGAGGCGACCGCCGCGGGGTCGGGGGCCGCGCCGCAGGCTCCACGGGCCCACCACCTCGACCGGGCCGAAGCCGGGCGGCGCCGCCGCGGCCTCGTCGATGAGCTGCACCGCGCCGTCGCCGCCGCGGGCGGCGTAGAGCCAGCCGCCGGGCGCCCAGCCCAGGCAGCGCCCCAAGGCGACCCCGCGCGCGCCTTCGCTTGCCGTGTCCCCGCGCGTCGCCATCGCCGCCCTCCGCGGGGGCTCCTATTCCGCGCCGCCAGCCCGCGGCTCCCTGTGCTCGATCGGGGCCCGGTCCGGCGGCCCTGTGCTAGACTGACCGACCGCGCGCTGCGCGGCCTCCTCCGCGCGGAGCGCCTGTGCCCGACGCCCATCCCCCGCGCGCCGCCGCGCCGCCGCGCGCCTTCGCCCGCGCGTGGCCCCACCTCCGTGCCCTGCTGATCAGCCTGCACGTGCTGGCCGTCATCCTCGGCGCCCTGCCCGCCCCCTCAGGCGGCATGAAGCGCGGGGCGTGGCGCGACCCCACCGTGCAGGACGAGTTCGCCGCTTGGCGCGGGCGCCTGGCCGCGGTGGGGCTCGACGTGGACGCCCAGACCTTTGAAGACGAGCTCTGGGCCTTCGCCACCCGCTTTATGGCGGCCCGCGCGGTGGTCCTCAAACCTTTTGGCCCCTACTACCGGCACTTTGGCACGCTGCAGACCTGGCGTATGTTCGTCGCGCCGCACCGCTACCCGGCCCGCCTGCACATCGACATCTACGAGAACGGCCACTGGGTCAACGTCTACGAAGAACAGAACCCCGGCCCCGACTGGAAGCAAGGCCTGCTCGAGCAGGACCGCTTCCGCTCGGCCCTCTTCCGCTACTCCTGGGCCAGCTACGAGCGCAGCTACCGCCAGTTCGCCGCCTGGATCGCCAAGGCTGCCGCGGTCGACTACCCCGAGGCCAGCGCGGTGCGCCTGCGCTGGTTCAAGTACAAGACCCTGCCCCCGGCCCAAGCGGCCGCCGGGGTCGAGCCCACGGGCAGCTTCATCATGACCCACGTGGTCCCGACCCACCCTGACGAGACGGGCGCGGTCACCCCACCGGCCACCGCGGCTGAGCCCGCCGATGCCCCCGTGGAGGCCCCGTGAGCGCCCAAGCGCCGGGCGCCTGGGCCCGCTGGGTGGGCCTGCTCAGCGCCCGCGAGGCGCCCCACAGCCTCGCCGCCTTCCGCGTCGGGGTCGGTCTCTGCCTCTGGCACGCCTTCGGCAGCCCGCTGATCACGGGCACCTGGTCGTTGATCTGGGTCGACGTCGACCATGGGGGCTACCGCCCGCTCGGCGGCGGCTGGCTGGTGTCGGCGCTCGGCGGGCCGACACCAGCGGTGATCGGCGGCCTGCTCGGCCTTGGCCTGCTGCTCGGCCTCAACCTTGTGGTGGGCTTCGCGAGCCGCCTCTCTGCTTTTGCCGCGCTGCAGGTCTTCCTCGCGATCACGAACCTCAACGGTCACACCGGCGGCAGCTACGACGCGCTCATCCCCAACCTGCTCTGGCTGCTTACCCTGGCCGACAGCGGGGCCGGCGCCTCAGTCGACGCCTGGCTCCGGGCCCGGTGGGCCTCTCCACCGACCACCCCCGTCAGGGTCTCTGCCTGGCCCCGCTACCTGGTCATCGGCCAGCTGCTCACCATGTACTGCTCGTCGGGCCTGCAGAAGGTGGGCGCGAGCTGGATCCCCGGCGGTGACCTCTCGGCGCTCTACTACATCCTCCAGCAGCCCACGTGGCAGCGCTTCGACATGCGGTGGGCGGGCCACATCTTCCCCCTGACCCAGCTCGCCACGCTGGCCACCTGGCTGTTTGAGGTCGGCGCGCCCGCGCTGATCCTCGTGCTGTGGTGGCGCCGCACCCGCGCCCGGCCCGGCCGCCTGCGCGCCCTGGCCAACCGCCTGCGCCTGCGCGACGCCTTTGTGCTCTTCGGCCTCGGCCTGCACATCGGCATCATGAGCTTGATGGAGGTGGGCCCCTTCTCCACCGCGAGCATGGCCTGCTACGCCTGCCTGCTCCACCCCGAGGAGTGGGCGGCGCTGCTCCGCCGACTCCGCCCGTCGAGGGGCCCGATCCCCGCCTGAGCGGCCCGTACGGGTCTGGATCGGCGATGAGGGCCCAGCCGTCGCCTGCGCCGCCCTTCAGGCCTGGACGCCCCGGGAGCCGACCCAGCCCAAGCGCAGCCAGCCGGCGAGCAAGCAGAGGCCGCCAAGCGGGGTGACCGCCCCGAGCCAGCGGGGCCCGCCAAGGGCCATCGCCCACAGCGTACCGGCGAAGATGACGCAGCCGACGCCAAAGAGCAGCCGCGCGGCCCGCGCGCCCGGTCGCCCCTGGGCCTCGATCCAGCTGGCGGCGAGGGCCGCGGGGGCGTGCAGCGCGAGGTAGCGGGCGCCCGTGTCCCACCAGGCGAGCTGCTCTGGATCGAGGCGGGCTTTGAGCGCGTGGGCGCCGAAGGCCCCCGCCGCGACGGCGACGAAGCCCAGCGCGGCGCCGAGCCACCAGCCAGGGAGGGGCGCGACCGCAGGTGGCGGTGAGGAGGGGCTGTTCATGGGCGCTCCGGAGCTGGGCCCATAGCGCGCGGCCGGCCCGCGGGCTCAGCGCGCCGCGGCAGAGCCCCCGACCACCTCGCGCAGCGCGCGCCGCAGGGTCTCGGCCGAGATGGGCTTGGCCAAAAAGCCGTCGGCGCCGGCGGCCTCGCTCGCGGCCCGATCCATCGCCGTCGTGTTGGCGGTCACCACCAGCACCGGGGTGCGCCGACCGCCCGGCGCCGCGCGCAGGGCCCGGATGAGCGAGAGGCCGTCCATGCCCGGCATGCCCAGATCGACCATCACCACGTCATAGCTGCCGGTGTGGAAGCGCGCGAGCGCCTCTTGCCCATCGCCGACCACGGTGGCGCTGTGCCCGTCCCGGGTGAGGAAGGCCTCGATGATCATGCGGTTGATCGGCACGTCGTCGGCGGCGAGCACCCGCAAGCCGCCGGTCGGCCCTGAGCGGGGCTCGGGCTCGGCCAGGCTGTGCGCGCTGACCACCCGCGCCCACAGGCGGGCGGTGAAGGTGCTGCCCTCGCCGGGCGCGCTCTCGACCGTCAGATCGCCGCCGAGCTGGCGGCAGAGGTGGCGTGAGATGGTCAGGCCGAGACCCGCGCCGCCAAAGGCCCGGGTCGAGCCCTCATCTGCCTGCACAAAGGCCTCGAAGACCCGGTCACGCTCGGCGGGCGGGATGCCCACGCCGGTGTCCCGCACGGTCAGCCACAGCTCGAGCGCCTCGCCCTGCAGGTGGCCGCCCTGCAGGCGGATGTGAACCTCGCCCACGTTGGTGAACTTGACCGCGTTGCTGGCGAGGTTCAGGGCGATCTGCACGAAGCGCTCACGGTCAAGGTGCAGCAGGGGCGGCAGCCCTGAATCGACCTCGACCCGCAGCCTGAGCCCGCGGGCCGCGGCGAGGGGCTCGGTCAACGAGCCCACCTCGGCGAGCAGCTCGGCGCTCTGCACGGCGCGGGGCCGCAGGCGCAGCTTCCCCGCGTCAATCGCCGAGAGGTCAAGCACATCGTCGAGCATGGCCAGCAGCTGCTGCGCGCTGTCGCGGACCACGCTGAGCTGGGCCCGCTGCACCTCACCCAGCGGCCCGCGCAGCAGCAGGTCGAGCATGCCCAGCACGCCGTTCATCGGCGTCCGCACTTCGTGGCTCATATTGGCCAAGAAGCGGCCTTTTGCGCGATCGGCGGCCTCGGCCACCTCGCGGGCCCGCCGCGACTCCTCCTGCGCGCGCCGCAGCGCGTCGACCTGCGCGCCCATGGTCCTCCCCATGCTCACCAGCCGGGCGCCCGAGGCGTCGAGCTCGTCGAGACCGCTGACCAGCGGCTCATGATCGTAGCTGCCGCCCTCGATGGCCTGCATCACCGCGCCAAAGCGCAGCAGCGGTGCGCTGAGCTGGGCGGCTTGGGTCTGGGCCCGCCTGTATAGGGTATAGAAGAACACCACATAGAAGCCCAACATCCCAAGGACCATCAGGGCGCCGACCCGCAGGGTCTCGCGGCGCACCTCGTCGGCCGGCGCGAGCACCGTGGCCCGGGGCGCGATGACCAGCAGGCGCCAGCCCGTGCCCTTGACCGTGGCCCAGGCGGCGAGGTTGTCCTCGGTGAGCTGGACGGCGGCCTCGCCGGCCGGCGCCTGGGCCATCGCCCCGCCCAACGCGGCCAGCGACGGGTTGCGGAACAAGGAGAAGGCGTCGGGCTTGAAGGTGTCGGCCTTGACCGCCTCGAGGTACTCATGCTTGCTGAGCTCGGTCACCCCCCAGCCTGGCTCGGCCGCCGCCGGGAGCGCGATGGCGACGCCATTCTCATCCACGAGCACGCCATAGCCGCCCCAAGGCGTGCGCAGGTCGAGCACCTGCTCGATGACCGCGGCCAGCGTGAGGTCGACGCCGACAACAGCGCGCAACACGTCAGCTTCGTACACAGGTGCGATGGCGCTGACGATCCAGCCCGCGCCCGCCGGGTCGAGGTAGGCGTCGGTCCAGACCACGCCGCGGCTGGGGTTGTGTTGGGCGTCGGCCTCGTAGTAGAAATTGTAAGTGGGGATGTCCATGTTGGACGGGAAGCTGTCCATCACGGGCAGGGCCGGGTAGATCACGTTCAGCGAGTCTGCGGTGTTGATGTACACCTGCCGAATCAAGGGGCTGGCGCCGGCGACCGCGAACAGCAGCGGGCCAAGCTGGGCGCGCCGGGCCGCTTCGAGGCGGTCGGCTTCGCCCCGGGCGCGGGTCGCCGCGTAGAAGACCGCGGGCGTGCCCGGCCCGCCGTTCGTGTACAGCGCGCCGCTCTCGTGCAGGCGCAGGGCGTTGAGGGCCGCCGGGTCGGGCGCGGCGGGCAGCGGCCAATCTTGGGCGCTCAGCGTGGCGAAGACGCCGGTGAGCTGGGCCACCCCGCGCAGCTGCTCGTTGATCGTGGCGGCCTCACGCTCGGTCAGCCCGCGTAGCTCGCTGCGGGCCAGGCGCTCGAGCGCCGCGACGTGCGCCTGATGCGCCCACCAGGCCGCGGCCATGTAGACCACGACGATGCCCAGCTCGACCACCAGCAGCGGGATCAGCGCGGTGCGCGCGTAGGAGCGCCAGATCCAGCGGGCGAGGGGCACCCCGGTGGGCGGCGGCGCGGACGGCGTGGTCATCGACGCTCCCCAGCGGGAGAGAGGGAGGGAGCTTGACCCCGCGCGGAGCACGCCGAGCCAAAACCCACCGTAGCCGGCCCGCGCCGCGCCCAGGATCCCGTACAGTCCCCTAGGTTTTTCTCCCGGGTGCCCCTGCGCCCCCCTGGGGCCGCGCCGGCCGCGGGGCGCGCAGGCTAACCTCTCGTGCATGCCCGCCGCCCCTCCCCTCACCACGCGTCAACGCCCATGGCTGGCTGCGCTTGGTGTGGCCGGGCTGCTCAGCGGCGCCTGTCAGCGCGGCGCGCCCACCTCGCCCGCGGCCGCGGCGACCCTGCCCCCGGTGGCGCCGGCGCCGGTCGACGAGGTGGCCCCGGGCGGCGCCGACCCGGCCGCCCAGCTTTGGTCGGCCACCGCCCCCCACCGGCTGCGGCTCGAGCTCGCGCCCGCCGACTGGGCCGCCTTGGGGGCTGACGCGCCCAGCGAAGCGGAGCGCCCCGGCCTGCTCTGGTGGGATGGGGGCCAGATCCCCGACGTGCACGTCTCGCTGCGGGGCCGCGAGGGCTCCTTCTTGCCCATTTGGCGCAAGCCCAAGCTCCGCTTTGACTTCAATGATCTGGTCGACAACCGCCTGATCATGGGCCAAAAGGCCCTGGCGATCAACAACTCCTCCGCCGACTGCTCCTTGATGCGCGACGTGGCCGGCCTTGAGCTGTTCCGCCGCGCGGGCGTGGCCACGCCCCGCTCGACCTGGGGCCGCCTCGCGATCAATGACGTCGAGTACGGCGTCTTGCCCATGATCGAGGTGGTCGACGACCGCTTCCTCGCCGCCCGCTTCGACGAAGCCGAGGGCAACCTCTACGACGGCAAGTACGTCTACGACGCCGATGGCGCGGTGGTGCTGCTCGACCTGCGCCCCGAGACGGCCGCGCTCTACGAGCAAGAAGAGGGCGAGGACGTCGCGCTGGCCGACATCTGGGCGGTGACCGAGGCGGCGACCGCCCACTTTGGCCAGCCCGACTGGATGGCGGCGACCTCGCCCCTGGTCGACTGGCCGGCGGTGCAGCGCTTCCTCGCCGCCGAGCGCGTGGCCGGCCAGGTCGACGGCTACACGCTCAACCGAAACAACTACTTCGTCTACTTTGACCCCGGTGACGGCCGCCTGCAGCTTATCCCCTGGGACCTCGACAACAGCTTTCGCTGGGCCGCCGACTGGGGCATGGACTGGGAGGCCCCCATCGGCATCCTCGCCCACGGCTGCCGGGTCGATCCCACCTGCGCCGCGGGGCTCGCCGCCGAGGTCGACGCGCTGGTGCGCACCCTCGAGGCCGAGGACTTTGATGGCTGGGTGGCGGCCCAGGCCGCGGCCCTGGTGGAGGCCCAGCCCGACGACCCCCGCGACCGCTGCAGCCCCAGCCGCGTGGCCGCCGAGCAGGAGGAGCTCTTCGCCCGGATGCCGCTGCTGCGCGCTGACGCGCTGGCCGCCTGGGGCACCCGATGAGGGCGGTCGTCTTACCCCTAGCCCTGGTGGCCTGCGGCGGCGCCCCGCGGAGCCCTGCCGCCCCCGGGCCGGTGGCCCCTGAGGCAGAGATCGTCCAGATCAACGAGCTGGTCAGCGAGAGCCGCCTCGCCTTGCCCGACGGCCGGCGCTCCGCGGGCTGGGTCGAGCTCTACGCCCGCGGCGAGGCCCCTGTGGCCCTCGACGGCTGGACGTTGAGCGTCGATCCGCACAGCGACGTTGATCCCGAGGCGCCAGCGGCGGCCCTCGACGGCCTCGAGATCGAGCCCGGCGGCGTGCTGCTGCTGCTGCTGAGCGGCGACCGGGGAGAGGCCGACCCCGCTTGGCCGCCCCTGCTGCTCGACCGGGCGGGCGGGCTGCTCACCCTGCGCAGCCCGGCGGGTGGCCGGTGGAGCCTGCGCCACCCCGCGCTCGCCCCCGACACCGCGCTCGGCCGCCGGTGGGACGGGTGCGTGGGAGAGGCTTGCTGGCGCGAAGCCCCGTTGGGCAGCCCTGGTCTGCCCAACGGCCCCCAACCTGAGCCCGCCGAGGCCTTCAGCGACCGCGGCGATCCCTGGCGCTACATCGCCGGCTGCCCGGCCGACGGCTGGGAGCGGCCCGGTTTTGACGACAGCGCGTGGGCCGAGGGCCCCGTGCCGATCGGCGCCGGCGAGGACCAGCTGCGCACCTACGTCGATCTGGGGCCTGAGGGCGCGCGCACGGCGAGCTTCTGCTTTCGCCGGCAGATCGAGGGGCGCGACGGGCTGCGGCGCCTTGAGCTGCGCCTGCGCCGGGATGACGGCGCACAGGTCTTCCTCGACGGCGTCGAGCTGATGCGCGACGTGCTGCCGCCGGGCCCGCTCGACCGGGGCGCCTACGCCCTGCGCTCGGTCGACGAGGCTGAAGAGGCCGTCTACCGCCGTTTTGAGCTCGACCCGGCCCTGCTGGGCGCCGGGCCGCACACCTTGGCGGTGGCGGTGCACCAAGGCAGCGCAGACAGCGGCGATCTCGCCTTCGACCTCTGGCTGCGCGGCGAGTGAGCCGCTGGCGTCGCGCCGGAGGGCCTCAGACCCGGCCGCCCGCCCTCAGCGGCGCTGCATGGCCCGCACCACGAGGTCGCCCCGCGCGGCTTTGCCCCGGGGCAGGCCGCGGCCGACGACCCGGTGCAGATCACCGTGCTGCAGGCCCGGGGGGAGGTCGACCTGCACCGGAGCGCCGACGCCAGGCAAGAGGTGCGGCCCGCCCGCGCGGAGGGCCTCGGCGCTGAGGCTGAGCTCGACCCAGAGGTCCCAGCGGTCGAGGCGGAGCAGCTCGCCCTCCACCCCCGGCGCCTCGGTTCGGGCGGGGAGCGGCAGGCGCACCTCGAGGGTGAGCGGCTTGCCCTCGGGCAGCACACCAGGCTGCACCAGGCGGCTGCCCTGGCCCGCGCCCGGCGGCAGGCGCACCGCGGCGCGCCCGGCGGGCAGGTCGAGCTCGACGGTCACGCCAGCGGCGGCCTCGTCGAGAGAGAGCTCCACCACGCTGATCATGCCCTCACCGGCCGGCTGGGGTGGGCTGCAGCGACCGGCCAACACCCCCGTGCCCTGGACCACGCCGCGAAGCTCACCGCCCTCGCGGCTGCGCAGGCGGGCCTCTTTGAGGCGGTGGAGCGCGGCTTTGGCGCCGGGCGCGTCTTCTTCGTCGAGGCGCCCCTCAATGGCCGCCTCGAGGTCGGCCACGCCCGCATCCCAGGCCGACAGGGCCTCGTGCACCTCGGCCCGCAGGAGCAGGGCCCGGCCGCGGCCCTCCCGCTCGGCGCCGATCGCCGCGTCGGCCTGGCCGAGCACACCCAGGGCCGCGTTGGCCTCGTCGAGCGCCTCGGCGGCCCGGCCGAGCTCGATCAAGGTGCGGACCCGCAGCGCCCGCGCCGGCCAGGGGTCGGGGGCGCTGTTGACCGCCCGGGCCAGATCGTCGAGGGCGCCGCGCAGCTCGCCGCGGGCCCGCCGCTGCACGGCCCGCTCGAGGCGCAGCTCGGGGCCGTCCCCCCCGCGGATGGCGGCGCTGAGATCGGCCTCAGCCTCGGCGTGCAGGCCCAACAATGCGCGGGCGCGGGCGCGCTGGCGCAGGGCAGCGCCGGAGACCTCGCCCTCGCCGAGGCGGTGCAGCGCGGCGAGCGGGCGGCCGGCCCGCAGCAGCACGCCCGCGTCGTCCATCGGGGGCTGATCATCGGCGTGCAGGTCAACCTGGACGAGCAGGCTCGCGTGGGGCGAGCGCAGCGCGGGCCCGCCCACGCCAAAAAAGCCCTGCTCGCGGCGCACCCACCAGTCGCCCGGGCCGTCGACCCGCAGCTCAAGCGCCCGCCAGGGGCCCTCGACCTCGGCCTCGGCGTCGAGCGCGAGCCAGCTCAGCCCCTCGACCCGACGGTCACGCGGGTTGAGGGTCGGGCCGTGCACACCCACGAGGCTCAGGCCCGGGGCCAGCGGGCCGAGCGGCAGGCGCTGCCCCGGCTGCAGCGCGCCCGCGCCTTGTACGCGCAGCTCGACGTAGCCGTCGCGCACCCGACGCCCACCGGGCAGGCGGTGCCAGCGGCGCAGGCGGCGCCGACCCACCTCGAGCTCGAGCGCGAGGCTGGTGAGCAGGGCCACCACGTCGGGGAAGAGCACCTTGCGGGGGCCCTCGTGGTCGAGATCGAGCACCTGACCGACCGCGCCGCCCGGCGCCGGGTCGAGATCGACGCAGAGCGCGCCGCCCGCGTGGTCGATGGCGAAGGGCACCCACTGCGGGCTGCCCCAGAGCTTGCGCATCGGGCCGTCGACCCGGTCGGGCGGGGTCGCGTTGGACAGGCCGGTCGCCAGCTCGGCCATGCGCTGCTGCTCGGCCAGCACGCTGGGCTCGGCGTTGGGGCCCGGCTGGGTGGCGCGGATGGGCAAGAAGAACCAATCGCCGAAGAGCGCGTCGAGATCGGCGGTCTGCCCATCGTGCCGGGCGTAGAGGCTGAGCCAGGCCGGGGGCAGGCCGAGGCGGACCAGCTCGGCGAGGGCGTCGGCCGAGGCGGGCGGGTGGAGCGCGTCAGCGAGCCCAGGCTCCATCTGGTGGAGGGCGGCCTCGACCCGGTCCCACAGGGCGTCAATCACGGGGTCGGTCGGCGGGGGCGGCGGCGGGGCGCCGCCAGGGCCGCGGGGAGGGGTCGTCACGCGCAAAGGGACCTCAGCAGGGGCAAGGGGACGGCCCCTAGCACGCGCCCCCCGCGCCGGCACCGGCGCTCAGCCGGTCTTCACCCAGACGACCTCTCCGCGCAGGGCGGCGGGGTAGCTGGCCAGGGGCACCGGGGTCGGCCCGCTGAGAACGGCGCCGTCGAGGTCAAAGGCGGCGCCGTGGCAGGGGCAGAGGAAGCGGCCCTCACGAAAGGCGACGTCGCAGCCCTGGTGGGTGCAGGCGCGGTCGACGGCGACGAAGCAGCCGGCGCTGGGCTGGGCCACGACGAGGCGCCGGCCGCTGAGATCGAGGGCCACGCCCCCGCCGACCTCGGCCAGCCCGGGGTTCGCGGCGAGGGGCACGGCCACCCAGCTGGCGTCGAGGGCGTCGGGGGCCTCGGCGCAACCGTCGGTCGCGCCCCCATCGCCGCCGCCCGCCGCGCTGTCGACGCCCGAAGCGCCCACTGGCGCGCTGTCTTTGCCGGTCGGGCCGCCGCAGCCGCCGCAGGCCCAGGCGCAGAGGCCGAGCCCGAGGCGCAGGCCGCCCTCGAGCAGGGCGCGGCGTGAGGGCGAGGGGGGCGCGAGATCATCGTGCATGGGCACCTCAAGGAGGAGGCGGGGCGCGACCTCAGCCGCCGATGACCAGCTCGACCCCGGTGGCGCCGACGGCGAAGGGGCCCATCAGCGCGCTGTCCACGTCGCCCGCGCTGGCACCGGGCTGGCCGTCGGCGTCGAGCCGGGCCTTGATCCAGACCTGCTCGGGCCAGCCTCCGCCCATCATCGCGTGGCCCTGCTCGAACTGGAAGCTCCACGGCAGGCCGTCGCGGCTCAGCTTGGCCGTGGCCACCGGCGGCGGGCGGCCCTCGGCGTTGCGGTAGACCATGACGAAGACGACGCGCCCTGGCTGCTGATCGACGGCGGCCGCGAGCGCATCGCTGAGGCGCACCTGGCCGCCCAAGGTCGCGCCGCCGCCGCCCGGCCCGCTGTAGCCCGGCGCCGCGGGGGCCTCGGCCCCGCCGGCCGAGGGCGCGCCCGCCGCCGCCGCGGGGCGCGGGTTCTTCGCGTCGCGGATCATCTGCTGGGCGAAGCCCTGCTCGTCAGCGCGCAGGCCCAAGCTGAGCGCCTGCTCGAACTCACCGATTGCGGCGTCGTTCTGCTGCTGCATCAACAGCGAGAGGCCGAGCCAGAGGTGGGCGCGGCCGCGGGTCGGCTGTGCGGCGATGGCCGCGCGCAGCGAGCTGTCGGCGGCCTCGTGCATATTGACGCTGAGGCGCAAGATCCCGAGGTGGATGAGCACGTCGGGGTGCTCTGGGTTGACCTGGCGGGCGGCCTCGACGTGGGTCATCGCCGCCTGAAAGTCGCGGCGCAGCAGCGCGCTGTAGGTCAAGACATTGAGCGCGTCGATGTCTTGGGGGTTGGCGGCCAGCTTCTGCTCGGCCTCGAGCACCTCGGCCTGGCCGAGGCCCTCGGGGGCCGCGCCGCCGCCGGTGGGGGGCGCGCCCATCTGCCGGGGCTTGCCCGCCTCGGTGAGGCTCAGGGCCACCACGGCGAAAAAGACGAGCAGGCCAGCCACCTGAACACCGCGCCAGAGCGCTTGTTTGCCGCTGGGCGCCGGCGCCGCGGCGGGGGTGGCCAGCGGCTCGGCTGCGGCGGGCGCCTGCTCCAGCGCCTCGAGCTCGGCGAGCACAGCGGCCGCGGCGCTGATCAGGGCCTCGCGGCGTTCGAGGCGCACGGCCTCGGGCAGGGTCTGGCGGTCGGCCTCGAGCAGGCGCAGCTGCTCGAGCAGGCTGTCGCGCCGGGCGCGCAAGGCCTCGACCTGGTCGGCCCGCTCGAGGCTGCCCGGGGCTGCGCGCCCGCGAGAGAGGAGCGCGATGACCAGGCCCACGATGAGGCCGAGCAAGAGGACGACGATCGGCGGGCCCCAGGTGGACCAAAGATCAGGCTGCGGGCTCATCGGCCGTCCTCCCCGAGCGCGGCGAGGACCGCGGCGCGGTGGCGATCTGCGGGGTCAGCCCCCTCTCCTGCTGAGGCGGCGGCGGCGGGCGCCCCGCCCGAGGTCGGCGTGCCAGCGGGCGGGCGGGCCGGCGTGGGGGCCTGGCCGCGGGCGCGCAGGGCGATGGCCGCGGCGCCGACCACGGCGAGCAGGGCCGGGGCCACCCAGAGCAGCCAGTGCAGGCCCTCCACCGGGGGGTCGAGGCGCACCCACTCGCCATAGCGGTCGACGAAGTAGTCCTCGATCTGCTCTTGGCTGTAGCCGAGCCGCACCAGCTCAGCGATCCGGGCGTACATGGCCACGGCCGCGTCGGCGTTGCTGTCGGCCACCGACAGGCCTTGGCAGACCGGGCAGCGCAGACCGTCGGCGATGCGCTCGGCCTCGGCTTTGGCGGTCTCGGGGTCGGGCGGGGCCAGGGCCGGCGGCTCGGCGAGGCCCAAGGCGGCGGGGTCGCTGGCCACCCCGACCCGGTCGGCGGCGGGCGGGTCGGTCGGCGCGGCGACAGACGGGCCCCCGGCCACGAGGGCAGCGACGAGGACAGCGCCCAGCAGCAGCGTTCGGAGGAGCGCGGGGTTCGGGAGGGAGGACATCAAGACCTGGGGGCGCAAGGGGCCGGCGAAGCGGGCGGAGGGCGCGGGCCCACGGAGGTGGGGGAGCGCGGGGCGGCGGCCAACCGGCCGCTCAGAGCAGCGGGCGGAGCACCGCTTGCAGCTCGCCCACGCTGACCGGGCCGATGAACTTGTGGGCGATGCGCCCCTCTTTGTCGAGCACGAAGGTCTCGGGCACGCC
Source organism: Deltaproteobacteria bacterium (assembly GCA_016792625.1). Lineage (GTDB taxonomy): Bacteria > Myxococcota_A > UBA796 > UBA796 > UBA2385 > JAEUKK01. The sequence continues at coordinate 18,147 of JAEUKK010000203.1, read as the reverse complement.
GGTGACCCCGTAGTCGATCGCGACGCGCTGGAGCGGATCGTGGAGGACCGGGAAGCCCTGGCCCTTCTCAGCGAGAAAGCGCTCGGCCTTCTGCGGCTCGTCGTTGTAGAGCACGCCGTAGAACTTCACGCCGCGGGGGCCGAACTCTTGCGCGGCGGCGAGCAGGTGCGGGTGCTCGAGCACGCAGGGCTGGCACCAGGTGCTCCAGAAGTTGAGCACCACCGGCGCGCCGGTCAGCGCGGCGGTGCGCACGATGGTCTCGCGCTCGCCGAGCACCTCCATCGCGAAGGGCGGGGCTGGGCGCCCGAGCAGGTTGTTGCTCACGCCCTGGGTCGTGCCGCCAAAGCCGCTGGCGAGCACCGCCAACAGCCCCCCGACCACCACCAGGCCCCCGGCCAGGATGCCCCACCGCACCTTCATCACGCCCCTCCGCGCCGGCTCAGGCCGGCCCCGCCGCGGCCCGGGCGCGGCCCGCGGGCCAGGCCGAGATGACCGTGCCCGCCAGCATCACCAGCCCGCCGATCCACAGCCACACGACCAACGGCTTGCGGTGCACCTCGACCGAGGCGAGCCCGACCGCGGGATCGACGTTCACGAGGCTGAAGTAGAGGTCCTCGGTCAGGCCGGTGCGCACCTCGGGCGTGCCGATCGGCGTGCCCATCTTTTTGTAATGGTTGAGCCGCGGGCTCACCGTGCCGATCAGCCCCTCGGGCCCGAGCAGCGCGAAGTTGGCCACGAGGCTGCGCCGATGGGGCTGCTCCTGCCAGGCGGAGCCCTCGTAGCGCACCTCCATGCCCGCGAATTGGCCCGACTCGCCCTGGCGCAGGGTCAAGGTCTCTTTGGTCTGCCAGGCGGTGGCCGAGGCGTGGGCGACCGCGATGATCAAAACACCGATGTGCACGATGTAGCCACCGTAGCGCCGCCGCGCGCTGCGGGCGACCGCCCAGGCCGCAGCGCCCAGCGCCTCACCCTTGGCCTGGGCGCGGGCCGCCGCGGGCGCCCACATCGCGTCGAGCGTGAGCAGCAGGGCGAAGGCAGCCATCGAGATGGTGGCCACCGGCCAAACTTTGCGCAGACCGACCGCCACGCAGAGCCCGGCGACCACGAGGCTGATCAGGCCCGCGCCGCCGATCTTTTTGAGCTGGCCCGCGCTCGCGCTGCGGCCCCAGGGCAGGGCCGGCCCCACGCCCATCAAGAACACCAACAGCAGGCCGAGCGGGGCGGTGTAGCGGTCGAACCAGGGCTCGCCGACGCTGATCTGCTTGCCGGTGATCGCCTCGTTGAGCAGCGGGTAGACCGTGCCGACCAAGACAACGAAGGTGAAGTTGGTGAACAGCAGGTTGTTGAAAGAAAACGCCGTGTCACGGGTGATGCCGCCGCCAACCGCGTCTTCGACCGGGCCGAGCGCGTCGATGCGAAAAGCCAGCAGGGCCAGCGAGCCGATGAGGGCCACCGCGAGGAAGGCCAGGAAGACCGGCCCGATCGGCGACTCGGTGAAGCTGTGCACCGAGTTGAAGATGCCCGAGCGGGTCATAAAGGTGCCGAGCAAGGTGAGCAGGAAGGTCGCCAAGACCAAGCTCAAGGTCCAGCCGCGCAGCTGCTCTTTGCGCTCCATCACCATGGCGCTGTGCAAGAAGGCCGTGGCGGTGAGCCAAGGCAAGAAGCTCGCGTTCTCGACCGGGTCCCACGCCCACCAGCCGCCCCAGCCGAGGACCTCGTAGCTCCACCAGCCGCCGAGGATGATGCCGACGGTGAGAAAGCCCCAGGGCACGAGCATCCAGCTGCGCAGGCCCCGCACCCAGGCCGCGTCGAGTCGGCCGGCGAGCAGGGCGGCGCAGCCCATGGCGAAGGGGATGGTCATGCCGACATAGCCGAGGTACAGAAACGGCGGATGAATGACCATCAGCACGTGGTTCTGCAGCAGCGGGTTGGGCCCAGGGCCATCGGCGGGGATGGGCTCAGGGCTCGGCGCGAAGGGGTTGGCCACGCCCGCGACCAAAAAGGTGAAGAAGACGCCGACCAGCAGGGCCATCGAGAGGGCCCAGGGCGTCTGGAGCGGGTTCTTGTCGGTGGTCACGTAGGTGAACGCGCCGACAAAAAGGCCCAACACAAGCCCCCACAACAGGATGGAGCCGTTGAGGCTGCTCCACAAGCTGACCACGGTGACCCAGGTGGGCGTGGACAGGCTGCCGACCTCTGCGACGTAGCTGACGCTAAAGTCGTGGGTCAGAAGGGCGGCCTCCATCAGGCCGGTCGCGAGCACCATGGAGCCGGCGAAGACGTAGGCCAAGGCCCGGGTGAGGCGCAGGGCCTCGGGGCTCTGGCGCAGGGCGGCGATAAGGCCGGTGACCGCCCCGGTGGCGCAGGCCGCGAGGCCGAGCAGGACGACAGCGCGCCCCAGCAGGCTGATCACAGCTCCTCCACGGTGGTGTAGAGCGTCTTGCGCTCCTCGGCGCTCATCTCGCCCTCGGGCGCTTTGTACTCGTTGCTGTGCTTCACCATCAGGCGATCCGACGTAAAGACGCCGCTTTTGGTGAGGGTGCCCTCGACGACCACCCCGATGCCCTCGCGGAACATCTGGGGCGGCGCGCCGGTCGCCTCGACCGGGACCTCGACCTTGCCGTCGGTCACGATGAACTTCAGCGAGTTGGCATCAGGCTGCCACTGCACCGTGCCCGCCTTGACCACGCCGCCGAGGCGGATGGTGGCGCCGACGGCGTCTTCACCGGCGGCCGCCATCTGGCTCGGATCCCAGAAGTAGACGAGGTCTTCGCCCAGGTCGCCGAAAGCGACGACGGAGAGGGCGAGGCCGGCGACCAGGAGTGAGCCAACCAGGAAGAGGCGCCGCTGGAGGGTGGCCGCCGGGCGCGTCGAGGGCACCGGAGGCGCGGCGGTTGGTGCGGAGGGGCTGGGTTCGGGGGTCATTCGGGCTCCGGGTCGGGCGCGCGGCTGAGCAGGAGGGCGCGGCCAAGGAACAGGAGGAGGGCCGCCCAGGTGACGCCGTAGGCCGCCCAAATGTAGGACCACCCGCCGGTGATGACGCCGGTGGCGACAGGTTCCGCGACCTCGTTCACAAGGCACCCCCGGCGGCGGAGCCGCCCGCCTCACCCGGCAGGCGCAGGGCCGGGGCGGCGGCGGGCAGGTCGGGGGTGGCCAGATCACGCTCTAGGCCGCGGCGCAGCGCGCGCCAGCGCAGGCCGATGAGCCCCGCACCCAAGAAGATCATGCCGAAGGCCGCGAGGCGCAGCGGGGTGATGAAGCTGCCGTCGACGGTCTGCGGGCTCGAGAAGGGCTGGTGCAACGTGCGCCACCACTTCACCGAGAAGTACACGATGGGGACGCCGACGTAGGCGAGCACGGCGGCGATGGCGCTGAGGTTCAGCCGCCGCTCGGGCTCGGGGATGACGCGCCGCAGCACCAAGACGCCGAGGAAGAGCACCAGCACCACCGCCGAGGTGGTGAGGCGGGGGTCCCAGGTCCAGAAGACGCCCCAGGTCGGGCGGGCCCAGACCGAGCCCTGAAAGAGCAGCAGCGCGTTGTAGAGCACGCCAACCTCGGCGCTGGCCTCGACCGCCGCGTCGTAGGTGGCCTTGCCCGTCCAGAGGGCGGCAACGGCGAAGCCGAAACAAGCGGTGTAGACGAGCATGTCGGCCCAGGCGGTGGGCACGTGCACGTACAAGATCCGCCCCACGTCGCCCATCATGGCCTCAGCGGGCGCGAAGAACAGGCCTTGCACGTGGCCGACGGCCAGCAGGGCCAGCCCAAGCGCCAGCAGGCCGTGCTCCCACCGAAGCCCTCCGCTCTGTGTCGTCGCCATCACCCCTCCCCTCGGCGCCCGTTCAGGACTCGATCACGCGCCCAAACAGCAGGCCGCAGATGCTCCAGTACAGGAGGTCAAAGGCCAACAAAAGACCCAGCCACGCGTTGACCTGGTGCATCGGGTCGCCGCTCATCAACAACGAGGTCGCCTTAACGGAGGCCAGCAAGCAGGGCACCAGCAGCGGAAACAGAAGCAGCGGCAGCAGCAGCTGCCGGCTCTGGAGCCGGGCGGTCAAGGCCGCATACAGCGTGCCCGGCGCCGCGACCCCCAGGCAGCCGGCGACCACCACCGCCGCGAGGCGCAGGGGTGACTCGCGCAGGGGCGCGTCGAAGAGCGCGATCACCGGCGGCAGGGCCACCGCGGCGAGCAGCACGAGCTGGCCGGCGTTGGCCAGGGCCTTGCCAAAGAACAGCGCCGCCGGCGAGATCGGCGCCAAGACCAGCGTGTCGAGCGCGCCCGCCTCGACCTCGTGCGCCATGCTCTGGGCCAACAACAGCGTGCTGGAGAGGAAGATCGACATCCACAAGTACGCACCGGCGTGTGTGCGCAGGGTGGTGGCGTCGGCCCCCACGGCGAAGCTGAACAACAGCAGCAGGGTCAGGGCGAAGCAGGCCAGCGCGAAGCCCCGGCTGCGGGCGCGCCACTCGATGAGCAGGTCTTTGCTCAGGATCTGGCCGATCTGGCGCAGGATGACCGTCGGGCTCAGGGCCACCTCAACCCCCACCGTCGGCGTTGTCAATGCCGTGCAGCGCGGTGTAGGCCTCGACAGCGCGCGCGGCAGGGCCCTGCCAGCGGGCGGCGCCCTCGTGCATGAGCAGGGCGTGGTCACACAGCCGGGCCGCGCGCCCGACCTGGTGGCTGGCCACGATGACCGTGCCCGACAGCCCAGAGATCAGCGCCTCGACCGCCCCGCAGCCGGCGGGGTCGAGGGCGGCGAAGGGCTCGTCGAGCAGGGTCAGCGGCGGGTCTTTGAGCAGCAGCGCGGCCAGCTGCAGGCGCTTGCGCATGCCGGCCGAGTAGGTGCGCACCGGCTCAGGACGGGGGGCCAAGCCGACCCGCGCGAGCAGCGCGACCGGGTCGACGAGGGGTCGCCCAAGCAAGCGGCTGAGCACGAGCAGGTTGTCGGCCCCCGACAGGTCTTCGTACAGCCCGGCGCTGTGGCTGAGCAGGTGCAGCCGGGCCCGCGCGGCCGCTGGGTCGGCGCCAGCGTCGTGCCCAAAGATCTGCACCGCGCCCAGGCTCGGCGGGATCAAGGTCGAGATGACCTTCAGCAGCGTGGTCTTGCCCGAGCCGTTGGCCCCCATGATCAGCAGCCGCGCGCCGGCGGCGACCTCGAGGTCAACCCGCGAAAAGGCCCACCGGCGCCCGAACCGGCGCGCGAGGCCCGTGCAGCGCACCGCGGGCGGCCCGCCCACCACCGCCGCCGCGCGCGCAACCGCCGTGCCCTCTGCCGAAGGCATCGCGGCGACAGCGACAGGCACGTCATTCACGGCGGGACCAGGGGGCGAAGAGCGCGCGGGCCAAGACGGTCCGCTAGACGGGGAGGCCGGCGGCTAACCCCCTCGCGCGCCGCCGTCCCCGTCCTGGAGCCACCGATGTCCGCGCCCGCGCCCGCGCCGCCCCGCGGCCAGCCCCGCTCCCCCGACTTCGTATGCGTGGGCACCCAAAAGGGCGGCACCACCTGGCTGCACCACGTGATGGCGCACCACCCTGGCTTTTGGCTGCCGCCGTTTAAAGAGCTCGACTTCTTCCTCGACCCGCGGGCCAACCTGAGCTGGAAGCTGCAGGCCTGGCACACCCAGCTCAGCCGCGAAGTGGCCAAGAAGAGCGTCGACCTCGAGATCTTGCGCTGGTACAGCCGCCTTTGCCTCGACGAGCGCATGGATCTCGCCTGGTACCGCCAGCTCTTCGCGCCCGCCGGCCCGCGGATCTGCGGCGAGGTCAGCCCCAACTACGCGGCCATGGGGCCCGCCCAGGCCGCGCAGGTCAAAGCCGCCTGCCCCAACGCCAAGATCATCGTGATGCTGCGTGATCCCGTCGACCGCATCTGGTCCATGGTGCGCATGATGCACCGCGCCGGCCACATCCCGCGGGTCGACGGCCCCGAGGCCGCGGCGCTGGCCCTCGCCCCCGACGCGCTGAAGATGAGCGACTACAGCCAGCTTTTGGCCACCTGGGAGGGTGCATTTGGCCCCGACCGGGTGCTCATCCTCTGGTACCCCCGCCTCGAGGCCGACCCGCTCGCCGTGGTCGCCCAGCTCTGCGGCACCTTCGGCGTGCCCTTCCGCCCTGATTCAGTGCGCAGCCTCGCCGAGAAGCGCTACAACGACGCGCCCGCCGCGGATCTGCCGCCAGAGCTGGGCAAGCAGCTGGCCCTGCGCCTAGCGCCAGCGACCATGGCGTTGGCACGGAGGTTCCCGGCGGAGGCGGGGCCGTGGGCCGAGCGGCTCGGGCGGATGGCGCGGGGCTGAGGGGGCGCCACCCCTCCCCTCACCTGCCCCGCCACCACCCGGGGTTCAGCGCGTACCACTCGGCGGTCTCGGCGAGCGCGTCCTCAAAACGACGACGAGGGCGCCATCCCAGCGCGTGCGCTCGGCTGCAGTCCAGCGCGTAGCGGCGGTCGTGCCCGGGCCGGTCGGCGACGGGCGTGATCAGCGAAGCGGGGCGGTCGAGGATCTCAAGGATGGCTTGCAGCACGCTGATGTTGCTGCGCTCTTGGCCGCCCCCGAGGTGGTAGGCCTGGCCTAAGCGGCCCTCGCGCACCAACAACATCAGCCCGGCGACGTGATCGCCGATGTGCAGCCAATCCCGCACGTGCAGGCCGTCGCCGTAGAGCGGCATGGGCTGGTGATCCCAAGCGGCGGTGACCATGCGGGGGATGAGCTTCTCGGTGTGCTGACGGGGGCCGTAGGTGTTGCTGGCCCGGCTGATGATCACGGGCTGACCATAGGTGGCAAAAGCGGCCTGGGCAAGGTGATCGGCCGCCGCTTTGCTCACGCTGTAGGGGCTGCGGGGCCGCAGGGGCGCGTCTTCGGACCAGGGGGGATCTGCCAGATCGAGCTGGCCGTAGACCTCGTCAGTGCTGGCCAGCAGCACCAGGGGGTCGCCGTGCCGCCGCGCCGCGGCGAGCACCCGCTCGGCGCCGATGGTGTTGCTGACGAAGAACAGCGCCGGGGAGGCCAAGGAGCGGTCGACGTGGCTCTCGGCGGCGAGGTGCACCACCGCGTCGGGCTGAAAGCCGGAGAAGGCGACGTCGAGATCGGCGTCGACCGCGACATCCCCAACGAAGAGCCGGTGCCGGGGCTCGCCCTCGACCGCGGCGAGGTTGTCGCGCCGGCCCGCGTAGCCGAGCTTGTCGAAGCTCAGCACCTCGACCTCGGGATCAGCGGCCAGCAGCGCCTCGACGAGGTGGCTGCCGATGAAGCCCGCCGCGCCGGTCACCAGCACGCGGCGGGGCCGGCGGGGCGGCAGGCCCGGGGCGGCGGTCGGGGTCGGCATCAGGCGCTCCGGGCGCGCGGCCGGGGGCCGGGCGCGATCCCCAAGCCTATGCCCCGGCGGGCAGGAAGGCGAAGGCCTCGGCGGTGCGGCGCGCGCCATCGCCCGTGATCGGCGTGCCATGGCACATGCTCACTTGGTCGAAGCCCGCCTCGAGCAGCTGGTCGAGGCTGCGGCGCAGCGCATGCTTATCTTTGAGGAACAGCCACTTGAAGATGTTCGTCGGCCCGTACTGCCCCGCCGAGCCGACCCAACGCAGCATCGTCGCGCCAAAGCTCGGCGGCAGGTCGACGAGGTTGAACACCAGGTCGGTCGTGATCAACGTGCCAGACGCCTTGTGCAGCAGCACACACTCGTCGAGGGTGGGCAGGCCGCCGACGTGCAGCAAGGGGAGCGCCGCGCCGAAGCGCGCGTCCCAGCCGCTGTTCGCGCTGGGGAGCAGCGCGTCGGGCGCGCCGGCAAGCTTCTTGTCCATCCCCGTCGGGGCGTGCAGCTGGGCGCCGGGGAAGGCCGCCACCGCCGCCCGGGCGAAGAGGTGGTGCTCGCGGTTGGGCGCGACCACCGCGACGACCGGCCCCAAGGCGCGGATCGCCTCGATGTCGGCCGGGGTCAGAGCGCCCGGCGCGTGGAGGATCAGCGCCCCGTCGTCGCGGCGGATCACCGTGCTGCGGGTGCCGATCGGCAGGCCGCCGGGCGCGTTGAGCGCGTGCGCGACGGACCACACCCCAGCGTCGGGGCGGTCAGAGATGAGCGGGAGGAGGGACATCGGCGCTCCATCACGGCGGAGGTGGGCCCGCCGGCCCGCCGAGGATAGGACGGGGCGCACAGTTCGTCAAGTTACTTGACGATGTGCCGGAGCGCCGATGTCGCCGCCCTCAGCTCCCCCGGGGCTCGCCGCCGAGAAGGCCCAGAACCTCGGCCACCTGCTGTTCCGCACCGCGCGGCTGTTCAATGAGCTGGCCGTGGCCCGCCTCAACCGGCGCCCCGGGCTCGAGGCGCTGCGGCCGGCGCACATGCAGCTGCTGCCCCACCTCGATCTGGGCGGCACCCGCCCCGCCGAGCTGGCCCGGCGGGTGGGCCTGAGCCGACAGGCCGTCGGCCAGCTCATTGACGACCTCGACGCGCTCGGGGTGTTGACCCGGGTGCCCGATCCCGCCGACAAACGCGGCAAGCTCGTCGTCTTCACGCCGCAGGGCGCAGCGGGCCTGCGCGAGGGCCTCGCGCACCTCGCCGCGCTCGAGGCCGAGCTGCGGGCGGGGGCCGGCGACGCCGTGATCGACGCGCTCAAGGCCACCCTCGCGCAGACCTTGCCGGTGGTCGAGGGCCTGTGGGCGGCCGAGGCCGCGCTCGCCGAAGCGCCCGGGGGGCCTCCGCTTAGAAATTGACCACCAGCTCGGCGGACACGCGGTCGCCCATCGTGTCGAGCAGGCGGGAGGTCGCCGCCTTGCCCTCGGGGGCGCTGACGGAGCGGCGCTCGTAGTCGACGAGCAGGTGGACCTTCTCGCCGACACCGAGGGTGGCGTTGGCCGTCCAGGTCTGAAACAGCCGCTCATCCGGCGGCGCCTCGGTCCAGCGGCGCATGTGGTCGTAGCGGAGCCCTCCGCCCAAGCTGTAGCCGTTACCCACCGGGTGGGCGTAGTGGGCAAAGGTGTTGCTCGCGCGGGCCTGGGCGTCGCCGAGGATCACGACCTCTCGGCCAGGGAAGGGCAGGCGGAAGCCCGCGTCAATGACGCCCTGCGCGCCGATCAGCTCCGAGCGCAGATGAAGGCCCCCACGCTGCAGGCTGAGGCCCGCGCCCCGCCGCCGACGGTCGTGGCGCTGTGGCTCGGCGTCTTCAGCGGCGGCGCTGAGCTCGGGGGCGACGAGGCGGCTGCCTTCCTGCCACCAGCCGAAGGCGACCAGCTCCTCACGCCTCGGGTCACGCGGATCACCTCTCCCCCAGAGGGTCGCGCTGACCCTCCCCGTCAGGTCCTTGTTGTCGTCCACGTCAAGCCCGCCCATCCGCCCGTTGCTGAGCATCAAGGCGTAGCGCAGCCCGCCGCCGCCGAGCTCGTGGTGACCCCAGAGCATGGCGCCGACGTCGCGCAGGCCCGAGGCGCCGCCCGTGTACTTGCCGCCCTCGACCGGGCTCTCGAGCATGAGCGCGGACAGGCCGGTGGAGAAATTGACGAAGTGGGCGGCCTGCGGGTTGCTCTCTATGGCCTCTTCAGCGGTGGGCAGCTTAAATTGGCCCAGGCGGAGCTGGGCGAAGGGCGCGAAGCGAAGGTTGGTCGCGGCGTCGGTGAGCACCACCGGCTCGGTGCGGGTGAGCTGGTTGTCGCCAAACTCGGCCGAGATGGCGTAGCTGACGATGTCCTTGGCGCCGGGCACTACCCCGCGCAGGCCGAAGCGGGCCCGCTTGACCGAGAAGCCCCAGGTGGCGTCGCCGGGGCCGATCCGGTTGAAGCTGGGCAGCTCCCCCTCCAGATCACCGAGCTCGGCGGGCAGGCCCTCGGCCGAGCCGCCGCCGACGATGCCCTCCCCCACGGCCTCGAGGAAGCCGGTGGCCCGCGGCTTGGCGTCGACGCCCGGCGCCTCCTCGCCGAGGATGCGCAGCCAATCTGCCGCCTGGGCCGCAGGGACGGTGAGGGTCAACCAAAGCGCCGCTCCGAGCCCCACGGGGAGGGTTGAGCGCAGGCGACAGGAAGAGGGCGGGGCAGACATCGGGCAGCTCCATCAGGTGTGGAGCACGCCAAAGCAAGGGCTGGGCCAACCGCAAGACACTGAAATCTATGGCGGAACAGCCTCCGTCTCCCGCGGCCATTTCAGCTCGTGAGTGTACGGTGAACCAGCCCTGAAACAGCCCGCCCGCTCAGGGCTCGGGGCTGAGGTAGCCCAAGGCCTCGAGCATCGCGCGGGTCTCGAGGCCCGGCGCCGGCGCGAGGCCCGGCGGCTTGGGCAGCGCGCTGGGGCTGATCCCCGCGGGGGCCGGCCAGGGCTGCAGCTCGAGCGGATCACCCACCGCGCTGGCCTGCCCCACGGGCTCCCAGCAGCTCGCGATGACGTGCAGGTCGTCATCTCGGCGCGCCACGGCCAGCAAGCCGCCCAAAGGCTGGGCGCCGCGGGCCAAGGGCGCGGGGGCCAGGGCGCCGGCGCTGGGGCAGGCCTCGGCTTCGCCGCCGGCGCTGCGGGCCGAGGCGCTCCACACGGGCCCCTCGGGGGCGAGCCAGGTGCGCCGGCCGGGCAGGGGCGCGCCCACCAGGGTGAGCACCGTGGGGAGCAGGTCGACCGTGCTCACCGTGCGCCGCTCGACCCCCGGGGTGAGCCCGGGTGCGCGCACGAGCAGGGGGACCCGGGTGCTCGCGCCGCTGGCCAAGGCGCCGTGGGAAAAGTGCAGGCCCTGCTCGCCCAGCGACTCGCCGTGGTCGCCGACGATGACCAGCAGAGCGTCCTCGGGGACCTCAGCGAGCAGCTCGCCCACGATTGCGTCAAGCTCTTCAATCTCAGCGAGGTAGAGGCGCCGACCACGCTCGACCACCGCCAGGCTCATCGGCCGGCCCGGGCCGTGGGCCCGCATCAGATCGGCGGTCTGGATGGCCTCGTCGACGCCCAGGCCCCAGCGGCCGCGCGCCTCGGCCCCCGGCGTATAGGGCCAGTGGGCGTCAAAGAGGTGCACCCAGGTCAGGCGCGGCCCGCGGGCCTTGGGGATGGCGCGCAGCACGTCCAAGGTGGCGCGCCCGGGCCGGGAGAAGTGTTCGGGATCGACCGGGCGGTGGCCCACGGCGCGCAGCAGAGGGTGGCCTACGGCGAGACGCTCAGCGAAGACGCTGTCGTACACATCAAAGCCGCGCGAAAATCCCGCGCGGTGACCGAGCACGCCCACGGAGACCACCCCCACCGTCTCGTAGCCGCGGGCGGCGAACCAGCTCGGTAGCCACGGGAGGGGTCCGCCGTCGGGGCCGCGCACAGGCATGGGCTCGCCGTTGTCCCAAACCCCGTGCTCCCAGGGGGTGTGGCCCGAGAACAGGCTGGCGTGGGTCGGCCCGGTCAACGCGGCCGGGGCGTAGGCGCGCGTGAAGACCCGGGCGGTCGCGGCGAGCGCGCGCAGGTGCGGGGTGCGGGCGGCGCCGAGGCCCTCGAGGCCCTCGGGCTCGATGAAGTCAAAGACGTCGGCCCGCACGGTGTCGAGCGTGAGGATGAAGACCGGCGGGCGGGCCTCGAGCGGCAGCGGGGCCGGTCGGAGGGGCGCCCCGCGCCAGGAGAGCGCCGCCGCGCCGAGGGCCCCGACGCCGAGCGCCCAGGGGACCAGCTCGGCCAGGGCGCTGCGGAGGAGGGCCAGGGCGGTCAGCAGGGCCGCCGCGCCGAGCACCAGCCAGGAGGGGGCGACGTGCACGACCGCGCGCCCGCTGACCGGGAGGGTAGCGACGAGGCCCAGCGCCGCCAAGGGGAGCAGCACCGCCGCCGCCGCGCCCCGCCCGCGGCCGACCACCGCCGCGAGCACGCCGAGCGCGAGGCCGACCAGCGCGACACCTTGGGCGGCGCCAGCGCGCTCGGCCGCCGAGAGATGCACGCCCGGGTTGCTCGGCCAAGCGAAGGTCACCAAGCCAGCGAGCGCCGCGCCGAGCAGGGCTGCGCCCAATGTGAGCGCCGGCCCGAGGCGGGCGCGTGGCCCCGCCGGCGGGCGCCCAACCGGCGACATCAGCGCCGCTTGAGCTCGAAGGGGCCCCAGTCTTCGCCGACGACGCAGGTGCCCTCGAAGGTCTGGTCGCTGAGCTCACCCTCGAGATCGAGGCGACCCTGCTCTTTGCCCTTGGCCTCGAGCGCCGCGCCGCTGTTCTTGCGCGCGCCAGTGATCACGAGCTCGACGAAGAACTCGCCCAGCAGCGGATCGACGATCTCAGCGTCGCCCTCACCGCTGACCTCGCCGCGGTCATCCTCGAGGTCGAGCTCAAGCGCGTAGGCCACGTCACCGGTGGGGGTGAAGGTTGTGCAGGTGCCCGACCAGCCGCCGGTGAGGTTGGGCCCCAGCGCGGCACAGCCGCCCATCAGGGGGAGGAGGCACAGGAGCAGCTGCCGGAGGGGGTGCGAGGGGGACATCGGGGCTCCACGCGGGCGGCGAGGGGGGCAGGTCAGCGGGGGCCGCTCAGTCTTTCTCAGCGTCGGGCGCGATCATCTTGACGCCGCCCACGAAGCCTTCGCCCTGGTCGACGAAGCCGCACCGGCCCTCGACCGCGGTCAGCTCTTCGTTGACCTCGCCGATCACGCGGACGGTGATGGTGTAGCCGCCGGCCACGCCAATCACGTCGACCATCACGCGCTCATCCGCGCGCTCACCCGCCGCCTCGCCGGTGAAGGTGTAGTCGTTGAAGCGGAAGGCTCCGTAGCCGAGCACGTCGCCCTCATCGCCCTCAATCACGGTGAATTCGATGGGCAGCGCAAAGGCGTCGGTGCCCTCGCCCACATTGCAGGTGCCCTGAAACTCGCCCTCGAAGGGGGGCGCGCCGCAGCCCGCGAGGCCGAGCGCGCCGAGGAGCAGCGCGGCGCGGAGGCTTGCGCGGGAGCGCGGGGCCCGACGGCGTGCTGGAGAGGGAGAGGTGGCGCGGGGCATGTGGGCTCCAGTGCGGTCCGCTGCGGCGGTGCCGCGTTGTTACCCGCTCGACCGGTGGACCGTCAACCACCCCGCCTCCAGGGCGGCCCGCGGAGCAGCGCCCTCAACAGGGCAAATATTGACCGAAAATAAGTGCGCCACCCCAGGTGCGCCCTGGTTAGCACCTCGGCTCCACCGCGCCACCCGCCGCGGCGGCGGCGCCCTCCGGCGACCCGCTGTTGTACGCTCCCCGCCCGCGTCGGCCCGCAGCCGCGCCCCGCACCCCTGCGCCCCAGGTGCCCCGATGACCCGCCCCTTGACCGCCGTGCTAAGCCTCGCGCTGGTCGGCGCTTGCGCCAAGGCGCCGTCCGCTGTGACGGCGCCGAGCACCACCGCCCCGCCGAGCATCCCTTTTGAGAAGTACGAGCTCAATAACGGCCTCGACGTCATTTTGAGCGAAGACCACTCGGTGCCCTTCGTGTGGGTTGAGGTCTGGTACCAAGTCGGCAGCAAAGATGAGCAGGCGGGCCTGACCGGCTTCGCCCACCTCTTTGAGCACCTGATGTTCCAGGGCTCCGCGCATATGAACGACGACTACTTCGTGCCCCTGCAGAAGATCGGCGCTGAGGTCAACGGCACGACCAACACCGACCGCACGAACTACTACGAGGGCGTGCCGAGCGAGCAGCTGCCGCTGGCGCTGTGGCTCGAGGCCGACCGCATGGGCTGGCTCCTGCCCGCGCTCACGCCAGAGAAGCTGCAGAACCAGAAAGATGTGGTGCGCAACGAGCGGCGGCAGCGCTACGAGAACCGGCCCTACGGGCAGGTCGGCGTGTGGCGCAACGAGGCGCTCTTCCCCGAGGGGCACCCCTACCGGGTCACCACCATCGGCAAGCACGAAGACATCGAAAACGCCAAGATAGATGATGTGCAGGCCTTCTTCAAGAAGTGGTACGTGCCCAATGGCGCGAGCTTGGCCATCGTCGGCGACTTCGACCCGGCCGAGGCCAAGGCCCTCGTCCAGAAGTACTTCGGCGACATCCCGCGGGGCGCCGAGCCGACGCCGATCACCAGCGCGCCGGCCACGCTGCCGGCGAGCAAGGTGCTGCACTACGAGAGCCGCGTGCCGCACCACCAGGTCAGCCTCGCTTGGCTCAGCCCGCCGCTCTTCGCCGAAGGTGACGCGACCCTCGACTTTGTGGCCTCGATGTTGACCGAGGGCGCCGACAGCCGGCTCTACCAAGAGCTCGTGCAGAAGCAGCAGATCGCCAAAGACGTCGTCGCATACCAGGGCAGCGCGCGCCTCGCGTCCCAATTCATCATCCAAGCCACCGCAGCGCCCGGCCACACGACCGACGAGCTGGTGGCGGCCATCGACGCCGAGCTGGCCAAGCTCGCCGCCGCGCCGCCGCCCACCGAAGAGCTCGAGCTCATCCGCACCGGGTGGGAGGTCCGCTTCTACGGCAGCCTGCAGACCATCGCCGGCAAGTCGGGCCAGCTGAGCAGCTACAACAGCCTGCTCGGCGACCCGGGCGCGCTGGGCCGCGACCTCGCCCGCTACCAGGCCATCACCCCGGCCGACGTGCAGAAGATCGCCAGCACGGTCCTCGCCGGGCCGCGGGTCGCCCTGCACGTTCACCCGCTGGGCGAGGCGCCCGCGGGCTCCATCCTCGACAACACCGTCCAGGCGAGGCCTTAGACCATGCGCGCCCACCGCCACACGCCCACGGCCCGCGCCCGCTCTGCGCTCTTCGCCTCACTGGCCCTGCTGCTCACGCTGCCGCTCGCGCGCAGCGCCAGCGCAGACGAGGCGGCGTGGCGCGCGAGCCCGCCCGCACCCCTCGCCCCCCGCCCCTTTCAGCTGCCCGAGGCCGCGCGCGGTCAGCTCAGCAACGGGGTCGAGGTGTGGGTGGTCGAGAACCACGAGGTGCCCATCACCTTCGTGGCGCTCAACCTCAAGACCGGCTCCTGGGCCGACCCCGCCGACCGGCCAGGCCTCGCCTCGATGACCTTGGGCATGCTGACCGAGGGGGCCGCCGGCCAAAACAACGCCGCCTTCGCCCGGCGGATGAAGGCCATCGGCGGCGAAGCTTGGTCAGGTGCGGGCCTCGACACGAGCCAGATCGGCGTGAGCGCGCTGCGCCGCAACCTGCCCGCGGCGCTCGACGCGCTCGCCGACATGGTGCTGCGGCCCGACTTCCCCGCCGACGCCTGGGCCGTGCAGCAGAAGACCAGCGTGCAGAACGTCAAAGCCGCGCGCCAAGACCCAGGCTCCATCGCGGGGCGGGTGATGGCCGTGCAGCTCTACGGCCCGCAGTACGCCGGGCGCCTCAGCCAAGAGGCCGCCTACGAGGCGATGAGCACGGCTGAGCTCAAGGCCTTCTGGGTGAGCCAGGCCCGCCCCGACGAGGCGGTGATCTTGGTCGGCGGCGACACCACCCTCGCCGAGGTGCTGCCCCTGCTCGAGGCCCGCCTCGGCGCGTGGAAGGGCGCCGGTGCCGCGCCCGCCCGCCCCGCCCCGCAGGCAGCCGCCCTGCCCAAGCACCCCAAGACCACCATCTTCTTGGCTGACCGCCCGGGCGCCACCCAGAGCACCGTGCGGGTCAGCCGCTTCGTGGGCGAGCGCCTCGCAGCCGACGCGACGGCCCTCGAGCTGGCCAACGAGGCCTTGGGGGGCGCGTTCACCTCGCGCGTCAACATGAACCTGCGCGAGGCCAAGGGCTGGACCTATGGGGCGCGCAGCTCCATCGGCTACACGCAGCTGCCCGGCACCTGGTCGGCCGGGGGCAACTTCGTGCGGGATCACACCGCCGACGCCATTTCGGAGCTGCTGCGCGAGCTGCGCGAGGTGCGCGGGCCGCGGCCGTTGACCGCCGATGAGCTGGCCAACGCCAAGGGCGGCCTGCTCGGCGGTTGGCCGCTGCCCTTTGAGCAGCCGGGCCACCTGCTCGGCGAGCTCGCCAGCACCTGGCGCTACAGCCTGCCGGCCGACCACCTTCGCACTTGGCCCGAGCGCATGCGCGCGGTCACGCCCGAAGCGGCCAACGCCGCGGTGCAGCAGAACCTCGTCGACGAGGGTCTGGTCATCGTGGTGGTCGGCGACGCGACTGTCATCCGGCCGAGCCTCGACAAGCTCGGCCTGCCGATCGTCCCTGTGGACACCGACGGCGCGCCGCTGGCCGCCGCAGCGCCCGGCCGCTGAGGCCGGGCCGCCCCCCACCGACCGGGAGCCCCCATGGGGATCGAGAGCAAATTCATCTGGATGAACGGGGAGCTCGTCCCCTACGCCGATGCGCGTGTGCACGTGCTCAGCCACACGCTCCACTACGGCCTCGGGGTCTTTGAGGGCATCCGCTGCTACCGCCAAGATGGCGGCGGTGGCGGCGTCTTCAAGCTCGACGAGCACCTGCGGCGGCTCTACGACTCGGCCAAGATGTGCCGGTTCAAGATCCCGTTCAGCCCCGAGCAGCTCCGGGCCGCCTGCCTAGAGACCCTGCGGGCCAATGACTTCGAAGAGGCCTACATCCGGCCGCTGGTCTTCTTGGGCGACGGCGCGATGGGGCTCGGTGCCCGCACCAACCAGGTGCACGTGGCCATCGCGACCTGGGATTGGGGCACCTACTTAGGCGACGCCGGCATCCGCGAGGGTATCCGCGTGGCCTTCTCGAGCTTCACCCGGCACCACCCCAACGCGAACCTCCAGCGCGCCAAGATCATCGGCCACTACGTCAATTCCATCCTCGCGCGCTACGAAGCGAACGACAATGGCTATGACGAGGCCATCATGCTCGACCAGCATGGCTACGTCGCCGAGGGCACGGGTGAGAACCTGTTCGTCGTACGCGACGGGGTGATCAAGACCCCGCCCGTGGTCAACATCTTGGCCGGCATCACCCGCCGCACCGCGATGGAGATCTTGGAGCACGAGGGCCACCAGATCCAAGAGACCGCCTTCGGTCGTGACGCGCTCTACGTGGCCGACGAGATCTTCCTGACCGGTACAGCGGCCGAGATCACGCCGGTCCGCGAGGTCGACCGCCGCGAGGTCGGCCCCCCAGGCCCGTTGACCCGGCTCGTGCAACAGACCTACATGGACGGCGTGCGTGGCCGGATCGGCTGGATGAAGCCGATGATCACCTCGACCTGATCTGCCGGGGCGGCCGCCGCGCCCCACACCGAGGCGCAGATGGAGCCCCTCATCGCCGCCGCCTTTGCCTGGACGGTCACGGTCGACCCGCTGACCGCCGCGCTCGGCTTCGCCCACGTGCAGGTCGAGCGCCGGCTCGCGCCCCGGGCCTCGCTCTACGCCGGGCCGAGCCTGCGCCTCTATGATGGCCTGCTCGCCGACGTGAACGGCCCTTACCGCGGGGCGGGCCTTGAGCTGGGCGTTCGCGGCTTCCTGCGCCCCACCGCTCCAAAGGGCGCTTGGCTCATGCTGCGCGGGGTCGGAGCCCGCACATGGACCGTGGCCCCCGCGGCCGAGGACCAAGGCTTCGGCGGGTACACCAGCCTGCTGGTGGGCGGGACGTGGATCGGCGAGCGGGGCCTGACCCTCAGCGGCGGCCTGGGAGGGTCCCTGTTCGCGTACGAGGTCAGTGGCTACGGCCCCCAGGGGCCGGCGGTCGCCGCCCATAGCAATGTTGGGTGGGCATTTTAGGGGCATCCAAGTCTGGAATTGCCCCGGTTCAGTGGACAGTGGCGCTCGGCATGCTTGATCGAGCGAGCGCCCGCCAGGAGACGACCTCCCATCACGTTGCCGATGCGTCGCCGACGGGTGACCAGAGGGGAGGAAGGCACCAGGATGCCAAAGCCCTACCCTGATGAGCTCCGAGCCCCCTGCCCTGCGCGTCAACAAGGCTGAGACAGGACGCGCCCCCGATATAATACCGGCCGTCTCTGATTCGGATCGAGCAAAACCTAGACGAATTCTCCCGCCCGGGGTACACCGCAAGGATCCAGGAGGCACTCATGGGCCAACCCCTCGCCGTCGCACCACACCTGACCGCCAGCCAGCTGGAAGCCCGCTACAAGCAGTGCAAAGACGGGGACGAGCGCGGTCGGCTCCACTGTGTGCTCCTCAAGCAGCGTGGAATGTCAAGCGCGGAAATCGCCCATATCTTCATGCCTGTGGAGTCCGGAAAAGATGGCCGGTTTCGATCCGGAAAGTCTGGCGGGCGCTGACCCGCCGGCTGCTCCTCGTGGTCTCCGGTAGCTGGCGGGAGGGCTCTGGAGACCCGCCTGGTGATCGACATCATGACCCGCCTCA
>JAEUKK010000202.1 GCA_016792625.1 Deltaproteobacteria bacterium | reverse complement strand
CTCGAGCGCCCGGCTGGTGCTCGCCCTCCGTGACATGGCGGCGGTGGAGCCCGCCGCGGCGGGGGCCCTCGCGCTGGCCTTGCATGAGGCCACGACCCAGGCCAACGCCCTGCGCGCGGTCGAGGGATCCTGGGCCTCGGGGCGCGCGGGCGTAGCGCTGGCCGACGGCAAGGCGGCGTGGATCGCCGACCGGGCCGCTGATGTGCACATCAAGGCCATCTTCACGATCTGCGAGGGCGCCCACAAGGCCTATGGCGGGGCGGGCCGCGGGCTGCTGGCCGCGCGGGCGCTGAAGGCGCTGTTCCCCGGGGGCCTGCGCGGCGCGACCCAGGTGCCCTTCCCCGAGCAGGAGATCCAGAACGAGGAGCTGATCGCGGCCCTGCGCCACCCCGACTGGGCCGAGCTGGTGTCTGCGCTCGACCTGGGCCCCCTGGTCGACGCCCTGGTCGAGGCCCAGGCCACCTTCGTCGCCGCCCTGCACCCGGTCGACGAGGGCGACGCCGACTACGAGGCGGTGCGCGCCGCCCGCCGCGCCGCCGCGCGGGCCCTGCACAACCTGGTCGGCTGCGTGGCCTGGACGCTCCGCGCCGACGACGACCGCGCCGCCGCGTTCTTGGCGCCGCTGCGCGCGGCGATCGCCGCCGAGCGGGCCCAGCGCCCGCGCCGCAGCGCCGCCGCCGCCGACGCCCCGCGCTGAGCCCGAGGCGCCGGCAAAGGGTCGGGGAGCGCTGGCAAGACCCGCCGACCCTTGGTCAAAGGGTCTGGGGGTGCTGGCGCGACCCGCAGACCCTTGTGCGAAGGGTCTGCGGGTGCTGGCAAGACCGGCAGACCCTTGCTCAAAGGGTCTGGAGGTGCTGGCAAGACCGGCGGACCCTTGGTCAAAGGGTCAGGGGGCGCTGACAAGACCGGCAGACCCTTGCTCAAAGGGTCTGGAGGTGCTGGCAAGACCGGCGGACCCTTGGTCAAAGGGTCTGGAGGTGCTGGCAAGACCGGCGGACCCTTGGTCAAAGGGTCTGGGGGTGGCGGCAAAACCGGCAGACCCTTGGTCAAAGGGTCTGGAGGTGCTGGCGAGACCAGCCGACCCTTGCCTCGAAACCAGCACCCTGACGGTACCCTCCGACCGACTGTAGATCGCGCAAGCGGCGCTCTTGGCCATCCAAGAGCTGCGGCTGGAGGCCGCTCCGCGCTATACTGACATCATCCGGGCCGTCATCGGCCCGCTCTCCGAGGAGCTGGACATGAGCGTGCTGGACCGGGTCTACAGCAAAGACACCATCGCCAAGCTCAAGGCGGCGATCGCCGAGGGCGAGGCGCGGGGTGAGGCGCGGGGGAAGGCAGAGGGCGAGGCCAAGGGCCTGCTCGCTGGGCTCGTCGACAGCCTGCGCTTCGCCTGGAAGGCCCGCTTCGCGCCGACGCCGCTGCCCGATGAGCTCGAGCGGGCGCTGATCAAGGCCGGGCCCGACGCGCTGCGGCGGGCGCAGCTCGTCGTCTTCACCGCCGATGGGCCCGAGCCGGCGCTCGCCGGGATGCGCGCGGCGCTCTTGGCGGAGGCGGCGGGCCCGCGGGCTTGAGCTGCCCCCGGGGCGCCCGCGGAAGACCAGCAGCCGCCCGCGCCCGGCCGACCGCAGGGCGCGGCCCCCGCAGGGGGACGCGGTCGGCGCAGCCGACCAAGCCGGGCGGGCGCCGATCCCGCCCGCCGGCTTGACGGCGGGCGGAGCGGCGACCGGGGCCCCGGCGAAGCCCAGGCGGGGGGCCGAAGGCGCCCGCCTGCGCCCTACCTGACCCGACCTGACGAAGGGTGACGGAGCTGACGGACTTCGTCACCCCTCTCGTCAGGTGCCTCGCCTCGCCCAGAGCGACGCACAGAAGCTCATCCTGAGCGCGTGAGGCGCCTCGGGCACCTGACGAAGTCTTCGTCACCCCCTGCGCGCGGCCGGAGCACCTCTGCGCGCCCACAATCACGTAGGGACAGGCATCCTCACCGACCCACGAGGTCAATGCATTCGCTGGCACACCCCATGCACAGGCCCCGGCCGGAGGCCCCGATGCCTGGCACCTTGCACCGCGCGATCCACGATCTCATCCTCGACAGCCCCGCCCTCGCCGTGCGCTTGGCCATGCCCGGCGTCGACCCACCCCCGCTGATTACCGTCGCGGCAAATGAGCTGAGCCCGACCGCCCTGACCCCGGACCTCGCGCTGCTCATCGGCGGGTCGGTGCCCACACACGGTCTGGTCGTCGAGGTCCAGGGCAGGCGCGACCCCGACAAGCCCTGGGTCTGGCCGGCCTATGTGGCGATGATGCGGCGCCGCCACAGGGTGCCGGTCGACCTGCTGGTCATCACCCAGCGCCCCGCCGTCGCCCGCTGGGCGGCCCGGCCGCTGCACCTGACCTGGGCGGGCACCACGCTGCGGCCGCGGGTCATCGGGCCCAAGCAGCTGCCGGTCTTCCTGCGCCCCGAAGAGGCCGCCAAAGACATCGAGCTGGCCGTTCTGGCCGCGGTGGCGCACGTCCAGCACCCCCAGCGGCTGCAGATCGCCAGCGCGGTGCTGCTCGCCATCCAAGAGCTGCGGCTGGAGGCCGCTCCGCGCTATACTGACATCATCCGGGCCGTCATCGGCCCGCTCACTGAG
>JAEUKK010000201.1 GCA_016792625.1 Deltaproteobacteria bacterium | reverse complement strand
CTCGAGCGCCCGGCTGGTGCTCGCCCTCCGTGACATGGCGGCGGTGGAGCCCGCCGCGGCGGGGGCCCTCGCGCTGGCCTTGCATGAGGCCACGACCCAGGCCAACGCCCTGCGCGCGGTCGAGGGATCCTGGGCCTCGGGCCACGCCAGCACCGCGCTCAGCGACTCCAAGGCGGCGGTCGCCGCCGATCGCGCCTGCGACGCGCAGATCCGCGCCATCCACACCATCTGCGACGGGGCGCACAAGGCCTATGGGGCGGCGCCCCGGGGCCAGCTCGCCCGCCGCGCCCTGGCCGAGCTCTTCCCCCGCGGCCTGCGCGGCGCGACCCAGGTGGCCTTCCCGGAGCAAGAGGTCCGGAACGAAGAGCTGATCGCCGCCCTGCGCCACCCCGACTGGGCCGCGCTGGTCGAGGCCCTCGAGTTGGGCCCGATCGTCGACGCCCTGGTCGAGGCCCAGGCCACCTTCGTCGCCGCCCTGCACCCCGCCGACGAAGACGGCGCCGACTACGAGGCGGTGCGCGCCGCCCGCCGCGCCGCGCACCGGGCCCTGCACGGCTTGGTCGGCTGCATCGCCTGGACCCTGCGCAGCGACGAGGACCGCACCGCTGCCATCTTGGCCCCCCTGCGCGCGACCATCGCCGCCGAGCGGGCGGCCCGCGCCCGCCGCAACAGCGCCGCGGGCGGGGCGGGCGGCCCGGCCGGCGCGGCGGGCTGAGACCGGGCCGGGGGTGACCGCGGTGACCCGCCAGGCGGTCCAAGACCGGGCGAGGGGTGACCGCGGTGACCGGCCGGGCGGTCGAAGACCGGGTCAGGGGTGACCGCTGTGACCGGCCGGGCGGTCCGAGACCGGGCAGGGGGCGACCGCGGTGACCGGCCGGGCGGTCCGAGACCGGGCAGGGGGCGACCCCGGTGACCCGCCGGGCGGTCCAAGACCGGGCAGGGGGCGACCGCGGTGACCCAGCGGGCGGTCCGAGACCGGGCAGGGGGCGACCGCGGTGACCGGCCGGGCGGTCCGAGACCGGGCGAGGGGTGACCGCGGTGACCGGCCGGGCGGTCGCCCGCTCAGGCCGGCAGGCCTGGCGGCATGCGCGGCGGCGCGGTCGCGCGCAAGGTGGCGAGGTCCTCGTCGCTGAGCCCAAAGGCCGCGTTCACCGCGTCAGACAAGCGCCGCTCGGCGAGGGCGATGGCGTGCTCCCGCCGCAGGATGGGCAGCGCCTCTTCTTCATGCAGCGCGCGCAGCGCGAGCAGGTCGGCGGGGCGCAGCTTGCCCGCCGACCGCGGCCGCCGCTTCATCACCTCGGCCACAAAGCCGTCGGCGTCGAGGTGGTGGAAGGCCTTGAGGGCCTCGCCGGCCTTATCGACCCCGTGCTGGGCGCGCAGCAGGGCGACCATGCCCCGCCGCGCCTGGTGGTTGGCGGCGACGTCGGCGCAGACGGTGGGGACCAGGGCCTCGGCCAAGGCGCGGTCCGCCGCCGAGGGCGGGGCGATGGGCAGGCGCTCCATCAGGTCGCCGCGCGGGTTGAGCGCCTCGTCTTTCATGTGGGGGAGGTAGCGCGTGTTGTGCCACCACAGCAGCGCCGAGTTCAACACCGCAAGGAGCCAGGGATCGCTGGAGGGGATCAGGAAGACCTTATTGTTGGAGAACACCCCGGTAGAGTCCAGCGCGTAGCAGGGATGGAACTGGATCTCTTGGTACACGATCTTGGGCCGCGTGAAGCACTCCCAATAGTCCACAGCGTCTTGGATCTCGTACCAGGCGTAGCGCCCAGGCTTCCGACCCGGCCAGTCTTTGCCTTCCCAGCCAGGGGGCTTGGGCTCAAGCTGCGCCCGGTAGCCCTCGAGGTGCCGCAACACCGCGGGGTAGCGGGCAATCTCCACGCCACGGCGGGCGAAGATCATCCACTCCTCGTCCCACTCGGCCGCCCACCGATCAATGTTCGCCCCGCGCAAGAAGCGGTAGATCAGGTTGGCCGAGCCAGGGTCTTCGCGCAGCAGGCGGGCCCGCGTCGCGCCGTCGATCAAGAAGGCCTCGTTGAACCCGGTGAGGACACCACGCACGGGCCTACAGCCGGCGTAGTCGGCGAGGCCCACGCCCCGCTCGCGCAGCTTGGCCATCAGGCGCTCGACCCGGTCGTCTTCGAGGCTCCAGCTGTCGCGGCCGAGCCGGGCCTGGGGCACCTGCTCGGCGTGCGCCCGCACGAACTCGGGCACCGAGACCAGCCCCAGCTCTTCCCGGGGGAAGCGCGTGACGGTCACCCGCCGCTCGGCGGCCGGCGTGGCCCGGCGCATCGTGATGATCGAGGGGAAGGCGTCGGCGTCGCGGAAGATCGGCGCGTGCCCAAAATCGATCAGGGTCTCGACCTCGGTGGTGCTGGCGAGCAGCGCGCGCAGGGGCCCGGCGTAGCCGGCCTTGAGCCACTTGTTCGCGACCACAAAACCGAGGCGCCCCCCGGGCTTGAGCACGTTCAGGCCGAGCTCAAAGAAGTACACGTAGAGGTCGGCGACGCCGTCATATGCCGCAAACCTGCTCTTCCAGTGCTCTTTGTAGGGCGTGAGCAGCTCTTGGCGCACATAGGGCGGGTTGCCCAAGACCACGTCAAAACCTTCGCGCCAGCTCGCGTCGACCTGCACGGCCTCGGACTCGTCCACCTCACCAAAGAGCACGTAGGGGAGATGACCGGACCAGTCGACCGCGCGGGGGTGCACCCGCGGGTCGTCGACCACGCTGTTGCCGCAGCGGATGTTGCCGTCGAGCCAGGTGAGCTTCTTGCCCGGCTGGGCGGTCTTGAGCCAGAGCGAGAGCTTGGTGATCTCGACCGACTCGGGGTTGAGGTCCATCCCGAACAGGTTCTGGTTGAGGATGACCTTGTTGAGGTCAAAGAGCTCACGTTGCCCGCCGCGCAGCTCGGCGAGCGAGGCGTTGACCCGCTCATACTCCGCGTGCATGCGGTCGAAGGCGGCGATGAGGAAGGCGCCCGACCCACAGGCCGGGTCGACCACCCGCACGGTGCGCAGCCAGTCGCGGTAGCGCGTCCACAGGGTGATCCACGCCTCGGTCTTCTTGTTCGCGCCGCGCACCTGCTCCGGGTTGAGCTCGGCGTGCAGGGCGTCGAAGCGCTCGGCGAAGGCCCGGCCCAGGGTCTCTTCCACGATGTACCGCGTGACGAAGGCCGGGGTGTAAAAGACGCCCTCTGCCTTGCGCTTCGACAGGGTCGCCGCGCCGCCGGCCGCCTCGGCGCGCAGCTCTTCGAGGTCGGTGATCGACTGCTCGAAGATGTGGCCCAGCACGTCGACCGACACGTCGTCGCCGAAGTCGTAGTGGGCCAGGGCCTTGAGCCACCGGCAGGCCTCGTCGCTGACCTCGAGCGCGTCGAGGTCAGGGTCTTCAGCGAAGAGCCCGCCGTTGTAGGGTGGGAAGTTGCGCGCGGGGTTGCCCTTGTCGACCCAACGGAAGACCGCTTTGAGGTTGTCCCACACCGGGCGGGGGTTGTAGTCGTCGACGTGGTCGAGCGCGCGGGCGATGGTCTCGCGGGGCAGCAGGCCGCGGTCCTCGGCGAAGGCGATGAACAAGAAGCGGTCGAGCAGCTTCTGGGTGTGCCGCAGCAGGTCGACCGGGCGCAGGTTCGGGTGGGCCCGGGTCAGGTGCTCGAACAGGTTGACCCGCAGCGCGCGGTACTCGTCGTACAGCGTGTCGGTGACCTCGTCTTGGGCCTTCTCGGACGCGAGCAGCAGCTCGTCGGCCCGCGACCGCTCGACGGGGCTCGCGGGCAGCAGCGCCTCGCGCGAGAGCAGCAGCCAGAAGCGGCGGAAGGGCTCGTCCTCGAGCAGCTCGCTGAGCAAGAAGCGCTCATAGTCCTCGGTGGAGCGCGCGGTGCTGTACAGCCGGGTCTCGCGGTAGTTCGACACGATGATCCAGCGGCAGCCCCCCGTGGCGTTGGCGTAGCCCCAGGCCTGCTCGACCGGCGTCTGGCGGCGGCTGCCCGCCGCGTCGAGGTTCTGCGCGGCGCCCTTCAGCTCGATGGGCACGTGGATGCGGGGCGCGCCCAGCCCGAACCACCCGATCGCGCCGTCGACCTGCTTGCCGCCCCGCACGGCGACCTCTTGGTGCAGGTCGAAGCCGGGGGAGGGCCGGTCCCAGCCGCGGTAGCCCAAGACCTCACCAAAGACGCCCTGGAGGAAGGGCCCGTGGAGCTGCACCTCGTTGGTCTGTGCCAGCTCGCCGCTGTGGAGCCGCTCAATCCACGGCCGGAGCCGGGCCCGCCGGGCGTCCAGGTCGCTCGGGAAGCGGAAGGAGGAGAGCTGGGCGCGGAGCACCCGCGGATGAAACAAGCTGGCCATCAGAACCCCCGCCGGCGCCTATCCTTCGCGGCCGCGGGCGGGCACCGACGGGCCGGCCGGTCAAGTGGAGGGGCCCGCGCGCCCCGAGGGCGGGAGGGCCCAGGGCGGGGGCACACAACCGGCAGCCTCCCGCGCCCGGCCGACCGCAGGGCGCGGCCCCCGCACGGGGGACGCGGTCGGCGCAGCCGACCGAGCCGGGCGGGCGCCGATCACGCCCGCCGGCCTGGCGGCGGGCGGAGCGGCGACCGGGGCCCCGGCGAAGCCCAGGCGGGGGGCCGAGGGCGCCCGAAGGCGCCCGACCGACCAGACCCGACCTGAAGGGGCGCGAGGGCTTGGCCCCCCGGTCGCGGCCCCAGAGTAGGGTCCACTCTGCCCAGCCCGGCAGTTGACGCAAGGCGTACCCTTAGTCAACGGATCAGGCCCAGGATCTGAGACCGGGCGCCGGCGTCGGCCTGGTTGCCCACCCCGATCACGAGCGCTACGCCGTCCCTCGCCTGGAGCGGAGAGCTGCAGCCTCGAGGGGGACGACCGGTGCCCGACAAACGCCTCTGCCACGCACTCCCGCGCAGCGCTGCACGCCCCTGCCCACCGCAGAGGGGCGGAGCGTCGGGTCGTATGGGCGCGCCCTGGCAGCCTCAGCCCACGGTCGACCACCGGCGCCTTCGCCCCAAGGTGCGGGCGCAGGCAGGTCGCCCATGACCCTCGACCCGCTCCAGCTCGACTCCATCTTGAACCTCCGCGGCGGCCCCCGGATGCTCGACGCCGTGCGCGAGGGCCTGCGCGACGCGACCGAGGCCCGCATCGCGGTGTCCTTCACCCGCTGCAGCGGCTTGGGGCTCATCTTGGACCCGCTGCGCGCGGCCATCGCGCGCGACAGCGACGTCCGCCTGCTGACCTCGACCTATATGGGCGTGACCCAACCCGAGGCCCTTCACACCTTGCTGGGCCTGACCGGGCTGCAGAGCCGCGTCCAGCGCGGGCCGGTCGGCTTTCATGCCAAGTTCTGGTGGTTCGGCCGACGAACGGGCGCCACCTGTTGGGTGGGGTCGTCGAACCTCACCAAAGGAGGCCTCACATCCAACGTGGAGTGGAACCTCCGGCGGGAGGACGCGACGGCAGCCGAGCTCACCAAGGCGCAGTTCGACGCCCTCTGGGGCAGCGCCGACGTCACCCCCCTCGATGCCCTCCTCATCGATCACTACGCCGCCGAGCGGAGAGCGCAGGGCCTTGACCTGCCCCCGCGCCGACCCTCGCCGTCGCCGGGCGCCGTCCACCCGAACCCAGCCCAGGTCGAGGCCCTCAACCGGCTCACCGCCCTGCGGGCGCAGGGCCTGCGGCGCGCCGCGGTCATCGCCGCCACCGGCGTCGGGAAGACCTACCTCGCGGCGATGGACGCGCGAAACGCTGGGGCCAAGAGGGTCCTCTATGTCTCGCACCGAATGGAGCACCTGCAGCAGGCCCGGGACAGCTTCCGCAGGGTCTGGGGCGAGCCGCTGCGCGCCGGGCTGCTCGGCGACGGGGTGGAGGAGCTTGGTGGCGACCATCTGTTCGCCACCATCCAGAGCCTGATCCGGCGGCCTGGCCTGCTCGAAGAGGCCTGGGACTACCTGGTCATCGACGAATTCCACCACGCCGAGGCGCGGTCCTACCGGATCCTGCGCGACCTGCGCGACCGGGCCTTCCTGCTCGGCCTCACCGCGACGCCGGAGCGCATGGACGGCCGGGATGTGCTGGAGTGGTGTGACCACACGGTGGCCTACGAGCTGCGCCTGCCCGAGGCCATCGAGCGCAGCCTGCTGTTGCCCTTCCACTATTTTGGGATCGCGGACAGCACCTTGGAGATGGGCGGAAAGCCGTGGCGCTGGACGCGGGTAGAGGATGAGGAGGCGCGCCTCTGCGCCGAGGAGCGGGTCGACCTCATCCTGAAGCACGCGCTGGAGCGCGGCTTTGACGGCCCACGACGGGCGGCGGTGGCCTTCTGCGCGGGCGTGCGCCACGCGAAGTTCATGGCCAAGGCCTTTCGGGACCGGGGGCTCGAGGCGGCGACCGCGCTCGGCGAGGACAGCCCCACCGACCGACGGGCGCTGTACACCCGCCTCGTCGACCCGAGCGACCCGCTGGAGTGGCTGTTCGTCGCCGACGTGCTGAACGAGGGCGTGGACGTCCCCGGGATCAACGTGGTGCTGTTCCTCCGGCCCACCGAGTCGGCGACCGTCTTCCTGCAGCAGCTCGGCCGGGGTCTGCGGCGCGCGCCAGGGGTGGAGGTCCTCACCGTCCTCGACTTCGTGGGGCACCACCAGCAGGCCTGGGTCGCGCTCAACGCCCTGGACGCGCCGGCGGGGGCCGGCCGCCGCCTTGAGGTCGTGGCGGGCCAGGGGGTCCGCCCGCCGGCCGACTGCGAGATCGTGCTCGACGACCGCACGCAGCAGATCTTGCAGAAGGTGCGCCGCTACGGCTCGCGCCGCCGCCAGGCTGAGGCGGTCTACACGGCCCTGCGCGCGGAGGCCCAGGCCGGGGACGCGCCCCGCCGCCTCACCCCTGCCGACCTCTGGGACCGACCCGACCTCGCGAACCCCCGCGACATCGTGCGGGCCCACGAGGACTGGCTCGGCCTCCAGCAGGCCTGTGAGGACGCGCCCCCCTGGGCAGAGGGGCTCAACCCCGCCGCGCGCAGCCTCCTCCGCGAGGTCGAGCGGGACTGGCAATGCCAGCGGGTGACCGAGTACGCGCTCGTCTGGGGGCTCTGCGCCCAACCCGAAGATCCACAGAAGGGCTACGACGCCTTCTTTCAGCGCCACCCGGGGTGGGCAGAAGAGCAGCTCAAGCCGGACCAGCTGGCGGGGAGCAAGGCCGCGCAGAAGGTGGCCGAGCGGCTGGCCGACGCGCTGGACGGCGGCCTGCTGCGCGCCGAGGTGCGCGAGGCGCTCGGCGCCGACCTGCTCCCCGAGGTCGAGGGCCGGCTGCTGTTGACCCTACAGAAGGACCTGCGCGACCGCCACGGCGGGGTGCTCCGCCGGCCCGAAGACCTGCGCCGCTTCTGCGCCTATACGCGGCCCGAGATCGTCCAACACTTCGGCAAACAGTACGACCCGGCCGTCCACAACAAGGGCGTGCTCCGCTTCCCCGACGGTTGGGCGCTGATCTGCAAGATCGACACGTCGAGCGCGGTCGCCCAGCACCAGTATGAGAACGCGCTGCTCGATCCGATGCGCTTCCGTTGGACCAGCCAGAACCAGATGGCCCCCACCAACCCATCCGGGAGGGCGCTGCTCAACGCGGCCGCAACCGCTGGTGTGGTGCACCTGTTCGTACAGCCCGCCTCACACGCCGCCGCCCGCTACCTGGGCCCGGTGCGCGCCGGGGCGGTCGAGGGCGCCAACCCCATGCGGGTGGTCCTCCACCTCACCCAGCCGGTGCCCAGCGACATCGCCGACGAGCTGCAGGGTGAGACCGGACCGAGCTGAGCGCGGGGGCCAACTCCCCCCGTCGCTTGTCCCCGCTGGGCCGAGGTTCAGGCCGAAGGGCGGTTGGATTCCGCGTACATGTGGTCACGAGCAGACCCGGGTCGCTCGGCCAATCCACCGAGGCTCGAACGGCCCCGACCCGCCAGCCTCGACCTGACGAAGGGTGACGGAGCTGACGGACTTCGTCACCCCTTTCGTCAGGTGCCTCGCCTCGCCCAGAGCGACGCGCGGAAGGTCATCCTGAGCGCGCGAGGCGCCTCGGGCACCTGACGAAGTCTTCGTCACCCCCTCCGCGCGCCACCACACCGCCGCGCGCCCACAATCACGTAGGGACAGTCATCCTCGACGAAGCCCGACACCGTCGCGACAGCTGGCACACCCCATGCACAGGCCCAGGCCGGAGGCCCCGATGCCTGGCACCTTGCACCGCGCGATCCACGATCTCATCCTCGACAGCCCGGCCCTCGCTGTGCGCTTGGCCATGCCCGGCGTCGACCCACCCCCGCTGATTACCGTCGCGGCAAACGAGCTGAGCCCGACCGCCCTGACCCCGGACCTCGCGCTGCTCATCGGCGGACCGACGCCCACGCACGGGCTGGTTGTTGAGGTCCAGGGCAGGCGCGACCCCGACAAGCCCTGGGTCTGGCCGGCCTACGTGGCGATGATGCGGCGCCGCCACAGGGTGCCGGTCGACCTGCTGGTCATCACCCAGCGCCCCGCCGTCGCCCGCTGGGCGGCCCGACCACTGCACCTGACCTGGGCGGGCACCACCCTGCGGCCGCGGGTCATCGGGCCCAAGCAGCTGCCGGTCTTCCTGCGCCCCGAGGACGCCGCCAAAGACATCGAGCTGGCCGTGCTGGCCGCGGTGGCGCACGTCCAGCACCCCCAGCGGCTGCAGATCGCCAGCGCGGTGCTGCTCGCCATCCAAGAGCTGCGGCTGGAGGCCGCTCCGCGCTATACTGACATCATCCGGGCCGTCATCGGCCCGCTCACTGAG
>JAEUKK010000191.1 GCA_016792625.1 Deltaproteobacteria bacterium | reverse complement strand
CGCGCGGCGCATGGCAGCGCCGCGCGCCAGCCCGCAACGCCCCCCTTTGCCGGTTCTCCAAAACCGGGCCCCAGAGTCAGCGCGGCCCGCTGCTGTGGTGGGTGATGAAGGGGTCGCCGCGAAGGCCTCGGCTGGTGCAGGTTCCGCTCGGCCGCGGCTGTTGCTGCTCGGCGGGTCGGGGTGGGGAGCCAGCTGGCACAGGGACCGAGGGGCCGCTCTGTTGGAGCCGCGCGGCGGTTCTGTTGGGGCTGCTCGGCGGTTTTGTTGGAGGGGCGCGGCGGTTCTGTTGGGGCTTGGCAGCGGTTTCGTTGGGACTCGGCGGCGGTTTTGTTGGGGCTTCTCGGCGGTTTCGTTGGGCCGCGCGTCGCAGGCCACCGCGCCCGGCCGACCGGAGTGCGCCGCGCAGCGGCGGTCGCGCAGCGACCAAGCCCGCGCGGGCGGCGATCCCGGGCGCGCCGCGCGCCCGGAGCGCCGACCGGCCCCGCGGGCGCGCACGCAGGGGGGCCGCAGGCGCCCCGCCCGGCCCTCTCAGGCGAGGTGCAGGCCCAGGGGCGCGGTGCCCTCGCGCCAGTGCGGCGGGAAGGTCTGCTCGAAGCCGGGGATCGCCTCGATGCGCGCGGCCCAGGGGCGCAGGGCCGGCCAACGGGCGCAGAGAGGCCAGAGCCCGAGGCCGTGGGCCTCAGCGGCCGGGCGGGTCAGGGCACGGTCGAGGGTGCGCAGCCCGCAGTACCACACGAGATCAGCGGCGGAGAGGTCACCCTCGACGATGGCCCCCCGCTCGTGCACCGCGGCGGCGAGGCGGTCGAGCTCGTCGACCACGCCCGGCACGGCGACCTCGAGGCTGCCCACCTCGGGCGCCGCCCCGAAGAGCAGCGGGCGCACCAAGAGTGAGAGGGCCGGCCCGGCGACGTTCTCGTGGTCGAGGCAGGCCCGCCAGATCGCGCCGTGGGCGGCGGCGGTCTGGCCAAACAGCGGCGGGCTCGGGGCGAGGCGGTCAAGGTAGGCCAGGATCGCCAAGCTCTCGGCCAGCACCAGCGCGCCGTGCCGCAAGGTGGGCACCTTGCCGCGCGGGTTGAGCGCGAGGAATTCAGGCGTGCGGGTCTCGCGGGCCGAGAAGCTGAGCAGGTGGCCGGTGTAGGGCAAGCCCTTGATGTGCAAGGCGAGCAGCGCGCGCCAAGCCGGCGTGCTGCCGCTGCCCCAGAAGAGCTCGAGGGGGGCGCCCTCGACCGGCGCGCTCATAGGAACATCCGCGGGGGCAAGGTGCGCACGGTGGCCGGGCCGACCGGCTGCTGGGCGACGAGGGCCTGGGCGGCCTCGACGATGTCTTGGGCGGTGAGCACGGTGGCCTCTTCGAGCTTGAGGCTCTGGGCGATGCCGGGGATGTTCTTTTGGCCCAGCGCCTTGGTCGGCATGCCCGGGAAGCGCTCGACGACCGCGCCCTGGATGGTGCGGACAAAGCCGGCGAAGCTGCGGTCTTCTGCCGCGACGATGAGCTTGCCGGTGCGGGCCACGCTGGCAAAGACCGCGTCGAGGTCGGGCGGGACCAGGGTGCGCAGGTCGATGACCTCGGCGGAGAGGCCGGCGGCTTGCAGGGTGGTGGCGGCCTCCATCGCCGTCCAGACCGCGCGGCCCCAGGCCACGATGGTCAGGTCGTCGCCGGCCCGGCGGGTCGCGGCTTTGCCGAAGGGCACGCGCAGCTTGGGGTCAATCTCGGGGATGCCGCCGCGCATGATGTGCTTGTTGAGCGCCAGCACGTCGTCTTTGTCGGTCGGCTCGCCGGGGAAGGCCGGGCCGAGCTTCTGGCGGTACATCCACTTCGGCTCGAGGACCACGACCGGGCCGCGGTAGTCGGCGGCGGTCATCAGCAGGCCGTAGGCGTCCCAGCTGGTGCTGGGCATGAGGATGACCAGGCCCGGGATCGGCGTGAAGTAGCCGTCGAGGCTCATCGAGTGGTAGACCGCACCGCCGCCAAAAGGATCGGTGGGCATGCGCAAAATGGTGGCGTAGCGGCTGTTCCCGTTCGTGCACCAATAGGTGTTGCCCATGTGCACGAGCCAATGGAAGGCGTTGAGCGAGTAGTCGCCGAACTGGATCTCGGGCAGGGTCACCAGCTCGTCGTGCAGGCCGGCGCCGCAGGCCGTGCCGAGGATCAGCGGCTCGTTGAGCGGCGCGTTGAAGATGCGCTCGGGGTGCTTGGCGAGCAGGCCGGCGCTGGCCTGCATGACCCCGCCGAGCTTGGCGACGTCTTGACCCCACATCGCGCCGTTGCTGTCGCGCATGATGTGGTCGAGGGCCGCGCGGATGGCGCCACCATAGGTGATCTGGGTCTGACCGACCCCCGCCGGCTCGGTGACCGCGGGGAAGGGCGGGTAGATGTTCTCGCCGACGCTCTCTTCGGGAGGGGTCGGCTCGGCTTTGACCTGCTCGAAGATGGCCCGGACCGACTCATCTTCTTGGCCCATGACGCGGCCGAGCTCGTGGTGGGCGAAGAAGTCGCGGCCCTCGCCGGGGCTGCGCACGAGGTTGTCGCCCTCGTTGAGCACGCCGATCTCGACGAGCTTTTGGCCAAAGCGCACCAAGGGGTCGTCTTGGCCCAGATCGAAGGTCATGTCGGCGGCCGAGCTGTGGCCGTTAAAACGCGGCAGGCTGTGCACATGCACCAGCGCGGGCTTCTGCTCGTCGCGCACGTAGCGGGCGCAGCGCAGCATGACCTCGTAGGTCTCCCAGAAGTCGCGGCCGTCGCAGGTGAAGTGGCGCACACCGAAGCCGGCGGCGTACTTCTCGAAGTCTTTGATCCCGCGGCCTTCATCGGGCGTGGTGCTGATGGCCACGCCGTTGTCGGTGACCATCAAGATGAAGGGCAGCGACCACACGCTGGCCGCGGTCATCGCGTCGTGCATATCACCTTCGGCCGTGGTGCCATCGCCCACAATGCCGACGGTGAGCGCGTCGTGCACGCCGCGCAGCTGGAAGCCCAGCGCGTAGCCCGCGGCCTTGCCGAGCTGCATGCCGACCGGCGACTGCACCGGCAGGATGCCCATCTCTTTGATGTCAAGGTGGTACACCATCTGCCGGCCGCGGCTCATCGTGTCGGTGTCTTTGCTGAACTGCTGGCGCAGCACGGTCTCGGTGAAGTCGTGCTTGCCGTGCAGGGCGCACCAGTGCGCGCACATGGCCCCGCTGCGGTAATGCGGGACGATGCCGAACTTCTCGGGGCCCACGACCTTGCTGAGCGCGAGCGCGGTGGCGGTGCCGTGCACCTCTTCGCCCGGGCCCCAGATGGCGAACTTGACCTCGCCCCGGCTGGCCAGGCGCACGATGTGCTCTTCGGTCGAGCGGCTGCGGCAGGCCACGCGGTAGGCGGCGCGCAGCTCGTCGGCAGAGGGCTCGGGGTAGGGCTCTTGCCGGCGGCGGTGCGCCCCCAAGCTCGTGCCCTCGTGCGCCTCGTCCTGCGTGAAGTGGCTCATCCGCCCCCCAAATTGTCAGAAAAACCGCCCGGAGCCGCCCCGGCGAGGCCCCGCCCTAACCGGCGCCCGGCCCACCTGCCGACGCCCGGGGGCCGCCGCGCCGGGCATGGCGCCCAATCGTCGCGCGGCCCGGCTCAGGCGCCCAGCGGCTGGCGCAGCAGGCGGTCGACCAGCCCGAGCACCTCGGGCCGGGCGATGAGGCCGGCGTGGGTGCCGCCCACCTTGTGCTCGGCGTAGCGGGCGCCCGGCCGCGGGTCTTGCGAGGCGCGCCAGGCGACAACACCGTCCTGCTCGGTGTAGATGACGTCGAGCGGCACGGGGATCGGGGCGCTGTGCCGCGCGTCGCCCTCGGCCTCGGCCGCCGCCAGATCGAGGCCGCGCAGGCGGTAAAAGCCCGCGTAGGCGGTGTAGGTGGGGCCGCCGACCACCGGCGTGCCCATGGTGATGAGCTGGCGAATGGGCAGCTGACCGGGCCGGGCGAGCTCGCGGCCGAGCACGCCGCCCAAGCTCCACCCCACGATGCGCACGGGCTGGCCGTGCTTCTCGGCGAGGTGGCTCACCAGCAGGCGCAAGGGGTGCAGCAGCGCGCCGACCCGCCCGTGGTTGCGGCCGAGGCCCCAGCCCACCGCCGCCCAGCCGTTGCGGCGCAGGTGGGCGCGCAGGGGCAAGGTCGCCCAATCATCGGCCAGAAAGCCGGGGATCACGAGGACTGGGGCGCCATCACCGCCCGGCCAGGACAGGCCCGACCAGGCCCGGGCCGCCGCAGGCAGCTCGCCCAAGCCGCGGAGCAGGTCGCGCAGCGGATCGCCGGCGGGGCGCCAGCCGGGGCCGCCGCGGCCGGCGGCAGAGGTGGGAGCTGTGGACATGGCGGTCACCTCGAAGCGAGCGCCCTTCTACCCCGGGATCGTCCCCGCGCCTGACACCGCGGGGACGGCGCCCTCCCGGCCTTGGACCGGTAGACTGGGCCGACGAGGTCCCCATGCGCGTCGCCCTGCTCCCCCTGCCCTTGCTGCTCGCCTGCTCTGACTACGCCTTCGTGGGCGCCAAAGACGCCGAGCAAGGCGCCCCGCCGCAAGACAGCGCGCCCCCCGAAGACAGCGCGCCGCCCGACACTGACGCGCCCGTGCCCAGCTGTCCGACCGAGGCCCGCCCAAGCGGCGCGGTGGCGGTCGACGACGCCTGCATCGCCAGCCCGACCGTGGGCAGCTTCTCGCCGGTGATCGAGTGGCAGTGGAGCAGCAACCCCAGCCACAGCGGCTACGCCCAGAACATGGCCACCCCCGCGGTCGGCCGCCTGCGCGACACCAACGGCGACGGCATCATCGGCGAAGGTGACGTGCCTGACGTTGTGTTCACCTCGTACACCGGCGGGGCCTACAGCTCTGCGGGCACGCTGACCGCGGCGGCCGGCGACGGCATCGGCACCCGCTGGTCGGTCATGGCGCCGGGCGGTCAGGCCATCTATGGCGCCGGCGGCGTCGCTCTCGGCGATCTGGACGGCGATGGCACCGTCGAGGTCTGCGCCGCGGGGGTGAGCGCGGCGGTGGTCTGCGTGAACGGCGTAGACGGCAGCCTGCGCTGGGCCGCCGGCGCCGAGCCCTACCCCTACGGCGCACCCGCCCTGGCCGACATCGACGGGGATGGCCTGTCTGAGGTCATCTTCGGCCGACAGGTCTTCAACCACGACGGCAGCCTGCGCTGGATCGGCGCGGGCGGCCTGGGCGGGGCGGCGATGTCCTTCGCGGTGGACTGGGATGGCGACCCGGGCCTCGAGATCGTCGCCGGCAGCACCGTCTACGACACCGACGGCGCGATCTTGTGGAGCGACGGTCGGGCCGACGGCGTGCCCGCGGTGGCCGACGTCGACGGGGACGGCCGGCCCGAGATGATCCGCGTCGGTGGCGGCCTGGTCCGCGTCTCGGGCCAGGACGGCGCGGTCTGGTGGGAGGTGGCCCTGCCCGGCGGCGGCAACGGCGGCGCGCCGGTGGTGGCCGATCTGGACGGCGACGGCCTCATCGAGATCGGCGTCGCGGCGCTGAGCCTCTACACGGTCTTTGAGCACGACGGCGCCATCAAGTGGAGCCGCCCCACCGAGGACGACAGCAGCAGCATCACCGGCGCCTCGGTCTTCGACTTTGAGGGCGACGGCGACGCCGAGCTGGTCTACGCCGACGAGCACAACCTCTACGTCTACGATGGCGCGACCGGCGATGTTTTGCTCGTGCACGACGGCCACGCGAGCGGCACGCTGTTCGAGTACCCGGTGATCGCCGACGTGGACGGCGACGGCGCCACCGAGATCGTGGTGAGCAGCAACAACATGTGGTGGGCCGGCTGGACGGGCATCACGGTCATCGGCGACGCCGACAATTCCTGGGCGCCCGCCCGCCCGATCTGGAACCAGTTCGCCTACCACATCACGAACATCGAGGATGACGGCGGGGTCCCGGTCAGCCCGGCCCCCAACTGGGCGAGCTGGAACACCTTTCGCGCCGGGGGCACCGTGCTCGGGCCCGGCCACTGGCGGCCAAACCTGCGCCTCGGCCCGCCGGAGCTCTGCCTGGACACCTGCGGCGCGGGCACGGTGAGCCTGTGGGTGCCGGTCGAGAACGACGGCCTCATCCCCGCCGGCGCCGACACCACCCTTGAGCTGCGCCTCGGCTCACCCGGCCGGGCCCCCTTCGCCACCCACCCCGTCGGCGCGGTCTCAGCGGGGGAGCAGCGCTGGATCGGCCCGCTCGTGCTCACGGAGGCGGAGTGGTCCGAGGAGCTCTTCCTGCGCGTCGATGGCCTGAACTTGGTCGATGAGTGCGACGAGGCCGACAACGTGCAGAGCGCCGGCGCCTGGCCCTGCCCTTGAGCGCAGCGCCGGCCCTCAGATGACCAGGGCCTCGGCGTGGTGGAAGCTGCGCCCGATGCGAAAGGCGGAGAGATCGGCCTGCCGGCCGAGCACCTCGACGGAGGGCAGCGAGCGGCCGGCCTCGGCCAGGGCCTCGATCACCCGGGCGGAGAAGGGGCCGAACATCGCCCCGTGGCCCGAGAAGCCGACCGCCCGGATCAGCCCGCCGACGCCGGGATCGACGTCAAGGAAGGGGTTGTGGTCAGGCGTGACCCCATAGAAGCCCGCGGTGGTGGCGTGAAAACCGCTGGCGCTCTCGAGCGCGGGCAGGACCTCAGCCAGGGCCGCCCAGACCTCGTAGGGCCGACCCTCGACGCCGGTGCGCGGGTCAAACTCCGCGTCGACCCGGTCTTGGTCGTCGTCGGTGAAGTCGGGCTCGGGCGGAGCGGGGTGGGCCTGGCCCATCAGGTAGGTGTCGCTGTTCTCGGGCCGGCAGTAGGCGCCGGTGGGGCTGATGACCATGGGCATGCGGCTGAGCTGCTCGGCGCTGGCCGCCCCGCCGCGGCCCAAGAACCAGAGGTAGCGCTTGATCGGGTCGACGGGCAGCGCGGTCGCGCCGAGCACCTCGGCGAGGCGCGGCGTCCAGGCGTTGCTGCAGTCGACGAAGAGGTCGGCCTCAAACCACTGGCCGGCGGCGAAGACAGCGACCAGCTGACCATTGTGGTGCCGCGCCGCCACGACCGGGGCCGCGGTCACCACGCGCACGCCGCGGGCCCGGGCCGAGGCGGCCGCTTCGCCAAAGACCACCTCGGGGCGCAAAAAGCCGTCAGAGGGGCAGAAGGTGGCCCCGACCACCCGGTCGCGGCCCACGAAGGGGAAGCGGCGCGCGGTGTCATCGGCGTCGAGCAGCTCGACCTCGGCGAGGCCCGCGGCGCGCTGCATCTGCACCCGGCGGGCCGCCGCTTGCTGCGCCGCTTCGTCGCCGAGCAGGAAGAGGTAGCCGTTCTCGACGATGGGCACGACCATCCCGCCGACCTCGTCGGGGAAGTGGCGGTAGACCTCGACGCTGTAGCGCATGCCCAGCACGGTCTCGAGGGTGCTGAATTGCTGGCGGATGCCCGCCGCGCTGCGCGAAGACGAGCCCGCGCCGATGTACCGGGCCTCGAGGAGCACCACCTCCCACCCGGCGCGGCGCAGGCGCACCGCGGCCAGGGTGCCGGTGATGCCGCCGCCGATGATCACCACCCGCCTGCTGCCCATGCGCCCTCCCCCGTCTGCCGCCCGCCGCGCGGCTATGCTCCAGCGCGCCGCCCGCGGTCCGATGCGGCGCCGCACCCCGAGGCCCGATGCACCCGCTCGCCGCCCGCACCCTGCGCAGCGTGATCGCCATCGCTGGCCTCTCATACCTCACCGCGGCGGCCATCTTGGCGACCGACGCGGACAAGGGGCTCCGCGACGTGTGGACGATGCTGCCCGCGCTGCGCGCCCTCTGCGCCGGCGCGGTGGCCGGCCTCGTCTGGGCGCCCCTGCTCAGCTGGACGCGCCTGCCCCCCTGGGGCGCGGCGCTGACCGGGCTGCCTGTGGGCCTCACCACGTTGCTCTGCTTCTTTTTTATGTGGCCGCACGAGTGGCAGTCGGGGCGGATGGGCGCCTGGAGCAGCGCGCGGGTGGTCGCGGGCGTCTACTGGTACCTGCTCGTGCCGGCGGGCCTCGTGGGCGGGCTGGTCACGGCCTGGTGGTGCCGGCGGGTGCCCCTGCCCAAGTGGGAGGCCGCGCTGCTGCACGAAGAGCGCCAAGATCAGCGTGGTGGGGCCGATCCTGGCGGGCCGAGCTGAGGCTGTGCCACCCCGCGGGGCGCCCGCCGCGGCCGGTTAGGCGCGGGCATGACCACGCCCGCCCCGCACCTCCTCTGCATCCTCGACGGCGTCGGCCTCGGCCGCCCCGACGAGGCGAACGCCGTGCACCTCGCCCGCACGCCCCACCTCGACCGGCTCTTCGCCACCGCGCCTTGGGTGGCGCTCGCCGCCCACGGGCGGGCGGTGGGCATGCCGTCTGACGCCGACATGGGCAATTCTGAGGTCGGCCACAACGCCATGGGCGCGGGGCGGATCATCGACCAGGGCGCCAAGCTGGTCGAAGAGGCCCTGGCCAGCGGCCAGCTCGCCGCCGGCCCGGCCTGGGGCGCGGTGGTCGGCGCCGCCCGCAGCGGCACCCTGCACCTCATCGGCCTGCTGTCGGATGGGAACGTCCACAGCCACATTGATCACACGCTGCAGCTGCTCGCGCTCGCCGCCGCGGCGGGGGTGCCCCGGCTGCGGGTGCACGCCCTGACCGACGGCCGCGACGTCGAGGCGCGCTCGGCCCCCCGCTTCGCCGCCCAGCTCGAGGCCGCCCTGGCTGCGCTGCGGGCCGCCGGCGTCGACGCGGCGGTCGCCTGCGGCGGCGGGCGCATGCACATCACCATGGACCGCTACGAGGCCGACTGGGCGATGGTGGCCCGGGGCTGGGCCACCCACGTGCACGGGCAGGGGCGCCGCTTCGCCAGCTTGGAGCAGGCGATCTCGACGCTCTACGCCGAAGACCCGGCGGTCGACGACCAGTGGCTGCCCGCCTTCGTCATCGGCGACTTCGACGGGATCCACGACGGCGACGCGGTGGTGCTCACCAACTTCCGCGGCGACCGGGCGATCGAGCTCAGCGCCGCCTTTGTCGCCGGGCCTGGGTTCACCGCTTTTGACCGCGGCCGCTGCCCACGGGTCACCTTCGCCGGGATGATGCAGTACGACGGGGATCGCGCGCTTCCGCCCCGCTTCTTGGTGGCCCCGCCGGTCATCGACGACACGGTGGGCGCGCGCCTCGCCGCGGCCGGCCTGCCCAGCCTGGCCCTGTCCGAGACGCAGAAGTTTGGCCACGTGACCTACTTCTTCAACGGCAACCGCAGCGAGCCCCTGCCCGGCGAGGCCCGCGTCGAATTGCCCAGCGACAACCTGCCGTTTAACCAGGCCCCGCGGATGCAGGCGGCCCAGATCACCGCGGCGGCGGTCGCGGGCGTGGCGGCGGGCGGCCACCCGCACATCCGGCTCAACCTCGCCAACGGCGACATGGTCGGCCACACCGGCGATCTGGCGGCCTCGATCGTCGCCGTCGAAGAGGTCGACGCCTGCGTGGGCGCGCTCGAGGCGGCCTGCCGCGCAGCGGGCGTGGTGCTGCTGATCACCGCCGACCACGGCAATTGCGAAGAGATGGCCCAGCGCGACAAGAAGAGCGGCGCCGCCCAACGCGGCCCCGACGGCGCGCTGGTGCCCTCGCCCAGCCACAGCCTCAACCCCGTGCCGCTGATCTTGGTCGACCCCACGGGTCGCTGGGCGCTGGCCGACCCGCCAGCGCGCGCGCTCTGGCCGACGCCCGCGCCGGTGGGCAGCGTGGCCCGGATCGGCGGCACGCTGCTGCAGCTCGCCGGCCTGCCCGTGCCCGCGGGCTGGCTGCCCGGGCTGCTGCGCGGATTGGATTGAGGCGCACATGCGCCCGCGCGACCGGAGCGCGGCGCGCAGCGCCGGTCAGGCCGAAGGCCGGACCAAGCCCGCGCGGGCGGCGATCCCGACCCCGGCACGGGGGCGGAGCGCCGACCGGGGCCGCGGGCGCGCGCGGCGGGGGCGCGTCGGCGCCCACAGCCGCCCGCTCAGTCGCAGCTGGCCACGCCGCCGTACGCGATCTCGACCACGTCGCCCTCTTCGGGGCTCACACCGTCGGGCATGGCGATGGTGTTGGTGGCGGCGTCGTAGGTCCAACCGGTGATGACCACGCCGTTGAGGGTCACGACGATCGAGCTGACCAGGGGGGTGCGCTCAAGGGTGAAGCTGCG
The DNA here is from genome assembly GCA_016792625.1 of Deltaproteobacteria bacterium. GTDB lineage: Bacteria > Myxococcota_A > UBA796 > UBA796 > UBA2385 > JAEUKK01. The sequence goes on along the minus strand of JAEUKK010000191.1, from coordinate 47,130 downwards.
CTGGGTGATGCTCGCGCTGGCCAGGCGCTCGAGGCTGGTGGTGCTGGCCCAATCTGAGCAGATCGACAGGAACTCGCCCCCCGTCGCGGTGACCGCCTCGTAGTAGCCGGTGGCGGGGTCGGCGCTGGCGCAGCCGCCCGGGTAGTCGCCGGCGATCGCGCTGATCTTGACCCGGCCGGCGTCACCCTTGGCCGCTTGGATGCGGCTCACGAGCACGTCCCAGGTCTGGCCGCTGAGCCAGGCGCTCTGCTCGGGCTCGTCAGAGACGAGGATGATGTGCAGCGCGGCATCTTCGCGCACGAAACCCGAGTTGCAGTAGCCGGTGGCCGACTTCTCGATCGCGTTGGCGGCGACGCTGAGCAGGGCCTCGGTGTAGTCGCCGCCGTTGCGGCCGACCTCGCGTGAAAAGGTCGTGGTGTAGCCGCTGACCGCGGGGCTGAGCACGCCGCTGTGGTTGCAGCCGTCGTCGCCGTTGGCCACGATGACCTGCCAGTCGGTGGAGTAGCCGCCCAGCAGGCTGATGAAGGTCGAGAAGTTCGCCGCGAGGCGGGCGGTGTCATCGTCCATCGAGCAGGACTGGTCGACGGCGAACATAATGTCGGTCGGCGGGTCGGAGGGGACCGTCCAGCTGTCGACGTAGTCGCCGGCGTAGCGGCCCCGGCCCAGCACATCGGCGACGCGGGTGCCGAGCGGCTCGTTGCTCTCGACGGTGAGCGCGCCGGCGTGCTCGGCGTCGGCCACCGGGTTGAAGCCCACGCTCAAGCGCTGCTCGGCGCCGGGGGCCAGGGTCAGGGGAAGGGAGGGGGTCGCGTCCATCCACAGCTCGGGGTCGGCGGCGAAGCTGATCGCCGAGATCACGAGATCATCGGTGCCCACGTTGCGCAGCACGACCTCTTCGGACTTGGGGCAGCCGACGTAGGAGGCGCCGAAGTCGACCGGATCGGGCTCGATCTGCAGCTCGGGCACCGCGCCGCCGCCGAAGAGCTCGACCGGCGCGATGGGGCGGTCGGGGTCGTCGGAGAAGACGCTGAGCGTGGCCAGCTGCTCGTTGGCCGCCATGGGCGTAAACGCGACCTCGACGTCGACGCTGGCGCCAGGGGGCAGAAGGCCCTCGACCCCCTCGGTGGTGAGGACGGAGAAGCTGATCGCGCCGTCGCCGTCGATCTGCATGCCGTCGAGGGTCAAGTCCATCGCGCCGACGCTGCTGACGGTGAAGGTCTGGACCGCGACCTCATCGCGGCTGACCGTGCCGAACTGCAGCAGGGCGGGGCTGACCTCGATGGCGGGGCCCTCACCCTCCGCCGGCTCTTTGAGCGAGGTGAAGGTGTTGTCGCTGCACGCGGCCAAACCAAGCAGGGCGAGGGCGGCGAGCGGCAGGGGGGGGATGGCGCGCATCGGGAGCTCCGGCCAAGGGGCTGCTCCCCCGGCGCTTCAGGTGCCCCATGATGGCAAAATCGACGTCAGGCAGCAAGGGCGCTGCGGCGCCCTGGTGATGACGCGCCGGCGACGCGGGGGGTCGAGGCCCCGCGCGCCGGCGGCCAGCCCCGGCGTTTAGCCGAGCATGTCGACGATCGCCGCCTTCTCTTCTTGCAGCTCGGCGATGGTCGCGGCGAGCTTCTCTTGGGCGAAGGCGCCGTGCTTGATGCCCTCGACCACGCTGAACTGACCGTCGCGGATGACGACGGGGAAGCTGAAGATGAGGCCTTCGGGCACGCCGTACCAGCCCTTGCTGGGGATGCCGACGCTGGCCCAGGCGCCCGGGGCGGTGCCGTGGTGCCACTCGGCCATGTGGTCGATGGCCGCGCCCGCCGCGCTGGCCGCGCTGCTCACGCCGCGCGCGTCGATGATCGCCTTGCCGCGCTGGGCGACGGTCTTGATGAAGGTCTCGCGCAGCCAAGCCTCGTCGATGAGATCAACGACGGGCACGCTGTTGACCGTGGCGTGGAAGAAGTCGGCGAACATGGTCGGGCTGTGGTTGCCCCAGACCGCGAGGTTGCGCACGGCGCTGACCGGCTGGCCGAGCTTGAGCGCGAGCTGCGCCACCGCGCGGTTCTGGTCGAGGCGGGTCATCGCGGTGAAGCGGTCGGCCGGGATGTCTTTGGCCGCGTGCATGGCGATGAGCGCGTTGGTGTTGCAGGGGTTGCCCACCACGATGATCTGCACGTCAGAGGCAGCGTTGTCGTTGAGCGCCTTGCCCTGGGCGGTGAAGATGGCGCCGTTGACCTTGAGCAGGTCGCTGCGCTCCATGCCCGGGCCGCGGGGGCGCGAGCCGACCAAGAACGCCTTGTTGGCGCCGCGGAAGGCGACGTTGGGGTCGTCGGAGATCTCGACGCCGGTGAGCAGCGGGAAGGCGCAGTCGAGCAGCTCCATCACCACGCCCTCGAGCTTGCCGAGCGCGGGGGTGACCTCGAGCAGCTGCAGGATGACGGGCTGATCCTTGCCGAAGCAGTCGCCCGACGCGATGCGGAACAGGAGCGCGTAGCCGATGTTGCCAGCGGCGCCGGTCACGGCGACACGAATGGGGGCCTTCATGGTTCCTCCAGCGGCCTGCGGGCCGCACGATCAGGGGGCAAAGACGGCGTTGCGCACGCCGACGGGGCCGCGCCGGCCTATCCCGCGGGGCCCAAAAAACAGCGCGGCCGACCTCTGATCCAGGTCGGCCGGCGGGGCGCGCGCGCGCTCAGAGCAACTTCTTGCACTCTTCAGGATCGGTGGTGTGGTCGAACTTCTCGCCGCAGACCCGGCACTGGAAGTCGAGCCGGATGGGCACCGAGCTGACCCCCATGAAGATGACCCAGAACTTGCCCCAGTTGGTGTAGGTCGGGACCGGAGACACCATGTGGTGGCCCCGGCCGTGGCCGCAGCGGCAGGCCGCGCCGCCGCTGGCGGGGTCGACGCTCACTTCTTCTGCTCGTCCATGTCCTTGTGGAGCACGTGCTGACCGGTCACCTCGTTGACCATGCCGCGGCTCGCGAGGTCGTAGAAGGTGAACACGAAGAAGCTGGCCATGAACCACAGGGCGGCGAGGAAGGTGAAGACGTTGAACTTGGCGTCATACTTGAGGTGCATGAACCAAGCGCCGACCAGCGTGGCCTTGACCATGGCCACGAGCATCGCGACGGTGATGCTCTGCAGCGGGGGCAGGCCCATGTAGGACACCGCCACCGTCACCACGGTCAGCACCAGGAGGGCGCCGTAGACCGCGAAGTACACCGGCAGCGGGGTGATGTGCCCGCCGGCGTGCTCGTGGTCGTGCCCGATCGCGTGAGAGGAGGACATATGTGGCTCCCTTTCCGCTCAGCGGACCAGGTAGAGGAGGGGGAAGAGGAAGATCCAGATCAGGTCGACCAAGTGCCAGTACAAGCCGACGTTTTCGACCGCCGAGTAGTTCTCGGGGCTGAAGTCCTTGCGCAGGGCGCGGAGCATGATCCAGAAGATGACGCCGATGCCGATCACGACGTGAAGGCCGTGCACGCCGGTCATCATGAAGTAGACCGAGAAGAAGAGCTGCGGCGCGTCGGTGTTGGTCTGGGTCAGCTCTTTGAAGTCAAACCACTTGCCCGGAAGCAGCCCGACGTGGATCTTGTGGCTGTACTCCAGGTACTTGATGACGAGGAAGCCGTAGGCGCCGGCGAGCGTGGCCGCGCACCAGGCGGCGACCTGCCCGTTGTTGCCCAGCTGGGCCGCGCGCACGCCGAGCGCCATGGTCAGCGACGAGGTCAGCAGGACGATGGTGTTGACCGCGCCCATGACCTTGTCGAGCTGCTCTGCCGCCTCGAGCCAGGTGCCCGGGTAGAAGAAGCGCATGGACGCGTAGGCCATGAACAGGCCCGCGAAGAAAAGGAGCTCCTGGACCAGGAAGAGCCACATCCCGAACTTGTTCGCAGCGTTCTGCTGCTCCATGTTCTTGAAGTGGTGGGCCTGGTACCACGGATGCGCGTGCCCGTGGTCGGCGCCGGCGGCTGTGCTCATTCGTCGAATCCTCTCGACCACCGATGGGGGTCACAGAAAGGGCGGAGGGGGGAGCGGCGCGCCGGGGCCCCGGCTGGGGGCCCCGGCCTTGCCCGCGGTCAGGACTTCAGCGCCCGGTGCGCTTCGTAGTCGTAGGGGCCGTAGGTGCAGACCACGTCGCCCTCGAAGTTGTGCTCCACCGGCGGGCTCTGGGTCCTCCACTCCAGGGAGGCGGCGCCCCAGGGGTTCCGGGGGGCCGCCTTGCCCGAGAAGAGGCTCTGGAGCAGGTAGCCGAGGATGATGAACAGCGAGAGGCCGAAGAGGTAGCTGCCCAGCGTGGAGAGCTGGTTCCACATCTCGAACTCGGGCAGGTACTGGTGGTACCGGCGCGGCATGCCCTGGCTGCCCGCCACAAACTGCGGGAAGAAGGTCAGGTTGTAGCCGATGAACGACAGGACGAAGGTCACCCTACCGATGGTGTCGTTGTACATCTTGCCGGTGATCTTCGGCCACCAGTGGTGCATGCCGGCGACCAGCGCGAAGAGCACGCCGCCCATCATGACGTAGTGGAAGTGCGCGACCACGAAGTAGGTGTCGTGGAGGTGCACGTCAGTGGCCAGGGTCGCCAAGAACAGGCCGGTGAGGCCGCCGATGGCGAAGATCCACAGGAAGCCGAGGCTGTAGAGCATCGGGGTGTTCCATTGGATGCTGCCCTTGTAGAGGGTGGCGATCCAGGAGCACAGCTTGATGGCGGTCGGGATGGCGACCGCGAAGGTCAGCAACGAGAACACCGTGCCGGAGAGCTCAGACTGGCCCGACACGAACATGTGGTGGCCCCAGATGATGAAGCCGACCGCGGCGATGGCGACCGAGGAGGCGGCGATCGCGGTGTAGCCAAAGATGTGCTTGCGGCTGTGCACCGTGATGGTCTCGCTCATCACGCCGAAGGCGGGGAGCACCATGACGTAGACGACCGGGTGGCTGTAGAACCAGAAGAAGTGCTGGAACAGCACGGGGTCGCCGCCGAGCGCCGGGTCGAAGATACCGATGCCGACGATCTTCTCGAAGATGAGCAGGAAGAGCGTGATGGCGATGACCGGGGTGGCGAGCACCTGGATGACGCTGGTCGCGTAGATGGCCCACACAAAGAGGGGCATGCGCAGCCAAGTCACGCCCGGGGCGCGCATCTTGTGCACGGTCACGATGAAGTTCAGCCCGGTGAGGATCGAGCTGAAGCCCAGGATGAACGCGCCGGTCAGCGCGGCGACCACGTTGCCATCGGCCGAGCTTGAGCTGTAGGGCGTGTAGAAGGTCCAGCCGGTGTCGACGCCGCCGGTGACCAGCGTGTAGAGCAGGAACAGCGAGCCGAACACATAAATGTGGAAGCTCAACAGGTTGAGCTTGGGGAAAGCCACGTCGATGGTGCCGAGCTGCAGGGGCAGCAGGAAGTTGCCCAGGGTCGCGGGGATGGCCGGCACGAGCACCAGGAACACCATGATGGCGCCGTGCAGCGTGAACAGCTTGTTGTAGACCGCGGCGGAGAAGATGTCGCCGGCCGGGGTGGCCAGCTCGGTGCGGATGGCCAGCGCGAAGAGGCCGCCCGCCAAGAAGAAGGTCAGGACGGTCGCCAGGTACATCACGCCGATCCGCTTGTGATCGATCGTGAAGAGCCAGCTCATCAGGCCCTTCTTGGCGTTGAGGTAGTTGGTGCCGGACGCTCCGTGTCCGACGCCGTCGAGCGTTGAGGTGCTCATGGGGCTCCCGTGGGCGCGCCGCGGTGCGGGCGCGCGATGGAGGGACAGGGGCGGATTACTTCAGAGACTTGATGTACTCGACGAGGCCCTCGACCTGGGCGTCGTTGAGCTGGCCCTGGTAGGGCGGCATCGAGGGCGGGTAGCCGGCGACGACCTTGGCGCCGGGCACCAGGATCGACTCGCGGAGGTAGCCCTCGTCGATGGTGACGGTGGCGCCGCCCTCGAGGTTCTCTTGGGTGCCAAACTTGGCGTTGAGCGGCGGGCCAACCAAACGGCTGCCGTCGAGCTTGTGGCAGCCCGCGCAGCCCTTGCTGGCGAAGAGCTGCTCGCCGAGGGCCGCGCCGGTCAGCGCGCCCGAGGCCTTGGCCTTCTCGCGCTGCTCGGTGATCCAGGCATCGAACTCGGCCTGGGGCAGGACCTTGACCTTGCTGTACATGTAGCCGTGGCGGTCGCCGCAGTACTCGGTGCAGAACACGTTGTGCTCGCCCGGCTCGGGGGCCTCGAACCACAGCTGGGTGTACCGGCCCGGGACCACGTCTTTTTTGGCGCGGAAGTCGGGGATGAAGAAGCTGTGCAGCACGTCGCGGCTGTTCATCACCAGCTTGACCGGCTTGCCGGCCGGAACGACGATGGGCGCGTTGCACTCGATGTCGCGGGTCGGGTCACCGATCCGCTGCATGCAGGCTTCGTCGGCGCCCGCCACCTCGAACCCGGGCAGCTCTTGGCCGTTGACCGAGGCGGCCGGGTACTGGTAGGTCCAGTTCCACTTCTGGCCGATGACCCGGATCTCCATCGAGTCGGCCGGCGGCACGGACATGTTGATCCAGCCGCGGAAGCCGAGCCAAAACATCGCGACGAGCAAGAAGGTCGGGAAGACCGACCAGACGAGCTCGAGGGTGTGGTTGCCCTTGATGACCGGGGTCGTGTCGTCTTCGGACCGCCGCTTGTACTTGACGGCCATGATGATCATGGCCGCCATCAGCACGACGAAGAAGGCCGCGTCAGTGAAGTAGATGAAGTAGAAGACATCGTCGACCTGCTGGGCGTAGGTCGACGCGGCCTTCGGCATCCAAAATTGCCCGCCATCGGCGCGAGCCACACCAGCGGCGAGCAGGGGCAGCAGCATGGACATCAGGTGGTACTCCCATTTGCGCGGGCTTTGAGCTCCCGACGCCACAAGACAAAACCCATGGAACCGACACACAGCAGCGAAATGACCCCGCCCAGGCGCATCACGCCAAAAGCAGCCGGGGTGTATTTGCCAATCGCGTGATCGTATTGAAAACAACTCAAAATCAGCTTCTCAACCGGGCTGCCCACGCGCCCCGCGGCCGACTCCATCAAGGCGAACTTGAGGTCACGCGCGGGGTAGTTGACGCCATAGAGGTAGCGGGCCACCGAACCATCGGGCGCCAAGAAGGTGACGACCGCCGGGTGGGCGAACTGCTTGGTCTTCTCGTCGTAGCGGTAGCGAAAGCCCACCGCGTCGGTGATCGTGGCGATGGTGGCCGCGTCGGCGGTGAGGAAGTGCCACTCGACCTCGCCCTTGCCGAGGCTGTCGAGGTAGGTCGCTCGCTTCTTGGCGGCCAGCGCGGCGTCTTCGTTGGGGTCGATGCTCAGCGTGACGACGCGAAATTCACCGCCAGGCACCCAATCGAGCTCACGAAGGCCGTCGAGGACGGCGTTGAGCTGCAGGGAGCAGAGCGTCTCGCAGGTGAAGTAGTTGAGCGTGAACAGCACCGGCTTGTCGCCGCGTAGGACCTCGTCGAGCCGAATGGTCGCGCCCGTGTGGCTGCGGACCTTCAGGTTGAGGTCGAGCTGGCGGCCGAGGTGCTCGTCGACGCCGACGTCGGCGAGCTCGGCGGGGACCGTCGCGGCCGACACCAAGGAGTCGTTCAAGCCGCCCGAGCGCAGCGGGGCCTCGGCGCCGGCGTCGGCCCACGCGACCGGCCCCGCCCCGCCCACCAAGGCGACGCTGAGCAGGGCGGAGGCGAGGCCTCGCCGCAGGGACCGGCGCCCGCCGCCGCTCACTTGTTCATCACCCGGGGCACCACCTCGGTGCCGGCGGGGTAGCCCTTCTCGGCGAGCTCTTGGGCAAGCTGGTGCTTGAACAGCTCGGTGCCGCCGATGACCAGGGCCACGATCACGATCGTGACCGCGATGGCCAAGCGGGTGAGCATGCCCGTCGGGACGGTGTCGGGCTCAACCTCGACCGGACCAGCGTGAGCGACGGGCTTCTTGTAGCCCGGCGGGTAGCCGATCACGATCTTGGGGTCGTCGTTGCCCTCTTCGGGGCTGAGCGTGCCGCTGGAGATGCCGCGGAACTTCGCCCCGAAGAGCTCGCCGAAGACCATCGTGAACACGCCGAGCAGGACGTTGGCCACCACCGGCAGCGTGAACGTCAGGCCGACCGTGCAGGTCATGCCGAAGAGGACGTAAATGGTGACCAGGAGGGATTGAGGCATAGGGTCCTTCTGGGTGGCCGCGCCGGAGGGGGCGCCGCGACGGGAGGCCAAGGTGTCAGCGTAGCCCGACGGAGAGGTGGTGCAGCCCGCGCCGGGCCGGCGGCGGCATGGTCCTTGATCGTCGGGAGCTGGGGGGACTAACCAAACGACGACAACGTAGCCAACGTGATCTTGATGGGCTCCGGCCCCCCACCGCGGCGCATGGCCAGGGGCGCGGCCGGATCGTAGGGGACACGGCCGCCCGGGTGGGCGGGATGATCTGGGCGGCTTGACGACGGCCGGGGCGTGGGAAGGGGCGCCATTAGCAAGGCCGCCCAGGTCCGCAAGGCGCCGGTGCCCCTCCCCCGGCGGACCACACGTCTTCTTTTCAGCCAAAGGATGCGCGGGCGCAGCATCTGGCCGAAGCGCTTGACAGCCCGGGCCCCGGCGGTGACAGGACGAGGGCTCCGCGGCCGCCCGCGGCGCTCGCCCCCGCGCCCCTCCGCGCGCCGGGCTGCGCGAAGCCCGCGCCCCTCCCCTGGCCGCCCCGCGGCGACGAGACCTCGGCCGCAGCGATGGGCAACCCTCCCCCTGGTCCGGTCGACGTCCTCCTCGCCGACGCCGACGCGCCGCTCGTCAACGCCGTTGAGGAGCCGATGGTGGCGCCCGTGGCCGCGGCCGGCCGCCCGCCCGGCGCGCTCGCCGACCTGCTCTCGCTCACCAAGCCGCGGCTCTCGGCGCTGGTCTTGGTGACCGCCGGGGGCGGCCTCTGGCTGACCGACCGCGATGTGCCGCTGCAGGTCGCGATCGCCGCCGTCGGCGGCACCATCGCGGTGGTCGGCGGGGCCAACGCGCTCAACTGCTATTTAGAGCGCGAGACCGACCGGCACATGCTCCGCACGCGCAGCCGCCCGCTGCCCGCCGGCCGCATGGCCCCGGCCACCGCGCTGGCCTTCGGAGTGGCCCTCTCGCTGATCAGCGTGCCCGTGCTCACATGGCTGACCTCGCCGCTGGCCGGCCTGCTCGCCGCGGTGGCGCTGCTCACCTACGTGCTCGTCTACACGCCGCTCAAGCGCCGCAGCTCGTTGTCCACGCTGGTCGGCGCGCTGCCCGGCGCCCTGCCCCCCCTCATCGGCTGGACCGCCGCCACCGGCGCCCTCGATCCGGGCGGGCTCATCCTCTTCGCCATCCTCTTCTTGTGGCAGATCCCCCACTCGCTGGCCATCGGAACCTACCGCCTCAGCGAGTACGCCCAGGCCGGCTTGGTGGTCTTCCCCATTGAGCACGGCCACGAGGCGACGCGGCGCCAAGCCCTGCTCTACACGTTGCCGCTGGTCGTGATGCCGCTCGCGCTCGTGCACGTCGGGGCGGCGGGCCTGATGACCCTGACCTTGGGCAGCGCGCTCAGCCTCTACTTCTTGTGGCAAGTGCTGCGCTGGTACAAAGACCGCCTCGGCGACGATCACGCCCGCAAGGTCTTTTTCGCATCGCTCATCTACCTCTGCGGCCTTTTTGGGGTGCTCGGCGTCGACGCCATCCTCCATGAGCTGCGCGGATGATCAGCGCCCCCCTCATCCAGGGCCCCAAGCAGGTGCTGGGCTGGGCCACCTTCAGCTTGGCCGTGCTCGCCGTGCCCGTGGCGGCGCTGTTCGGGCAGCTCTCCCCTCCCCTGCCCCACCTCGCGCGCCTGCCGAACCTGCCGCTCCAGACCGTTGAGGGCCGGCTCATCGACAGCCACGCCTTCCTCGGCGAGGTGCTCATCGTCGAGCTGGCCCCCGCGCCCTGTGGCCCAGCCGCGCCCGGCTGCGCAGCCCGGGGCGCGGCGCTGGCCCAGCTCGCCGTGGGGCTCGATGACGACGCCCCCGTGCGCTTGCTCAGCTTGTTGCCGGTCGAGGGCGGCGCGGTCCGCGGCCAGCCCGACCCCAGCCGGTGGAACCTGCTGCGCGTCCCCGCCCCGGGCATCCCCGCGCTGCAAGAGCGGGTCTTGGCCGGCGTGCCCCTGCCCGACGACGCGCTGCTGCTTTTTGACGCCCAGGGCAGCCTGCGGGCCGTGTTCAGCGCCGCCGAGGTCGAGGCCCTGCAAGCCGAAGCCGAACGTCTGGCCCGTGGCCTGCCGGCGCGGGCTGCGCTGTCCGCCCCGACGCTCCCGGACGTTCAGCCCTGACCCGCGGCGGTCAACGGTTCTGTCGACGTGCCGCTGCTCACCACAGACGAGATCGTCTGAGATCGAGCGGGCGCGGCTCCGGCTCCACGGGATGCCCCACCTCCCTACATGACCACAGACACTCTCGTTGGCACCCTCCCAAAGAAACAAGACAAAAGCGTCGCGGCCGCAGGCTCAGCCCGGCAGGATGGGGACCACGGGCGGCTCGACCCCGAAGCGCCGCAGCAGATCGTCGACCAGCTGCAGGCTGAGGCCCCACAGCTCGTCGGCCCCGAGCTGGACCGCGGGCAGCTGGATGGGCTGCCCGTTGTGCACCCAATGCTTGACCACCCGGCCCTCAAGCGAGAGCAGGTGGTCGAGGGGCCACCAAAATGCGCCCGCGACCTCGGGGTTCGGCTGCAGGGCCGGCCGCGCGGGCAGGGCCCAGAGGTGGCCGCGGATGAGCAAGGGCCGCGGGCCCCGCCGCACGCCGACCGCGAAGATGTCGTCGAGGTGGCCCAGATCGTGGTGATCGTGGAGGGCGAGCCCGAGCTCCTCGGCGGCCTCACGCGCGGCGGTCGCCCGCAGATCGGCGTCGCCCGGCTCTGCCCGCCCGCCGGGGAAGGCGAGGTGCCCGCTCCACGGGTCGCCCGCCCGCTCGGCCCGCCGGATGAACAGCAGGTGACCATCGGGGTCGACCACCAGAGCGACCGCGGCGTGGTCCTGCTCGGGGGCCACCCGGGCCCGCGAGGGGCGCGCCGCCAGCGCCCCGCCCAACCGCACCGACCAGCCCATCGCGCCTCCCCCCGCCGGCGCGCCGACGCCGGGCGCCGCCCTCTATCGGTTAGCCCTGCCCATCGCTGTCCCCCGCTGAGCGCGCCGAGCCATGAGCACCGACCCAAACCCCGTCAGGCGCTTCGTCATGGAGGCGGTGCTCACCTGGACCCCGCTGATGCTCGGGGTCCTGCTGGTCCGCAGCCTGCTGTTCGAGCCCTTCCGCATCCCCAGCGGCTCGATGGTGCCCACCCTGCTGATCGGCGACCACATCGTCGTCGCGAAGTCGGCCTATGGCTGGCGCTGGCCGCTGACCCGCATCCCCCTCCAGGCGCCGCGGGTGCCAGATCGCGGCGATGTCATCGTCTTCGTCTTCCCGGGCTCCGATGTGGGGGCGGCCCAGTGGGTCGACCTGCCCGTGCCCCCCTTCGGCACCTACGACTACGTCAAGCGCGTGGTGGCGCTGCCCGGCGAGACGGTGGCCGTGCGCGCCGGCCAAGTGTGGATCAACGGCGAGCCCCAGCCCCGTGAGCCGCTCGGCGACTACGCCTTCGTCGACGACACTTGCGCCGAGGCGCCCACCCGGCGCTTTCAAGAGCAGCTGGGCGCGCACCAGTTCATCACGCTCGAGTCCACCGCCTATGGCGCCCGACGCGATGACTTCGGCCCCGAGCTGGTGCCCGAGGGCCACGTCTTTGTGATGGGCGACAACCGCGACCACAGCGCCGACAGCCGGCTCTGGGGTTTTGTGCCGCTGCGCAACATCAAGGGCAAGGCGCGTTTTGTGTGGATGAGTTTTGAGGCCTGCGCCGAAGAGGGCGGGCAGCTGCAGGCCCGCGGCCTCGGCCTCCCCCGCTGGGCCCGCGCGGGCGCCGCCGTCCCCTGAGGGCACCGGCCCGCCGCGCCGCGGGTTCGACGCACCCCGCAGCGCGGGTCAAAGGGGGCCGCCGCCGCTGCTCCCGCCGCGCGAGCTCTACGCTCCCCTCTCTCCGATCACCGCCCTGGAGCCTCCATGGACGCCCCCGAAGCGCAGCCGAGCAAGTCCGCCTCCGCGGGGAGCGAGCTCAAGTCCCACGGGATGGAGCTGGTGAAGAGCTGGGGTCCCATGCTGCTCGGGCTGCTCCTCATCCGGAGCATGGTCTTCGAGCCCTTCCGCATCCCCTCGGGCTCGATGGTGCCCACGCTTGAGATCGGCGACCACATCGTCATCACCAAGTCGAGCTACGGTTTTCGCTGGCCGCTGACCCGCATCCCGATGACCGCGCTCGATGTGCCCGCCCGCGGCGACATCGTCGTCTTCGTCTACCCGGGCAGCGACACCGGCGATCTGCAGTGGATTGACCTGCCAGTGCCCCCTTTCGGCACCTATGACTACGTCAAGCGGGTGGTCGGCCTGCCCGGCGAGCGGGTCGAGGTCCGCGACAACGTGGTGCACATCAACGGTGTGGCCCAGCAGCGCAGCTACGTCGACCAGTTCACCTTTGTCGACGACGGCTGCGCCACCGCCGAGACCAAACGTTTCGTGGAAGACCTGGGCGGCATCAAGCACGACGTCCTGCAGGAGCCCTTTTTCGGCAAGCAGATGGGCGACTTCGGCCCCACCCAGGTGCCCGAGGGCCACGTCTTCGTGATGGGCGACAACCGCGACCACAGCGCCGACAGCCGCGTCTGGGGCTTCGTTCCCCTCAAGAACATCAAGGGCAAGGCGCAGTTCGTGTGGATGAGCCTGCAAGGCTGCGAGGCGCGCGACGGCGAGCTGCGGCCCCGCGCGCTCGGCGTGCCCCGGTGGGACCGCGCCGGCGTCGACCTGAACTGACCGCGGGGGCAGCCGCCCACATCAGCCGTCTTTGAGCACGTCAAGGCTCAGGGTGTCGGCGAGCACGGGCTCAGCCACGAGCTTCTCGCTCGTGGCGCGCAGCTGGGCCGCGACGTGCCGCAGCAGCTGCCAGGTGAGCTTCACCGCCAGCTCGGCGTCTTGTTTCATCAGCTGCAAGAAGCGGTCGCGCTCGATGATGAGGAAGGTGGTGTCCTCGACGGCGATCGCGTCGGCCGAGCGCTTGGGGCTGTCAACGAAGCTGAGCTCGCCGAAGTAGTCGCCCGAGGCCGCCCGCGCGAGCACGGTCTGGCCCTTGCGCAGCTCGACCAGGCCCTGGACGACGATGAAGCACTCGCGCCCCGCCTCACCCTCGGCGAAGAGCAGCGTCCCCGCGGGAACGGCGCGTGGCGCGGTGATCTGGCTCGCGGCCAGCAGCTCGCGGTAGGTGCAGACGGCGAAAAGGTCGACCCGCCGCAGCACCGCGATGTGGTCGGCCTGGGGGCCCTCGGGCGCGCGGCGCTGGAGCTCGGCCTCGCGCAGCTCGACCACCACACAGGTGATGTTGTCGCGGCCGCCGCGGCCGTTGGCGCTGTCGACCAGCTGGCGCACCGCCGCCTCGCCGCCGACCTTGAGCATGGCGAGCCCCAGCTCGCGCATGCCGACATAGCGGTGCAGGCCGTCGCTGCAGAGCAGCAGCTTGTCGCCCAGATCGAGCTCAAAGTGCAGGCTGTCGACCTGGACGCTGGGCAGCACGCCCAGCGCCCGGGTGATGACGTTCTTGTTGCGGGCGGTGCGGGCCTGCTCTTCGGTGATCAGCCCCTCTTTGAGCTGCTGCTGGACGAGGCTGTGGTCTTCGGTGAGCTGGTGGACCTCGCTGCCGCGCAGCAAGTAGATGCGGCCGTCGCCGACGTGGGCGATGAACGCGGTGCCGCCGACCACGAGCAGCGCGTCAAGCGTGGTGCCCATGCGCCCGCCCTGGCCGGTGATCGCGACCCCCGCGGCGTAGACCTCTTCGCAGGCCCGCTGCACCGCGGCCTCGAGCACGGCCTTGACCGCGCCGCGGCTGCGGTCGGTGGGGTCCGCCCGGTAGGCCCCGAGCAGGGCTGACGAGGCAGAGATGGCCTCGACCAGCACGTTCACCGCGACCTGGCTCGCCACGTCGCCGCGCTGAAAACCGCCCATGCCGTCGGCCACCGCGACCAAGCCGAGGTCGGGGGCGAGCACAAACGCGTCCTCGTTGGCGGACCGCGTGCGGCCGACGTCAGAGGCGCCGAAGGTCTCGACTTGCATGGGCAACTCCTCGCGCCGGGCAGGGCGGCTGCGGGCCAAGCGCGCGCCCGAAGGCAGCGTCACGCGCGGCGCTGTGGGCCACCGCCCGCGCTGCTATTCCCGCGCACCTCCGCCGGCCCGGACAGACGATGACCGCCCGCTGGCGCGCGCCGCGGCCGGCGCTGGTGTAGAACCCGGCCATGAGCTCTGCAGCGCCCCCCGCGCCCGCCAGCCCGCGTCGCCCCAGCTGGGTCAGCCTCGTCGAGGGCAGCGCGCTCGTCGCCTTCTTGGCCCTGTGCGTCGCGCTCGTGGTCAGCCGCGCGACCGCCCCGCCCATGGTCGCCCTCGACCCGGCCGCGCTCGCCGCCGGCCCGGCCGCCGAGCGCTGGTACGGCATCTACTTCCAAGACCAGCACGTCGGGTGGAGCCTCAGCCGCGTGAGCCCCATGCCCGACGGCGGGCAGCTCTTCGAGCAGCGCAGCAGCTTTCGCGTGGCCACCTTCGGCAAGCTGCAAGAGGTGGTGACCGCTGGCGCCGCCCTGGTCGACCCGGCGGGGGCCCTGCAGCGCTTCGACTTCTTCATGGCCGCCGACGCGGTCCAGCTGGTCGCCCGCGGCGAGGTGCGCGGCCAGAGCATCGAGATGGACGTCATTCAGGCCGGCGAGACCTCGCGCCTGAGCTTCCCAGTGAGCCGCCCGCCCCAGGTCGGGCTCTCGCTCGAGGCCCGCATCGCCAAAGAGCCGCTGGCCGTCGGCCACCGCTTCACCGTGCCCTACTTCGACCCGGTGAGCATGGCCGAGGGCGAGATGGAGATGGTCGTCACCGACGTCGAGATCATCGAAGGCGGCGAAGAGGCCTGGTGGATTCGCAGCTCTTTTGGCGGGATGGAGACCCGCGCCCTCATCGCCAGCGACGGCAGCGCGCTGCGCCAAGAGTCGGGCCTGGGCTTGGCCAGCGTCCGCATGAGCGCCGCGGCCGCCCAGGCCGTGCCCAGCGGCGCCGAGCCGGTCGACCTCATCAGCCTCTCCGCCGTGCGGCTCGACGGTGTGCTCACCGAGCCCCGCGGCTTGCGCGCCCTGCAGCTGCAGATCACCGGGGTCGAGGCCGAGCGCGTGCCGATTGACGCGCCGCGGCAGCTGCGCGAGGGCGACGCCCTGCAGATCGAGGTGCTCGACGAGGCCGCGCTGCCCGACGGCGCGCCGCTGTTCACCGACCCCGAGGCCGCCCCGGCGGCGCTCCAAGGCGCGCTGGTGGCCACCGCGACCTTGCCTGCCGCCCACCCCGAGCTGCAAGAGCAGGCCGCGCGCATCATCGAGGGCGCGGTCGACCGCAAAGCTGCGGCCCGGGCCCTGCTCGACTGGGTGTACAAAAACGTCGACAAAGAGCCCAGCGTCGGTGTTCCCAACGGTCTTGAAGTGCTGCGGCGCATGCGGGGCGACTGCAACGAGCACACCGCGCTCTACGTGAGCTTGGCCCGGGCCGCCGGGGTGCCGGCCCGCATCGCCGCCGGCGTCGTCTACTCCGACCGCATCGGCGGGGGCGCCTTTTATTACCACGCTTGGCCCGAGGTCGCGATCGGCCCAGATGACCGCTTCGTCCCCTTGGACCCCACTTTTGGCCAGTGGATGGCCGACGCCACCCACATCAAGCTGGTCGAGGGTGACCTCGACCGCCAGGTCGAGATCATGGGCTTCCTTGGCCGGCTCGGCTTCTCCCTGCGCGGCGCCGAGGCGGCCCAGCCCAGCGCCCAGCCGTGATAGCCGCCCGATGAGGAGCCCCATGGCCGCCGAGACCCCCTCCGCCCGTGCTGCCGTCGGCGAGCCGATGATCACGCTCAGCGGCGTCGAGAAGCGCTACGGCAGCTTCGTCGCGCTCCAGCCCCTGTCCTTGCAGGTGCGCGCGGGCGAGGTCTTCGGCTTCCTCGGGCCCAACGGCGCGGGCAAAACGACGACCATCCGCATGTTGTCGGGCGTGCTCACCCCGACCGCCGGCCGCATCGTCATCGACGGCATCGACATCGTCGCCGACCCGGTCGAGAGCCGGCGGCGCATCGGCTACATCCCCGACCGGCCCTACCTTTACGACAAGCTGACCGCGAAGGAATTCCTCAGCTTCGTGGGGGGCATCTACGGGGTGAGCGCCGAGCAGATCGAGGCCCGCGGCGACAAGCTGCTGCGCTCGCATGGCCTCTATGAGCGCCGCGACGAGCTGATCGAGGCCTACAGCCACGGCATGAAGCAGCGCCTCGTGCTCAGCGCCGCCCTGCTGCACGAGCCGCGTGTGCTCATCGTCGATGAGCCGATGGTCGGCCTCGACCCCCACGGCGCGCGCAAAATCAAGGCCCGCTTTCGCGAGATCGCCGACAGCGGGCGCACCGTCTTCTTGTCGACCCACTCCCTCGAGACCGCGCAAGAGGTCTGCGACCGGGTGGGGATCCTGTTCCGTGGCCGCCTGATCGCCTACGGGACGGTGCCCGAGCTGCTGGCCCTCCGGGGCAGCCAAGACCTCCAGCAGGTCTTCCTCACCATCACCGAGGAGGAGGCAGCCGCCGCCGGCAGCCCCCTCGGGGAGGACGATTGAGCCCCTCGCCCCGCGCCGCCCTCCTCTGCCTGCTGCTGCTCGGCCTCGTCGCCTGCGCCGGCAAGCGGGACCGCGCCCCCGGCCGCGACGCCCGCTTCACCCTCGGCGCCCTGGGCGACGGCTGGCGCCCGATGGATCCGCTCGGCGCCGACCGCTCCTGGTACCACCCCGGCCTCTCGGCCACGATCTACGCCGACGCGAGCTGCGCTGACCGCTACGAAGATGGTGAGCTGGAAGCCCTTCTCAAGCACCTGACCTTTGGCATCGCCAAGGGCGCGCCGCTGAGCAGCGAGGCCCTGCAGCTCGACGGCCGCGACGCCCTGGTGCAGCGCTGGGATGGCGCGCTCGACGGCGTGGGCGTCAAGGTCGGCGCGATGGTCACCAAGAAGAACGACTGCCTCTACGATGTGCTCTATGTGGCGCCACCGGCCCGTTTTGACGAGGGCTGGGGTGATTTTGTGGCCGCGGTCCAAGGCTTTCGGGTGGGCAGGTGAGCGGCGACGAGACCACCTTCGAGCGCTTTTTTGGGTCGCTCGGCGAGGTGTTCCTGCTCTTCGGGCGCGCGGTGCGCGAGATCTTCCGTCGCCCCTTCGAGACCAGCCTCACCGTCGTGCAGCTCGAGCAGGGCGGGGTCGACTCCTGGTCGATCACGATGCTCACCGCGGCGTTCACGGGCATGGTCATGGCCAGCCAGTTCGCGATCGGCCTCGAGCCCTTCGGTGCCTCGATGTACACGGGAAAGCTCGTCGGGCTCGGTATTGTCCGCGAGCTGGGCCCGGTGTTGACCAGCCTCTTGGTCGGCGGCCGGGTCGGCGCCGGCTTCACCGCCGAGATCGGCTCGATGGCGGTGACCGAGCAGATCGACGCGATCCGGGCCCTGGGGGCCGATCCGGTCCGTAAGCTGGTGACCCCCCGGGTGGTGGCGATGACCATCTCCATCCCCCTGCTGACGATCATGGCCGATCTCATCGGCTGCGCGGGCGGCATCCTGATCACCGTCGCTGAGGTCGGCGTCACCTTCACCTTCGCCACCGAGCAGATGATCCAGACCATCTGGGTCCAAGACCTGATGCACGGGCTGATCAAGTCCTGCTTCTTTGGCTCGATCATCGCCACCATCGCCTGCTGGAACGGCATGCGCACCCATGGCGGCACCGAGGGGGTCGGGCGGGCGACGACCGAGACGGTGGTGTTCACCTCGGTGACCATCCTCGTGTCCGACTTCTTGCTCACGCGGGCCCTGCTCGCCATCTACGCCTGAGGTCCCCATGAGCAGCCCGCACGAGCGCCCGCGCCCCCGCCGCGAGCAGGCCGCCGACGGCGCGGCCGGCGCGCTGCGCCCTCACCAGCGCCCGGGTGCTGAGCCGATCATCCAATTCCGAAACGTGCGCAAAGCTTTTGGCCGGCAGGTGGTCTACGAAGACCTCTCCCTCGACGTCTTCCCCGGCGAGACCCTGACCATCATCGGCGGCTCGGGCCAAGGCAAGTCGGTGATGCTCAAGCTGCTCATCGGCCTGTTGCGCGCTGACGGCGGCTCGATCCAGGCTTTTGGCCAAGAGGTCACCACCCTGGCCGAGCGCGATCTGTTGCATCTGCGCAGCAAGGTCGCGATGCTCTTCCAAGGCGCGGCCCTCTTCGACTCGATGTCGGTCGAGGAGAACATCAAGTACCCGCTCATCGAGCACGGCTGGGGCACCGCCGCCGAGATGGACCAGCGCGTCGACGAAGTACTGCACATGGTCGACATGCCCGGCGTGCAGAAAAAGAAGCCCAGCGAGCTGAGCGGCGGCATGCGCAAGCGGGTCGGCCTCGCCCGGGCGATCGCGATTCAGCCCGAGGTCATCCTCTACGACGAGCCGACCACCGGCCTCGACCCGATCAACGTGCGGCGCATCAACGGCCTCATCCTCAGCCTGCAGCAGCGCCTCGGCGTGACCAGCGTGGTCGTCACCCACGACATGGACACCGTCTTCACGGTGACCGACCGCCTGGCCATGGTCTACGAGAAGCGCATCGCCTTCGCCGGCACGCCAGAAGAGGCCCGCAACGCCGAGCTCCGCTACCTGCGGGAGTTCGTGCAAGGTGGCTGGGGCACCCTCGACGAGGATCTCTGAGCGCTGCCCACGCGGATCCTCTCGGATGAGCCCGCTGGCCCTCAGGCAGCGGGGGCGCCGATCCGATGCCACTGCCCAGGGCGCGCCGCCGCGCTGCCCCCGCCGAGGTGCCTGTGCCCACCGCGCCCGCCGTGCTCATCGTTGAGGACGACCCATTCATCCGCCGGATCGAGGCGCGCATCGTGATCGGGCTCGGCCTGCGGGTGGAGAGCTGCGCCGACATGGCCGAGGGCCTGCAGCGGGCGGCCGAGGGCGGCTGGGATCTGCTCCTGCTGGACCTCAACCTGCCCGATGCCTTCGGTGAGAGCCTGCTGCTCAACTTTTTGACCCTGCCGGCCCTCGTCCAGACCCCCGTGCTCTGCGTGAGCGGCGACGAGCACGCCGGGGAGTGGCTCCCCCGCTGGGCCGAGCTGCGCCCGGGCCTGGGCCTGCTGCCCAAGCCGTTCAGCCGCCCGCAGCTCGAAGAGCGCCTGCGCGCGGCGCTTCGCCTCAGCGCACCCCAGGGCTGCGCGGCCTGAGCGCGCCCGCGCCCCTCAGCGGGCGGGCAGGCCCTGCACGAAGCCGAGCACCGCCGACGAGACGGCCTCGGGCGTCTCGAGCGCGGCGAGGTGGCCCGAGGCGGGGATGATCTGGAGCTGGGCGCCCGGGATGCCGCGGGCGATCAGCTCGGACTGGCTGGGCGGAGTGGGCTCGTCCTCGGCCCCGACCAGCACCAGCGTGGGGCAGCGGATCGCGCCGAGCTGCCCGCCGATGTCGTCGCGGGTGGTGATGGCCTGGATCCCGTTGGCGACCGAGGGGATGCGCATCGCCATGAACTTCCCCTCGATCTCTGCGACGACCGCCGGCCGCTGGGCGCGGGTGGTCGGGCCGAGGAAGATGGGGATCAGCGAAGACAGCAGCGGCTTGACCCCCATCAAGCGCAGCCCGAAGAGCAGCGCCCCGTACTTAAAGGCCTTGAACCTGGACTCTGTGCCGGCGTCGGTGTCCATCAGCACCAGCGCGCGCACACGCTCGGGGTGGCGGAGCGCGGCGCGCATGCTCAAGAAGCCCCCCATCGACAGGCCCGCCCAGATGGCGCTGCGCTCGCCCTCGGCGTCGAGCACGGCGAGCACGTCGTCCACGAGGTCATAGACGCTAAAGGGCGCGCTGGCGTCGCCCGAGGCGCCGTGGCCGCGCAGGTCGATGTTGATGACCCGAAACTGGGCCTGCAGCGCCGCGACCTGGTGGCGAAACATGCTGCGGTCGCAGAGGAAGCTGTGGGTCAGCACCAAACAAGGGCCTTGGCCCTGCACGTCATAGTCGATGGAGACGCCGTTGTGGACGATGGAGGGCATGGTGGATGGTCCTTCCGTTGGAAAAAGGGGACCCCACACAGCCACGCCGCGCGGATGAGGGCGCGGAGCGCTGCTTCCTCCGGAGGATCCGGTCGGGCCGCCAATCACCGGGGTAGCATTGGCGGCGGGTGCGGATCCACCCGAACAACTTCGAGACCGGGCCGCGCCTGGGCGACCCGGGCGCTCAGCCGGCGGCGGGCTCGGGCTCGGGCTTGTTCGAGTTGCCCTCTGCGTCGATGTCTTCGCCGGCGAGGCGCCGCTTGAGCACCGCGCGCTTGTCTTTGTCCACGAGATCGGTGAGCAGGCGCGCCACGGTCAGGCCCTCGGCTTTGCGCTCGACCACGCCGAACATGCGCAGCTCGCCGTCGATCCGCTGCACCGAGAAGGAGCGGGAGCGGTCGCTGCGCTGGTGGTGGAAGCTCACGTGGAACAGCCCAGGGAGCTCCGCGTCTTTGGTGATGGCGCCGATGTCATCGACGGACTTGAGGCCGTACTCGAGCCAGGGCGTGCCATGCCAAGCCTTGCGCTCCCCCGCGAAGGAGGGCCCGACCGCGAGCAGCTCGCTGACCGCGCAAGCCCCCCAGGGCGGGGTGGCGAAGAGGTTCACGCAGCTGAGCTTGGCGAAGGCGCCGGCGTGATCGGCCTCGTCGAGCAGCTTGTCGAAGTCCTTGACCAGGGCGATGACCTCGGCCTTGGTCGGCGCCGCGCCGCCCGCCCCGGCCGGGCTGGCCGCGCCGGTGCGCAGCTCAGACCCGACCAGCGGCGCGGGGCAGTCGCCCTGGCCCACCGAGAGATCGGTCACCACCTCGGCCTTGCCCTCTTTGTCGTAGCGGACCTCGATCTTGCGCGACTTCACGCTCTCATCCAGGCACTCAAACCACGGGGATGGCGCCCCCATCGAGATCTTCGCCTCGATGCGCCAGACGTCCTGGCCATAGCTGGCCGCGCCGAGCTCGATCTTGGGGTCGGCGCCGAGCAGCACGCAGTAGCCCTGGGCGGTGCTCTTGAGCAGCCAGCGCTGGTTCTCGTAGGTGGGCGTGATGCGCCCAGCGCTGCCCGCCGGCCGACCGCGGGGGTCGTCGATGAACGCGAGGTCTTTGCCGGTGAGGCAGCTGGCGGTGAAGGCCGGCGCCTCGAGCCAGACGCTGTGGCCCTTGAGCAGCAGGCCGGTGCGGCCCGGCGGGTTGGCCTTGGCGAAGGCGGCGATCACCGCGTCTTTGGCCGGCTGGCTGTCGACCGGCGCGGCGCCGCAGGACACGAGCGGGGCCAGCGCGGCGAAGAGGAGGGCGCAGACGGGGGCGGTGCGGGACATGGGGACCTCGGGGCGAAGCGGCCGCCGACGCTACCACGGGCCCCCGGCGCACCCCCCGCCGCCCTGTCAGCCGGTTGCAAGCACCACGGCGCGGCCGATCCACGCGCAGATCTGGGCGATCTGCGCCGGCCGACCCGCCGCCGCGGAGTAGGCTCGCCGCCCACCGCCGAGGGAGCCCCATGCAGCCCGACCCGACCCCAGCCCCCGCGCCCGTCGTCCCCACTTACTGGGACTACCTGCAGATCGACACGCTGCTCGGCCTTCAGGGCGGCTTGGCCGGCGACGAGTCGGGCCTGTCCGCCGACGAGCTGCTGTTCATCATCGTGCACCAGTCCTACGAGCTCTGGTTCAAGCAGGTGCTGCGCGAGCTCAAAGAGGCCACCGCCCTGCTCGGCGGCGCGCGCCTCGACGAGGAGAAGGTGCCCGACGTGGTGCACCAGCTCCGGCGGGCAGCCCAGGTCCTGCGCCTCGCGGTCGAACAATTCCACGTGATGGAGACCCTCACCCCGCAGGACTTCCTGAGCTTCCGCGACAAGCTGGTCCCGGCCAGCGGTTTTCAGAGTTTTCAGGTCCGCGAGCTCGAGCTGCGCCTCGGCCTGACCGCGGCCCAGCGCGAGCGCTACGGTGAGACCGACGCGCTGGCGCACATCAAGGGCCTGGCCGACCGCTCCCCCGCCGGGGCCCGGGCCTGGGCGCACATCGCCGCCGCCCAGGCCGACGCCGCCGCCGGCCTCACGCTGCGGCAGGTGGTCGAGGACTGGCTGGCCCGCACGCCGATCGAGGGCAGCACCCCGGGGCAGCCCGAAGACAGCGCCGTGGTCGATCACTTCATCGAGGGCTACCTCGGCGCCCTCGACGCCTGGCACGGCGAGCAGCTCCGGCGCCTGCTCTCGGCCCAGCTCACCTCGGCCGCCGAGCTCGAGGCCCGCTTCTCTGCCGCCAGCGCCGCCGCCGCGCGCTTCTTGCGCGCCGAGGACGCGCCCGATGACGAGCGCGACCACCGCAAGCGGGCCCGCGCCGGCCTCTTGTTCATCGAGAGCCACCGCGACCTGCCCTTGTTGGCCTGGCCCCGCACGCTCATCGACACCGTGGTCGAGCTGGAGGAGCAGCTCGTGCTTTTCCGGCACCGCCACGCCCGCATGGTCGAGCGGGTCATCGGCCGCCGGGTCGGCACGGGCGGCTCGTCTGGCGTCGAGTACCTCGACCGCACCACCCACGCGCGGGTCTTCGCCGACCTCTGGGGGGTCCGCACCCTGCTGATGCCCAAAGACCGCGTGCCCGCGCTGTCGAACGAGGCCTTCTACGCCTTCTCTGCCCCGCCGCCGCGGGGATAAACCCGCCGCCCACCGCCGGAGGGTCGATGCCCACGCCCCAGCACATCCCCCAAGTTGGCGTGCTTGACGCCATCTTGCTCTCACCTGCCCGCCAAGCCCCCCTGCTGCGCCCGGCCGAGGCCACCGCGGTCGAGGGCCACGGGCTGCAGGGTGACCACCGCGCCGCCGGTCGGGCCGGCCGCAAGCGCCAGGTCACGCTGATCCAGGCCGAAGACCTCGCCGTGATCGCCGCGCTGATGGGCCAAGCCAGCTTCGACCCGGCGCTGTTTCGCCGCAACCTCGTGGTCTCGGGCCTGCCGCTGGCCGCGGTGGGCAAAGGCCAGGTCCAGATCGGCGAGGTGCTGCTCGAGCTGACCGGCCCCTGCGAGCCCTGCCACCGCATCGAGGCCGCGCTCGGCCCCGGTGGAGAGGCCGCTGCCTGGGGTCACTGCGGGTTCACCGCCCGGGTGCTGCGGGGCGGCCCCCTGCGGGTGGGCGCGCCGGCCCGCGGGATCCCCGCCCCGAGGGCGAGCTGAGGCCCAGGGGAGGGCCGAAGGCGGGCGGCTGTGCCTCCGGCTACAACCCGAGCGGCGTCACACGACCGCCCCCGGAGCCCCCATGCGCCCCCTCCCCTGGCCCCGCGCCCGCGCGGCCGCCGTCCTGAGCCTCTGCTGCGCCGCCGGCTGCCGCACCGACGAGGCCGACCCCAAGGGCGACGGTGGTGACACCGGCCAAGCGGCGCGCGCGCTCGAGCCCTGGCAGGCCCCCGCAGAGCTGATCGGCGTCGCGAACATCGATGACGACGATGAGAACGGCGAGCTGGACTGGGATGACGGCACCACCTTGGCCATCGACAACGAGCGGGTCGACCTGCCCCTGCCCGCCGATCTGGTCGCGGCCTTGGCCGAGGGCCACAGCCTGCTCCTGACGCTCAGCGGCGAGGTCGAGTCCATCCGCGTCTACGCCGATGGGCAGCTCGTCCTCGGCGACGGGATGCTCACCGCCCCCGTCCCGACCCCGACCGCCGAGGCCCTGAGCCTGCAGGTCGAGTTCGAGGGCTTCCTCAACGTCGGCGCCCTCGACTACAGCGTGGTGGACGAGACCATGGTCGAGGTCGACGCCGGCAGCATCGCCCTGCTCAGCGCGCCCCTCATCCTCAACCACCACCTGCAGCCCGCCGAGGCGGTGATGGCGGTCGACGTGGGCGGCGGCGCGTGGGGCAACGCGGCCTTTATCCGCACTTTTGAGGACACGTTTGGCGAGAGCTTCTCCACCGCCACAGGGGGCAGCGTCGGCTGGGATGTGTGGATGCAGGACGAGATCGAGTTCGCGACGCTGACCGCGCCGGGCAAGCGGCTCGACGTCGTGATCAACAGCATCCGCAGCCAGAACGGGCGCTACCTCGACCGCTACCCCACCGAGCAGCTCCGCGCGCCCGACATGGCGGTGATGACCTGGGGCGATGGCTTCCCGTCGAGCCAAGACAGCTTCGGGAACATGGAGGTCACGCCCCCGCTCTCTGCCGACGGCGTCGACTACCCCTTCGGTCGCATCTACTACGGCGACGCGGGCTATGCCCAGGTGACCCCCGAGCTGCGCACCCTGCTCGACGCCCAGCAGGTGCAGGCGCCGATCGTGCTCGACGTGAGCTGGCTCTGCGTCGGCCACGTCGACGAGTTCATGACCTTCCTGCCCGATCCTGACGCGCCGCGGGGCTTCCGGCTCGTCTATGCCGACACCCGCCTCGGCTTCAGCTTCCTCGAGGGCCAGCCGGCCGAGCTCGACCTGCCCAAGTACGACGCTGGCCACGACTACCCGACGCCGGGCGACATGCTCAGCGACACGCGGCTGCGGGCCTATAACGACGACCTGCAGGTCAACCTCGACGCGAACCTCGCCCTGCTCACCGAAGAGCTCGACCTGCAGCCCGACGAGATCATCCTCATCCCGGCGCTGTTTGAGGCCAGCCCGGAGTGCGGGGGCGGCGCCCTCTCCTTGATCACCGGCACGGTCAACATGGAGGTCTACACCGACCCCGACGGCCAAGGCGCGGTGGTGCTGCCGCCCGACCCCTTCTTCCGCAGCGACACGCGCGACCTGCCCAGCGACACCTTCGCCGCCGAGATCGAGGCGCTACTGCCCGCCAGCGTCGAGGTGGTGTGGACCGACGACTGGTCGGCCTACCACCTGGCCTGGGGCGAGGTGCACTGCGGCAGCAACACCATCCGCACCCCCACCGCCGACTGGTGGACCGACGCCCGCGCCCTGATCGGAGGTGAGCTGTGAACCCCGCCGCCCGCGCCCTCGCGCTCCTGCCCGCCCTCACGCTCGCCGCCACCTTCAGCGCCCCCGCGGCCGCGGGCGCGCTGGCCGACCGCCTGGCCGCCGCGCCCTCCCCCGCCGCCGTGCTCGCCAGCCCCGACGCGCTCCCCGCGCCCGCCGACGCGCTGGATCGGGCCGCCGATGCCGCCCTGCGCGACTGGCGGGCCGATCCCGCCGGGGCCGCCGCGGTGTGGTCGGCGGCCCCCCTGACCACCCGCGCCCGCAGCCCGCGCCTGCCGGTCGAGGCGGGCGCCCCCCACGGGGCGGTGCACCTCGCCCGCGCGCTGTGGTCGCCCGAGGCGCCAGCGGTGCGCGGCGCCGCCTTGGCCGCCGCGGCGCGCTTGGTCACCGACTGGGCCGCGGTCGCGCCGCGCCTGCTCGCCGAAGATGACGTCGAGCTGCGCCGCATCACCGCCGACCTGCTGGTCGACGCCCCCGCGGCTCTCGCTGCGCCCGCCCTGGCCCTAGCCGCGGCCGACGCCGACCCGGCGGTGCGCGCGGCGGCCATGCGGGCCTTGGGCGGGCACGAGGCCGCCCTGGCCCCGGGCCTGCTCCTCGGCGGGACCACCGACCAGCACGCTGTGGTGCGCGAGGCCGCCCTGCGCAGCGCCGGCTGGGTGGGGCTCTCGGCGGCCGCCCCCGCGGCGCGCGCGGCCCTCTCCGCCGACGAGCCCGCGGTGCGCCTGGCCGGCGCCCAAGCCCTCCGTCGCTTGGACCCAGCGGCCTTCGCCGCGGCCCGGCCCGCCCTGGCCGCCGACCCCGACCCGCGCCTGCGCCAGCTCGCCGCCGCCCGCTGAGGCGGCGGCCGGCCGCTGTCACCCGACGAAACGTGCCGAGGGCGACGTGCCGTGCGCCATTCTCGTTGATTTGGGCAGACCCCGGCGCCGGCCGAGGCGCGCGCCGCGGGCCCCACGGGCTACACCTCCACCCTCCGGAGGTCTCCCGTGATCCACACCCCCCGCCAGAGCCTGCCCCGGCGCCTCGCCGCCCTGCTCCTCCCCTCGACCCTCGCCGGTGGGGTCGCCCTGACGCTGGCCGCTTGCGCCAAGCCGGCCGCGCCCCCGAGCGTGGCGCCCCCGCCGGCCGGCTACAGCTACCCAGCCGCGGCCCGCGGGCCCGTGATCGACGACTACCACGGCACTGCCGTCGCCGACCCCTACCGCTGGCTTGAAGACCCCGACAGCCCCGAGACCCGCGCCTGGGTCGACGGCCAGGTGGCGCTGACCCGCTCGGTGCTCGACGCCGTGCCGCAGCGCGCCGCCCTGCGGGCCCGCATCGAGAAGATGTGGAACTACGAGCGCTTTGGCGCGCCGTCCAAGGTCAACGGCCAATACTTCTGGACGCGCAACGACGGCCTGCAGGCCCAAGCGGTGCTCTACACCGCGTCGAGCCTCAGCGCCGAGCCCCGCGTGCTCATCGATCCGAACCAGATGAGCAAAGACGGCACCGTCTCGCTGGCCGGCACGAGCGTCAGCAACAACGGCAAGTACATCGCCTACGCGACCAGCGACGGCGGCTCAGACTGGCGCACCTGGCGGGTGCGCGAGGTGGCCACCGGCGCCGACCTGCTCGACACGGTCGAGTGGTCCAAGTTCAGCGGCGCGTCTTGGGCGCCCGACGACAGCGGCTTCTACTACAGCCGCTACGAGACGCCCAAGAACCCGCTTGAGCAGGTCAATGACAACCAGAAGGTCTACTTCCACAAGCTGGGCACGCCGCAGACCGCCGACGTGCTGGTCTTCGCCGACGCCGCGCACCCGCAGCGCGGCTTTGGCGTCACGGTCAGCGAAGACGGCATGCACGAGCTGCTGAGCGTGTGGGAGGGCACCGAGACCAAGAACCGGGTCTGGTACCGCCCCACCGGCAGCCCCACCGGGCGCCCGTTTACCCCGCTGATGGACAACTTCGACGCCCAGTACAGCTACCTCGGCAATGAGGGCGATTTGGCCTGGTTCTGGACCGACAAGGACGCCCCCCGCGGCCGGGTCATCGCGGTGAACCTCAAGGACGCCGACCCCGCCAAGTGGAAGGAGCTCATCCCCCAGCGCAAAGAGACGCTCGAAGGCGTGACCGCGGTCGGCGGCCGGCTCATCGCGACCTGGCTGCGCGACGCCCGCTCGGTGGTGACCCTGCACGACACCACGGGCAAAGAGCTGCAAGAGCTCGCCTTGCCGGGGGTCGGCAGCGCCGGCGGCTTCGGCGGCGAGTGGGACGACCCCGAGAGCTTCTACTACTACACGTCCTTCGCCACGCCGACCCGGCTCTACCGCCTCGACGTCAAAACAGCGCAGAGCACGCTGTGGAAGGAGTCCAAGGTCGACTTCGACCCCGAGGCCTACGAGGTCAAGCAGGTCTTCTACACGAGCAAAGATGGCACCCAAGTGCCCATGTTCATCGCCCACAAGAAGGGCCTGAGCCTCGACGGCAAGAACCCGCTGCTGCTCTATGGGTACGGCGGCTTCAACATCTCGCTCACGCCGAGCTTCTCGCTGAGCAAGGTCGCCTGGATGGAGCTCGGCGGCGTCTACGCCGTGGCCAACCTGCGCGGCGGCGGCGAGTACGGCAAGGAGTGGCACGACGGCGGCCGGCTCAAGAACAAGCAGAACGTGTTCGACGACTTCATCGCCGCCGCCGAGTTCTTGCACAAAGAGGGCTACAGCAGCCCGGCCAAGACCGCGATCCAAGGCGGCAGCAACGGCGGCCTGCTGGTCGGCGCGGCGATGACCCAGCGCCCCGAGCTCTTCGGCGCCGCCCTGCCCGGGGTCGGCGTGCTCGACATGCTGCGCTACCACCTGTTCACGATCGGCTGGGCCTGGGCCAGCGACTATGGCCGCAGCGACGACAAAGAGATGTTCCCCATCCTCTATGGCTACTCGCCGCTGCACCAGCTCAAAGAGGGGGTCCGCTACCCCTCGACCATGGTCATGACCGCCGACCACGACGACCGGGTCGTGCCCGCCCACAGCTACAAGTTCGCCGCCGAGCTGCAGCGGGTGCACAAGGGTGAGAACCCCGTGCTCATCCGCATCGACACGCGGGCAGGCCACGGCGCGGGCAAGTCGACCGAGCAGATCATCGACGAGACCGCCGACGTGCTGGCCTTCCTCGTGCGTGAGCTCAAGGTCGGCGAGTGAGCCTTCGGGGCGCGCGCCGCCGCGCGGCCCCGCGCCTCAGGCCGGCCAGGCCAGCGGCTCGAGCGCGCCGCTGAGGCTCTGGCCGGCGACCTCAACGTAGAGCTGGCCGTCGATCCGGCTGAGCTGCCAGCGGTTGCGGCGGTCGAGCAGGCCGACCAGGGCCGCGACCAGGCCGCGGTCGAGGGCGTACAGCGCGATGTCCTCGGCGCGGTGCACCTTCTGGCCGGCCAGGGCCCGCAGATACGGTGCCGGGTCTTTGTGGCAGTAGACCGCCACCCGGCCCGCGGCCTTGGACGCCCGGTGCAGGCGGGCGGCGTCGGGCGTGCCCACGTCGACCCAGACCTGCAGCGCGCCGGTCAGATCGCTGATCGTGACCGCGGCGGCGTCACCTTCGCCCACCCCGCGCCCAAGCTGCGCGCCCTCGGCGTGCTCGAGGCAGCGGGCGAGCACCCGGGCGACCAGGCCCGCTTCGGCCTCCGACGGGTGCTGGGCCACCGAGAGGGCCAAGCTCTCGTAGACGCCGCGATCCACGTCGCTCAGCTCGATCTGAAAGGTGTAGATGGTCGAGCCGAGCGCCATGGGGGTGGGCCTCCGGGCCCGGGGCTATCCCTGCGGGTCGGCCGCCGGGCGCAGCCACCAAGCGCCAAACGCCCCCGAGCGCCGGGCCACCTCGACCCGCCAGCCCGGCAGGCGCGCGACCACCGCCGGCCACAGGCTGCGGGCGCAGCCGGCCAGCAGCAGGGCCCCGCCGGGCGCGACCTGGGCGGCCAGCGCCGGGGCCAGCTCGACCAGCACCAAGTGGGGCAGGTTGGCCACCACGACGTCATAGACGGCGCCCACCGGCGCGTCTGCCCGCACGGTCAGGCGGTCGGGGGCCGGCCCCACCGCGCCGGCCCGGGCGGTGGCCTCGCGGGCGAGACCGTCGTGATCGACCGCCAGCACGGTGTCTGCCCCGAGATGCTGCAGCACAAGGCTGAGCAGGCCCGCCCCGCAGCCGAAGTCCAGCGCGCGGGCGCCGGCGAGCTGGGCGGCCTGGGCCTCGAGCAGGGCCGCGGCCGCCCGGGTGCTGCCGTGGCGACCATCCCCCCAGGCCGCCGCGGGGTCGACCACGAGCGGCGCCCGCCGGCCCGGCCGCGGCGGCGGCCCCCCAAGCGGGTAGACCCGAAAAGAGCGCGCCAGGGGCCAGCTTCCGCGAAGGGGCGCGAGCGCGACCGGGGCCCAGTCGAGGCGCAAGGGGCCGGTCGCGCCCCGGGCCCGGGCGCCCACCTCCACCGCCGCGGCCACCGCAGGCTGATCCACGCCCGCCTCGAGCCAGACCCGCGCGCGGGCCCGGCCGGGCGGGCCGCCCGTGTCCTCGTCCTCGAGCTCGACCCCGTTGACGCCCAGCGCCCAGAGCGCGCCCAGCACAGCGTCGGCGTCGGCGGCCGCGCCCTCCAC
Organism: Deltaproteobacteria bacterium; assembly: GCA_016792625.1. Taxonomy (GTDB): domain Bacteria; phylum Myxococcota_A; class UBA796; order UBA796; family UBA2385; genus JAEUKK01. The sequence continues at coordinate 17,433 of JAEUKK010000191.1, read as the reverse complement.
CGCGAGGCTCCACATCCGCCCTCCCCCGCCGCGGGCCCGCGGCGCCTCCGCCCAGGTCACCGCCCCCGCCGCCGCGGTCAAGCCCGGGGGACAGCCGCCAGCGTCGCGTTAGCGCCCGCGCCGAGGGGCGCCCGCCGCCCCAACCACCCGGACCGTCCCCCTGTGGAGCCCCGATGCCCCGACCTGGCCCGCCGCCCGCCCCCGCCGACGACCTGCTGCCCGCCTTGGCCCAGGCCTGGGCCCGCCTCGGCCCCGACGCCAGCCAGCGCGCCCTCGCCGAGGCCGCCGGCACCACGATCAGCGTGCTGCGGCGGCGCTTCGGCGACCGAGACGGCCTGATCGACGCCATCGCCGCCCAGATCGCCGCGGGCTCCTCGCCCTACCGCGCCATCGCCGCCACCCCGCAGAGCGAGCAGGTCGGCCCCGCCGTGCGGGCCCACCTCGAGATCGTGCTGTTGGCTTGGCGCCAACATGGCGTCGACCGCGTCATCCTCACCGGCCTCGCCGAGGGGCTGCGCAGCCCGCGCCGCGGCCGGGCCTTCGTCAACCACACGCTCGAGCCCACCCTGCAGACCACCGAGCAGCTGCTCGACACGCTCATCGCCGCCGGAAAGATGGCCCCGGTCGACACCCGCGCCGCGGCCCTGGCCTTGGCGAGCCCGCTCATCCTGGCGCTCATCCACCAAGAGGGCCTGGATGGCGCCAATTGCCGCCCGCTCGACGTGCACGCCCTGCTCAACGAGCACACGAACCGCTGGCTGACCGCCTGGGCCCCGGGCGCCGAATCGATTTGAGCGCGGCCCGCAACCGCGGGGTCATCCGCCGCGGCGGCCGGCTCTGGTAGGCTCCGCCCCAACCTGGAGCCCCGATGCGTCCGCTGCGCGCCCTCTCCCTGCTCGCCCTCCCCCTCAGCTTGTCGGCGGCCCTCGCGGGCTGCGGCGGCGCCAAAGACCCGGCGGTCGACGACGGCGGCATCGCCGAAGACGACGGCGGGCTCGTCGATGACGCCGATGGCGATGGCCACACCACCGACGACTGCGCCGAGGGTGACGCGAGCGTGCACCCCGACGCCGACGAGCTCTGCGACGGCGTCGACAACGACTGCGACGGCGAGGTCGATGAAGGTGTGCTCGACACCTTCTTCCTCGACGAAGACGAAGACGGCTTTGGCGGCGCGTTGGCCATCGAGGCCTGCAGCGCGCCCGCCGGCAGCACCCCGACCGCGACCGACTGCGACGACGCCGACGCGACGGCCTTCCCCGGCGCGCCCGAGCTCTGCGATGGGGCCGACAACAACTGCGACGGCACGCCCGACGAGGGCCTCGCCGTCGACTGGTACGCCGACGCCGACGCCGACGGCTACGGCAACCCGGCCGACCCGCTGTCGAGCTGCACCCCACCCGCGGCCGGCTACGTCGAGAACGACGCCGACTGCGATGATGACAACGACGACATCCACCCCGACGCGGTCGAGGTCTGCGACGAGGTCGACAACGACTGCGACGGCGAGGCCGACGACGGCGTGGGCCGGGTCTGGTACCAAGACGCCGACGAGGACGGCTATGGCCTCGACGGCGTGACCCTCACCGCCTGCACAGCGCCCACCGGCTGGGCGGCGCTCTCCGGCGACTGCGACGACCTGCGGCCCGAGACCTCACCCGAGGGGGCCGAGGCCTGCAACGGCCGCGATGACGACTGCGACGGCGACATCGACGAGGCGGGCGCCACCGGCGGCGGCGTCTGGTACGCCGACCTCGACCGCGACACCTACGGCGATCCGGGCGCCCCGCAGCCAGCCTGCGCCCAGCCCGCGGGCACCGCCGCCAACGCGCTCGACTGCGATGACGCCAGCGCCGCAATCTCGCCCGCCGCCGCTGAGCGCTGCAACGGCGACGACGACGACTGCGACGGCACCACCGACGAGCCCGACGCGGTCGACGCCCCGCTCTGGTCCCCCGACGCCGACCGCGACAGCTACGGCGCACCGACCGGCGGGGTGCGGGCCTGCGCCGCGCCGGCCGGCATGGTGGCGAGCGCCAGCGACTGCAACGACGCCGCGGCGGCGGTCAACCCCGGCGCCACCGAGACCTGCAACGGGGTCGATGATGACTGCGACACCATCATCGACCTCGACGCCACCGATCTGGGCACCTGGTACGCCGACCTCGACCGCGACGGCTGGGGGTCAAGCGCGACCGTCCGCGCCTGCGCCGCGCCCGCTGGCTACGTCGGCCTGGGCGGCGACTGCGACGACAGCAGCAGCGTGGTCTCTCCCGCGGCGAGCGAGGCCTGCAACAGCGTCGACGACGACTGCGACGGCCTGACCGACGAGGCCGGCGCCACCGGCGAGCGCACCTACTACCTCGACGCCGATGCCGATCTCTACGGCGACCCCGCCGCGCCCCGCACCGCCTGCGACCGGCCGGTCGGCTACGTCGCCGACGACAGCGACTGCGAGCCGGCGGTCGCCGACGCCTTCCCTGGCTCGACCACCCCCGAGGTGCCGCTCGACGGGGTCGATCAGAACTGCGACGGCGACGACTCCTGCCGCGACCTCGACTGCGACGGGCTGCCCGACATCGTCGTCCCCGAGCACTACGACGGCAATTACGTCACCACCAGCTACATCTACTATGGCGATGGGGGCTGGGCCGACGCCGACCGTTCGAGCTTCAGCACCGCCGGGGTCTACGAGACGCTGGTCGAAGACATCGACGAGGATGGCTACCTCGACGTCGTCTTCGCGAATTACCGTGACGACAGCAGCTACAGCAAGACCCTCGACGTCTACTGGGGCAGCGCGAGCGGCCACAGCGTGCTCGACCGCACGAGCCTGCCCAGCAGCGGCGGCCTCGACGCGCTGGTGCGGGATCTCGACGGCGATGGCTACAAAGACATCGTGGTCGCGAACTATTACACCGGCGCCAGCTATACCAACACAAGCTATGTGTATTGGGGCTCGGCGAGCGGCTTCTCGACCTCAGACCGCGAAGACATCCCCACCACCGGCGCCTTGCGCGTCAAGGCCGCTGATCTCAACGACGACGGCTACGACGAGCTCGTGTTCTGCAGCCACTACAATGGCTCGAGCTACTCGGCCAACAGCATGATCTATTGGGGCTCAAGCCGCGGCTACACCACCGCCGACCGCACCTTATTGCCCACGCTCGGCTGCTACGAGGTCGAGATTGACGACCTGGACGGCAACGGCATCGAAGACATCGTGTTCGCCAACTACTACTCGGGCAGCACGCACATCACCAGCTCGTACATCTATTGGGGCACGGCCACGGGCTACTCGACCGCCGCCCGCGAGAGCCTGACCACCTACGGGGCCGTCGACCTCGTGATCGGCGACGCCAACGGCGACGGCTTCAAAGACCTGCTGTTCTCGGGCTACCACACGGGTGATTGGTCGAGCGCGGCCTACACCATGTTGTATTGGGGCAGCAGCTTCGGCTACACCCCAAGCAACTCGTGGTCCGTCGAGCTGCGGGGCACCTGGGGTGTCAAGATGCGCGATCTCAACGGCGACGGCTACCAAGAGCTGCTGCTCGGGCGCTACTACAACGGCTCGTCCTACGTCGCGAACAACGTCGTGCTGTGGGGCGGCGCGACCGGGTACAGCTATGCCAACCGCACCGACCTCCCCGGCCTCGGCAACGCGCACCTCGTCGCCGGAGACCTCGACGCTGACGGCATCCCCGAGCTGCTGCTGGCCAACTACCACACGGGCAGCTGGTCCTCGGCGGCCCCCTCCTGGATCTATTGGGGCCAGACCGGCAGCCCGGCCTACACCACGGCCGACCGCCAAGCCCTCAACACCCACGGCACCTGGCGCGAGCTGACCATCGCCGGCGACGTCGACTGGTAGGCGCCCCAGGCACCTCTGGGGCTGGGTGATCGATGGGCGGGGGGCTCCGCCCCCCGCAACGCCCCCCGAGGCCTGCGGCGGGTTGAAGTGGGCTCCGCCCCGTTCGCCGCTGGGCGCTCCTCAAGCCCCCGCGCCGGGCCCTGCGCCCAATCGGAACCTGCCGAGCCCCATCAAGACCAGGATCGGCGGCGCCACGATCACAATCGTGTGGACCTGCTCGGGCAAATTCGACAGGTCCAAGGCGAGCAATACACTCACCACCGGCATCAAGTAAATCAAATACACCCAAGCCCAAACCACAAGGCCCAACAAAAAGCCAAGATAAAACAGCAATCGAGCGCCGGGACCGCCTCGATGCGGCGCCTCCCGCCCGATGATGACCCCATGGATCTCAATGATATGCCAGTCAGATTCGTCCGGTGCCCCAGGCCCCCCACCCGGCGGCGCGGGCAATTCCGAACCCCGCGCGCGGATCAGGCCCCAATAGATCGCACCAACCAGGACGAGACCCATCCAAAACCACGTGGACGATGTGTCCGGATCAATCCATAGCCTCGCGACCAGCGCGGCCGCGTATGGGATCGCGAGGATCACCCAGAACCAGGGTCGCGTGAACGGCCACTCGGGGTTGACGAGCACCTCGCGCCCACACTGGCTGCACTGGGCGAGGTGCTTGTGAAACGGGGCCTGAAACCGCTGGGCGCAGGCTGCGCACTTCACGTTCATGTCCACCCTCGGTCAGGGCACACGGGGGGCGTCGAAAGGCGCCGCCCGGTGATTGAGCCGCACGGCCCCCGACCGGCAGGGGCGACGCCCCGCTGGGCAGCCCCGGCCCGTCGGCCGCGGTCCACCGCGCCCCGTCACCCCGGCCTAATCGCCTCGAGCCTACCACATCCCCACCTGTGATCAGCCGGGCTTAGCCCTCCTCCACCCGATCGACGTCGCGCAGCCGCGGCGCCCAGCGCCAGAAGGCGGCGACCACGGCGATGCTCCCCACGCCGCCGAGCACGACGGCGCGCACCGGCCCCACGAGGCTGGCCAAGGCGCCCGACTCAAGCTCGCCAACCTCGTTGGAGATCCCCACAAACACGCTGTTCACGGCGCTGACCCGCCCGCGGTACTCGTCGGGGGTCTGCACCTGCACCAGGGTGGTGCGCAACATCACGCTCACCTCGTCGGTGACGCCGACGAGCACGAGCATGGGCAGGGCGGTCCACAGCGAGGTCGACAGGCCGAAGCCGACGGTGGCGAGGCCGAAGCCGGCCACCGAGAGCAGCAGCTTGCGGCCCACCTGCCGACGAGGCGGGAAGCGGGCCAAGATCAGCGCCATGCTCACCGCGCCGACCGCGGGCGCCGCCCGCAGCAGGCCCATGCCCTCGGCGCCCACCTTGAGCACCTCGGTGGCGTAGACGGGCATGAGCGCGGTGGCCCCGCCGAGCAGCACCACCAGCAGGTCGAGGCTGATCGCGCCGAGCAGGACGGGGCGGCCGCGCAGGTAGCGCAGCCCATCGAGCACATCACCCCAGCCGCGGGCCTGACCCTGGCCCTGGCAAGGCGGCAGGCCGATGGTGGCGAGCAGGGCGAAGCAGGCCAGCGCCGCGGCCACCCCATAGACCACCGGAAGGCCCGCCAGCGCGATGATCAGCCCCGCCAGCGCCGGGCCGGCGACGGTCAGGGCCTGAAAGGTGGCCGAGGTCAACGAGAGGGCCTGGGGCAGCAACTCGCGGGGCACGAGGCCGGCGACCATGGCCTGGCTGGCTGGGTTCCCGAAGACCCGGCCGAGCGCGAGCGCGAACATCAGGCCGAAGATCGGCCAGGGGCTCGCCAACGCGGTGGTGGAGAGCGCAGCGAGGCCCGCGGCCACGCCCGCGGCGACCGCGAGGTTGAAGCGCACGATGTCGCGGCGGGGCCAGCGGTCGGCGGCCAAGCCGGTCATCGGCCACGAGAACAGCGTAGGCAAGAACACAGACAGCCCGACCAGGCCCAGATCGAGGGGCTTGCCGGTCAGCTCCCAGACCTGCCAGCCCACCGCTGTGCTGATGAGCTGGATGCAGGCCACCGCGCAGGCCCGGACCAGCAGCCACTGCCGCAGCGGCGGGTGCGCCCACGCGGACGGCGGGGTCGACGGGGTCGGCAGGCCGGACATCGAGGCTCCCCCGCGGGGTGGACGGGCGCCGGCCCTGGTAGCCCAGGCCCGGGCCCCCCGCCCGCAGGGGCTACTCGGGCAGCTCGACCGGGGCGCCGGTGGTGGTCGAGGCCCCGCCCAGGCCCTCGGCGTTCGCCGCGGCCATGACCGCGTCGAAGCCGGCGGCGGTGTAGCCACCCTCCTCGACCCGCAGGCCGACCGCAGAGCCGGCCAGCGCCCCGAGGCCATCGGCCGCCGAGAAGACCGGCACGGCGCCGTCGAGGCTGGCCCCCGACAGGTCGGTCAGGCTGCCGCCGGGCACGAACAGCTGGGTGCCGAGGAAGCCGAGCGGGCTGGTCGAGAGCCCCGAGCCGTCGATCACCAGGTAGGTGTTCGACCCGGACCCCGAGCTGAGCTGCAGCCGCTCCGCGCTCAGCACGCCGAGCGGGCTGGTCGACAGGCCCGTGCCGTCCAAGTTCAGCGGGGTGGAGGACAGCGACACCGTCTGCACCCCCGCCCGCCCGAGCGGGCTCGTCGACAGGCCCGCGCCGTTCAGGAAGTTGGTCAGCGCCGCCTGGTTCATCACGAGGCCGAGCGGGCTGGTCGACAGCCCCGCGCCGCCGAAGCCAGCCAGCCCGCCCATCGGCGGGAGGGGGCCGAAGCCGAGCGGGCTCGTCGACAGGCCGGTGCCCAGGTAGGGCAAGAGCACACCGGCCTGCATGTTGCCGAGCCCGGCGCTGTTGTCCTCGGCCCAGCGCAGGGCGAGGCGGTAGCTGTCGGGCAGGGCGGCGCTGGCGTCGGCGGCGCGGGTGATGGCCTCCAGCGCGTCGCTCGCGTAGAACATGCTGATCGGCCGGGTCGAGTCTCCGCCGGCGCCGATGACGCGGGGCACGCTGTACACGAAGCTGAGCGGCACATTGACGCCCCCCGACTTCGAGGCCCGCTCGGCGCCCAACGCGACGCACTGGCCCGCCGCGTCGGTGACGCAGGTGGCCGTGCTCAGGGCCGACCCGTCGAAGAGGCGCACCACCGCGGTGACCCCAGCGACGGGCGCGCCCGTGCGGCTGTTGACCCGCACCCCGACCGCCGGCCGCATGCGCGTGCCGCTCACCCGCCGCACAAACCCGACCCCGGTCGCGAAGAGCACCGGATCGAGCAGCAGCGGCTGATCGAGGGCCCAGCGCGCCTTGCCGAGGTGCAGGTAGCCGCCGCCGAGGCCCTGCAGCGCGAGGCTGGTGTCTCCGCCGCGCACGCCGCCGCGGTGCATGGCGGCGTGCATCTCCGCCGGGCTCACCCCCTCGGCGAGCAGGCGCGCCGCCACGCCCGTGGCCACCGCCGTGGCCTGGCTGGTGCCCGCCATGAAGTAGTAGCCCATGCGGCTCGGGTCACCCGGCGCGGGGGCCTCGGCGAGGATGCCGTCGGGGTAGCCATCGCCGGTGAGGTCGCGGCCGAGGTCACCCCCGGGCGCCAGCACCCCCATCGCCGTGCCGAGGTTCGTATAGGGGGCCCGGCTCACCGCCGCGCTCAAGCTCGCCTGCGGCGTGCCCAAGGTCAGCCACGACGACTCCGGCCGATAGGCGCCGACCGCGATGACGTGCGGGCTCGCCGCCGGCCAGCTCACCTCCGCCGCCCCCCCGTTGCCCGCGGCGGCCAGCACCACCACGCCCTCGGCCCAGGCCCGCTCGAGCGCCTGCTGCAGCTCGAGGCTCGGCGCGTAGCCCGCGGCGAAGCTCAGGCTCAGGTTGATGACGTCCGCGCCATTGTCGACGGCGAAGTGCACGGCGTCGATGAGGTCAAGCTCCCCGCCTTGGTTGTCGGCGTTGAGCACCCGCAGCGGCATCAGCGCCGCCCCCGGGGCGACGCCCAGGGCGGCCCCCTGCCCGAGGATGGTGGTCGCCACGTGCGTGCCGTGCATGTGCTCATCGAGCGGCAGCGCGTCATCTTCGACGAAGTCCCAGGGCGCGACCACGCTCACCGGGGCGAGGCCGGGCGCCTGGGCGAAGCTCTGCCCGCCCTCTTGGGCGTCGAGGTAGGCCGCGCCCGAGTCGATGACCGCCACGACCACCGTCGCGGCGGCGGCCCGCTCGGCGGGGCTGTCGGTCGCGCCGATCATGTCGAGGTGCCACTGCGCCGCCCGCACCGCGGGGGTCGCCTGCGCCTGCGCGCCCTGCACCCAAGCGTTGCGCCCGGCCGACCGCACACGCGGGTCGGCCCGCAGGGCGGCGAGGGCGGCCTCTTCGTGGCCCGCGGGGGAGCGCACCAGGGCCTGCCCGCTCGGGCCCGCGGCCCGGGCCAAGCGCAGGCCATGGGCCGCGAGGACCTCGTCGAGATCGGCGTCAGGGTCGACCTGCAGCCGCAGCTCACCCTCGCGGTAGACGCTGGGCAGCGCCGATGCCATGGCGAGCGGGGCGTCCACCGGGCCGAGGGCCACCGCCGGCGCCGACGACCGGGCCCCCCGCGCGGGCGCCCCTGCCGTGGGGGGCGTCGGGTCGACCGCCTGGTCGGTCAGCCAGCTCAGCCCCGTCAGCCCGCCGGCGAACAGCAGCAGGTGCCGCACCTTGACGCCTTTGCTCTCGGTCATCGAAGCCCCCTGCGCGCGCCGCCTGGCGCACTTCGCAGCCGGGGTACGGAAGGCATGGGGACGGGCATGAGCGGGGCGCAGGCTCAGCGCCGGCTGCGCTCCAACATCGGGTGGCGGCCCCGCGCGCGCAGCCGGGGGTGCCCGGCCAGCGGGAGCGTCGTCACCACCATCTCTTTGCCGTAGAAGCTGAACTGCCCGCGCTCGGCGAAGCCCCAGCTGCGCAGCTGGCGGCGGGCAGCCGTGTTGGCCAGCTCCGTCGTGACCTTGATCGCCGGGTAGCCGCGCGAGAGCAGCTCCTCAAACAAGACGAGGTTGAGCAGACCGGCGACCTTTTGGCCGCGAAGCTCGGGCTCGACGGTGCAAAAGAGCGACTCCGCCTGCACCTCGGCGCCGTCCACCGCGCTGACCTGGGCGTAGCGGGGCGTGTCGAGCAGGCGGCGGGTGATCGGCGGCCAAAGCGCCCAGGGCAGGGCCGCCGGGGCGAGCAAGAAGCCCCCGCGGCGCAGCAGCCGCCCCATCATCGGGTCGGGCGCGGTGCTGCCGGCGATAAAACCCCGCACGCGCCCGCCCTCGACGTAGACAAAGCCGAGGAAGCCCTCTTCGTCGATGAGCAGGCGGTAGAGCGTGCGCAAGAAGCGCGGGCCGAGCCGGGCCCAGAGGCTGTCGCCCATGTCGGCGGCGTGCAGGGTCGCCACGGCCTCGGCGTGCACGGCGAGCATGGGCACGATTCGGCCAAGAACCTCGGGATCGACGTGCAGTGGCTTCATCTCGCCGATGGGCGGCAAGCTCATCGCCCGGCCTTCTTCAGCGTGTCGAGGAAGGCCGACTGGCTGATCGCCCGGTGCTGGGCGGCCAAGAAGCCGCCGATGTTCTCTTCGAAGCTCTCGGCGTAGCTCTCGAGCAGCAGGCGCTTGCCCAGCTCGGTGGCGACCGGGTGGGCCGGGCCGAAGGCGGCGAGCTCGGCGGCGACCGCAGCGTCCAGCGCGCCGTCCTCAGCGACCACGTCGATGAGCCCGATGCGCTCGGCCGCCGCCGCCGAGACCGGCGCGCCCTGCAGCAGCAGCCGCTTGGCCCGGCCGAGGCCGACGTACTTGGCGAGGCGCCAGGTGCCCATGCCCGGCAGAAAGCCGAGGTGGATCTCGTCGAATTGCACGACGCTGCGGGCGGTGGCCACGCGCACATCGCAGACCAAGGCGAGCTGGGCGCCGCCGCCCCGACAGGGGCCGTCGATGGCGGCGACGGTGGCCTTGCCCAACTTCTCGACGCGAACGAGCAGCTGCTCCCACTTGTGGAAGCCGTGGATGTCCATCGGCGCGTCGGGGCGGAAGTCGGCAAAATCGATGCCCGCGCAGAAGACACCGTCCACGCCGCTGATCACGACGAAGCGGGCCGCGCTGTGGTCCTCGAGCTGGTCGAGGGCCTCGCCCAGCTCATGCACCATGCGCATGGTGATGGTCGGCCGCAGTAGCCGCAGGTGGGCGACCTCCGCCTCGGTGTGCAGCGAGACCGTGCGGGCCCGCGCCGTGCGCTCCTCCGCCTTGCTCCCCTCCGCCATGCTCCCCCCTCAGCGCCGCGCGGCGCCGTGCGCGCTCAAAAGCGCAGCAGGGCCGTCTCGATGGTCGAGCCCGGCCCCATGGTCATCATCACGCCCCAGTCGCCGGTCTGGACCACGCCCTCGCGCAGCAGCCGCTGGTAGCTGAACAAGAAGCTGCCCGAGCCGAGGTTGCCCAGCTCGCCGAGCACGCCGACGGTGTGCCGCACGTCATGCTCGGTGATGCCCACCGTGTACTTGATCGCGTCGATCACCTTGCGGCCGCCGCTGTGGATGAGCCAGTGGCGCACGTCGCGGCGGCGCAGGCCGTGCCGCCCGAGCAGGCGGCCGACGGGCAGGTCAGCGTTGAGGCCGAGCACATAGGGCACGTCGCGGTCGAGCACGAAGCTGAACTTCCCGTGATCTTGGCGCCACTCGTAGTGCATGGCGTCCCAGGTGTCGGGGATGAGGTGGCTCTCAAAGTCGACCAGGGCCGGCGCGGGGCCGGCGGAGGGGAGTACGTCGGCCCCCACGAGGACCGCGGCGCAGCCGTCACCAAAAAGGCTGTTGACCACCCCGGTTGCCATCGTGTCGTCGTAGATGTAGAGCGCTGAGTTGACCTCGGCGCAGACCATCAGGGCGAGCCGGCCGGGGTGGCTGGCCGCCCACCAGGCCACCGGGTTCAGGCCGTTGAGGCCGGCGTTGCAGCCCATGCCCACCACGTCGGCCCGGTGCATGCTCGTGCGAAAACCGAGGTGTTTGACGTACATGGCCGAGATCCCCGGCAACATGAAGCCGGTCGAGCTCACGCAGCAGAGGTAGTCGACGTCGGCGGGGCGCAGGCCCAGCGGCTCAAGCGCGGCGTGGATCGCCTGCCCGCCCAGCGCCAGGGCGCCCTTGCGGTGCTTGCGCAGCAGGGCGGCTTGGTCTTCGGTGGGGCGACCCTCGGCGTCGGCGGCGGGCAGGTAGAGGTGCCGCGACCGCACGTGGGGCGCCAAGAACAGCTTGCGCACCGCGGGGTTGGCCACCCGAAAGCGCTCGAGCACCTCGGCCTGGGTGTAGCGGGTCGGCGGGGTGGCGGTGCCGACCGCCAAGATGCGGGCCGCGGGGGTGCTCATCGCTGCCTCCAGGGGCGGGCCACGCGCGGGGCGGGCCCGGGTGGCCCATATCCCTGACCTTGGGTCGCGCCGCTCACCGGCGCTCCGCGGCGCGGGCGTAGAGCAGGGCCTCGGCGTGGCGCTCGGCCTGCAAGCGGGCGGGCTCATCCGCCGGGCGCAGCAGGTCTTTGGCGAGGCGCAGGGCCAGCGGGTCGCGGGCGCCGGCCGCCGCGGCGAGGCTGCGGGCCACCGCGCGGGGATCCTCGACCAGCTCGGCGACGAGGCCCAGCTGCAGCGCCCGGGCGGCCGAGAGCGACCGACCAAAAAGGATGAGCTCGCGGGCGACCGCCCCGCCGACCAGCGCGGCCAGCCGTGCGCAGCCCCCCGCGGCGGGCACCAAGCCCCGCGCGGTCTCGGGCAAGGCGAAGCGCGCGGCGGGCCCGGCCACGCGCAGGTCGCAGGCCAGGGCCAGCTCGCAGCCGCCGGCCACCGCCGGCCCGTGCACCGCGGCCACGCTGGGCAGCGGGCTGTTGCTGATCGCCGAGAACACCCTCTGGCTCAGCAGATCGAGCGCGTCTTCAGGCCGCGCCGCGGCGAGCTGGCCCAGGTCGGCCCCGCCGCAGAAGGCGCCCAGGCCCGCCGCCTCGACCACCAGCGCGCGGGCCTCGCCCTCGAGGCGCCGCAGCCCCGCCTCAAGCGCCCGCAGCATCGCCGGGGTGTAGGCGTTGGCGCGCGCCGGGCGGCAGAGGCGCAGCACGCCGACCGGCACGACCTGCCCGTCGATCTGCACCTGCTCCACCTCGACGTGCACGAGCCCCGTCTCGGCGCCCACGTCCGCCGCGGGCGCGTTGGGGGTAAAAGAGGCCTCCGCCATGCGCGCCCTCCCGCTCCATCTTCGCACAGGCCGCGGAGGCCCCCCGCTTGCCCGCCCCTCGCCCGCGTGAGCACGTCCTCTACGACGAGCCCGAGCCCTGCCCCTACCTGCCCGGGCGCACGGCGCGCATGCCCCTGCGCCTGCAGCTGCGCCCGCTCGCGCCGGCGACCTTCGACGAGCTGCTCGCCCAAGGTGACCGCCGGGTCGGCCAGATGCTCTACCGCACGGCCTGCGGGGCCTGCGCCGCCTGCGAGCCCATCCGCCTGCCCGTGGCCGACTTCGTGCCGACCCGCAGCCAGCGGCGCGCCCTGCACAAGAACCGCGACGTGGTCGTCGAGGCCGGCCCCGCGACCTACAGCGCCGAGAAGCTCGCGCTGTACAACCGGCACAAACGTGAGCGCGGCCTGAGCCACAGCGACGAGCCGATGACCCGGGCCAGCTACGAGGGCTGGTTCTTGGCCACCTGCGTCAGCACCGTCGAGATGCGCTACTCGGTCAACGGCCGCCTGATCGGCGTGGGCATCATCGATCTCGGCGAGCGCGACGCGAGCTCGGTCTACTTCTACTTTGACCCCGACGAGGCCCCGCGCAGCCTCGGCGTCTTCTCCGCATTGATGGAGCTCGCCTGGCTGCGCAGCCGGGGCGGGCGCTACCTCTACCTGGGCCTCTGGGTCGAGGACTGCCGCCACCTCTACTACAAGGCCAGCTACGCACCCCACGAGCGCCGGATCGACGGCGAGTGGCGGCGTTTTGACGCGCCTGCGCCCGCGCGGCGCTTCCCCGACGCTGAGGCCGAGGGCGACGAGGGCGCCGATCCGCGCGGCGGGCCCCCTGCCTCGGCGGCGGGATAGGCGCGCGCATGGCAGATCGCCCCCCCTGCGCCGGCTTGTGGAGCACCCCGATGGTCCAGGTCGACGGCCGGGTGACCACCTGTTGCCTCGACGAGCACCTCGAAAACGTCATCGGCAACGTCAAAGACACGCCCTTGGGCGCGCTCTGGTCGGGGCCGACGATCGAGGCTTGGCGCCTCGCCCAGGTCGAGGGGCGCTTCGCCGACAGCGGGCCGCTGTGCACCCGCTGCAACTGGCAGAGCGCGGGGGCCTGGCCGGCCGACAAGGTCGCCAGCTGGAGAGCGGCGCGGGCGGCGCGGGCCGGGCAGCGCGGCGGGCCACGGTGAAGGGGGGCGGAGCATGAGCGAGGGGCCGGTCATCGTCAGCCGCGGGCTGCACAAGACCTACCGCACGGGCTTTTGGATGCGCCCGCACGTGGGCCTGCACCCGCTCGACCTCAGCGTGGCCGCGGGCAGCATCTTTGGCTTCGTCGGGCCCAACGGCGCGGGCAAGACCACCACGATCAAGATCTTGGTGGGCATCCACGAGGCCAGCGGCGGCGCGGCCACCGTGCTCGGCCTCGACCACCGCGACCCCGAGGCGCGTCGAAAAGTCGGGTTTATGCCCGAGCGCCCCTACTTTTACCCCCACCTGACCGGGGCCGAGCTGCTCGACTTCTACGGCCGCCTGTTCGAGGTGCCCGAGCCGACCCGCAGCCAGCGGGCGCGGGCCCTGCTCGAGCGGGTCGACATGGCGCGCGCCGCCGACCAGCCCCTGCGCAGCTACAGCAAGGGCATGTTGCAGCGGGTGGGCATTTGCCAAGCGCTGATCAATGACCCGCAGCTCGTCATCCTCGACGAGCCGATGAGCGGGCTTGACCCGCTGGGCCGGGCGCTGGTGCGCGACCTCATCCTTGAAGAGAAGGCCGCCGGGCGCAGCGTCTTCTTCTCCTCGCACATCCTGCACGACGTCGAGACCCTGTCTGACCGGGTGGCCATCCTGGTCGGCGGGCGCCTGCGCAGCGAGGGCACCGTCGAGGCGCTGCTCGGCGCGGGCAGCAAGGGGGTCGAGCTCGAGCTGCGCCTGCCCGCCAACACCGCGCCGGCGAGCTGGGCGGCCCGCCTCGGCGCCGAGCTGCGGCGGGCCGAGGGTGACCGGGCCCTGCTGGTCGTGCCCCCCGACCGGGCCGAGGCGGCGGTCGCCCTCAGCCAGGCCCAGGGCGCGACCCTGCTGCGGCTCACGCCTTTGCGCGCGAGCCTCGAGGAGCTGCTCATGTCCGAGATCCAGGCCGCAGGCCGCGGATCGGCCACGGCACCCCCCGCGGTGGCCCCATGAGCCGCCTCTGGGCCATCGCCGCCAATACATTTCGCGAGGCCGTGCGCGACCGGGTGCTCTATAGCATCCTCTTCTTTGGCGTCGGGGTCATCATCCTCAGCTTGGCGCTGAGCGAGGTGACCATCGGCGACCAAGACAAGGTCGTGCGCAGCATCGCCCAGGGCGCGATCGACGTCTTCGCCAGCATCATCGCCATGTTCCTCGGCGTGTCCTTGGTCTGGAAAGAGCTCGAGCACCGCACCATCTACACGGTGATCTCCAAGCCCATCCCCCGGTGGATGTTCGTGCTCGGCAAGTACCTCGGCCTGATGCTCACCTTGGCCGTCGAGGTGCTGATCATGCTCGTGGTCTACGTGGCCTTGATGTTCACCCAACAGGGGCCGCCCGCCCCGGTGGTCTTCGTCAGCTATGGCCTGCTCATGGCCCAGCTCGCGCTGCTCACAGCGTGGGCCACGCTGTTCTCGTCCTACTCGGCACCGATGACCGCCTCCGCCTTCACCCTCGCCCTCTTCGTCATCGGCCACCTCGCCGACGACATCTGGGTCTACGGCAGCCAGGCCGACTCTCCGGCGGTGCAGGCCATCGCCCGCACCTTGTATTGGGTGTTGCCCAACTTTGAGATCTTGAACATCCGCCCCTGGGCCGTGCACCACCGCGACGTGCCATGGGAGCGCATCGGCCCCGCCCTGGCCTATGGGGCCAGCTACACCGCGGCGGTGCTCGCGGCGGCGGCGGCGGTCTTCTCACGCCGCGACATCAAGTGAGGGGCCCGGCGGGGCGGCCGGCGGCCCGCCGATGATCCGCCTGCACGACCCCGGGGCCCGGCACCGGGCCGACGCGGCGGCGCGTGAGGCGGCGGCCCTCGCCGTGCTCCGCGGCGGGCGCTACGTCGGGGGTGACGTGGTCGACGCCTTCCTCGCCGAGCTGGCCACCGCGACGGGCTGGCCGGCGGCGGCCGGGGCGGCCAGCGGCACCGACGCGCTCAGCCTCGCGCTGATGGCGGCAGGCCTGCGCCCCGGCGACGAGGTCTTGGTGCCCGCGGTCAGCTTCTTCGCCACAGCGGGCGCCGCCCTGCGCCTGGGCCTGCGGCCGGTGCCGGTCGACGTGGGGCCCGCGCTGCCCCTGCTCGACCCCGAGGCCGCGGCGGGGGCCCTGGGCCCGGCCGTGCGGGCGCTGGTGCAGGTGCCCCTCTTCGGGCTGCCGCTGGCGCCGCTCCCCGCAGGGCTCATCCCCGAAGACGTCGTGCTGATCGACGATCAGGCGCAGGCGGTGGGCAGCCCTAGCCTCGGCGCCGCCCATCGCCCCGCTCGCTTCGCCGCCCTCAGCTTTTACCCCACCAAAGTGTTGGGGGCGGCCGGCGACGGCGGGGCCGTGCTCTGCCGCAACGCAGAGGACGCCGCGGCGCTGCGCCGGCTGGGCCACCATGGGGCCAGCGCGGCCGGTTTTGAGGCCGTGGCCGGCTGGACGGGGGTCAACAGCCGCCTCGACGCCCTGCAAGCCGCTGTGCTCGGGGTCGAGCTGCGCAGCCTGCCCGCCCGCCTCGCGCGCCGCCGGGCCCACGCCGCGCGCCTGCGCGAGGGCCTGGGCGAGCGCCTGCGCTTCGTGCTGCCGACTGGGCCCATCACCCACAATTGCAGCGTGCTGGTGGCCCTTCACCCCGACCCTGCCGCGATGGTCGCCGCCGCCGCCGCCCGCGGGGTCGAGCTCGGCCGCTACTACCCCCGCCCGCTCAGCGCCGAGCCCGCCCTGCAGGGCCGGGCCCGCTTGCCGCCTTGCCCGCGGGCCGCGCGCTTCTGCGCCGAGGCCCTCGCCCTGCCCTGCCGCGAAGACCTGCACGACCATGAGCTTGACGAGGTGATCGACGTGCTGCGCGCCCTGACCGCGGCGCTCGGCCCGCACCCCGCCGCCGGAGCCGCCGCATGACCTCTGCCGACCTCGCCAGCCTGCCGCCCGAGCTCGCCTGGCGTTTCTGGGGCCTGTACCTTGCTTTTGGCTCGGTGCTCGGCCTGCTCATCGGCAGCTTCCTCAACGTGGTCATCGCGCGCCTGCCCGAGGACCGCAGCGTCGTCTCGCCGCCCAGCCACTGCCCCCGCTGCAACACCCCCATCTCGCCCCGGGACAACATCCCGGTGCTCAGCTGGGTGCTTCTGCGCGGGAAGTGCCGCCACTGCGCCGCCCCCATCAGCACGCTCTACCCGACCATCGAGCTGCTGACGGGGGTGCTCGCGGCGGCGCTCTACCTCAAGCTGGTGCCCGACCCCCGCGCGCTCACCCTGGCCCACGGCGCGGCCTTCGTGGTCTACCTCTGCTTCACCGCGATGTTGGTGGCCATCACCTACATCGATCTGCGCCACTACATCATCCCCGACGAGCTGAGCATCTACGCGACGCCGGTGGGGGTGGCGGCGATGGCCGGCCTCGACTGGCTCGGCTACCCCGACGCCATCGGCTGGAAGAGCAGCGTCTTAGGCGCACTTTTCGGCGCAGGCAGCCTCATCGCCATCATGGGGCTGTACTACCTGCTGCGCCGCCGGCAGGGCATGGGCTGGGGCGACCCGAAGATGTTGGGGATGATCGGCGCTTTTCTCGGAGTAGTGCCCGCCTTGCCCCTGGTGGTCTTCTTGGCCGCCGCCTCGGCCAGCGTGGTCGGCGTGGGCGCGATGCTGCTGCGCCGCGGGCCGGGCGCCGGCCTGCAGACCGCGTTGCCCTTTGGGCCCTTTCTGGCCTTGGGCGCGTTGATCACGCTGCTGCACGGCGATGAGCTGAGCCGCCGCTGGCTGGTCGACGCGGCCTACATCTTCCGGCTGCCCTGAGGGGCTTGGGCGCCCCGCCGGCGGGGCCGGCGGCGGCGCTCCTGCGGGCTCGGCCTGCGGCCTCGGTCGCAGGCGACCGGGGCGGCGGGGCCGCCGCCCCGCCCTGCGGCGCGCCTGGCGCTTCTTTTCTTGCGCGGAGCGCAACCTTTCGCGGTTTTTCTCTTTGGGTTTGGCACCGTTCCAGGGGTCTCTATTTGTGTTGCGGCACCTTCGTTTCTGTCTGATTCTCTCTGCGTTCTCGTTTTGTCACTACGACATTTTCGTCTGCCATTCGTAACGATATTGACGACATCGATGCGATGAGCTTACTTCGCCGTTCAGCACAGTATTTTCGTGGATGCCGGGGGCGGTCCCCGCCCCCAGGCCCCCAGGG
>JAEUKK010000190.1 GCA_016792625.1 Deltaproteobacteria bacterium | reverse complement strand
CTGGGGGCCCTGCGCGAGGGGGCGCCGCCGCTCGCCGAGCGACTGGGGGGCCCTGCGCGAGGGGGCGCCGCCGCTCGCCGAGCGACTTGGGGGCCCTGCGCGAGGGGGCGCCGCCGCTCGCCGAGTGGGCTGGGGGCCCTGCGCGAGGGGGCGCCGCCGCTCGCCGAGCGACTCGGGGGCCCTGCGGTAGGGGGCGCCGCCGCTCGCTGAGTGGGCTGGGGGCCCTGCGGTAGGGGGCGCCGCCGCTCGCCGAGTGAAGCCAGCCCTGCCCGCCGTGCCGCGCCGGACCGCCTGTGCTACCCAGCCCAGAGGAGGCCCCCGCATGATCACGCACCTCGCCGCGCGCCGCTACCGCTGCTTTCGCGACTGGCAGCAGGTCGAGCTGGGCCAGCTGACGCTCATCTACGGCGAGAACGGCGCGGGCAAAAGCGCCCTTCTGCGCTTGTTGCCTTGGCTGGCGGCCAGCGGCCGGCAGGGCCTGCCGACCCTCGACCTGCGCTGGCCCGGCCTGCGCGGCGCGGGCTGGGGCGAGGTCTGCTGGTCGGGGCGCGGCGACGACGCGGCGCCCGACGCAGAGCGCGCGAGCTGGTGGGGTGAGGACCCCGAGTACCACGACCCCGACCTCGCCTTGGGCATGCGGGCGGCGGGCTGGACGGTGAGCTGGCGGCTGCGGCGGTGGGACACGCCCGACTGGCGCTGGCTTGACGTGCTGCACGCAGCGCAGGGTGATGGCCCGCAGCGGACGCTGCGCGCCCGGGGGCGGCCGAGCGAGGGCCTCACGCACAGCTTCTCCTGGGGCGAGCAGGTAGAGGGCCTGCGCTTTGATGGCCTCATCCCCCGCAGCGGCCGGGGCGCCGCCGGCCCCGCGCTGGAGTCGGTCGGCGACGCGCTGGCCGCTGTGCGCTGGCTGGGGCCCCGCCGGGTGGGGTCCGACCGCGCGGGCGAGCGCCGCGGCCTGACGCCGCCGCCGCTCGACGGGGACGGTGCGGCGGCCCAGGCCATCGCCCTCGCCGATCCGGCCCTGCTCGAGCGGGTGTCGCGCTGGTACCACGAGCACTGCGACGCCACACTCGCGCGGGCGGCCCACGGGCCCGAGGCCGACCGCCTCGTGCTGCGCCGCGCTGATCGGGCCGATCTGCCTTTTCCTGACGCCGGCGAAGGGCTGCAGCAGGCCTTCGCGGTGCTGGTCGGGGCCGAGCAGCTGCGCGCGCGCGGCGGCCTGCTCGCGGTCGAAGAGCCCGAGGTGTCCCTCCACCCGCGGCTGCAGCGCGCGCTGGCCGACCACTTCGTCGAGGTGGCCTGCGCGCAGCCCGAAGCCCAGGTGCTGCTCGAGACCCACTCCGAGGTCATGCTGCTCAGCGCGCTGCACGCCGCGGTCAAGCACGGCGTAAAGGTGCGCCTGCACTGGGTTGAGGCCGGCGCGGGCGGCGGGGCGCGGGTGCGCGAGGTGGGGCTCGACGCCGAGGGGCGGCCGCGCGACACGACCCTGACCGACGCCTTTGACACCATGGGCGTGCAGCGGCGCGCGCTCATCGACGCGCGGCGGCAGCGGGCGCCGGGCGCGCCGCGCGGGGGCGCCGGTGTGGGTTGAGATCACGCAGGGGGCGCTCACCCCCGGTGTAGAGGACGACCTCGCCCTGCTCGGCGTGCTGGCCCTCTGCTGGGCGGGCCGCCACCAGCTGCTGGGCGACCGCGCCGCGCTAACGGCCTGGGCCAGCGGCATCGGGATCGCCGGCACCGACCTGTCCGACGTGGTTGACGTCTTGCTCGACCGTGGCCAACAAGTACAGGCCCTTGGTCCGTCGCAGGAGCTCTTGCAAGTGGTCGGTGCGCAGGCCCAGTGGACCGCCCCGCTTGCCCTTCGGCCCGCCGCGGCGCTCGGCCTGTTGGCACGGCCGCTGCGCCTCTGGCTGGAGAACGGCCGCAACGACTGGAGCTTTTTGCTGGCCTTCGCAAGCCCCGCCCAGGCGCGCTTGCTCGAGGGGGCGGCCCGAGCGGGCTGGCTGGTGGTGTCGAGCGGCGGCGGCTGCGGCGAGCTGAAGGTGCTCGTTGAGGACCTTGCAACCGGGCTTGGGGCAAAGCTGAGCAGCGGTGCAGAACTCGGTGAGGAGCGGCGCTTCTTTGTGGTGCTGGATTCGGACCGGACGGTGCCCGGGCCGCTGCCCAGCTCGCAGCAGGCTGTCGAGCGCGGCCTGCGCGCCGCCGAAGGAACGCTCAGCCAGCCACAAGGGTGGGCCGGACAGGTCTTGCAGCGCCGAGAGGCGGAGAATTACATCCCAACCGATGCATTAGAGTCGTGGGCCATGACCTTCACTGGCGACGACCGCACGCAGATCAAGCGCCTCGCGCGCGCACTGCGGCAGCAGGGTACACCTCTGCTCGACCATTATGACTACAAGAAAGGCATGGCGGCAGCGGTGCTGCAGCCGCTGTTAAGCGCGGCGCCCACAGATGACCAGAGCCGGGCGCTTCATCTGGGCCTCGGGGCCGAGCGAGGCTTGAAGTTCTACCAGCAGCACCACGCTGCCCTGACCGACCCCAGCGGCGAGCTTGGCCCCCTGCTCGCCCGCGTCTTGGAGCGCCTCTGATGGCCGGCGAATACCTCAAGGCCCCCACCATCGAGCGCCTCGGCGCCCTGCTCGCCCAGCTCAAAGACGGGTCGATCCGCATCCCGCCCTTTCAGCGGCAGTTTGTGTGGAGCACCGAGCAGCGCCTGCAGCTGATGGACAGCGTGAACCATGGCCTGCCCTGCGGCAGCCTGATGCTCTGGCGCACCAAGCGCCGGCTGCCCTGGCGCAGCGCGCTGGGGCCCTTTGCCCTGCCCGAGCCCCCGGCGGTCGAAGGGGCGCTCTACACCTACCTGCTCGACGGCCAGCAACGCATGACGAGCCTCTTTGGCGCGCTGGGCGCGGCGCTGTGGACCCAGGCCGAGCAAACGCCGCTCGTCGACACCAAATCGACCCTCCCCAACGGAGACCCCTGGGATCTCTGGTATGACCTCAGCGAGGGGGCCTTTGTGGCGGTGCCCCTTGAGCCCGACGAGGACGACCAGCCGACCCCGGCGCTGCCCTTGCGGCTGCTGCTCGACGATCAGCTCTTTGATGAGTGGAGAGACCAGGCGAGCCTCGAGCGGGCGCACAAGCGAGCGGCGCGTGAGCTGCAGTCGAGCTTTCGCGACTACCTGATCCCCACCGTGTCCTTGGTCACCGAGGACATGGAAGCGGTCAAGCGCACCTTTCTGCGCATCAACGCGGGCGGCACGCCGATGGACGACGTGAACCTCGCCCGCGCCTTAACCTGGACTGATGAATTCGACCTGAGCGCGGCCCTCGACGACGCCTGCGCTGCGCTTGAGCCCGAGGGGTGGGCGGCGGTCCCCCACGAGCTGCTGCTCAAGGTGGTGGCCGGGCTCTCAGGCCAGGAGCCCTTCGCCGCGGACATTGAGTTTGTGGCGAGAGCCATTCGCGCTGGTCTGAACACGGAGGACGAGCTGCTCACGCGGGCGACCGCTGGGGCCCGGCGCGCCGCCGCGCTGCTGCGCCGCCTCGACATCTGGGGCCCGCACGCCCTGCCCTATGGCTACGCCTTTGTGTTGCTGGCCGAGGGCCTCGCCGACGGGCCCTTGCCCGAGGACCGCGAGCTGGCGGCGCTGGGCCGGCTGCTGCTGCAGATGCACACCGAGCGCCCGGGCCAGGCGCCGCCGCACGTGCTGGCGGTGCTGCGCCGCGAACTGCAGGGCGTGCTGAAGGGCGCGAGCCCCTGGCCCCGGGCGAAGGGCAAGACGAAGCCGCCGCCCCGGAGGGTGACGGCGCCGGGGCGCTTCAACCTCGGCTGGGGCCGCAGCCGGCTGGCGGCCCTGGCCCTGGTTAGCGCCAAGCCGCGAGGTGTGGACGGCGCGCCGCTCGACGCGGGGCCCCTGCTCGCCCAGGGCGGCACGGGCTTTGTGCCGCAGCTGTTGACGCCCGGGATGGCCGATGCACCCCCGCTGCTGCGCGAGGCGTTGGCGGCGGGGCCGGCCAAAGAGCGGCTGCGCGGGGTGGGCAACCGCGTGCTCCTGCCGCCCGATCAGCTCGCAGAGCTGCGCGTGGGCCTCTTTGACGGGTCGATCAGCGCGGCAGTGCTCGAGAGCCACCTCATCAACGGCGATGCGCTGCAGAAGCTGACCATCGGCGACGTGGCCGGCTTCCTCAAGGCCCGCGAGGCGGCCATTGTCGAGGCCCAGCGCGCCCAGCTGGTTCGCTTCGGGGTGCCGGGGGATCTGCTCACCTTGTTGAAGCCCGACTAAACAACCGGGCGCCCCGCCGGCCTGGGGCCGTCGGCGGCCCTCCTGCGGGCTCGGGCTGCGCCCTCGGTCGCGCCCAGGGGCGCGCCCGGCGCTGCGCGCCGCCCTTCGGCCGGCCTGGCGCGCGCGAGGCGGGGGTGGCGGGGGCGGTCAGAGACACTCCCCCGCGGCGGGGTCTTCGCAGGTGCTGGTGGCGCACAGCGGGTGGCACTCGGCTTCGTCGACGCAGCTGAGCGGCGCGTCGACGAGGCGCCCCTCGACGCTGAGGACGTGCCATGGAAAGCAGCGCGCTTCGCCATCGCTCGCGCAGGCTTGGCAGGGGCTGCCCCACTCGCGCAGAAATGTACAGACCTCGTCGAGGTCTGTCAGCCCCAGATACCCTTCGAGGAGCTCGTGCTCAACTTCACGCAGGTCGATCACCCCCGACATGCGCCCGTCGACGAAGCTGGTGCCATCTTCGAGGAAGACACCGGTGAGCTGCATGTCGAGCATCGGGAAGGGGAAGTCGGGCAACCAGAAGGTGGTCGCGGCGGGGCCGATCACAAAATTGGGGTCGTAGAACCGGGCGGGCGGCAGGCTGACCGAAGGGCGGCAGTGGTCTTGCACGGGGCTGGGCGCGCGCTCTGCCTGTGCGCCGGCGAAGTGTACGGCCTCGCTGTCGACCCCCTCGACCTGAAGCAGCAGGTCGGTGTCGAAGCCGCTCACGAAGAGGCTGATGATCGAGGGCGACCAGAGCCGCGCGCGGTTGAAGTTGATGTCATAGGTCTGCCCGGTGATGTCGACCGCCAGCGGCGCCCCATCTGCGCTGGTCGTGAAGCGGGCGGTGCGCGAGAGCAGGCCGCGGCAGACCGAGGCCTCGATCTCGTAGGTGGTCAGCGGGAGCAGCGGCGCAGCGGGCACAAAGTGCAGGCCCAGGTACTCCCATGGCACGACCTCGCCCTCGACCGGCTCACCCGACGCGAGGCGCAGAGACAGGGTGGCAGAGGGGTCACCATCGGTCACGCTGATGGTGATGGGGTCGAGGAAGTAGTGGTCGACGCTGCCGGGGCTCGGGTCCGAAAAATAAAAGTCGGTCTCACAGTCATCGCCGCTGTCGCCGCCTGCGCCACCACTCCCACCCCCAGAGCCGCCGCCCGAGCCGCCACCCCCACCCGAGCCGCCGCCCTCACCGTCGCCCGCGTCGCCCCCTTCGGCGCCGCCCTCGTCGCCCGCTTCGGCGCCGCCCTCGTCTCCGGCCTCACCGGCATCGGCGCCGTCTGCGGGGCTGACTGCGCCCGCCGCGCCGGTGCCGTCGCCCTTGGGCTCAGCCGCGCAGGCGCCGAGCGCGAGGCCCCCTGCGCAGAGCAAGGCGGCCCTGGCGGTGGTCAGCGCGGTGGTCAGCGTGGTGGTCAGCGTGGTGGTCAACGTACTGGAGGGTGTGCTGCGCATGGGGGGCTCCGGGTCGGGTGGGCGTGTGGTGGGTCGCCAAGGTCTGGCGGCGTGCCCACCCCACAGGTCGAGCCTACATGCAGCGCCGCGGCGCCACAAGCGCGATCTGCAGATCGTTGGCCTGTTGCCGGCAAATACCCGCGGCGGTGGCGGATGGGGCGCCCCGCCGGCCTGGGGCCGTCGGCGGCCCTCCTGCGGGCTCGGGCTGCGCCCTCGGCCGCGCCCAGGGGCGCGTCCGGCGCTGCGCGCCGCCCTTCGGCCGGCCTGGCGCGCGCGAGGCGGGCGCAGCGGGGGCGGTCAGAGACACTCCCCCGTGCCGGGGTCGTCGCAGGTGCTGGTGGAGCACAGCGGGTGGCAGCTGACCTCGTCGACACAAGAGAGCTCAGCCTCGACCTGCTCGCCAGAGATCTGGTCGATCTCGATCACGAGGCAGTAGCTGCGGCCGTCTGTAGTGCAGGGGTCACAGACAGACCCAAAGCCGATGAGCAGCGAAAAGGCATCGTCGGGATCGGTGAGGCCGAGCCAGTGTTCCAGCGCCGCGCCGGCGCTGGGCAGGTCGACCTCGCCCAGCATACGCCCCCCACCGAGGCTGCTGCCGTCTGCGGTGAAGGTGCCCCGCAGCTGCATCGCGTTGATGCGCCGACCCCGGAGGCCGGCACGCGGGCGCTCAGGCCGTGAGCGCCGCCCGCCACAGCCACAGGCCGGCCAGCCCGATCACCAGCGCCTCGGCGGCGACCCAGGCCCACTGTCGGGGCTCGGGGCCGTCGAGCACGATGCCCGCCATGCGCACCGCCAGCGCGCCCGCGACGAAGTAGGCCGCGACCGTCGGCACCAGGGTCGACCAGGGCCTCAGCGCGGGGCGCGCCCACAAGACGAGGCCCACGCCGAGCACCATGCCGCCCCGCACCCGGCGCTCGATCAGCGCGTAGGTGCCCGCGTCGGGGGTGAGGCGCCCGCTGAGCGGCGGCAGCAGGTCGGGGAGCGCGGCCATGAGCGCGCCGAGGACCGCGAGGGCGAGGCCGATGATGCGGAGGGTGGGCATGCGGTCGGCCTCGGTGGGGGATGGCGGTCGGCGCAGGGTGGGCGGATTGGGGGCAGGTCGGCGCCGGCGGGGCCGCCGCCGCGGCCCTCAGCCCGCGTGTGGCCCCTCGTAGCCGCAGACCCCGACCCGCGGTGAGTTGACCACGGGCAGCCAGCCCTCGTCGGCGTCGTCGAAGCAGTCGCAGCGCTGCCCTTGGTCGCAGCAGGGGGCGCAGCGCAGGGCCTGGCAGCAGCCACAGGCGCGGGTGGCCGGGCCGCCGCAGGCCGCGCAGGCCCAGGCGATCGGCGCGTTTTGGGCGAGCAGCGTGATCTTGCGCTTGCCGGCGGCGATGGTGCCCCGCACCCGGCCGTCGAGCTCGGTGCTCGAGCCAAAATCGTAGACGTAGTCGAAGGTGCTGCCGACCGCGAGCACCTTGGTCAGCCGGGCGGCGACCGACCGGGGCGCGGCGGAGTACCAGCTGAAGTCGGCGTCAGGATCGATCTCTTCGTAGGGGACGCCGTTGATGGTGAACGAGCTGAGGTGGCCGCAGCACTCGAGCCAGGTGGCGCGCAGGTGGTGGTCGAGGTCACGCAGCGTGGTCGTGGGGCGCGCGGCGAGGTGCATCCACCAGGTGTTGCCGCCGCCGGTGATCACGAGGTGCAGCGCATCACCCGCGCCGTGGCAGCGGGCGAGGTGCGTGCCCATATGGCTGTTGGCATAGGTGGCGCCGCACTTGAGGCAGGAGCCGGTGGTCTTGCTCGGGGGGTCCATCAGGGTGTGCATGCTCAGCTCGGGGGCGGGAGGCGTGCGCGGGTCGTCCGCGGGGCGGATCTAGCCGACCGGCCCCAGGGCTGCCGCTTGGGGCCGCGCCGGTGCACGCGCGCCCCACGCCCAGGCCCGCCTCGCGCGCGGCAGGGGGCGGAGGGGCGCGCAGCGGCCGGCGCCCGCCGGCCGAGCGCCAGCGAGCCCCGCAGCACCCGGCCCCGGCGCGGCGCGCCGGGGGCCGCCCCACCCTCGGTCGGTCAGCCCGCGGGGCTCACCACCAGCCGGCGCCGTCGAACCAGCCCTTGTCGCCCTCGGCCTTGCTGACGCCGAAGTTGAAGCCGAGGTTGCCGCCGATGCCCAGCGCCGCGCTGCCCTTGAGGCTGGCCTTAAAACCCTCGGCCCCCATGCTCGCGCTGGCCTCGCCGCCCGCGCCGGCGCCGATCTGGCCGCCCGCCTCGACGCCGCCGCCCACCAAGATGTTGGTGAAGGGGATGCGGAAGCCGCCCTCGGCTTTGCCCGAGGCCTTGGCGAGGTAGGCGCCGACCTCACCCTTGGCCTTGGCGCTGGCCTCGCCCTTGGACCAGTCGACCCCCGCGCCCACCGAGCCGCTGGCCTCGGCGCCCAGCAGCTTGGCGTTGGCCTCGCCGCCGAGCTGGCCCACCGCGCCCTTGGTCTTGCCCTTGGCCTGGGCCTCGACGAGGCGGGCCGCTGCGCTGCCCGAGACCTCGCCCTTGACGCCGTCTTTGTTGGCGCTGTAGCCGGCCTTGGCGCCGGCCTGGGCCTTGGCGATGTCGACGAAGCTCTGGGCCTTGTCGCCGCCGCCGTACCGTTTGCCGGTGGCCGAGGCGTCGGCCTTCCACACCGTGTCGCTGACCCCGGCCTCTTTGAGCGCGCCCTTGACCTGCTGGGCGGTGCTCGGCGCCGGCTTGGCCCCCGCGCCGCCGGTGGCCGGGCTCGCCGGCTTGGCCTTGGCGCTCAGGCTCGCCGGGCCTGCGCTGAGCTTGGCGCTCGGGTCGGCGGCTTTGGCGCCCAGCAGGCTGCTCTCGGAGGTGCTGGTCTTGCTGACCGGGGCCTTGGCCCCCGCGCCAAAGCTGCGCTCGACCGAGGACTCGCTGCCCTTGGCCAGCCCGCCCATGGACTTGAGGCCCGAGACGGCCAGCGACTTGTCGCTGTCGGCGATCTGCTGAAGGTGGCCCTTCTTGGCGGGGGCCGCCGCTGCAGGGGCCGCCGCCGCCGGGGCCGCGATGCCGTGGGCCGCCGCGGCCGCCACCGAGGAGCCGCTGCCCGCCGACGCGGGGCTGGCGGTGGTCTTGGACGCGGCTTTGGCGCCGCTGCTGATAGTGCTGGTGGGCGCGCTGGTGACGGACATGGTGCCTCCGCGGACAGGAGCCTACCTCACGGTCGGCTGCGGGGCGCTCGATCCTGACACTGGGGCGCAGAAAAAGCCGGCCGCCCCCGGCGACCGGGCCGCGGCCTGACGGCCCGCAGGCGGAGCGCCCGCCCCGCCGCGGCGCTCCTCGATAAGCAGGCCCTCCCGCCCGCACCTGGAGGTTCGATGCCCGGCACCACGACCCACGCCCGCCTGCTCGCCTGGATCGACGAGCTCGTCGCCCTCTGTCAGCCCGACCGGGTGCACCTCTGCGACGGCAGCGCAGACGAGGCCGCGGCGCTGGCCGACCTGTTGGTCGCCCAGGGCACGTTGATTCGGCTCAACCCGGCCCTGCGGCCGAACAGCTTTCTCGCCCGAAGCGACGTGCGCGACGTCGCTCGCGTAGAGGACCGCACCTTTATCTGCACCGACGACCCCGCCGACGCCGGGCCGACCAACCACCACCGCGACCCCGCGCAGATGCGGGTGACCCTGCGCGGGCTGTTCTCGGGCTGCATGCGCGGCCGCACGCTCTATGTGGTGCCCTTCTCGATGGGGCCGCTGGGCTCGCCGATCGCCCACATTGGCGTGCAGCTCACGGACTCGGCCTATGCGGTGCTGAACATGCGCATCATGACCCGCATGGGCCAAGGTGCGCTCGACGTGCTCGGCGACGACGGCGAATTCGTGCCCTGCGTGCACAGCGTCGGCGCGCCGCTGGCCCAGGGCCATGCCGACGTGCCCTGGCCCTGCGCGCCCGACCAGATCACCATCGCGCACTTCCCCGCCACCCGCGAGATCTGGAGCTTTGGCTCGGGTTATGGCGGCAACGCCCTGCTGGGCAAGAAGTGCTTCGCCCTGCGCATCGCCAGCACCATGGCCCGCGCCGAGGGCTGGCTGGCCGAGCACATGCTCATCGTCGGCGTCGAGCGGCCCGACGGCCAGCGCCAATACGCCGCGGCGGCCTTCCCCTCGGCCTGCGGCAAGACCAACTTCGCCATGATGCAGCCGCCGGCGGGCTTCCCGGGCTGGAAGGTCTGGACGGTGGGTGATGACATCGCCTGGATCAAGCCCGCCGCCGACGGCAGCCTGCGGGCCATCAACCCCGAGAACGGCTTTTTTGGGGTCGCGCCGGGCACCGGCTGGGACACGAACCCCAACGCGATGGCCGCGCTGTACGCCAATTGCATCTTCACCAACGTGGCGCTGACCCCCGAGGGCGACGTCTGGTGGGAGGGCATGAGCAAAGACCCGCCCGCCACGGCCATCGACTGGACCGGCCAGCCCTGGACGCCCGGCTGCGGTCGGAAGGCGGCCCACCCCAACGCCCGCTTCACCGCGCCGCTCTCGCAGTGCCCGACCGTCGACCCGGCCAGCGATGACCCGGCGGGTGTGCCCATCGCCGCCTTCTTGTTTGGCGGCCGGCAGTCGCACACCCAGCCGCTGGTCGTCCAGGCCCAGTCCTGGGCCGAGGGCGTGTATTGGGCGGCGACCATGGGGTCTGAGGCCACCGCCGCGGCGGTGGGTCAGGCGGCGGTGCGCCGCGACCCCTTCGCCATGTTGCCCTTCTGCGGCTACCACGTCGGCGACTATTGCGACCACTGGCTGACTGTGGGCGCGGGCCTGCAGGCGCCGCCGCCCATCTTCCGGGTCAACTGGTTCCGCAAGGGTGAGGACGGGCGCTTCCTCTGGCCGGGCTTCGGCGACAACCTGCGCGTGCTCGCCTGGGCCCTGGATCGGGCCGCCGGTCAGGCGCCCGCCGCCGAGGGCCCGCTGGGCTGGCAGCCGCCCGCCGACGCCCTGCGCTGGGCGGGGCTGGAGCTGCCCGCCGGCACCTTCGGGGCCTTGCAAGCGGTCGACCCGGGGCCCTGGATGGCCGAGCTCGACGACCAGCAGGCCCTCTTCGACAAGCTGGGCGACCGGCTGCCCCCCGAGCTGCACCAGGCCCGTGACCGGCTGCGCGCCCGTCTGCGCCGCCAGCGGGGCGTCTGGCAGAGCCCCTAAACGGCGACCTGCGCGCGGCGGGCGTGCGCGGGGCTCGGTTTTCAGGCAGAGTGGGGGGCGCCCTCTGCCGGAGCCCCCCATGAACTCGCCCCGCCGCCTCGCCCTCTTGCCGCTGCTGCTCGTCGGCTGCAGCGACTACAGCTTCACCGGGCCCAAAGACCCGAACAAAGACCCAGAGCAGGGCGACACCGGGGGCGACACGGGGCCCGGCGGCGGCGCTGGCGGCGACGGCCAGGGGGATGGGGGCGGCGGTGACAGCAGCAGCGGCCGCTGCGAAGACCAGAGCTTCCCGCCCAGCGCGGTCGAGACCGACGAGAGCTGCGAGGCCAGCGGCACGACGGTGGGCAGCTTCACCCCCACCGTCGAGTGGCGAAAGTCGAGCTGGGCGGTGGGCAGCGACTCGTCGCAGATCATGATGATGCCCGCCGTCGGCTCGTTGACCGACGACGATGGTGATGGTGACGCTGACCAAGACGACGTGCCTGACATCGTGGTCATCACCTACAGCAACTACGACTATGGCGCGAACTACCTGCGGGTGATCTCGGGCGACGGCGGCGCCGAGCACCTCAACCTGCGCATCGACCGCATGCAGGGCCAGGGCGGCGTGGCGCTGGCCGACATCAACAACGACGGCTGGCAGGACATCATCGTCCCCACCACCGGCGGCACGGTCATCGCCATTGACCACAGCGGCGCCACCCTCTGGGAGAGCGCCTACAGCGGCGGCGGCATGTACGGCACCAGCGACAACCCGGCGGTGGCCGACCTCAACGGCGATGGCAACCCCGAGATCATCTGCGGCGCGGCGATCTGGGACAACGCGGGGCGCCTGGTCGGCTTGGGCAGCGCCGGCAAGGGCAACAACCCCGACAACGTCGGCACGGCTACCTTTGGCTACGACATCGATGGAGACGGCCAACAAGAGGTGGTGGCCGGCAACGCGCTCTACCGCCGCGACGGCTCGGCCATCTGGAGCAACGGGCAGCGTGACGGCTACCCGGCGGTGGGCAACTTCGACAGCGACAGCCGGGCCGAGGTGGTGGTGACCGCCGGCGGGCAGATCCGCCTGCAGGACGACAACGGCGCCATCCTCTGCTCGGCCGCCATCCCGGGCGCGACCAGCAGCTACTACGGCGGCCCGCCCACCGTGGCCGACTTCGATGGCGACGGCGAGGCCGAGTTCGCCGCCGCGGCGGGCAGCCGCTACTCGGTCTTTGAGCGCGACTGCAGCGTCAAGTGGCAGGCGGTGACCCAAGACGCGAGCTCGGGCAACACTGGCTCGGCGGTCTTTGACTTTGAGGGCGACGGCATTGCCGAGGCGGTCTACGCCGATGAGACGCGCCTGTGGGTCTTCTCGGGGCCCGACGGGGCGATCAAGCTCGAGTCGAGCGACCACAGCAACGCGACCTGGCTCGAGTACCCGCCGATCGCGGATGTCGATGGGGATGGCCAGGCCGAGATCGTGGTGCCCAACACCGAGTACACGACCTCGGTCACCGGCCTAGTGGTCATCGGCGACGCGGACCGGTCGTGGCGCCCGGGGCGCCGCATCTGGAACCAGCACGCCTACAGCATCACCAACATCGACGATGACGGCCGGGTGCCCGCGACGCCGGTGCGCAACGTCGAGGTCTTCAACAGCTTCCGCAGCGGTGACCTGACCACCGCCACCGGCACCATCCCGCTGCCCAACCTGACCGTCGAGATCGTCGACGTCTGCGTCGATGAGTGTGGGTCGGACCGCCTCTGGGCCTGGGTGACCGTGGCGAACACCGGGGTCGAGGCGGTGGCCGCGGGCACGCGCGTGGCCCTGCTCGGGGCCAAGATCGACGGGACCACCGACACCCTCGCCGAGATCACCCTGATGGCTGAGCTGCCGCCGGGCAGCAAAGCCGCCGCCGAGCAGGTGGTCTTGGAGGCGGGGGCCAACGAGATCATCGACCTGCGGGCCAGCGTCGACGGCGGGGCCGCGGCCTCGCCGGGCGTGGTCAATGAGTGCGCCGAGGACGACAACGACACCCGGTGGAGCGGGCCCCTCTGCGGCGGCTGAGCGCCGGCCCCGGCTGGCTGCGCAGGGGCGCCCAAGGGTAGCCTGCGCCGGCGGCCCCGCGCGCCGCCCTGGAGCCGCGATGCCCGCCGACCGCCCGCTGCCCGCCGCCCAGCACACCGTGGGCGACGCTGTGCTCGCCGAGGCGCAGCGGGCCTACGCCGCCGATCAGCTGGTCGACTGCGCCGCGCTGCTGCGGGGCGCCCTGCGCGCCCAGCCGGCGCGGGCCGAGCTCTGGGCCCTGCTCGCCCGGGTCGAGCTGCAGCGCTGCGAGCTGGACGCCCACGACGCTGCGCTGGATGAGGCGCTGCGCCTGCGCCCCGATCAGCTCGCCTGGCGCCTGCGCGCCGCCTTGCGCTGCCCGCCGATGATGGCGGGCACAGCACAGATCACCCGTGTGCGGGCCGAGGTGATGGACCGGCTCGGCGCCCTCGAGGCGGCGCTGCGGGCCCGGCCTGCCCGCATCGACGACCCCGGCCGCCAGATCGCCAACCTCAGCTACTACTTCGTCTACCACGGCGAAGATGACCGCCCGCTGCACGAGGCCATGCACCGGGTCATCGGCCTCGCCTGCCCCACGCTGGCGGCGCGGGCGCCCCACCTCGACCGGCCGCGGCCGCCCGGCCCGCCGCGGGTCGGCTTCAGCTCACCCCACTACAAAGACCACACCATCGGCAACCTCTTCGGCGGCCTGCTGCCGGCGATGGACCCTGCGGCGGTGCGCCGGGTGGGCCTGTTCTGGGAGGACGCCGTCGACCCCCGCGCGCTCGGCTGGGCCCAGGGCCTCGACGAGGTGGTGCTGCTGCCGCGGGATCTGCCGCAGGCGATGGCCCGCATCGCTGGCGCCCGCCTTGACCTGCTGCTGCAGCTCGACGTCGGCATGGACCCCTGGACCGCCCTGCTCGGCCACGCCCGCCTCGCGCGGGTGCAGGCGACCACCTGGGGCCACCCGGTCACCACCGGGGCGCCGCAGGTCGACCTGTTCTTCTCGATGGCCGCCGCCGACCCGCCCGGCGCCCAGGCCCACTTCACCGAGCGCCTGGTCTCTCTGCCCCTGCCGAACCTCTGTTTTGCCGCCCAGCCGCAGCCGGCGGTGACCGACCGGGTGGCGCTGGGCCTGCCGCCCACCGGTCGCCTCTATGGGTGCCCCCAGAACCTGTTCAAGCTGCACCCCGACTTTGACGCCGCGCTCTTTGGTGTGCTCGACGCCGATCCCGAGGGTCTGGTGCTGCTGCACGGCGGCGGGCCGGCGGCGTGGCGGGCCGCGCTGGTCGAGCGCTTGGGGGCGCAGCGGCCTGACCTCTTGCCCCGGGTCTGTTGGATGGGTCGGGTGCCCAAGGACCGCTACCTCGCCGTGCTCGCGGCGCTGGATGTGATGCTCGACCCCTTCCCCTTCGGTGGTGGGAACACCACGCTCGAGGCCCTGGCGGTGGGCACGCCGGTGGTCACCCTGCCCCCGCCGCACCTGCGCGGCCGCCTCGCGCTGGCCTTCCTGCAGCACATCGGCTGGACGGACGGGGTCGCGGCCGACCTGGGCGACTACGTGCGCCGGGCCGTGCGCTTGGCCGGGCCGGGCCGGGCGGCGGCGCAGGTCGCCATGCGGGCGCGGGCGCCGGCGCTCTTCGACCAGCCCACTTTTGTCGCCGGCCTGCAGCGGGCCCTGGTCGAAGCGGTGGGCGCGGCGCGATAGACGCGGGGGATGGACACACCCTCGCCCGACCTCTCTCCTGCGTGGTGGCCTGAGGCCCAGCGCGCGCTCGCCGCCGCTGATCCGGTGATGGCCCACTTGTTGGCCACCCATGGCTGCACGCACCCCCGCGCCCGTCCGCGGGGCGGCCCCTTCCTCACCCTCGCCCAGAGCGTGGTGAGCCAGCAGCTCAGCACGAAGGCGGCGGCGACCATCTGGGCGCGTGTCGAGGCGGGCCTGGGCGCTCCGCTGCCGCCCGCCGCGGTGGTGGCCTGCCCGCTCGACGCGCTGCGCGCCTTCGGCCTGTCGGCCCGCAAGGCCGAGTACCTGCAGGGCCTCGCCGCCGCTGATCTCGACGGGCGGCTCGACGCGGCGCGCTGGGCGACCCTGTCGGATGAGGCGCTGCTCGCCGAGCTGGTCGCGCTGCGCGGCATCGGCCGCTGGACGGCCCAGATGTACCTGCTCTTTGGCGCCGACCGGCCCGATGTCTTCGCGCCCGACGACGCGGGCCTGCGGCGGGCCATCGGGGCCCTGTACTGCGGCGGCGCCGCCCCCGACGCCGAGACCCTCGCCGCGCTCTCGGCGCGCTGGGCGCCCTACCGCTCGCTGGCCGCGTTGCTGCTCTGGCGCAGCCTTGACGGCTAAGGCACGCCTCGCGCGCGCCAGGCCGACCGGTCGGCCGCCGCAGGCGGGTCGCCCGGGCCGCAGGGCGGGCGACCGAGGCCGCGAGGCCGAGCCAGACCGGGGGGCCGCCGCTGGCCGCAGGCCGGCGGGGCGCCCCGATGCTGCGGGGGCAGCGGGCTGTGTGCTCGCTCTATAGGGTCTTGAGGAAGGTGATGAGCTGCGCCCGCTCTTCAGCGGTGCCGTCAAAGGTCTCGTGGCCCTGGTTGCTGCGGCCGGGTTGGGTGGGGTCGTAGGGCGCGTCCTCGATCTCCCACCAGGTAGATGGGATATTTTCGCCCACCGGATAGCCCACGCAGTCTGCGTCGTAGTCCGCCGCGCTGTCGCTGGGCCCCTGCACGAAGAGGGTGGGGCGCTCGGCCACCGGCGAGAGCAGGGCGCAGAGGCTGGGCACCGAGCCGTTGTGCAGGTAGGGGTACCGTGCCCAGATACCGTCGAGCGGCGGCGGCACGTAGCCCTCACCGACCTCGACCACCGTGCCCATCCACTGGCTGATGTCGAGGCGGTTGAGGCCCTCGGCCAGCCCCTCCATCCCCGCGGCGCGGCCGGGGCTGGTGCCCACATCGAAGCGGGGGGTCTGCGCGTGGTAGACCACCCGGGTGGTGGCGAGCAGGCCGGCGGCGTCGCGCTCGTCTGCGTCGGCGGCGGACCAGCCCTTCTCGTAGACGCCGTGGCAGTCGGCGCACTGGGCCAGGAAGAGCTGCTCGCCGGCCTGGGCTGCAGAGAGGTCGATGCTGTCCGCGCCGAACCAGTCCTCCCACCGGGGGGCCTCGGTCGCGAAGGCGGCGACGGTGAGGGTGTCGGTCACCCGCTGCTCGTCTTCGAGCCAGCCCTCGAGCTCGGGCAGGTCGGCGCCGCGGCCGATCTCGTTCCAGAGGAAGTTCGTGAAGATGGGGTTCCCCGAGGTGATGCTCGCGTCAGACAGCCAGCGGGTCTTGTACTTGACCGTCCACCAGACGGCGGGCTTGCTGTCGGCCACCAGCCCGTCGAGCACGTTGGGCGCGGGGTGGGCGGCGAGGAAGTCGTCGAGGGTGGCCGCGGCGTCGGGCTGGCGGCGGGCGAGGCTGAGCCCCACCTGGGCCAGCGAGGTGTCGAGGCCCAGCGTCTCGGGCTCTTTGGTGCCCACCGCGCCCAACGCAGCCGCGAAGCGGGCGTACATCGCCGTCTCACCCGCGGTCGCCCCGGTCAGCTCGGCGAATTGTTCGGGCGGCACCGCCGCGACCAGCGGCTTCGCGATGTGGAAGAAGGCGTTGGGCCGGGCCACCCGGTTGGTCAGCCCCATCACCGGTCGGCCGAGCAGGTTCCCCGCATGGCAGGCCGCGCAGGAGAACACGAGGCCCTCGCCATCGGGCGTGTCGACGGTGGCCGCGCCCATGGGGTCACCGGCAGAGAGGCCGTCGGGCAGGTCGAGCCCGAAGCGGTCTTCGGCGTCGGCGGGCAGGGGCAGCAAGCCCAGCCGGGCGTAGAGGCCGGCCATGTCTCGAAAGCCGGCCGCCTGCTCGAGCAGGTCGACCAGCTGCGCCTTGTCGGGGTCGTTGAGCAGCGCCTCGAAGGGCCGGATGGGCAGGACCAAGCGGCTGGTGGTCACCGGCCAGACCAGCGCGTGCTGCAGGCCCTCGGCCCGCACCGCGGCCACCCCGGCGGGGCCGAGCCCGAAGATGTCGGCGCGGTCTTCGCCTGGGCGCAGCGCGGCCTCGGCCGACCAGTCGGCGGCGAGGCGGTCACAGACGCCGTCTTCATCGTAGTCGAGGCCGTTCTCGCAGGTCGTGCCCGCGCCCTCTTTGGGCGCGCCGCAGGCGGCGGTGAGCGAGAGCAGCGTGAGCAGGGGGGCGAGGCGGCGGGGGCGCAGGTCCATGGGTCACCGGGCAGCGGGGCGGCGGCGAGGCTACCACAGGCCCGCCGGCCCCGCGGCCTGCGCGCAGGGGGCCTGGATGCGCCCGGGCGCGCCGCTCGCGCCCTCGACCGTGTGGCAGTCATTGCAGTCGCCGCTGTTGATCTCGCCGCCCATGGCCCGCTCGCCGGTCGCGCTGCGCACCACCGCGTGCGCCGGCCAGGTCGGTGTGCCCGACCGGCCGTCGAGCATGAAGTTGCCCGCGCGGTTGGTGTTCATCGTGAACACCTCGCCGCGGGCGTCGGTCAGCTCGACGGTGAGCCCGCTGATCCCATTGCAGTCGTCGGGCTCGTGGGCCTGGGGGTAGACGGTGCCGCCGACCGTGATCGGTCGCTCGCCGCGGGCCTCGTGGCAGTCGATGCAGGCCACGCCCGGGTGCATCTCGGGGGACTCGCGGTCTCCGCCCGTCCAGCTGGTGCCCGAGCTGCAAGCGTAGGGGTCGGTGCCCCCATCGGCGCCCTCCGCTCCGCTGTCTGTGCCGTCGGCGCCGCCGTCCGCACCATCCGCACCATCTGCGCCGTCTGCCCCGCCGTCGGCGCCGTCGCTGGCGCCGGCCGCGCTGTCGTCCTTCACGTCGGCCTGCCCGCTGCTGCACGCGGTCGCGACCACCACGATCGTCCAAAACATCGCCCTCATCTGCGCTCCGTGCTCTCGGGGGAGCGCCGAGCGTAGCCCTCGCCGAGGGCGGCCGGCGGTCGCCTCCGCCCGCCGATTCAAGCGGAGCCTCCCTGCATCCTTCGATCTCCGCGCAATTGAAAGCGTGCACACACGCGAAACGGCCGCCCCCGAAGGAGCGGCCGTCAAGGCCGGGCGGGGCGCCCGCTCAGAGGGTGGTCAGCGTCCGGCTCAGGCCCGCGCCGACGTTGCCGACCTCATCGACCGGGCACACCCGGAAGCTGTAGGCGGTCGCCGCCGACAGCCCGCTGACCGTCAACGCGCCGCTCGCGCTCCGGCCCGCCTCGGTGCCGGTGGTGCAGCTCGGGGCGCGGGTGCCCGCCGCGTAGCGCACGATGACCGTGTCGAGGCCTGAGCCGGTCTCGACGAAGCCGGTCCAGCTCAGGGCCGCCCCGCCGGCGGTCGCGGTGCTGCTCAGCGTGCCGCCCGAGGGGGCGGTGCTGTCGGCCTGGATCGTGTCCGAAGCGACGGCGCTGACGTTGCCTTGGCCGTCTTTGTACCAGACGTTGACGGTCTGCACGCCGGTGCCGCTGGCCAAGGTCCAGCTCAGGCTCGTGGCGTAGGCCCGCCAGGCGGTGCAGGTCGCCGTGTTGCTCACGCACATCTGGGTCACGCCGCTCGCGTTGTCGGTCGCGGCCAGGCTGAGGGTGGCGGTGCGGCCCTTCACCCACTCTGCGCCGCCGGCGATGCTCACCGTCCCCGTCGGGGCGACCCCCTCGGTCGCCGCCCGGTCGACCAGGGTCGCGCCGGTCGAGGTGTTGCCCGCCGCGTCGGTCGCGCAGACCCGCACGCCGACCAGGGCGCCGTTGGTGAGGCCGGTCAGGGTCGCGGTGGTGTTCGCGCCGTCGTAGGCCAGGGTGCCGCGCCCGCAGGCCGGGGCGGTGCTGGCTTGGGTCCAGACCTTGTAGTTGACGATGCCCGAGCGGGCGTCGGTGAAGCCGGTCCAGCTCAGGGCGAGGCTGCCGTCGCTGCGGGCCGCGCTCACCGTTCCGTTGGTCGGGGCGGTGGCGTCGACCACTACGCTGTCGGCGAAGGGGCCGCTGACCGCGCCCGCGCCGTCTTTGTACCAGACCAGCGCGGTGCGGGTGCCGTCGCCGGCGAGCAGCGACCAGGTCGCGGTGGCGGTCAGCGCCTTGAACGACGTGCAGGTGGGCGTGTTGCTCAGGCAGTACTGGGTCGGCGCGCCGCTGGGCCGCAGGGCCACGGTGACCGTGCGGCTCTTGCTGAAGGCCGCGCCGCTGTTGATGCTGAGCTTGGCGCCGCTGTCGCCGGCCGCGACCGGCGCGAGGTAGGCCGGGGCGCCCGCGATGGTGTTGCCGGCCACGTCGGTGGCGCAGGCGATGACGGCGTAGACTTGGCCGTTGGTGAGGCCGCTCAGCGCGAGGTCACCCGACGCGCCGCTGCCCGTGCCCGCCGCCGTGTCGGTGCAGGTGGGGGCGGTGGTGCCCGCCCGCACGACGAAGCGCACCTGGGAGAGGCCGCTGGTGGCGTCGGTCACGCCCGACCAGCGCGCGTTGAAGCCGCCGTCGGTGGGCACCACCTCGGCGAGGCCGATGGTCGGCGCCACGGTGTCGAGGCCGATGGTGTCGGTCGCCCATTCGCTGACCAGGCCGTGGGCGTCCTTCACCCGCAGCTTCAGCGTCTTGGTGCCCTCGCCGGTGGCCAGGGTGTAGTTGAGGGTCGAGGCGTAGGTCACGTAGCTGCAGCTGTCGCTGGTCGACACGCACATCTGGCTGAGGCCGCTCGCGTCGGTGCCGCCGGTGGTCAGCACCACGCTGCGGGTCTTGGTCCACGCGGCGCCGCCGGCGATGCTTAGGCTGGCGATCGGCGTGTCGTTCGCCGCCTGGTTGACCGTCGCCGAGGCCGACCCGGCGGTCAGCGCCGCGCTGCGGGCGGTCGACGGGTTGCTGGTGCGGGTCAGGCTGACGCTGCCCGGGCCGGTGCCCGAGCGCGGGCTGGCGGTGAGCCAAGACGCCCCGGTGTTGATCGACCAGGGGCAGCCCGCCATCACGCTGACGCTGAGGGTTGAGGTGCCTGCGCCCGCGCCGAGCGCGGTGGACCCGTGGCTGAGGCTGATCTGGCAGTCGAGGCCGGCGCCGGCCACCGCCGCGTCGAGGTCGATGCGGGGGAAGCTCAGGCCGTTGCGGTGATCGGTGATGGTCACGCCGGTGGTGCGCAGGCGGTCGACGTGTTGGGCGACCGTGTCGGTGGGGAAGGCCGCGCGCATCACCGCGAGGGCCCCCGCCACGTGGGGGGTGGCCTGGCTGGTGCCGCCCATGGTCACGCCCGCGGCGGTGATCAGCGCCCCGGGGGCCAGCAGGTCTTGGAAGGAGGCCGAGTTCGAGAAGCAGGTCACCTTGTCGGCGGCGGTGGTACTGTCCGAGCAGCCCGACCAGCCGATGCCGCCCATATTGCTGTCATAGACCGCGCCCACGGTGATCGCGCTCGGAGCGCAGGCCGGGCTGGCGACCTTGTTGGTGTAGCCGTTGTTCCCGGTGGCCACCGCGGCGGCGACGCCGGCGGCTTTGGCCTCGGCCAAGGCCACCTCAAAGGGGTCGCTGGGGCACTCGGCGGTGTAGGCCCCGCCGCCCAAGCTCAGGTTCATCGCCGCGATGTTGTAGACCGCCTTGTTGTCGATGACCCAGTCGATGGCCGCGACGATGTCCGAGGTGTAGCCGCTGGCCCCGCGGAAGACGTCGAGGCCGATCAGGCTCGCGCCCGGGGCCACCATGCCGACGATGCCGGCCACGTTGGTGCCGTGCAGGCCCGAGTCGTCGAGCGTGCCGTCGGTGGGGGCGAAGTCAGCGGCGGCGACCACGCGGCAGGCGCCGCCCGCGCCGGGGCTCGCGCAAGAGCCGAAGGCGGCCCGGGTATAGTCGAGGCCGGTGTCGAGGATGGCGACCGAGACGCCATCTCCGGCGTGGCCGAGGGCCTGGGCCTCGGGCTGGTCGATCAGGCCCAGGCTCTGGGCGTCGGTGGTCGTGTAGACCCGCTGCGGGTGAATGGCGACCACCTCGGGGTCCTCGGCGAGCAGCTCGAGCGCCTCTTCGCGGGTGACGGTGATCAGCGCCAGCGGCAGGTGGGTGTAGCGGCGGCTGAGGGTGGCGCCGGCGGGCAGCCGGCCCTCGAGGCCGTCGATCGCGCCGCGGAGGATGTCGGCCCGCGCGAGGCGGAGGCGCGCCTCGACCGGGGCCCGGGCCTCGGCGTCCATGTCGCGCAGCGCGGCCGGGCTGAGGCCGGCCTCGTCGAGCACCTCGGCCTCCTCCGAGGTGGTGAGGACCACCGGCTCGAGCTCGACGATGAGCTCGACCGTGCCCGCGGCGGCCAGGGCGGCGCGCACGGCGGGCGGGATGTGGGCGGGCTCCATGCTGTCGGCGGCGCCTGCGCTGTCCTCGACATCGACGGCGGGCTCGCCACCCTCGGCAGGGTCGAGCGCGGGCGCGCCCTCGGGGGCGGCGCAGCCGGCGAGCAGGCTGAGCAGGCCGGCTCCAACGAGCAGGGGTGAAGTGCAGGACGAAGCGACGCGGGCGTTGACCATGGTGATCCTCCGCCCCCGGTGTCGGAGCGGGTCGCCCTCCGCATGAGCCCTCATCCTCCTCTCCGCCTCGGGCGCAGCTGCTCAGCGCCCGATCCTCCACCGCCGGCCGATGCCCACGAGCCCGCCGAGGGCGAGCAGCCAGCCCGCGGGCAGGCGCATGCCGAAAGGCCCGCCGCTGCCGGTGTCTTGGCTGTCTTCGCAGCTGCCGCCGCCCTCGACCCAGCCCTCGCCGCAGACGGGGAAGTCCTGCTCCAAGCTCTCGTCGTGCTGGACGAAGCGCAGCTGCTGGGTGCTGAAGGTGTTGCTCGGGTAGAGCGCGAGATCACCGGCGCCCGGCGCATAGCGCACGTGCAGGCGGGTCAGCGCCGCCTGGG
Organism: Deltaproteobacteria bacterium; assembly: GCA_016792625.1. Classification (GTDB taxonomy): domain Bacteria; phylum Myxococcota_A; class UBA796; order UBA796; family UBA2385; genus JAEUKK01. The sequence goes on along the minus strand of JAEUKK010000190.1, from coordinate 75,414 downwards.
CCGGATCACCGCGGAAGCCCAGCGCGGCCATCACCTCGCCGTCGAGCGGGCCCACGGCGTTGCAGGGGTCGCAGCCGGTGGGCTGCCAGACGTACTCGGTGATGTAGGCGCCCACCCCGCCGGCGCTGTCAAAGGCGGCGCTGGCCTGCTCTTCGTAGAAGCCCGAGAAACTCTCGAGGCCGTCGCGGCGCCACATACACTCGGCCTCGACCTGGACCTCGGGCAGGTTCGAGATGCCCACCTGGCCCTGCGACGCGTCGGTGATGACGTGCAGGATGATGTCTTGGCTGCCGGGCGAGTTCAGGGCGCCCAGGCGCACCGGCAGGCTCAGGCTGTCGGACTCGTAGGAGAATTGGATCGGCGGCAGCCAGAGCGCGCCGGCGCCCGCGTTGCGCAGGTCGATCTTCACGCTGATGAAGCTGGCGCCGGCCGAGAGGGCCTCGTCGATGAGCGCGCTCGCCTCGGCCGAGAGGCTGCGCCCGACCAGCGCGTCGGCCCCGGCCAGCTCGGCCGCCGACGAGGGGCTGAGCACCTCGACCTCGAGGTCAGCGTCGGCGAGGCCGGCGGACTCGAGGAAGCCGGGCAGCGCCTCCATCGCGTAGGCAGAGATGAGGCCCTTGGCCGCGTCCGCCGCGCAGCTGCAGCCCGCGCTGGCCAGATCGCTGTCGCCGTGCAGGTCTTCGCAGGTGTACTCGACCAAGCGGGGGGCGGCGTACTTGTCGACCCGCTCCATCGGGCCGAGCTGCTCGATGCGCACGTCGTCGGGGTCGACGTCGCCCGGCACGGGGATGAGCATCGCGAAGCTGGGCCCGGCCGAGAGCACGTCGTTGGCCATCGTGATCGTCGTGCGGCGGCCCTCGCGCACCAGCACCACTTGGCTGGCCCGGTTGGTCAGCGTCTCGCCCGCGCTGCCCACATAGGTGCCGCAGAAGGCCCCGGCAGCGCCTGGGCCCGCGAGCAGCGTGACGCCGAAAACAACCAGCAGTACGTCAATCCTGCGCATACAACCCCCTTTCATACGGCCAAAAGTGGCCGCAGCGGGGGGCGACGGCGGGCATGCGCCGCCATTCTGCGCCGCCGCTGCCTTTAGTTCTCGTCGAGGTAGGCCTCGAGCTGCTCACCTTGCTCCTGCATCGACTTCACGATCTGGCTCTTGATGAAGTCGTCGGTGGCGGGGATGGCGCCATAGTCGGCCTCCATCCAGGTGGCGATGAGGTGGCTCGTGCGCCCGCCATAGGGCAGGGCCACGCCGAGGTAGTACTGCGCCTCGAGCACGATGTCGGTGCCAAAAACGCTGGTCTCGGCGGGGGTGATCAGCCAGTTGCGGCGCACCATGGCCCAGCCGTCGTCGGTCTCGACCCACCGGAACTGCTGGCGGTTCTTGGTCACGATCTCGGCGCCCACGAAGCTGCTCGTGGTGATCGACATGCCGGCCAGCTCGAGGCAGTCGCGGTCGGGGAAACACTTGGGCGGCTGGTCGAAGGTGCGCTCATACGCGAGGTAGTTGTCGGTGAAGACCTCCATCTGGTTCTTCACCACGATGGCGTCGAGGAGCGGGCGCAGCTTGTGGCCGTGGTCGTAGACCGAGGCCGCGCCGAGCAGGTCTGAGGTGTCGCGGGGCCGGTCATCGAGCTTGTCGACGGTGTCTTGGTCGAGCTGGGTGATCGAGTAGCCGGCGACGGTGGCCTCGAAGTTGTCGCCTTTATTGAGCCAGGCCCGCAGGTTGTTCAGGCCGACCGCGAGCGCCTCGTCGTCTTCGTCGCCCACGTGGTCATAGAGGTAGCCGCAGAGGTCTTCGAGCTTCTCGGGCGCGTCGGGCGGCGGACGGCAGGCGCTCAGCAGCGCGAGCGGGGCGAGCAGGGGCAGGGCGAGACGGCGGGGGGGCTTCCACATGGGCACCTCGGGGCGGCTCCGAGGCTACCACGGGCGCGCGGCCCCGCGGCGGCCTCGGGTGGAGCGGCCTGCGCGCCGCAATAGCTGGCCGGAGCCCCCGGGCGCTGGCCCCGCGGGGCGCTTCTCTGCGCAGGAGCCGCATGGCCCGTCGACCCCCTCCGCCGCGCCCGCCCGCGGCCTCGCCCCCTCCGCTCGACGTCGAGATTGACGAGCAGTACACCGAAGCCGAGGGCGAAGCCGCGCTGAGCCGGGCGCTGGATCGGGGCGCAGCCGGCCCCTCGCTGGCCGCCCTGGGCTGGGACCTGGGCTGGGCCCAGGCCGCTGCCGCGCTCGACCTGCCGGGCTGCGCGCCGGCCCGGGTGGCGGTCGAGCACCGCGGGCGCCTCGTCCTGCTCGACGCGGGGGGCAGCCGGCTGGCCTTTGCGCCCCAGGGCGCCCAATACGACAGCGCCGACCCCGCGGCCGCCCTGCTGAGGCCCCGGGTCGGCGACTGGGTGCTCGTGCCAGAGGGCGAGACCCCCCGGGTGGCCGCGCTGCTCCCGCGGCGCACGGCCCTGCTGCGCCAGATCCCCCGCCGGCGGGTAGCGGTGCAGGTGGTCGCGGCGAACCTCGACTTGCTCGTCGTTGTCGCCGCTTGGGGCCAAGAGCTGAACCTGCGGCGCATCGAGCGGTACCTCGCCGCGGCCGAGGCCAGCGGCGCGGCGGTGCTCGTCGTGGTCAACAAGCTCGACTTGGCCCCGCCTGACGTCGATCCGGTGGCTGAGGTCCAGGCTGCCCTCGGCGCGGTGCCCGTGCTCGGCCTCTCAGCCCGGGCCGGCGACGGGGTCGAGGCCCTGCTCACGCGCCTCGGCCCGGGGCGCACCTTGGGCCTCGTGGGCAGCTCGGGCGTGGGCAAGAGCAGCATCGCCAACGCGCTGTTGGGCCGGCCTGAGCTGGCGGTGGGCGCGGTGCGGGCCGACGACGAGAAGGGCCGCCACACCACCACCCACCGCGAGCTGGTGGTGCTGCCCGCGCGCGGGGCCGCCGGCGAGAGCGGCGGCGTGCTCATCGACACGCCGGGCATGCGCGAGCTGCAGCTGTGGGACGGCTCGGGCGTCGACCGCAGCTTTGAGGACCTGCACGCCCGCGCCGAGGGCTGCAAGTTTCGGGGCTGCACCCACACCCGCGAGGCCGGCTGCGCGCTGCTGGCGGCGATCACCGAGGGGGAGCTTGAGATGGGTCGCCTCGCGAGCTACCGCAAGCTGATGGCCGAGGTGCGCGCCAAAGAAGAGGCGGCCAAGCGCCGCCGTGACCCCCGCCGTGCGGCGCCCGAGCGCTGGCACCCCCGCGACTGGCGGCCCGACGAGGGCGGCGAGGGCTAGGCGGCCCCGGCGCGGGCGCCGGGCCGGGTGCTGCGCGGGGTCGCTGCGCTCCGTCGGGCGCGGGCGCGCCCGACCCCGCTGCGCGGGCCGCTCCGCCCCCTGCCGCCGCGAGGCGATGCCCGAAGATGACCCGCAGGTCGATATCTTCGGGGCATCGGGCCCCGCGCTCAGCCCAGCGCCGCCCGCAGCATCGGGCCCCAGCGGGCGCCGTTGCCCCGGCCGAGCAGGGCGAGGCGGGTCGGCCCATCGGCACGGGCGAAGATGCGCAGCATGGCCACCCGCAGGGCCTCAGGCTCTGGGTCACCGGCGAGGAAGCTGCGCCACTCGGCCTCGGGCAGCGCGAAGAACAACGAGAAGAACTGGTCGAGGCCCGCCCGGTCGAGGCCGAGCAGCACCTCGAGGCCATAGTCGAAGAGGGCCCAGGCCCGCTGGCGGCCCCGGGGCCAGAGCAGGCCCCAGCCCGCGGCAGGGGCGGCGGCCGGATCGCGGGCGAGGGCCGCGCTGAGGGCCGCGGCCAGCGGGTCGGCGAGGCCGAGGCTGCGGCTGAGCTGGTAGCCGGTGGCCGGGTGCACGAGTCCGGCGGCGGCGCCAAAGGCGAGCAGGGGCTGGTTCAGCGCTGGCCGCGGCCCGCCCATGGGGATCCAGCAGCGCTCGACGTGGCCGCAGGCGACCGCGCCGCTGCCGGCGAGCCGGCGCTGGAGGCGGGCCTCGAGCGCTGGCAGCGGCAGGGCGGGGCGGCGGGCGAGGCTGGTCTCCTCGAAGAAGACGTGCTCCGCGTCGAGGGGCAGGGCGTAGAGGAAGCTCGGATCGGCGTCTGGGTCGCCGATCTCGTCGTCGGGGGCCTTGGCTGCGGGCCGCCAGTCCATCAAGGCCATGCGCCCGAAGGGGTGGCCGGCGGGCAGGCGGTAGACCTCGCCCCAGGCGGCCTGGATCGCGGCGGGCGGGCCCTTGCCGCGCCGCAAGCCGGGCAGGCCGGCGCCGGTGGCGTCGACGACCAGGGCGGCGGTCAGCCCGAGGCCGGGGCCGGCGAGGGTCCAAGCGCCCGGCCCGCCCTCGACCTGGGCGACGATCGCCGGCCTGCGCGCGCAGCCCGCTTCGAGGGCCTGCGCTTCGAGGTGGGCCTGCAGCGCGTCGGTGTCGAGGCGCAGATAGGCGCGGCCGAGGTCCCGTGGCGCGCCGTCGGCGCCCACGAAGGCCGGGTCGGCGTAGCGGGCCCGCACCACACCCGGCGCGGCGGCGAACGCGGCGGGCAGCTCGTCGGCCCAGCAGCCGAAGGTGGGCGCCCAGGGCGCGGCCGGGCCGCAGGCGGCCACCCGCAGGCCGCGGCGGGCGAGCGCGGCGCCCAAGGCGAGGCCGGCGGGCCCGGCGCCGACCACCGCGACGTCGACGCGGCCCTCGCTGGGCCCGGGCGCGTGCGGCGCGTACAGCGCGTGCGGGCTCATCATCGGCGGACCTCGCGGGGGCGGCGGCGCGGGCCCCAGAGCGGGCTAGCCTGCGCCCTCCCCCCCGTCCCGAGGTCGTGCATGTCTGACGCTCCCCCGGCCGCCAATGTGCTCGGCGGCCCCCTCAAGCTCTGCTCGGCCGCGCCGCGCACCGGCTGGCTGCGTGACGGCTGCTGCCACACGGGCCCTGAAGATCGCGGCATGCACGTCATTTGCGCGGTGATGACCGCCGACTTCTTGGCCTACTCGCGCGCGCAGGGCAATGACCTCATCTCGCCCGCGCCGGCCTTCGGCTTCCCGGGGTTGAAGCCAGGGGATCGCTGGTGCCTCTGCGCCAGCCGGTGGGAGGACGCGCGTCGCGCCGGCGTGGCCCCGCCGGTCGACCTCGAGTCCACCCACGCAGGCGCGCTGCGGGTCACCGCGCTCGAGCACCTGCTGATCCACGCCGCGCAGGGCACCGCCGAGGCCTGAGGGTGCCTACCCCCGGGACTTCCCGGAGGGCGCGGCGCCGATCGCGCGGCTGCCGCCGCCGGATGGGGCTGCGTGAGGCTGGTCTCGGCGAGCCCGCGCCCCTGGGAGCATGGCCGCCCCCGGGCAGCCCCGCAATTCACCGGACAGACTCCGCCTGAGCCTTGTTTTATGCTCGGGGCATGAGACTCACCAGCCACACCGACTACGCCCTGCGCGTGCTCATGGCCCTGAGCACGACGACCGACCGTTTTGTGCCGGTCGCGGTACTCGCCGAGCGCTTCGACGTGTCGATGACCCACCTGCAAAAGGTCGTGCAGCACCTCGGTCACACGGGCTGGATCAGCTCGGCGCGGGGCCGGGGCGGCGGGGTGCGCCTCGCCCTGTCGCCGTCGGAGATCCGCATCGGGGCGGTGGTCCGCAGCATCGAGCCCGACTTCGCGCTGGTGGCCTGCTTGAGCGACGAGGGCCGCTGCCCGCTCGCCTGGGGCTGCGGGCTGCAGGCCGCGATCTGCGAGGCCCGGAGCGCCTTCTTCGCCGTGCTCGACAGCCACACCTTGGCCAGCGTGGCCGACAGCGCGCGCTCCCCGGCCCTCCTGCGCTTGCTCGGGCCCCCGGCGGCCCTCTAGCGGCGCGCGCCGGCCGAGAAGGGGCGGGCGCGGGCCCCGCCCCCTGCCGGTCGGGGCTCAGCGGCGGCGACGCAGGCCGAACAGCAGCGCGCCCAGCGCGCCAAAGAGGCCGAGGCCCGCGGCCGGCGCGGGGCTCGAGGCGCAGCCGGTCGAGCCCTTCGGCGGGTCTTCACCGCCGCCGTCGTCGCTCTGGTCGTCGGTGGTGCCGTCGGTGCCGTCGTCGCCATCGGCGCCATCGGCGCCATCGGCGCCATCAGCCGTCCCACCATCGGCGCCGTCAGCGCCGTCGGCGCTGCCATCGTCGGTGCCGGTGTCCTCTCCGCAGTCCTCGATGAGCTCGGGGTTGGTGTCATCGCAGTCGTCGGCTGCGGCGGCGCCGTCTCCATCCTGGTCGTCGTCGTTCTCGTCGCAGTCCTGGTCGACGCCGTCGTACCAGACCTCGGTGCCCTCGGGGTTGGCCAGCGGGTTGTCGTCGTCGCAGTCGGCGTCGCTGGCCGAGGTGCCCTCGGGGGCGGCGCAGTCGAAGACGGGTCGGGTCGGGTCGCCATAGCCGTCGCTGTCGGCGTCGACGTAGAAGGTGAAGGCGTCCTCGGCCTCGGAGCCGTCGACCACGCCATTGCAGTCGTCGTCGATCGTGTTGCAGACCTCGACCGCGGTGGGGTTGACGTTGATGTTCAGGTCGTCGCACTCTTCACAAGCGGCCCAGCCATCACCGTCGAGGTCGACCCGGCTGACCACCCCGTCGCAGTTGTAGTCGACCGCGTCGGAGCAGCTCTCGGGGGCCGAAGGGTAGCTCGCGCTGTCGCTGTCATCACAGTCGGTGTCGCTGCGCACCGCGCCGATCGGCGCGTCGCAGAAGCTGCCCGCGAGGGCGTCGCCGTAGGTGTCGCCGTCGGCGTCGACGAACCAGGGCAGCTTGCCGCTGGCGCTGGGGTCGTCGTCTTCAGCGAGGCCGTCGCAGTCTTCGTCGAGGTCGGCCGCGTCGCAGACCTCAGAGGCGGCCGGGTTGACCCCGATGCGGGTGTCGTCGCAGTCACCGCCGGCGAGGATGTAGCCGCTGAGCGTGGTGCAGCTCGTGACCTGGGTCGCGGGATCGCCGTAGCCGTCGCCGTCGACGTCGAGGTAGTAGAACGAGCCGCCCGGCGCGCCATCGTCGATGAGCCCGTCGCAGTCTTGGTCGACGCCGTCGCAGGTCTCGGTGGCCCCGGGGCGGATCAGCGCGTTGGCGTCGTTGCAGTCGCCGGTGGGCTCGGTGGCGATGCCCTCGCCGGGGTCGGCGCAGTCGGCGTCGGCGCTGGCGAGGGTGGTGCTCAGCCGGTAGCCGTCGTTGTCGGCGTCGACGTAGCAGAGCTCGGCGCCGTCGCAGTTCTGATCGACGAGGTCACCGGGCAGCTCGGTGGCCCCGGGGTTGATCGCGCCGCTGCTGTCGTTGCAGTCGCCGGTGGGCTCGCTGGCGATGCCCTCGCCACTGTCGCTGCAGTCGGCGTCGGTGCTGCTGATGGTCGAGGTGAGCCGGTAGCCGTCATTGTCGGCGTCGACGTAGCAGAGCTCGGCGCCGTCGCAGTTCTGGTCGACGAGGTCACCGGGCAGCTCGGTGGCGCCGGGGCGGATGGCCGAGCTGGCGTCGTTGCAGTCGCCGGTCGGCTCAGACGCGACGCCCTCGCCGCTGTCGGCGCAGTCGGCGTCGACGCTGGCCACGGTCGAGGTGAGCCGGTAGCCGTCGTTGTCGGCGTCGACGTAGCAGAGCTCGGCGCCGTCGCAGTTCTGGTCGACGAGGTCACCGGGCAGCTCGGTGGCCGCGGGGTTGATGGCGCTGCTGCTGTCGTTGCAGTCGCCGGTGGGCTCGGTGGCGACGCCCTCGCCGCTGTCGGCGCAGTCTGCGTCGGCGCTCGCGATGGTCGATGTGAGCCGGTAGCCGTCATTGTCAGCGTCGACGTAGCAGAGCTCGGCGCTGTCACAGTTCTGGTCGACGAGGTCCCCGGGCAGCTCGGTCGCCCCGGGGAAGATGGCGCCGTTGCTGTCGTTGCAGTCGCCGCCGCAGACCGTCACGCCGTCGCCGTCGCCGTCGGCCGCGCAGACGGTGATCTCGGTCGTGGTCGCGAGCGCCCAGGCGTCGCCCGAGCTCGCACCGTTGCTGTTCACCGCGTTTCCCGCGGCGCGGATGCGGTAGGTGCCGGGCGTGCTGGGCGCCGTCCAGCCGAAGGTGAAGGTGTAGGACCCGCTGGTCATCGTCTGGCGGGCGGTGTGGGTGACCTCGCTGCTGGCCACCTTCGAGCCGGTGCCCGCGGCCAGCGTGCCCGCGTTGCTGCCCCCGGCGTCGACGACCCCCGCGTTGAAGCCGGCGCCGGTTTTGGTGCTGTTGCTGACCGTGACGCTGACCGTGATCGCGCCGCCGGGGGTCACGGTGGTGGCGCTCGGGGTGATGGTCACGGTGGTCGCGCTGCTCGCGGTGCCGTGGCAGCTGCAGCCGGTGGTGGTCACACCGGTGCGGCCGGTGCTGGTGGCGTGTGCGGGGGAGAGGGTGGCGAGGGCGAACAGCAGGGCGGTCGGGAGCATCGGCGGGCCTCGGCGCGTCAGGGGCGCGTCAGGGTGAGGTCGGAGGACCCGCGGATCATACCGCTCCCCAGCCTGACGTCCATCAGGCCGGCGGTGGAAAACGCCGCTCCTGGGCTGCCTCCAGCGCGCCAATTCCCAGCTGCTCCGCGGCGTCGAGCCAGCGCAGCAGGCGCACCAAGCTGTGGGCCAGCGGCGGCCCGACCGGGGCGCCCGTCGGCGCGAAGTTGGCGCGCAGCATGCCGCCGCTCGGCCAGGGCCCGATGTGCACGGTCACCGCGGGCGCCTCCTCCGTTGTCGCGGCGCGCCAGCCCTCCTCTTCGGCCACCAGGCGCAGCGTCCGGGTCTGCTGTGGCGTGGGCAGCTCGGCCAGGGCGCCGCCCACCCGGGTCTGGTCGGCGGCGGCGAGCAGCTCGGCCTCGAGATCAGCGGCGGGCACGGGCAAAGGCACGCCCTCGACCAGCGCGAGGTGCAGCAGGTAGAGCGGCAGCCCGAGCCCGCTGCCCATCGCGGCGATCGCCCCGCCAAAGCGTGGGTTGAGCTCGGTCGGTCGGAAGCCCTCGGCCCCCATCACGCCGTCGATGGTGAAGGTGCCCCGGTAGCCGAGCCGGGCGTGCAGAGCCGCGCCGACCGCCTTGGCGAGGGCGCGCAGCCCGGCGCGGTCGGCGGCGGGCGGGTCCCAAAAGGTGCCCACGCTGCAGTAGACGAAGCGGGCCTCGCCGGGCCGCCGCAGCACGAGCATCTCGCAGGGGCGCAGCGCGATGACCTCGACGCGGCCCTCGGTGGTGGGGGCCACGATGCCATGCACGCTGCAGGGCACGCCCTCGATGAAGGGCATCACCCGCACGCTGTCGGCGCGCTCTTCGAAGAAGGCCACCAGCGCGTCAAGATCGGCGCCTGGTCGGGCCCAGCGCAGGCCGTTGGCCCCGCCGTGCCAGCCGCGCTTGTTGTCGGCGGCCCAGACGGTGCCCGCGCCCTGGTCGAGGGCGGCGTGGGCGGCGCGCAGGGCGGGCCCGGTGGCCGGCACCACCGCGCTCGGCGCCCGGGGCACGCCGACCGCGTCCCACAGCGCGTCGACGGTGGTCTTGTCCTCGAGCGCCTGCCAGGCGGCGGGGCGGGCGCCGAAGCTGGGGCGGCCGCCGACCGGCGCCCCGTCGCTGAACAAGGTGCGGATCACGCGGGCGCCGCGATCCGGGTCCCAGGCGTCGAGCCAGTCGAGATCGGCGCCCTGTAGGCTCGACAGCGCCGCCTCGCCCGCGCGCAGGGTCTCCATCATGTCGCCGCCGACCGCGCCCACCACCCGGGTCGGCAGCTCGGGCCCCGTGCCGATGCCCTCCCGCGCGGCGAGAACGGCCAGCGGGCCGGCGCCGAGCGCGCTGAGCTCCCGGGCGAGCGAGGTGGTGCTGGCGGACACGTCGAAGGCGAGCAGGGTGCGGCGGCCGCCGTAGACCTGGGCCAGCCAGGCCTGCAGCGCCGCCAGGGTGGGGGAGCGATCCGGCATGGGCGCCTCGGGGCGATGCGCGGCCCGCGCGCCTCAGTCGGCGCAGAAGGGGCCGGCCCAGGTGTAGAGGTTGTTGGTCTCGGAGCACTCCGCGTAGATCCCCGTGCCGGTGCCGTCGTCGTCGACCTTGAGTAGCAGGGACTCGGCCTCGCGCACCGCGTCGGCGGGCACCGCCACGACCACCGCCTCGCTGGCCCAGCCCGAGCTGAGCCCGCCGCTGACCACCGCGCCCTCGACGGCGACCTGGGCGCCGTCGACCACCGCGTAGAGGGTCAGCGCGATGTCCTCGGCGAGGTCCTCTCCGGCGATGTTCGCGGCGCGGAAGGTGACGTAGACCGTGCCATCGGCGCACTCGTCTTGGCAGACGGCCAAAATCTCGCCGCTGAGGTCCTCGCCGATGGCGCCGAGGTCAGAGGGCTGGGCCGAGTGCCAGGTGTTGTGGTCGGCAAAACCGGGCACCGGGTCGGTGGGCACGCTGAGATCGTCGTTGATGTTGGTGATGTCGTATGCGTGCTGGTTCCAGACCGCGCGGGCGGGGCGCCAGCTCCCCGACGCGTCGCCATAGACCGAGACCGCGCTGCCGAAGCTGTTGTGGCAGACCACGATCTCGGCTTGGCCGTCGGCGTCCACGTCGGCCACCGTGGGGTAGTCGAACATGGTGTTGCTGCCGTGCTCGGGGTTCACAAATTTGCGCGCGCCGGTGCGGCCATCGAAGACGACCATGTCGATCTCATCGATGTAGACGACCTCGAGCAGGCCGTCGCCTTCGAAGTCAAAGAAGCTCGCGCCGGTGGCGCCCGACTCGTCCTGCACCGCGGCGGTCCAGTAGACGCTGCCGTTGGCGCGGTAGACCACGAGCTGGTTGCCGCCGGCGGTGACGATCTCGGGCGAGCCGTCGGCGTCGAGGTCGGCGATGCCCGCCGGGGCGAGGATGTTGGCCCCGGGGATCTCGGTGGGGCCCCAGAGCACCCGGCCGTCGGTGTCATGCGCCCGCACGGTGTTCCCGGTGATGCCCACCCACTCGCCCTCGGGGTCGTCGTCGAGGTTCGCCACCGCGATCATGGCGTCCTCTTGGCCCAAGTCGAACCAGAGGGCCTCGCCGTCGGGGCTGTACATGGCGTCGCCGACGATGACCTCGTCCACGCCGTCCAGATCGATGTCGGTGACCGCAGGCACGCTGCTCTCGCCGATCACGATGCTGCCGAGCTCGGTCAGGCCGTAGCTGCCGCGGCCGTAGTCGCCCACACCGCGGGTGCTGCCGTCGGCGCCGTTGAGGATGACGCGCCCGAGCACCACCTCGGGTGAGCCGTCGTGGTCCATGTCGCGGATGTTCGGCGCGGTGGCGTAGTCGAAGTCGCGGCCCTGGAAGTGGGCCGACTCCCACAGGCGGCGGCCGGTGTGATCGTAGGCCACCGCGGTGTAGTCGCCGACCGCGAGCAGCGAGCTCGCGTACTCGCGCACGACCACCACGTTGGGGAAGCCGTCGCCGTCGATGTCACCGAGCGCGGGCGGCGAGCCAAAACCGAGGCGGGCGCCGTCATCGCGCCACAGCACGCCCGAGCCGTCGCCCTGGAGCACCACGAGCTGGCCCGGCGGGTTGAAAAAGGTCGCCAGCAGGTTGAAGACGATCTCGGGCCGACCATCGCTGTTGAGATCGCCGACCACCGGCTGCGAGAGGCAGCCCTGGCCTGAGCCGTACTCCCACTCGACGATGGGGTCGAAGCCGCCGGGGGGCGCCGCGGTGCAGAGGTCGTCCACGCCGATCTCTTCGGCGGGGAAGGCCGAGGGCGCACAGGCGGCGGGCGGGTCGACCGCGCCGTCGCCGCCGTCGCCGCCCTCCCCGGCGCCCTCGTCGCCCTGGCCGTTGGCGTCACCTTTGGACTCGATGGTGTAGTCCTGGCAGGCGGAGAGGAGCAGCCCGGGCAGGAGGAGGAGGGCCGGGCGGAGGTCGCGGACAGAAGGAGGGCGCAGACGCATGGGGGCTCCGGAGGGCGCGCGGCGGGCGCAGGGCGGCGGCGGGAGCCTACCCGCGCGCGGGCCGAGCTTCAGCGCCCCGCCTCGGACAGGGGCGGGAGGAGCCCGTCGACCGCGAAGCGCCGCAGCCCAGACCAGGCCGCGCCCGGCTCGGCCTCGGCGGCGCGGCTCAGCCGGCGCAGGACCTCGAGATCGACGCGCCGGTCGTGCAAGGCCGCGTCGAGCGGGGGCCAGCGCCCCTCGCGCAGCCGGCAGCTCAGGCGCTCGGCGGCCCAGGCGAAGGGCTCCTGGCGGGCTGGCGGGACAGGAAGCAGCGGCGACTCCGCCGGTGTCAGGCCGAAGACACCCGCGGGCAGCGTGTGGAGCAGATGGGCGAGCTCGTGCACCACCACATCGCGGCCGCCCGCCGGGCCGCTGCCGCCGTCGACCGCGCGGGCGGCGACAAATGCCCGCCCCGAGGCGCAGAGGCCGTCGAGCACCGGCGTGTCGTCCGAGATCGGCGGCGCGCCCAGGTCGTCGAGCAGCAGGTTGGCGATGCTCCAGGCCTCGGCGAGGCCGACCTGGTCGATGTCTTCGGCAAAAGTGCGGACCTGGGGGATCACGAGGCGGGCGGGGAGCACGGCCAGGGCCCGGGCGGCCTGGGCCGGCTCGAGCAGGCCGTGGAGCATCGGCGCGATCCGGGCGGCGAGGGCGGGCGCCTCGGGGGCGGCCCGCGGTCGACGGCGGGGGGCCCGCGCCGCGCGGTGGCGGACCACGGCGACCAGCACCTGCCGCAGCCGCTGCTCGACGCCGCGGCGGGCGGCGGGGGGTACGCGGCGCCACTGGGGCGGCTCGCCGGTGAGCAGGTACTGCTCAATCACCTCGCCCACGTCCATGGCCCTTTGCTAAGCTCCGCGCTGGGTGCGGGCCAGCGAGCGGCGGCGCGCACGTGCCGGCGGGGGCCGTCCACCGCGCGTGGCGCGGGGCGGCCGCCCAGCGACACCGCGGTGTCACCGCCCCCACAGGCAAGCAGGACCGCGACGAATAGCTTGCACGGAACGCGCGGCGCCCCGAGGCCCGCGCCCGGCCGCAGCACCCCGGAGGACCGATGAGCCCCCAGCGCCAGAAGCGAGCCAACAGCGGGCAGCAGGCCGTCCCCCCCGAGCAGCAGGTCCCGGTCGTCGGCCAGGCCCCCGTCGCCGGTCCGGGCGCGGGCAACGCCGCGGCCCAAGAGGCGCTGAAGGGCAAGGTCCCCGCCGAAGCGGCGCAGGGCGGGGCGCCGGGTGCTCCGGTCCAAGGTGCTCCGGTGCAAGGCGCTCCGGCCCAGGGTGCTCCGGCCCAGGGTGCTCCGGCCCAGGGTGGTCCAGCGCAGGCTGTTCCGGCGCAAGGCGGGGCGGCCCCAAACCAAGGCGGCGCGCAGGCCGAGCTCCACGGGGCCGAGGGCGAAGAGGCCCAGGCCAACGGCCCCGCCGGCGCGCCCGCGCAGCGCCAAGCAGGCGCGCCGCCGGCCGATCCGACAGCGGGGCCGACCCCTGCGGGCCCCGAGGCGGCCGCGCCGGCGGCGGCGGCGCCCGCGGTGGCCGCCGCGGCGGTCGACCAGGGCCAGGCGGCGCCGGGCGAGGCGCAGCCCAAGAGCGAGGCCGAGATCGACCAGGCCATCGCTGGTGTACAAGGCCAGGCCCAAGCGCAAGCCCCCGGCGAAGATGAGGCCAAGGGTGAGGGTGAGGCGGCCCAGGCCGGCGCCCAAGAGGCCGCAGCCCAGGGCCAAGGCGGCGCGCCGGGCGCGGGGCAGGCGGCGGGCCAAGGTCCGGCGGCGGGGGGCAAGGGCCCGGCGGTGGCGCCGGCCCAGGGCGGCGGCGGTCCGGTGCCCTTCGCGCCGTGGAGCGGCCTCAAGGGGGGCTTCCCCTGGGATCAAGAGCTGGCGATGCGCGAGCTCTTCCGCAGCCAGCAGGGGCAGGCGGGCGCGGGCGCGGGCGGCGGGGCCGCTCCCGCCGGGGCGGCGCAGCAGCCGATGAGCCGGCTTGAATTGGTCGGCCAAGCGCTGGGCGGTGGTGCGATGGCCGGCGCCAAAGAGGGCGCGGTCAGCGTGGTCATCGACACCGCGCTCAACATGGCCAGCAGCAAGATCCCGTACTTGTCGGGCTTCGTCGAGATGGGGCGCCTCATCTACGACCCGAAGAAGTACGGCGAAGACACCCTCAAAGGCCTGACCGGGGGCGGCAAGTTCGGCAGCGGCTGGGACAAGCTCACCAGCGGCAACCCGATCGACATGATCGAGGGTGTGCTCGATTGGGGTGATGCGATCGCCGGCATCATCGCCACGCTGAGCAACATCTGCTGGATCGTGGCGGGCCTGGGCTTCATCCTCAGCTGGATCCCCGGCATGCAGTGGCTCATCCCCTTCGTGGCCTTGGCCGCCAAGTGGGCCATGCTGCTCGGCACCATCGGCACGGCGATCAACCTCGGCCTCAGCGTGCTGCGGCTGCTGGTGATGGGCCTGCGCACGCTCGACATCCTGTTCTTGGAGGCCGACCCCGAGGCGGCGCGGGCCAAAGCAGCCGGGCTGCAAGAGCAGACCACCAAGTTCACCCAAGACTTCGTCCAGCGCGCCGGAGACAGCGCCCGCGGCCGCCTCTCGGGGCACCTCGCGCAGAAGGGCCAGCAGGGCCAGGGCAACAACCCCGCGCCCGCTCCGGCGCCGGCGCCGGCGAGCCCGCCCCCCGCCTGGAGCCGCGCGCTCGGCATCATGACCGGGTCCTTCGGCACCGAGTCGGGCAGCGCGATGGGCAGCGGCTTCAACGCGACGCTGGGCAGCAAGCGCCGCGGCGAGGTGCGGGAAGACTTCGACAACACCGTCAAGGCCACCAATCAGGCGCGCGCCCGGGGGCAGACCACCGGCCAGCGCATCGCCGGCCTTGAGGCGAACGGCGTCCAGGTCTACGTCGGCGACCGCCACCGGGCGTACACCAACCGCCAGCTCGAGAAGCGCGGCCAGGCCGACCCCACGCTCGACCTGGCGCCGGCGCGCCAGCGGCTGGCGACGGCCCAGGCCGACTACGACAAGGCCAAAGAAGAGCGCAGCCGCACCCGCGACGAGCTGCAGCGGGCCCAGGCCGAGCTCAACGCCGCGCAGCAGCGGCTCCGCGAAGCGCAGGCCCGGGGCGGCCCGACCGAGGCCGAGCTCAAGGCCGAGCTCGCCGTGCGCAAGCAGCTGCTCGACAGCTACGACCAAGACGTGCGCACGGCACGGGCCCAGGGCGACGAGGCCGACGCCCGCTTCAACGCGGCCCGCGCCATGCAGCAGCAGGCGCCGAGCCCCGAGAACCTCGCGCGCATGCAGGGGGCGCTGGCCGACAAGCAGCGCGCGCTCGAGTCCGAGCGGCGGGCGATCGCCGGCCAGCACGAGGCGGCCGAGCTGCACCTCGCGGGCATGAAGCAGCTGCACGCGGTGCAGTCGCCGCCCGCTCAGGCCCAGATCGCCGAGCAGCGGCGCAACGAGGCGAACGGCGCGCACAGCCAGGCCTCGGCGGGCGCCGAAGACAAGCGGCGGGCCCGCTCGCGGGCGCGCGGTGACCTGCAGACGGCCGAGACCCCCACCGCGCTCAAGGCCGAGCAGCAGTGGCAAGAGCGCCAGCAGGCCCGGGCCGACTACAAGTGGTACCTCGACTTCGGCGGCACCGGGCCGACCGGCGACAACGGGCCTTTTGGGCACAACAAAGCCGAGGGCGTGATGGGCGCCGGCACGGGCCTGCTGGTCACCATGGCCAAAGACCAGGGCGCGCTCGCTGACCCCGAGCAGATGGCCAAGCCGGGCGCCGGGCGCGAGATCGGCCCCGACTACGATCTTTTCGGTGGTGGCGACGAGGGTGGGCAGGCCGCCGCGGGCGGCAACCCCGGCGCCGAGGCCGCCAAGGCGCGGGTGCAGGCGGCCATGGCCAGCCTCAGCGCGCTCCCGGCCCCGCCCATGGGCGCGCCGAACCAGGTCGACGGCGCCTATGCGGCCTACCAGTCGCTCGACGCCGAAGAGCAGCGGCTCAAGGGCCAGAAGGTGGCCCTGGCCGAGGGCAAGGCCATCGGGGCCCAGACCCAGGCCGAGCTGCAGGGCGGCGCGGCCGTGCTCGACGGTGCGCGGCAGACCGGCGCGGCGATCCAGGCCGAGGCCGACGCCAAGCTGGCCAAGCAGCAAGAGCTGAGCGCCAAAGCCGGCGAGGTCGGGGCCAAGGCCACCGAGGGCGGCGGCAAGGCCGGCGAGAGCCAAGGCCTGCTGGGCAGCTTCATTGGCGGCTTCCTTGGGCTCATGTCGAAGATCCCCAGCCGTTTTGTGGGCAACGCCGGGGCGGGCAGCTCGGGGGCCCAGCGCCTCGGTCAGGCGCCCGCGCAGATGACCGGCGGCGCCAGCACCGGCGGAGAGGCCGCGGCGGCGATGTCGGCGGCGGCCGCCACGCAGGGCGCCCAGACCCAAGAGGCCAAGGCCCAGACCACCGCGGCCCAGGGCCAGATCGACGCGAACAAGGCGACCCTCACCACCAAGCAGACCGAGACCCAGACCGGGGTCGCCGAGATGAGCCAGGCCGACGCGCAGGCCGACGCCGAGCTCGCGCGCATCGCGGCCGAGAAGGAGCGCCTCAAGGCCGAGCACCAAGCGGCAGGCAGCGGCGCGGCGGCCTGGGCGACCGGGCACGCGGCCTCGCGCACCAACCTGCAGGCCGAGCTCGCGGCGGCGGTGGCCGCGGCTGAGGCGCTCCAAGGTGGCGGGGCCGGCCGGTGAGCGGGGTCGACTCGGAGCGGGCCCTCGCCGAGGCTGAGCTCTGGGCGATCGCCGAGGCTTGCGAGCGGGTCGGTGACGCCCTCGGCCAGGCCGACGCGCTCGCGCGCCTCGCCGCCGTCGCGACCGCCGCGGGTGAGCTGGCCCCCGCCGCCCGCCTGCTTGACCAAGCGGCCTCCCTGACCGACCGCCCAGGCGGGCACGGGCTGCGCGCCCAGTACCTCTATGGTCGAGGCCGCTTGCTCGAGCGCTTGGGCGACCGCGCGGGCGCGGGGGCGGCCCTGCGCGAGGCGGTGGGCATCGCGGGGGCCCTCGGTGAGCGGGCGACCTGGGCCAAAGCCCAGCGGCAGCGCGCGGCCTTGGCGATCAGCGGCGGGGATCTGCCCGAGGGCATCGCCCAGCTCAACGTGCTGCTGGCCTTCCTCGGCGAGCACGAGGCCGAGATCCCCGAGGGCGCCGCCGAGCTCTGCAGCGGCCTGCGCCTGCGCTCGATGCTGCACGTGGCCCGGGGCCTTCCGCGCGCGGGCCTCGATGACCTCGACGCCGCGGTCGCGGCTGCAGAGCGGGCGGGGGACGGCCGCCTGCAGCTGCAGGTGCGCATCGAGCGGCGGGCCCTCGCCGATCAGCTCAAGGGGGAGGGCCCCCCCGAGCCGTGGAGCGCGCTGCTGCGCGAGGCCGCGGCGAGCGGCGACGAAGGTCTGAAGGCGGCGGCCAGCCTCGAGGCGGCCGCCTCGGCCCTGCGCGAGGGGCAGCCGGCCCAGGCCCTGGCCGCGGCGAGCCAAGCCCGGGCGGCGGCGCTGGAGGGGGATGACCCCTCGCGCTACCTGCTGGCCTGCCTGCTCATCAGCGAAGCGTGGGAGAAGCTCGGCCAGCACGCTGAGGTCATCGAGGTGCTGCTCACGGCCAAGTCCAGCCTCGAGGGGCTGCTCGGGCCCGAGGCCGGCCAGGGCCTGCGCCTCATCCTCGACAGCCTTCCGCAGCGCTGGGGCAACGAGGCCTTCCAGGCCGGCTTGCGGCGCTACCGCGCCAAGATGGCCCAGCAGACGCCCGAGGCCTGAGCGCGCCAGCCGCGCGCCTCAGCGCCAGACCCGCAGCCCGAGGCCCCACTCGGCGCCATGGTCGACGAAGAAGTCGGCCCCCTGGCCGCTGCCGCGGCGGTGCACCAGCGCGAGCTGCACGTGCGGGCCGGCCGAGGCCACATCCAGGCCCAGCTCGGCGCCGACCAGCGGCAGGCGGTCGGCCGGCCCGACGTTGCGCAGGCCCAAGCTGCTCGGGTCGAGGGTGGCGTGGTCCACGTCGATCCGGCCCGCGGCGTAGGCGCTGAGCGGCCTGCGCAGGGCCCGCTCCACCCAGGCCTCGGCGCCCCAGCCCCAGCGCAGGCCCCGCACGCCGCCCGCGTTGATCGGCGGGAGGTAGCGCCGGCCGTCGGCGCTGAGGCGCAGGGTCCAGGGGAGGGCGCCGAGCGGCTGGGTCAGGCGCAGCCGCCCGCGCAGCAGCTCGTAGGAGGACCAGTTGTTCCAATCGAAGCCGCCGGTCTCGGGGTTCGCCAAGTCCAGGCCGGCGGTGGTGCCGTCGGGGGCGTAGGCGGCGGCGAAGTCGTTGACGTCGGTGACGTGGTCGCTCTCGTGGAAGTAGCCGAGCTGGGCCACCGCGCGCTGGCCGGCGGGCAGGCGCGCGTCAAGCCAGGGCGAGGCCCAGCTCGTGTCGAGGCCCACGTGGGCGCGCACGGTCTGGTAGCTGATCGGGACGGCGCGGCTCCAGTTGTCGAGCGCGAAGAAGGCGTCCAGCGTGGTGCTCTGGTGCACCGCCCACCGCTGGAGCGGCGGCGCGGCCACGCGCAGGCCGAGCCGGCTGCTGTGGCGCCCCGACAGCACCTGGTACTGGCTGACCGGCGCCCGGGGGTCGAGGGTCGGCGCGGAGAGGGGCGCGGGCGGGTCAAAGCCGGCGGCCCCCGCGGGCGCGGGCGCGGCGGCGAGGGCCAGGGCCAGGGCGCAGGGCAGGGCGGGCGGGTCGCGGCGCATGGCACCTCCGCGCGGGGCCTATCCCTGAGGGGTTCGGGCGGACAACATCTGTCCTCGACTGGAGGGGGTCCCCTGGATAAGCCCCAGGACCGTCCCCCTCCGCCCGCCGGTTCCTCATGCCCAGCCCCGCTCCGCCCGCCCCCGGGCCGGACGTCGACGCCCTCACCCGGCTGCTGCGGCAGCGTTTTGGCTTCCCCGCCTTCCGCGGCGGGCAGGACCACATCTGCGCCCACATCGCGGCCGGCGGCGACACCCTGGTGGTCATGCCCACCGGCGCGGGCAAGTCGCTCTGCTACCAGCTGCCCGCGCTGGCCCGGGGCGGCACGACCCTGGTGGTCTCTCCGCTGCTCGCCCTGATGAAAGACCAGGTCGACGCGCTGAACGCCAAAGGTGTCCGCGCGACGGCGATCAACTCCTCGGTCAGCACCGAAGAGCGCCGCCGCCGCCTCGACGGCCTGCGCGCCGGTGAGTTTGAGCTGGTCTATGTCGCGCCCGAGCGCTTCACCCCGGGCTTCTTGCGGCAGCTCCAGGGCGTCGATCTGCGGCTGCTGGCCGTCGATGAGGCCCACTGCCTCAGCCAGTGGGGCCATGACTTCCGGCCCGACTACCTGCGGCTGGGCGCGGTCCGCAAGGCGCTGGGCGGCATCTGCACGGTCGCGCTGACCGCCACCGCGACACCGCTGGTCCAAGAAGACATCGCCCGCACGCTGGGCATCGAGCACGCACGGCGCTTCGTCCAAGGTTTTGACCGCGAAAACTTAAGGATGGAGGTGATCGCCTCGAGCACCGACAAAGACAAGCTCGCCCGCATCCCCGACATCGCCGCCTGTGGCCCCACCTTGGTCTACTGCGCGACCCGAAAAAACGTCGAGAAGGTGACGACCTACCTTCGTGGGAATGGCGTGCACTGCGGCATGTACCACGGGGGCATGGAGCATGCGCAGCGCGTCGCGGTCCAAGACCTGTTCATGTCGGGCGGGGTAGATTTGGTGGTCGCCACCAACGCCTTTGGCATGGGCGTCGACAAAGACAACGTGCGCGCCATCGTGCACTACGATCTGCCTGGCACGGTCGAGGCCTATTACCAAGAGATCGGGCGGGCGGGCCGCGACGGCAAGACCTCGCGGGTCGTGCTGCTTTTTCGCGAGTCCGACCGGCGCACCCAAGAGTTCCTCATCCAGATGTCGCACCCGCCGGCGGCGCATGTGCGGGCCATCTACGAGCAGCTCGAGGCCGCCCCGACCAACCCCGTGTGGACCACGATGGAGAAGCTGGCCGACGCCGCGGCGGCCCGCACCCGCGAGGACCTCAACGAGCGCCACGCCAGCGCTTGTGTGGCGGTGCTGCGCCGCGAGGGCTGGGTGCGGCGCATCCACCACGGCCAGCGCGAGGGCATGGTCGTGCTGCGGCGCGACCGCCCGGCGGCCCGGCCCGACGGCCTGCGCGGCCGCCTGTGGAGCTGGATCTGGGCCGAGATGGAGGCCGAGGGCGACAACACGCTCAGCCTGCGGCCGGATTGGCTCTCTGACCGCCTCGAGATGAGCCGTGAGCAGCTGATGGCCAGCCTGCGCGGCCTCGAAGAGCGCCGCTACCTCGAGTGGGTCCCGCCTGAGAAGGGCGGCGGCATCGAGCTTTTGCGCCCGGGTGAGCAGCTTGACCTCGACGAGCAGAAGCTCGTCGAGCGCCGCCAGCAAGAGTACGAGAAGCTCGACAAGATGGTCGCTTACGCCCATGCGGGCTGCCGGCGCCGCTACTTGCTCGAGTACTTCGGCCAGAAGCCGCCCTGGGAGCGCTGCGGCACCTGCGACGGCTGTCGAGAGGGCCGCGGCATCGACGCAGGCGAGCGCGCGCTCACCGTCGATGAAGAGCTGGTGGTGCGCAAGCTGCTCGCCACGGTGGCGCGCATGAAGAAGCCCTTTTCGGCCAGCATGATCGCCAAGGTGGCCACTGGCTCGCGCGAAGGTGCCGTGCTGGCCTTCGGTTTCGAGCGCTTGAGCACCTGGGGCATCCTGCGCAGCTGGACGGTCAAGGAGCTCGAGGACGTGCTCGCCGCCCTGGTCGCCGCCGGCGCGCTCAAGACCACCTACGAGACGCGCCAGATTGACGGCGCAGAGCGCACCTACAAGGTGCTTGAGCTCACGCCGGTGGGCTGGGCGGTGATGAAACAAGAGGAGTCCGGCGCGCCCGAGGCCCCCCGCTTCCTCATGCGCTTCCCCGGCAACTCCAAGAGCGCCCCGCCGCCGCGGCCCAAAGCCGGCGCGGCCCCGGCCAACGGCGCCCTGGTCGACGAGCTCAAGCAGCTGCGCACCCGCCTCGCCCGCGCCGAGGACGTGCCCGCCTACGTCATCGCGCCGAACAAGACGCTCGAAGAGCTGGCCCAGGCCCGCCCCGTCTCGGAGCACGCCCTGCGCAAGGTGCACGGCATGGGCCCCGAGCGCGCCCGGAAGTACGGTGGCGCCTTCCTCGACCTCATCCGCGCGTGGACCGGCGCCTGAGCGCCGCCGCCGCACACGCCTGTGGAGGAGCCCATGCGCCGCCCCGACCGCGCCGCCCTGCGGATGTTGCCAATGCTGCTGCTTGGCTGCGGCCGAGACAAGATCAGCGGCCTGGACGTCATCCCCTGCGCTGACCTCGACCCCGACCGGCGGGCGCGCAAGGTGCACTTTCAGGCGCCTGACCCCGACGGCACCCCGCGGATCTTCCGCGTCGACGAGGACGGCGCGGGGCTCTGCCGCATGGGCCCGGCCTTCCGCGACGCGCCGCCGGGCGCCGAGCGCGCTCCGGCCGCCTCGGCCGACGGCCTGGCGCTCAGCTTCGTGGGCGAGGTCGAGGCGGGGGCGGGCGTGCTGCGGGCCGACGCCTTCGGAGAGGGCCGCCTGCTCCTCGAAGCGGGAGCCTTTCGCGACCCGACGTGGGACCCCTTCGGCGGCAACCTCTACGCCGTGCGCGAAGATGACGCCGGCGACGTGCTCGTGCGCTTCGCCGCCGGCGGCGGGGGCTTGGTCACGCTCTGGTCGGCCCCGGGCCTGCGCCTCGCCGGGCCCGCGCCCTCGCCGGACGGCGCGCACCTCTTGGTCGAAGCAGACGATGGCGTGGATGAGGGTATTTTCCACCTGTCGGCGGGGATAGAGGCCGCGGGCGTGCCCCGCCTGCTCGTCGCGGGCGGCGGCGCGCCGGCTTGGCGGGCCGACGGCGGGGCGGTGGTGCTGACCCTCGACGGCGGGGTCGCGGTCGCGCCCTGGGCGGGCGCGGCGCTCGGCGCCCCGGTGGTGGTGCCCGGCCTTGCGGGCGCGGGTCAGCTGCTCGATCCCTGCTTCCTCGGCGAAGAGGTGCTGCTGTCGGCCGATCTGCTCGAGGTGCTCGATCTGTGGGTGGTGCACCCCGACGGGGCCGACCTGCGCCAGATCACCGCCGGGCTGGGCGACAAGCGGGCCGCCGACTGCGGGCGGGTCGAGCAGGGCGGCTGAGCGCCCGGCCGCGCCTCGCGCGCGCCAGGCCGACCGGCCCGCGGCGCGCAGCGCCGGTCGCCCCCGCGACCGAGGGCGCGCCGCGCCCGAGCGGGGCCGGGGGGCCGCCGGCGGCCGCAGGCCGTCGGGGCGCCTAGGCCCGGCAAGGGCCTCAGCCCAGGCGCGCGCCGCCGCCGATGAGCCAGACCTTGGCCGCGGCCGCGGGCTGGCGGGACAGCGCGCCGGCGGTCGCGTTGCGCGCGTCGACCACGCAGCGCGCGTGGTCCACGACCTCGTCCCAATCGAAGGCGGCATGATCGGTGAGCACGAGCACCACGTCGGCCGACGCGAGCAGGGCGGGGCTCAGCGCTTCGGCCTGCAGGGGGCCGGTCGCCAGGCGGACGGTCGGTACGTGGGGGTCGCAGTAGCGCAGCTGCGCGCCCTTGTGGTCGAGCAGCTCGAGCACCTCGAGAGCGGGGGACTCGCGCACGTCCGAGATATTGGCCTTGTACGCCACGCCTAAGGCGAGCACTTCGGCGCCGTTCACTGCTTTTTTGGCGTGGTTGAGCGCCTCGGTCAGCACGTCGACCACATGCAGCGGCATGGCCGAGTTCACCGCGTCGGCCAGCTCGACGAAGCGGGTGGTGAAGTTGAGAGAGCGTAGCTTCCAGGCCAGGTAGTGCGGATCGACGGGGATGCAGTGGCCGCCCAAGCCCGGGCCCGGCCGGAAGGGCATAAAACCGAAAGGTTTGGTCGAGGCCGCCTCGATGATCTCCCAGACGTTGAGGCCGAGCTTGTGGCAGACCAGCGCGAACTCGTTCACCAAGCCGATGTTGACCATGCGGAAGGTGTTTTCGAGCAGCTTCACCGTCTCGGCCGCCGCCGGCGAGCGCACCGGGTGCACCGTCTCGCAGACCCGGCCGTAGAGGGCCGCCGCGGACTCGGCGCAGCTCGGCGTGCAGCCGCCCACCACTTTGGGTGTGTTGCGCAAGCCAAAGAGGGCGTTGCCGGGGTCGACCCGCTCGGGCGAGAAGGCGACCGCGACCTCGAGCCCCGGGCGCAGGCCTTTGGCGAGCAACATGGGCACGAGCAGGTCTTCGGTGGTGCCCGGGTAGGTGGTCGACTCGAGGACGACGAGCTGGCCGGGTCGGGCGTGGGCGGCGACCGCTTGGCCCGCCGCCACGATGTAGGAGATGTCGGGGTCTTTGGTCTTGCGCAGGGGTGTGGGCACGCAGATGATCACGGCGTCGCCGTCGGCGATCACGGCGTGATCGGTGGTCGGGGCGAAGCCCGCTTCCAGCGCCGCGACGAGGGCCGCGTCGGGCACATCGCCGACGTGGGAGCGGCCCGCGTCCAGGGCCGCGCACAAGCCGGGATCGACGTCGAGGCCGTGCACGCGGGCCCCGCTCTCGGCCAAAGCCACGCAGAGCGGCAGGCCGACGTAGCCGAGGCCGACCACGACGATGACCGGCCGCGGGCCCCGGAGCGCCGCGGGCAGGGCGGCCAGCGCCGGGTGCGCCGCCGCGTCAATCTGCCCTTCGCCTTCCCGATCACGTTCCTGCGATGGGCTGCTGTCACGGAATGGGCTGCTTGTCGTCACTTGCGCGCACCTCCCCCGGTCAATAACCCGCGCGCCCCGCCGCCGCGGGGGGCCGTGCCCGCCTCGGGGCGCGGCCTCGCGCCCGCAGGGGGCCCCGTGGACCGCTCGCCCCTCGAAGCTCCGGCGCATCGGCGCACCCTGCTCGTGATGATGCCGGCGCTCAACGAAGAGGCGACGGTCGCGGACGTGCTCGCCCGTGTGCCGCGGCAGGTGCCCGGTTTTGATGAGGTGCAGCTGCTGGTCATCGATGACGGCAGCACCGACCGCACGGTCGCCCTGGCCCGGGCCGCCGGCGCCGCCGTGCTCTCGCACGGTCGCAACCTCGGCGTGGGCGCAGCCCTGCAGAGCGGCGTGGCTGAGGCCATTCACCGCGGGGTCGACGTCGCGGTCAACATCGACTCGGACGGCCAGTTTTGGCCCGAAGACATCCCCACGCTGCTGCGGCCGCTGACCGAGGGCCGGGCCGACTTCGTGACCGCCTCACGTTTCCTCGACCCGGCCTTGATCCCCGACATGCCCTGGCTCAAGCGCTGGGGGAACTGGGGCATGTCGCGCTTGGTCAGCGGCTTGGTCGGCCAGTCTTTTGCCGACGTAAGCTGTGGTTTTCGGGCCTATAGCCGCGAGGCGCTGCTGCACCTCGTTCTGCTCGGCCAGTTCACCTACACCCAAGAGAGCTTCTTGGTGCTGTCGAAGAAGGGGCTGCGCATGGTCGAGCAGCCCCTGCGGGTGCGCGGGGTCCGCGAGCACGGCCAGAGCCGGGTGGCCTCGAACCTGTGGCGGTATGCCCGCCGCACGGTCGGCATCATGTTCAGCTTCATCCGGGATTATTCCCCGGGTGTGCTGTTTAACAACGCGGCCTTGCTCTTTCTGTTGCCTTCGATTGGCTTGGGCGCCTTCTTTTTCGGTCACCGCCTGCAGGTCGGGCAGTTCTCGCCCCACATTTGGGCCGGCTTCCTCTCCGCCTTCCTTTTTGGCCTCAGCGCGATGATCTTCGCGCTCGGGCAGGTGGCCGAGATGGTGTCGCGCCTGCGCAGCGTGCAAGAACGCCAGCTTTACCTCGCGCGCCGCTACCTGCCCCAGGTGGCGCCGCAGCGCCCCGGCGGCCTCCCGCCCCTCCCGTCTGCTGAGGCCCCATGACCATCGACCCCGCCACCTTGCGCGAGATGGCCGCGGCCCTCCCCGATGAGGAGCGCGACGAGATGGCCATCCCCAGCTACCTACACAAGAACCCGGTCCTGCGGTGGATGGCCTGGCGGCGGGTGCACGTGGTCGGCGCGCGGCTGCGGGCGCTGTGCCCGCCGGGCGGCGCGCTGCTCGACTTCGGCTGCGGCGCGGGCGTGCAGCTCGAGGCGGCCTGCGCCGTCGCTGACACCGTCTACGGCGTCGATCTGGTGCTCGGCCCGGCCCGGCTCTGGGTCGAGCGCAAGGGGCTGGGCAAGGTGCGGCTGATGGGCCCCGAGGGCCTCGCCGCCCTGCCCGACGCCTGCCTCGATCTGGTGGTCGCGGCCGAGGTGCTCGAGCACATCGACGATCTGGGGCCGGTCCTCGCGGACTTTCGCCGCCTGCTCAAGCCCTCGGGCCGCTTGTTGGTCAGCCTGCCCACCGAGGGGCGCCTCTATCGCTTGGGTCGGCGACTCGCCGGCTTTGACGGTCACTTTCACGTGCACAACGCCGCGTCGATCGACGCGGTCATCTGCGCGGCGGGCTGGGCGCCGACCGAGCGCGCCCACATCCCCGCGCCGGGCCCCTTGGCGATCTATTGGGTCGCGGCCTACGCCCCGGCGCCCGCGTGAGCGCCGACCTGCGGGGCGTGCTCGGGCGGGTCCCCCTCGATCACCGCATCTTCATCGCCGCCCTGCTGCCCTATGCGGCGCTGCGGGCCCAGCAGGCCTTCCACACCCACGGCATGTCGGTCGACGGCGGCTACTACACCGACGTGGCGCGGCATGTGCGCGATGGTTTGGGCCTGCAGACCAACATCTCGGTCTTCCACTTCGGCTACCCCACCCTGCCCCACCCAAGCTCGGTCTACCCCGCCTGGCCCGTCCTGCTCGGCCTCGTCGGCCGGATTGTGCCGCTCGAAGCCGCCGCCCACTGGCTGCCCATGTTGCTGTCGCTGGTCGCTGTGGGCGCGATGTACCTGCTCGGTCGCCGGCTCTGGCCCGCGCCGGTGCTGCCCGAGGTCGCCCCGGGCGTGCACGCCGGGCACCTCTTTGCGCTAGGCCTCGCCGTGCACCGCGAATTCCTCGTCTACACCGTGCTGCCCTACACCGAGGGGATGGCCTGGGCGGCGCTGGGCCTGTTCCTGCTGCGCGCCGCCCAACAGGAGGGGCCGCCGCGCCTGCGCTGGGGCCTCGAGGCGGGCCTCTGGTTGGGCGCGCTCTACCTCATCCGCAGCCAATTCATCGTGGTGGCCGCTGCTTTCGCCATCGGCCAGCTCGGGGCGGTGGCGCTCGGGCCCGCGCGGGGGCGGGCGCTGGGCGCGCTGCTGCTCTGCCAGCTGGTGGTCGGCCTGACCCTGCTCGGCTGGCACCGCTACCTCTCGGGCTTCTTGCTTGAGCCCGGCCTCGGCGCCCTGCTGCGTTTTGACCAGCACCGGGTGACCGACCTCTTGCCGCCGCTCGAGGTCATTGTCGACACCCCCGGGCCGCTCGACACCCTGCGCGACCGCCTGCTCGGGCTGCGGGCCTCGTTCAATGACATCGACCGCGACGCCTATGACGCCGCCTACCACGGTCTGCATTGGGCCCTGCCGATGGCGCTCTGCCTCGCCCCGGCGGTGCTGCGCGACCGGCTGCGGGCCGAGGCCGCGGCCCACGGCGGCTACGGCCCCGCGGCGCGGGCCCTGCTGCGGGCCGCCCTCGCTCGGCCCGACCGCGACCTGTGGGTCTTCCTGATCACCCTGGCGGTCGGCGGCTTCGTCTCGGTGCACGCTGTGCACAAGCACTTTAACGGCGAGTGGTACTTCGCCCGCCGGCAGGGCTTGATGAGCCTGCCCTTGTTTTTGCTCAGCTTCGGGTGGATGTTCAACCGCCCCGAGCGCTTCGGGAAGGTCGTCGGCAGCGTCATCTTCGTCGTGGTGGCCTGGATTGGAACCCGACAGGTATTTTACGAGGCCTCAGAGCGGGTCACCATCAACAAGCAGGCCGACATCCACGACGACCTGGTCGACTGGCTGAAGGCCCGCGAGCGCGAAGAGGGCCCGCTGGTCGTCGTGATGGACGATGATGCCAGCAAGCGCCTCGGCTACCGCACCCGCGCCGTCGGCTACCACTGGATCGAGGCCCGCACGCGCCTCAAGGACGTGCTCAAGCTCGTCGATCAGCGGGGCGCCCGCTACCTCATCCTGCGCAGCGACGCGCGGGAGTGGCGGGTGCTCAAGGATGACCCCGCCGCCTTCGCCGCGCATTTTGATGCGCTGCCGCAGCGTTTTGACCAAATGCGGGTCTACCGTGTGCGCGCCCCTGGGGAGCAGCCTTGAGCCCCAAGCCCCGCGTGCCCGCCTGGCTGTGGACCCTGCTGCGGGCCGGTGCGGTGGTCATCGTGTTGGTCTTGTTGGGCCGCTCGGTGCAGCAGGGCCTCGACGGCGCCAGCTTCGCCCGGCTCTCGCTGCGGCCGGGCCCCTTGCTCGGGGCGGCGGGCGTGGGCGCGCTGGCGCTGCTGACCTTGGCCTGGGCCTCGGTGGTCGGCGCGCGGGCCAGCCAAGGCCTGCCCGCGGGCCTGCCCTTCGCCCTGCAGTGGGGGCGGGTCTGGTTTCAGTCCTACTTCTTCCGGTATGTGCCGGGTAAGGTCGCTTTGGTGGGCGAGCGGGTGCGGCTCGGCCGGCGTTTTGGGCTCGGCGCCAGCGCCAGCGCCGCCCTGGTCCTGTGGGAGAGCATGCTTCTGCTCGCCGCGGCCACCGTGGTGGGCATGTTGAGCTTCGCCGGCCCCGGGCTGGGCCCGGCGCTCATCCCCCCGGCGCAGGCCGCCGCGCTGGGGCTCTTCGCGCTGGTCTGTAGCGCCGCGCTCTTCCCCGCGCTGCACGTCGCGGCGCGGCTCGTGCCCCGCCTCGGTGCGCTCCTGCCGCCCACCGGCGGGCAGCCCCGGGTGCTGCTGCAGCTCGGCCTCACCGGCCTCAACGCGCTGGCCTGGGCCCTGCTCGGCCTGTCCTTCGCCTTGACCGCGGGCGCGCTCTCGCCGGTCGACGCCGATCAGAACCTCATGCTCATCGGTGTCTTCGTCGCCAGCTACGCCGGTGGCCAGCTCGCCCAGGTGGCGCCCGCCGGCTTGGGCGTGCGCGAGGCCTTCTTGGTCGCTGCGCTGGCCAGCCTGAGCGACCCGGGCACCACGCTGGCCTGGGCGGTGGTCCACCGCGTCGTTCTCGCCGTGGTGGAGCTGGGGCTGCTCGGCCTCGTGCAGCTCGTGCCCTTGCCCCCCGCGCCGGAGGAGCCCGATGCGGCTTGACCGCGACCGCCTCATCGAGATCAGCCTCTTTGGCGCCATTTTCGCGCTGGGCCTCGCGCTGCGCGCGCCGGCTGTGGCCGCGGTGGCGCCGCCTGGGCTGGCCGAGCTGCCCCTGCTCGACCTCGCGCGGGGCCTGCACCAGGGCGACGGCTGGCACGGCAGCCTGCGCATGGCCGGCGCCGCGGCGCCTGGTGTTGAGCTCGGGGGCGCGCCGCTCTACGTCGCGCTGGTGGCGATCGCCGACAAGCTCGGCGGTCTGGGCGGGGTGCGGGCGCTGGGCTTCGGCCTCTGGGCGCTGGCCGGCCTCGCCGCGGCCTGGGCTGGGCGCGCCGCCTCGACCCGCGGGCCGCTGGGCGCCCCGGCGGTGCACCTCGGCCACGGCCTGCTGCTGCTGATCGCGGTGGAGCCTGGCGCGGTGGCCAGCATGGGCGCCGCCGATCCGACGCCGCTGGCCTTGGCCTTGGGCTTGGCTGGTCTGCCCCAAGTTGGCGCCCACCGCCTGGCCAGCGCGGCGGCCCGGCTCGGCGCGGCCCTGACCAGCCCGGCCCTGGCCCTGGCCGCGCTGCCCCACCGCCTGCGCGCGGCCCTGGGCGGTGACCGCGCCGCGGGCGTCGAGCTTCCGCTGCTCATCGGCGCGGCGGCCCTGCTCGGCGGCGCGCCGGCCTGGGCGCCGAGCCCGGGCCTCGTCGACGCGCTGAACGGCGTGCTGCGGGCTGATCTGGGCGCTGCGCCGGCGCTCCATCCTGCCCTGCGGGGCCTCGCCCTGCTCCTCCCGCTGATCGGCCTGCACCTGCTCGGCGCGCGCTGGCCCCGCCCGGCCGCGGCCCCCTCCTCCCTCCGCCCGGCGCTCGGCGGCCTCGCCCTGGCCCTCGCGCTGGTCGGGCTGCGCGGGGCCGCGCCCTCCAGCCTCCGCCTCGCCGCCGAGAACGCCGCCGTGGCCGCCTCCAAGACCTTCCCTCCCCACCGCGCCGAGCTGGCGGTGCTGCGCCTGCGCGCGCGCGACGAGCTCGACGGGGGGCCGCTGCTGGCGCCCGCGGCGCTCGGTCTGCGCGCCGCGCTGGAGCAGCCCGGGCTGCGGGTGGTCGCGCTGGGGGCCTCGACCCGCTGGGCCACCCTCGAGGCCGAGGCCGCGGCCGCTGCGGGCGGGCTGATCGTGCTGCCGGATCCCCTGCCGGGGGACTGGGCCCTGGCCCGCGAGGGGAGCGGCGCGCTGGACGCCACCTTCGCCCCGACCAATGACCAGCCCGAGGGCCTGTGGGCCGCGCGGACCAGCCCGCCGGCGGCCCGGGGCCTGCGCCGCCGGCTCGTGGTCATCGGCGTGGACGGCCTCGACTGGCGCCGGGTCTCGGCGGGCATCGCCCGGGGCGACCTGCCCACCTTCGCCCGCCTCGCCGCCGAAGGTGCGCTGCAGACCGACTTCGACACGCTGGACACGACGGCCTCGCCGATCATCTGGACGACCATCGCCACCGGCCAGCTGCCCGCGCAGCACGGGGTCGAGGACTACACCCAGACCCTGCCCGGCTACGGAAAGGTGCCCATCACGAGCGGCGCGCGGAAGGTGCCGGCCATCTGGAACATCGCCAGCGATGCGGGCCGCACGGTGGCGGTCACCAACTGGTGGGCGAGCTGGCCGGCAGAGGCCGTCAATGGTGTGGTGATCAGCGATCACGCCAACCCGGCCGCCGCGGGCTGGATGGCCGGCCGCTATTGGGAGGCCGACCGAGCCGCCCTCGCCGCGCTGCAGCAAGACACCCACCCGCCGGCCCTGGTCGAGGCGCTGCGGGGCGAGTGGCTGGACCCCGCCGCCTTCCCCTACGCGCTGCTGCAGCAGATGTCGGGGGTGAGCGACGCGCAGCGGGTGGCCATCGAGGCGGCGCCGTTCAACGAGCGCAGCTCCTGGTCCTGGTTCAAGACCTTCTGGGCCCTCGACCTGCCCCACGCCCGCATCGCCGCCGCGCAGCTGCGCGCGCCCACGCCGCCCGATCTGGTGATGGTCTACCTGCGCGGCCCCGACCCCATCCAGCACTACGCTTGGGATGCGGTGGAGCCGCTCAAGTACCGCACCCTCCGCCCCGGCCTCGCGCTGGAGGAGGGCGCGGTGGACGCGGTCTACCGCTACGCCGACGCGATGGTCGGCCAGCTGTGGGAGGCCGCCGGCCCCGAGGTCAACCTCATCGTGCTCAGCGATCATGGCGCCGAGCCGAGCCTCGACGCGCACCGACGCCAGCGAAAAGACCGCCCAGGGGGCCACACCCGCGACGCGAAGGGGGTGCTCTTCCTCGTCGGGCCCGACGTGCTGCCCGGCCATCGGCTGCAGGGCGCGGGCCCGGCCGACATCAGCCCGACCATCGCCTGGGTGCTCGGCCTGCCGGTGGCCGAAGACCTGCCCGGGCGGGTGCTCAGCGAGGCCTTCCGCCCCGGGGCGCGGGCGGCTTGGCCCCGCCTGCGGGTGCCCACCTATGGGGCCCGCCAGACCCAGGCGGCCGCGGCCAGCGGGGCCGACGCGAACATGCTCGATCAGCTGCGCGGCCTCGGCTATATCGAGTAGCGCGTCAATCTCGACGGTCGCTCAAAAGCCGTAGGCCGGGTTCGTCGGGTCGAAGGTGAGGGGGTCGAGGGCCGGGTTCACCTTCACCGCCGAGAAGCTGTAGCGCTCGACCAGCTGTACGCTGCCGCCGACCTTGTCCCAGACCTTGACCTCGGTGGGCAGGTTCAGCGCGGTGTCGACGCAGATCTCTGCCTTGTAGGCATACAAGCTGGTGATCTTGTCTTTGGGCAGGGTCGAGCGGTAGCAGCGGGCGGCGCGGCCCGCGACGCTGCGGGGGCCGAGGTCCTCCACCGTCACCAGCGTCGGGTTGGCCTTGGCGATCGCGTGGTCAGCGGCGATGCGCCCGATGAGGAAGGGGAAGCCGATGTCGAGGATGGGGTGGCGGTTGCCGCGCATCGCCACCGCGCCCCGCGGGTCGAGGTTGAGGGTGGGCACCAAGCCCGGCGGGTTGACCATGAGCTGGTCGTCATTCCAGCCCTTCTTGAAGATGAGCTCCTGGCCGTTGTCGACCGCGCCGATCCACTTCGCGTAGACCGCGAACGGCTTCTGGAAGCTCACCTGCATGCGCTCGGCGGGCATCATCGCGCCGTCGACCCACTCTTGGCGTTCGAGCACGAAGCTCCACGACGAGGTGGCGCGCTCGGCGCTGACCATGGCCCCGACCAGGCGGTCGACGACGGCGACGGGGGCCTCGGCGGGCTCCTGGGCTGCCGCGGGCGCGCTGCCGCCGACGATGAGCGTGATCAGCGCCCAGCACAGCGTGTGCACCCGACCCTGCGCCCTGTGCTCGCCCATGTGGCCCCCGAGCGGGGCCGCTGGCCCGCGCGCCCCGCAGCTATCCGCGCCCAGCACCCAGGGGATGCGGCGGAGCGTTCGGCCGCGGGCGGGCGGAGGGCCCCCATCCGGGCGGGCCCGGAGGCCTTTGGCCCCCGCCGGGCTCAGGGACGGGCCGCCTGGCGCCGTTCCCTGGGGGGAGGTGCCCCCATGCGCGCGACCCCCCCGATGCTCTGCCGCCTCCGCCCCTTGCGTGCGCTCGGTCGAGACGAGCTCGCGGCCCTGGCCGCCGCCGCCCCGCTGCGGCGCATCGAGCCCCACGAGGTGCTGCTCCGCGCGGGGGATCGCGGCTCGGCCGCCTTCCTCGTGATCGAGGGCCGGCTGCGGGTGCGCGCCGGGGGTGAGGGCGGCCGGGTCTTGGGCTGGGCCCTGCCCGGCGACCTCGTGGGCGAGCGGGCCCTCGTCGAAGATCACGCACTGCGCAGCGCCTCCGTCGATGCGCTTGAGCCGGCGGCGGTGCTGGTGCTGGAGCCGGCGGCCCTGCGCGGCGAGGCGGTGGCCGCGGCCCGCGTGGCCTTGGAGCTGGCCGCCCTCGGCGCCTTGCGCGAGCGCCTGCGCGGGGCGGGCGCCGCCCTGCTGGCCAGCGGCGGGGCCGAGCGCCTGCCCCGTCGCCCCGAGCCCGAGGTCTTCGAGGCCGAGACCCGGCGCATGGGGCTGTGGTCGCGCCTTCGCGGGCCGGGTCGGGCCCTGCGCGGGGGTGCCACTTGAGCCTGGTGGACCCGATCCCGGCCTTCGCCGGCGCGCTCGCCGCGCGGTGGCCTGCCCTCGGCCTGCCCGGGCCAGCCCTCTGCGCGGCGCTGGGCCCCGCGCTTCGATCAGCGGCCGATCTGCGGCTGCCCGCTGGCGCCGTCCTCGACCCGGCTGACACGCTGGGCGTCTGCTTCGTGTTGCAGGGGGAGCTTGTGCTGCGCGCCGCGGTGCCCGATGGGCGAGAGGCGGCGCTTCGCCGCCTGCGAGCCCCAGGGCTGCTGCTCGGGGGTGATGAAGCCGGCGCGCGCTGGGTGGCTTGGTCGCCCACCCACCTGCGGCTGCTGGCGCCGGGCCTGACCGAGCAGCGCCTCGCCGAGCGGGGCCCGGGGGGTGACGCGCTGCGGCGCCTGCTGGCCCGGGCCCTGAGCGAGGGCCTGCTCGAGATGAACCTCAGCCTCGGCGCGGCGGCGGCGGCCGACGCCCGAGATCGGGGCCACCTTGGCGCGGTCGACGGGGGCTGAGCGCCGGCTTTAGGCCGGCCGGAGCACGTCGGTGCCCACGAAGGGTTGCAGGAACTCCGGCACGCCGATGCTGCCGTCGGCGCGCTGGTGGCTCTCGAGCAGGCAGATCAGCGTGCGGGGCAGACCCAGGCCCGAGCCGTTGAGCGTGTGCAGCAGCTCGGGCTTGCGGGTGCTGGCCTCGCGGTAGCGCAGGTTCGCCCGGCGGGCCTGGAACTCGCGGCAGTTGCTCACGCTGCTGATCTCAAGCCACTCTTGGCAGCCGGGCGCCCAGGCCTCGAAGTCGTAGGTCTTCTGGCTCGCGAAGCCGATGTCGGCGCTGCACAGCGCCTTGACCCGGTAGTGCAGGCCGAGCGCCTCGCAGAGGCGGGCGACGTGGGCGCGCATCTCTTCGAGCGCGGCGGCGGAGTCTTCGGGGCGGGTGAGCTGGTAGAGCTCGACCTTGTCGAACTGGTGGCCCCGCTTGATGCCCCGCACATCGCGGCCGTGGCTGACCTTCTCGCGGCGGAAGCAGGGGGTGTAGGCGCAGTACCGCAGGGGGAGCTGCTCTTCGTCGATGATCTCGTCGGCGTGGTAGCCGGTGATCGGCACCTCGGCGGTCGGCACCATCCAGAAGTCTTCTTCGGCGTCGTGGTACAGGTTGTCGGCGAATTTGGGCAGCTGACCCGCGCCCTTGAGCGCCGCCCCGCGCACCGCGAAGGGCAGGTAGAGCTCGCGGTAGCCGTGGTTGCTGTGGAAGTTGAGCAGCCAGGCGATGAGGCCGCGCTGCATACGCGCGAGATCACCGCGCAGCACGTAAAAGCGGCTGCCGCTGATCTTCACGCCGCGGTCAAAGTCGATGAGGTTCTGCTCGGCCCCCAGATCCCAGTGGGTGCGCGGGGCGAAGCCCAGGGCCGGCGGCGCGCCAACGGTCTCAATGACGACGTTCTCGTCTTCGCTGTGGCCGCGGGGGGTGGCCTCGTCGAGCAGGTTGGGGAGGGCGAGCAGGAGCGCGTCGCGCTGCTCGGCCAGGGGCTGCTCTTGGGCCTCGACCAGCTCGAGCTCTTCTTTGGCCGCCTCGACCTCTTTCATCTTGGCGGCGCGGAGCTCGGGGTCTTTGGACTGCCCGATCTCTTTGCTCAGCACCTTGCGGAGGTTGCGCAGCTCGTCGCGGCGCTGCGCCGCAGACCGCCAGGCCTCGTCGAGGCGAACGACCTCGTCGACGGCCGCGGGATCGCCCCCGCGCGCGGAGATGGCGTCCTTGATGCGGGCGGGATCGTTCCGAAACAGCTTGATGTCGAGCATGGGGGCCTGCGTCGCCTCGGGGCGGGTGAGGTGCAGCGCGTCGGCGCCGCGCGGGCGCCGCCTATTCCGCCCCGATCCCCTGGGCACCCGTTCGCCACGCTGCTTCGGGCGCCCTGGCGAAGTGACCGCGCCCGGACCCCTTGACTTCCCGCGGCCGGGCGTGGCATACCCGGGACGGTGGGGCGTGCGGCGCCTCTCCTTCGTGCGACCAGCAGGGGGCCCCCGAAGGGACCCCCTGCCAGCAGCTCCGGGGCGGGCCCGGCGGAGTGGGGATGAATTTGGGGTCTCCTCCTGCCTGGCCCGCTCCGCCTGTTCGGCGCGGAGCGCGCCCGACCTGAGCCCTTCTCCGCTCGAGCTGCTCAGTCGACGGCGATGGCCTGGGCCCGCGCCCGCGCCTCGGCCGCAGCGGGGAAGGGTCCGCGCACGCTGAGCCGCGGGGGCCACGTGCCGGGGATTGGCTGCCCGGCGTCATTGAGCACGTCGAGCACCGCGTCGGCCCAGACCCGCGCCACGGCGCCGTCGCCGAGCTCCACATCGAACAGATCGGCGGCGGGCAGCGCCGCGGCGGCCCGGGGCCAGGTGCAGACCCCGAGCGGCGCGCCCGCGGGCCCCTCGACTCGCCGCAGGGCGGGCCAGGCCCGGCGCAGCGGGTCGGCCTCGGCCCAGGTCGGCAGGGCGTGGTTGTAGTCGTGCAGGTCCTCTTCGAGCTCGGCGGCCTGCAGCGCGCGCCGCAGCGGATCGGGCGCGGCGCGGCGCAGGGGGCGGACCGAGAGCGGGCCGGCGTGCTCGTGCAGCAGGCCGCTGCCCGGCCCGCGCTCTGGGGCGGTGGCACAGGTGAGCGCAGCGTGCAGGAGGGCGTCTTCGTCGTCCGGGGGCAGGCGTTTGAGGCGCGCGCCCACCCGCAGCGCGCCCGGGCGGGGCGGCTCAAGCAGCAGGCGCGCCGGATCGTCTTCGGCCAAGCGGGGGCGGCCCGCGGCCCAGGCCTCGAGCGCCGCGGGCAGGGGCGTGCGCGCGAGGTGCAGCAGCGGCGTGGCGTCGAGCTGGCCGCTGCCGAGCTGGACCATCGGCCGCACCAGCAGCCGCGGGCCGAGGCGCAGGTGGCGGACCGGCGCGCCAAAGGGGTCACCGGCCTGGAGGGCCGCGCTGTGGCTGAGCGCCGCGCTGCGCAGGGCCGGGCGCAGGGGCAGCGGGTGGCCCCCCAAGGCGAGGCGGACCAGCTCGACCACCGGCCGGTAACGGTGGGGGTCTTGGTCCACGGGGACGGGAGGATCGGCCAGCTCTCGCAGCGAGAGCGCGGGCGTCTGCGGCCCGAGCCGGAGGGCCCAGCGCCCCTCGAGCTCGGCCGCGTGCAGGCCCAGCGCCTGCAGCGCGCGCACCAAGGGCCGCAGCGCGCCCGGCGGCGCGGTGCTCACGCCCCGCCCGTGCGGTTCAGGGCCAGCACCCCGCCATAGCCGCGGGGGTGGCCCCGGTCCTGTGGCCAAAGCTCTGCCCGCAGGCCCGAGATCGTGCCATCGAGGTAGAGCGCGTCGGGGCAGCCCAGCGCGTCGCGCAGCAGGGTGGCCGTGTCGAAAAAGCGCACCAACCCGTCGGAGATCACGAGGACCAAGGCGCCGTCGGCCCGCACCCCCGCCGCGCTGCGCAGCGCCCGGTTGGCCGAATTGGGGATGAGCTTGGGGTGGATCCCGCCCCGGTGCACCAGCAGCGGGCCGGACTGCGTGGCCACCGAGAGCGCCGCCGACGGCGCCGAGAAGCCCGCGGCGTCGTCGATCCGGGCGCCCTGCGGCCCGACCGAGAGCACACCATTGGGCAGCAGGAAGAAGTTGCCCTCGCCGCCGCCGCGCACCAAAGGAGCGTACTGTACACCATCTTCCACGTGGAGCCCCACGGGCACACCACCTTCGTGGAACATGCCCGCGTTGGTCAACACCAGCGGCGGGTGGCCGGCCGCCTTCAGCGCGACCTCGGCCTTGTGCAGGGTGAGCGGGCGGGGCGCGCCAGGCGCTTGGCCGAACAGCCGCAGGCGCAGCGTCCCGGCCCCTGCGCCGAGCTTCGCGATCACGACGCGCCAGCGGTCACCTTGGTGGTCGAGGGTGCGCAGCTCGAGGTCGGGCGCCGCGGCGGCCGGGCCGATGAGCGCGAGCCCGCCCAGGCCGGCCAGCAGGGCCCGGCGGCTCAGCCCGGGGCTCAGGGCAGCACCCGCAGCCAGGCCCGCTGACCCTTGGGCAGCCCGGCCCGCAGGTCGAGCAGGTGCGGGTCGTCCAGCGCGATGCAGCCGAGCGTCCAGTCCACCAGCCCGCCGCCCCCATGGATGAGGATGTGGCCGCCCAGCGCGGTCTCTTGGGCGGGCCGGACGCCGGCGCTGTCGGCGGCGCGGAGCTGCTGGGCGGTCTTGGCGTCGATCCGGCCGGCCGAGAGGCCCTGCGCGGCGTCCTCGGCGTTGGGGTAGTGCACCGAGATCGCGTGGGCGAAGCTGGACTCTGGTTTGTCGGACGTGCGGTACCAGCCCTCGGGCGTCTTGCCGTCACCCTCTGCTTGTTTGGGGCCCTCGGGGGCAAAACCGAGGCCCACCCGCCAACAGCGCGCGGCGCCGTCCGCTGTGTGGGCCGGCGCGCCCGCTTTGAAGTGCTGCAAGGTGCGGGCGCCTTTGCGCACGACGATGAGGTGGGGCGAGGCCCAGCGCGGGTCGGGATCGGCGCCCTGCAGCGCCGAGAGCGCGTCCACGCAGCCGGTCGGCGGCGGGAGGGCGGCGCCCAGCTCTTCGCCGGCGGCGCGCGCCAGCTCGGCCGCGCCCCCGCAAGACAGCGCGACCAAGCCCACGGCGAGGGTGGCGCGCCTTGCCGCCCGTTTCACGCCGGCCGCGGCGGCGGAGCGGCGCGCTATGGGGGCGGTCAGCGCCTCTCCACCTGATCGCAGCGAGCCTCGCCCCATGTCTGAGCCCTCCCGACCCATCCGCATTGTTGTCCTCTGCGGGACCAACCGCCCAGGCGCCCAGACCCGCCGGCTCGCGGCCCACGTCCACGCATCCTATGCCGCGGTCGAGGGGGTCGAGGCCCAGCTCCTCGACCTCGCTGACCTGCCGGTCGAGCTGCTCGCGCCGGGCTCCTACGCCCAGAAGCCCGCCGGTTTCCAAGCTTTTGCCGAGGCGGTGCTCAAGGCCGACGGGCTCGTCGTGCTCTCGCCCGAGTACAATGGCAGCTTCCCCGGCGTTCTCAAGCTGTTCATCGACATGCTGCCCTTTCCCGTGGCTTTTGAGCGCCGGCCGGTGGCCTTTATCGGCCTCGCCGCGGGGCGTTGGGGTGCCTTGCGCGCCATTGAGCAGCTCCAAGGGGTGTTCGGCTACCGCAACGCCTTCATGTTCCCCAACCGGGTCTTCGTGCCCGGCGTGGGCGATGCCCTCGACGCCGACGGCGGGCCCAAAGACGGCGCCACCCGCGCGATGATCGCCGCCCAGGTGCGCGACTTCGTCGTGTTTGCCCGCCAGCTCGCCCCGCTGCGCCCGGGCCAGGCCTGATGCGCCGGGCGGTCTGGGCCGGCCTGCTCGCCGCCGGCTGCGCGCAGGCGCCGCCGAGCGTGCTGCTCATCACGCTCGACACCACCCGCGCCGACCACCTCGGCCCCTATGGCTACGCCAAGGCCGAGACCCCGACCTATGACCGGCTGGCCGCCGAGGGCACGACCTGGACGCGGGCCTACGCGACCTGCCCCCTGACCATCCCGAGCCACAGCAGCATCATGACCGGTCGCTACCCCCCGACCCACGGGGTGCGCGACAACGGCGACTTCATCCTCGGGCCCGAAGAGCTCACCTTGGCCGAGCGCCTCAGCGCCGCTGGCTACGGCACGGCGGCGGTGACCAGCGCCTTCCCGACCCGGCGCCGCTGGGGTTTTGGCCAAGGTTTTGAGGCCTACCACGACCCGCTCGAGCGCCTGCCGACCGTGCTCGACTGGCGCGACGAGCGCCCGGCCGAGGTCGTGGTCGACGACGCGCTGGGCGAGCTGGCCCGCCGCGCCGGCGACGCGCGCCCCTTGTTCTTGTGGGTGCACCTCTTTGACGCGCACTACCCCTACGCCCCGCCCGAGCCCTGGGCCTCGCGCCACCCCGGGCGCCCCTACGACGGCGAGATCGCCTACGCCGACGCCCAAGTCGGCCGCCTGCTTGAGGCCTGGGACGCCCAGCACCCCCGCTCTTTGGTCGTGATCACCGCCGACCACGGCGAGGCCTTCGGCGAGGGCGGCGAGCAGACCCACGGTTTTCTGCTCCACGACGGCACCCTGCGCGTGCCGCTCATCGTGCGGGCCCGCGGCCTCGACCTCGGCCTGCCCATCGGCTCCGTCGTCGACGATGTCGTCAGCCACGTCGACATCGTGCCCAGCCTGCTCGCTTGGGCCGGGCTCGGCGGCGGCCCCGAGCTGCAGGGCCGGCCGCTGCAAGCCGGCGGCAGCGGCGCGGCCTGGTCCGAGGCGCGCACCGGGCTCTACAGCCTCGGCTTGGCCCCCCTCGCGGCGCGGACGCTCGCCGAGGGGCGCGAGACCCTGGGCGTGCGGCTGTCGCGCTACCCCTTCACCGGCGGGCGGGTGGGGGTCGAGGAGGAGGCGGCGGTCCCCGCGGGGGAGTCGGCCGCCGCCGCGGCGGCCATCGGCAATTGGGAGGCGGAGCTGATCGCCGCCAGCGCGGGCGCCGAGGCGGGCACCGCCACCCTGCGGGGCGATGAGGTCGAGGCGCTGGCAGCGCTTGGCTACCTGGGCGGCGATGTGCACGCCGAGGCCGGTGATCTCGACCCGCGCGACGTCATCGAGCTCATCCCCCTGACCTGGGGGGTCGGTCAGGCGCTCGCGCGGGGGCAGGTGCGCGAGGCCCGCGCCCTGCTGCAGCAGCTCGACGCGGGCATGGCCGGCACGGCCGGGGCCGCCGAGCTCGACGCCCGCGTGCTGCTCGCCGAAGGTGACCTGCCCGGCGCGCTGAACGCGAGCTTGGCCCTCTATGACCGCGCGCCGTCCAGCGGCCGCGCCCTGCGGGTGGCCGAGCTGCTCGGCGCGCTCGGCGCCCACGCCGAGGCCGAGGGCTGGTTTGGCGCCGCGCTGGACGCCGATCCGATGAGCGCAGCGGCCATGGCCGGCCAGGTCAGCAGCTTGCTCGCGGTGGGCGCGCTGGACGAGGCTGAGCAGGCCGCCGACGAGGCCTTGGCCAAGGTGCCCGACCACGCCGAGGTGGCCCTGCTCAGCGCCGAGCTGCTGCTGGCCCGCGGCGAGCTGCGCCGGGCCGAGGCCGAGGCGGCCTACGCGGTCACCCGCATGCCCAGCCACCCGCGGGCCCGGCTGGTGGTCGCGGCGGTGGACTGGGCCCAGGGTGAGCCAGAGCGCGCCATTGACGGCATGTTCGAGGCGCTCTGGCTGGCGCCCACCGATCTGGTGCTGCGCGCCCAGCTCTGCTTGGCCCTGCTCGACGTCGGGCGCGCGGCCGAGGCCCAGCGCGTGATCCGCCCCGCGGCCGAGCTGCTTCCCGAAGATGACGTGCTGCGCTCTCTGCTCGACGAGGCCACCGCCGCGGTCGAGGCCCAGCGCCGCCCGCCGCCGCCCGCGCCCTGAGGGCCGCGCCGGCCCAGCCCTGTGCGAGGATGGCGGCCCGCCCCGAGGTGCCCATGCTCAGCCCGACGCCGCCCGCCCCGAGCGCCCTGCGCCCGCTGCTCAACATCGCCAGCTACGACGAGGGCCTGTACGCCCGCGTCGATGATGAGCGCGACGACGTCGATCTCGAGGTGATCGGCGCCCTGCCCGAGGGCCTGCGCGGCGCTTTTGTGCAGGCCAACCCAAACCCGCGCTTCCCGCCGCCGGGGCCGAGCCACTGGTTTGACGGCGACGGCATGGTGCACGGCGTTTCGATCACCGATGGGCGGGCGTCTTACCACAACCGCTACGTTCAGACGGCCGGGCTGCAGGCCGATCTCGAAGCGGGGCGGGCGCTGCGCGCCGGGATCATGTGCCCCTTTGCGCCGGGCGACCCGATGCCCGACAAAGACACCGCCAACACCGATCTGGTCTGGCACGGCGGCAAGCTGCTGGCCCTGTGGTGGCTGGGCGGTCAGCCCTACCGGCTCGCCCTGCCGACGCTCGACACCGTCGGCCCCGAAGACTTCGGCGGCACGCTGGGCGGCGGGCTGGCCGCGCACCCCAAGGTCGACCCGCGCACCGGCGAGCTCATCTTCTTCGACTACAACCCCTACCGGCGGCCCTTCCTCGAGGTCGGGGTGGTCTCGGCGGCGGGGGTGTGCACCGCGCGCGCCGAGGTCGAGACGCCGGCCCCCTCGCTCTTCCACGACATCGCGATCACCGATCAGTACACCATTCTGCTCGATTTGCCCATGGTGTGGGAGCCCGAGCGCCTCGCCCGCGGTCAGCGGCGCGTGCGCTTCCACCACGAGCGGCCCGGGCGCATCGGGCTGATGCCGCGCCACGGCGGAGAGGTCCGCTGGTTTGAGATCCCCGCCTGCTACGTCTACCATACGGTCAACGCCTGGGAGGGGGTGGAGGAGGACGGCTCCCCCACGGTCACCCTGCTCGCCTGCCGTATTGATGACCCGATCCCCAGGGTCCTCCACAAGGACGAGCCGGAGATCCCCCGGCTCGAGTTCCTCCGCCTGCACCCCTTCCTCTACCGCTGGACGCTGAACCTGCGCACGGGGGCGGTCCGGGGCGAGCAGCTCGACGATGTGCCCACCGAGTTCCCCCGCATGAACAACGACCGGCTCGGTGTGCGCACGAAGCGGGCCTGGCACCCGCGCATCGCCAAGGCGCCGACCCTGCAGTTCGATGGCCTCATCGCCTACGACACCGACAGCGGCGTCGGTCAGCACCACACCTACGGCGAGGGCCAGCGCGGCGGTGAGACCGTCTTCGCCCCCCGTCCGGGCGCAACCACTGAGGACGACGGCTGGGTGCTCACCTTCGTGAACGACCTGCGCGAGCAGCGCACCGAGCTGCGCGTCTTTGACGCCCAGGACGTCACTGCCGGCCCCATCGCTCGCGTGCGCCTGCCGCGGCGGGTGCCCATGGGTTTTCACAGCCACTGGGCGCCGGCGCTGGCCTGAGCGTTGGCCGCACCTCCGCACCTCCGCGCGCGGGCTCAGCGCTCCTCGACGCTCAGCTCGTGCCGGGCCGCGCCGGGCGCCTCGCTCGGCGGGAGCGGTGGCGCCGGCGCGCCGCCGTGGGCGTCCTCGAGCAGGTCCTGCACGCGGACGTGGAGGCGCTGGCGCACCGCGTCGTCCAGAGAGGCCGGGTCGGCCAGCCAGGCGATGAGCGTGCTCTGCGCGCTGCCTTCGTCGTCCTCCATGGTCGCCTCGCTGACCCCCACCGAGACCTGGGTGCCCTCGGGCACGGCCGGGTGCTGGTCCTCGAGCGCCGCCCGCACCGCTGACCAGTCGGGATCGGCCGGGTCCGTGGCCTCAAACGTGAGCATGCAGGGGTACTCTTCGCAGTCCACCTCGACGCTGCGCACTCCGGGCAGCGCCGCGAGGCCCTCGGCCCAGGGCCGCAGCTGCGCGGGCCGCAAGCCCGGCGCGAGGTCGGCGGGCCAGGCGCCGGGCACGCCGCCGAACTGGGCGAGCTGGGCCCGGGTCGCGGCCAGCTCCAG
Organism: Deltaproteobacteria bacterium; assembly: GCA_016792625.1. Classification (GTDB taxonomy): domain Bacteria; phylum Myxococcota_A; class UBA796; order UBA796; family UBA2385; genus JAEUKK01. The sequence continues at coordinate 33,835 of JAEUKK010000190.1, read as the reverse complement.
CTCCAAGCGGCGGATCTGCTCTTCGGGGCTGGTCGCGCCGCGCGCAGCGCCTGGCGTGGCCGCAGCGGCGCCGGTCGGGGCGCGGGCGCCGGTGGAGGGCACCGCGGGGCCGCCGCTGGCCGGTCCCCCGAGCGCCAGCGCCTCGCCGGTCTGCAGCGGGCGGCTGCCGTCGGCGTCGGTCCAGAGGGCCGAGCCCTCGAGCAGGGTGAAGGTGACGAGGGCGCCGGCGAGGGCGGAGCCGGCGAGGGCGAGGGGCTGGGGAGCGGACATGGACACCTCCGCCTCGGCTCTTCGCGCGGCGGTCGCGGCCGGTTCCACCGCGCCCACGGTGATCTGCGCCCGGCCGTCGAGGTCTAGCGTGCCTTCACCGATCTGGACGCTAATCTTGCCGTCGAGCACCTGCTGACCAGCGCCAAGCTGCACCCGGGCTGGCGGGGCCAGGTGGGCGCCCAGCGTGAAGGCGGCGGCCGCAATGGCGAGGCCCGCGGCGGCCCAGGCGGGCGCGCGACCGCGGGGGGCGGGGCGGCGCGGGGCCCGGCCCGGGGCGACCGCTGATCGGGCCTCGAGGGCCGCGCGCGTCCGGGCCTGGAGCGCGGCGGGCACGGGCTCCTCGTCGGGCAGCTGCGCGAGGGCAGCCTGCAGCGCGTCGTCCTGCTCGGTTTCAGTCATGCGGGGGCTCCTCCGAGCAGGCGCAGCAGGGCCGCGCGCGCCCGCGACAGGCGGGACTTGATCGTGCCGACCGGCACGCCCTCCAGGGCGCTCAGCGCGTCCACCCCCTCCTCATGGACGTGGTGGAGGACCACCAGGCGCCGCTGGGCCTCGGGGAGGGCGGCGAGCGCCTGCTCCAGCCGGGCGCGGGAGAGCGCGCCCTCGGCGCCCGCGGTGGGATCGGCGTCGGGCGCGACCAGCTCGGGCAGGGGCTCGGCGCGGAACAGCGGGCGGACCTGGCGGCGCCGGTGGCGGTCGACCAGGCGGCGCGCGGCGATCGTCTGGATCCAGCCGCCGAGGCTGCCGCGGCGGTCATCGGGCACAAAGTGGTGCAGCTCGCTGCAGACGCAGAGCCAGACGTCTTGGTAGGCGTCCTCGGGCTCGGGGTCGAGGCGGCGGCAGAGCGCCCAGACCCGGGGGCCGTGCGCCTCGAGCAAGGCCGCGCGGGCGTCGGGGTCGCCGGCCAGGGCAGCGGCCAGGGGCGCAGGGGAAGGGGAGGGGAGGGGGCGCACGGCAGCTCCGCGGAGCAGCCTCGCACGGCAGGCGCGCGCGGTTCCCTCCCGGCCCGCCCGCGGCGAGGAGATAGGAGCGGCCATGCCCAGCCTGATCACGCCCGACCGCCGCCGCGCCCCCGCGGCCCACCCCACCCGCACCGGCCGCGCCCTCGGGCTCGGGCTGGGCCTCGCGCTGCACCTCGGGTTCAGCGCGCCGGCCCTCGCCGGCCCCCAGGGCGTCATCGGGGTGGACTTTTTGCCGCTGGGCCGCGCTGACCTCGCCTGGACCGACGAGGGCCGCCTCTCGGGCGTGCTGGCCAACGAAGAGGACGGTTTTCTGCAGGGCCCGCTGCGCATGTGGGGCGGCGCCGCGTGGACGCGGCACGCGGTGACCGGCAGCTTGAGCGCCGTTCGCCTCAAAACAACGACCTGGACGGCGTCTGAGGCCGATGGCGACGACTTGGTCACCGAGACGGTGCAGGGCGGTCTGCGGCCGGCGGTCGACTGGCGCTACTACTTCTTGCCCCGCCAGGCGGGTCTGGCCTCGCCCTACCTCGGAGCGGGCTTCAGCGCGGTGATCCCGACGGTGAAGTACAGCTCCGAGACCTGGACGGCGTCCGAGGAGTCGGCCTGGCTGGCCCAGCAGGCCGAGGACCGGGCCCGCGTGCGCGGCGTCGGCGGGCGGATCTTCGGCGGCGCCGAGCTGCTGTGGTCGAACGGCCTGCTGCTCGGCGTGCGCCAGAGCTTCGAGCTGCAGCGCGGCGAGCGGGTGGACACCGAGGCGGCCCGCACCACGGCGCTGCTCTCGACCGAGACCGCCCTCAGCCTGGGCTTCGTCTTTTAGCGCTGGGGGCGGCGGCGGCGCTCGGTGACGATGGCGGGGCGCGCGCCGGGCCTGCGCGGCGGCCCCGGTGACCGACGGCGAAAATGGCGTCCAGCGGGCCAACAGGGCCCTACCTTGAGGAGGGCGCAGCGGGCCGGTCGGCCTTGCCCGACGGGGAGGCCGATGATACCCCCTCCCTCCCCGCTGGATCTCGGCGGTCTTTGGTCATCCACATCCTGCTGTGGCCCCATCCGCTCCCCTGTTGGCCTTAGGCCGGCAGGCCCTCGGCGGGGCCTCAGCCGCCCGCCGCCTCGAGTCAGCTCCTCCGCGGGTCTGCGCGCCGCCCCTCCCCCTCTCGGGTCCGGGCCGCCGGGTGCTGCACCGCAGCATCTCCGCCGCGCCGACGCCGCGTCCCCCGTGCCCCCGCCGGAGCCTGGATGCAGATCCTCCCGAATCCGACGATCGTCGCCCTGCAGATCGTGCCCTTCTTGGTCACCCTGCTTGGCTTGTACTTCATCATCTTCAAGCCCATGTTGGGCTACCTCGCCGGCCGCGAAGACGCGATCTCTGGCGCCCAGCACCGGGCCAAAGACCTGCGCAAGCAGCTCGCCGAGCGGGTCTCCGACTACGAGCAGCGCTCGGCCGCCGCCCGCGCCGAGCTGCAGGCCATGCGGGCCCAGCGCCGCGCGGTCGCGATGACCGAGGCCCAGGCGGTGCTCGCCGCGGCCCGGGTTGAGGTTGAGGCCCAGACCGCCACGGCGGTCGGGCAGATCGGCGCCGAGGCCGCCCAGGCGCGCGCGGCGCTGCAGGCCAACGCCGCCGCCCTGAGCGCCCGTGTCGCGGCCCAGGTCCTCGGTCGCCCCCTCTCCGGGTTGGTGAGCTGAACATGCGCGTCCCCACGTTCCCCGCCCTGCGCTCTGCCGCGGGCTTGGTCGGCCTCTCCCTCCTCGTGTTCGGGGGCGCCTCGGCGGCCTTGGCCGGCGGCGGCGGCGGCGACCACAGCGGCTTGCCGCTCAAAGAGATCGCCTTCCACGCCATCAACCTCGCGCTGCTGTTCGGGGTCTTGGGCTACTTCGCCCGGGGCAAGATCGGCCCGGCCCTCGAGGCCCGTCGCCAGCAGATCGCCCACGACATCGATTCCGCCGGCAAAGCCGAGGCCGAAGCCAGGGCCGAGGTCGACGCGATCCACCACAAGCTGGCTGGGTTTGAGGCCGAGCTCGCCGCGCTGCGGGCCGAGGCCGAGCGCGGTGCGGCTGACGAGCACACCGCCATTGTGCAGAAGGCCCAAGAAGAGGCCGCCGGCCTGCGCCGCGCCGCCGCCCGGTCGATCGCCGACGAGGCCGAGCGGGCCCGGGCGAGCCTGCGGGCCGAGGCCGCCAAGGCCGCCGTCGAGCTGGCCACCCGCGCGGTGGTCGACCAGATCAACGACCAGGACCACCAGCGCCTCGACCGCGAGCTCCTCGGGGCGGTGAGCGGCGGGGCCCAGGGGGTGCGCAATGGCTGATGGCTCGCTCGCGCGGCGCTACGCCCGCGCGCTCATCCTGCTCGGGCAAGAGAACCAGGCGCTCGACGCGCTGGGCGCAGGGCTCTCCGCCATCGGCGCGGTGCTCGACCTCAACGACGGTCAGCTCCGCGGCGTTTTGGTCAACCCCGGCGTGCCCCTCGCCGAGCGACACGCGGTGCTGTCTGAGGTGCTGCGGCGCCTCGGGCTGCACGCCTACGTGAACAACTTCCTGCGCCTGCTGCTCGACAAGAGCCGCTTCGCCGTGCTGCCCGAGATCACCCTCGCTTTTGGCGAGATGGCCGACGAGCTCGCGGGTCGGGTGCGGGCCACCGTCCGCACCGCCCGGGCGCTCGACGCGGTGACCTCGGCCCAGGTCGAAGGCGCGCTGGCCCAGGCCACCGGCCGCACCGTGGTCGTGCGCTACGTGGTCGAGCCCGGCCTCATCGGCGGCATGGTCGCCCAGGTCGGCGACAAGGTCTACGACTCCAGCGTGCGCGGCAGGCTCGAGCAGCTTCAGCTCGCCCTGTCCCGCGACCTCCTCTCCGCTCCGCAGAGCGCGTCCGCCGAGGCCTGAGCGGCCCGCGCTGACCCGCCCCTCCTCTCCCCTCTGTTCTCCCGTTTCGGGCAGGAGCTCGCATGAGCATTCGAGCCGAAGAGATCTCCGAGATCCTCAAGCAGCAGATCCAGAACTACGAGACCCGCGTGCAGGTGTCCGAGACCGGCACCGTGCTGTCGGTCGGCGACGGCATCGCGCGCCTCTACGGCCTGCAGAGCGCGATGGCCGGCGAGCTGCTCGAGTTCCCCGGCGGCCTCGCCGGCATGGTGCTCAACCTCGAAGAGGACAACGTCGGCGCCGCCATCTTCGGCGATGACCGCGGCATCAAAGAGGGCGCGACGGTCAAGCGCACCGGCAAGATCGTGCAGGTGCCGGTCGGCCCGGGCCTGATGGGCCGCGTGGTCGACGCGCTGGGCAACCCCGTCGACGGCAAGGGCCCCATCCAGGCCGTCGCCTACGCCCCGATCGAGATCAAGGCCCCGGGCATCGTGCGCCGCAAGTCGGTGCACGAGCCGATGCAGACCGGCCTGAAGGCCATCGACTCGATGGTGCCGATCGGCCGCGGCCAGCGCGAGCTCATCATCGGCGACCGCCAGACCGGCAAGACCGCGGTGGCGATCGACGCGATCATCAACCAACGCGTGTTCAAGGACGATCCCAAGCGCAAGATGCACTGCATCTACGTGGCGATCGGCCAGAAGCAGAGCACCGTCGCCCAGGTCGTGCGCAAGCTCGAGGACGCCGGCGCCATGGAGTACACGACCGTGGTCGTGGCCGGCGCGTCCGACCCGGCGCCGATGCAGTTCCTCGCGCCCTACACCGGCGTGACCATCGGCGAGTACTTCCGCGACAACGGCCAGCACGCGCTGTGCGTCTACGACGACCTCAGCAAGCAGGCCACCGCCTACCGCCAGCTCTCGCTGCTGCTGCGCCGCCCCCCGGGCCGCGAGGCCTACCCGGGCGACGTCTTCTACATCCACAGCCGGCTTCTCGAGCGCGCGGCGAAGATGTCGGACCGCGAGGGCGCGGGCTCGTTGACCGCGCTGCCGATCATCGAGACCCAGGCCGGTGACGTGTCGGCCTACATCCCGACGAACGTCATCTCGATCACCGACGGCCAGATCTTCCTCGAGAGCAACCTGTTCTACCAGGGCGTTCGCCCGGCGATCAACGTCGGCATCTCGGTCTCGCGCGTCGGCGGCAACGCCCAGATCGGCGCGATGAAAGAGGTCGCCGGCACCCTGCGGCTCGTGCTCGCCCAGTACCGCGAGGTCCAGGCCTTCGCGCAGTTCGGCTCCGACCTCGACGCCAGCACCCAGCAGCAGCTGACCCGCGGCGCCCGCTTCGTCGAGATCCTCAAGCAGGGCCAGTACAGCCCGCTGACCGTCGAGATGCAGATCGTGCACATCATCGCCGGCGACTGCGGCGCCTGCGACGACATCCCGGTGCCCCGGGTCACGGCCTTCCTCGCCGAGCTGTCCTCGACCTTCGAGCGCGACCACAAGGGCCTGCTCAAAGAGATCGTCGACCGCGGCACCTTCAAGAAGTCCGACCTCAAGGACCGGGTCATCGCCGCCATCAAGGCCGTCCGCAAGAGCTGGACCGCCTGATCTCCCTGGCCGCCGACGGGGCGCCGCCGCGCGCCCTGGGGCGGCCGAGCTGGCCAGCCGCTGCGCTGGTCGGCGCGGCTGGCCCGCACGCCCGCACACCGCCTCCGCTTTGGAGCCCCGATGGCCTCCCTTCGTGACATCCGCAACCGCATCGGCTCGGTGAAGAACACCCGGCAGATCACGCGCGCGATGAAGCTCGTCTCCAGCGCCAAGCTGAACCGGGCCACCCAGGCCGCCACCTCGGCCCGGCCCTACCAGCAGGCGCTTGAGCGCACGCTGCAGCGCGTGGTCGGCGCGGTCGGTGGGGCGGTGGAGCACCCCCTGCTCCGCCTGCCGAACAACGAGAACGACGTGCTGGTGGTTGTGATGACCGCTGACCGCGGTCTCTGCGGCAACTTCAACTCGATCATCAACCGTGCCGCGCAGCTCAAGGTCGAAGAGCTGGTCGCCGCGGGCAAGAACGTCCGGATCTACTGCTACGGCAAGAAGGGCCGGCAGCACCTAGCCCGACGCGGCTTCACCGTCGCCGACAGCGTGGTGGACCTCAACCCCAAGGCCTACCCGGCCATCGCCGACGAGCTGTCGCTGCGCCTCCAGCGCGAGCTCGCCGAGGACGCCTTCTCTGAGGTCTTCCTCGCCTACAACCGCTACCGGTCGGTGCTGAGCCAGGAGCCCACCGTCGAGCGCATCCTCCCGATGCAGCTTGAGGTCCCCGCCACCCCCGAGGGTGAGGTGGCCGAGGGCGTCGACTTCTTGTTCGAGCCCGACGCCAGCTCGCTGCTCGCCCGCCTGCTGCCGATGAGCCTCCGCACCCGCCTCTTCCAGGCGCTGCTCGAGACCCAGGCCGGCGAGCAAGCCAAGCGCATGACCGCCATGGACGCCGCGACCCGCAACGCGTCCGAGCTGATCAACCGCCTGACCCTCGAGTACAACCGGGCGCGTCAGGCCGCGATCACCAAAGAGCTCATCGAGATCGTCAGCGGCGCCGAGGCGCTCTGAACCCGCTGGCGGGCCTTTGGGCCCGTCGCCGCCCCCTTCTGTCCCTCTCCCCCTCCGCTTCCTCCCCGTAGGAGACCCGCATGAGCGCCAACCTCGGCAAGGTCATCCAGGTCATGGGCCCCGTCGTCGACGTGGAGTTCCCGCCCGGCCACCTCCCCAACATCATGTCCGCCCTCAAGCTCAGCAACCCCTTCATCGGGGACACGCTGGAGAACCTCACCCTCGAGGTCGCGCAGCACCTCGGTGAGAACACCATCCGCGCCATCTCGATGGACGTCACCGACGGTCTGGTGCGCGGCATGGCGGTGCGCGACACCGGCGCGCCGATCGCCATGCCGGTCGGCCCCGAGGTGCTGGGCCGCATCCTCAACGTGACCGGCGACCCCATCGATGAGAAGGGCCCCATCGGCGCCAAGTCGACCAAGCCCATCCACCGCGCGCCGCCGTCCTTCCTCGAGCAGTCGACCCAGGTCGAGATGTTCGAGACGGGCATCAAGGTCATCGACCTGCTCGCCCCCTACGCCCGCGGCGGCAAGATCGGCCTCTTCGGCGGCGCCGGCGTCGGCAAGACCGTGCTCATCATGGAGCTCATCAACAACGTCGGTCTGAAGCACGGCGGCTACTCCGTGCTCTGCGGAGTCGGCGAGCGCACCCGCGAGGGCAACGACCTCTGGTTCGAGATGATGGAGGCGGGCGTCATCAACACCGAGAAGGACGAGCACGGCCACATGAAGATCGGCGAAGATGGCCTGCCGGCCATCAAGTCCGAGGGCAGCAAGGTCGCGCTGGTCTACGGCCAGATGAACGAGCCCCCCGGCGCCCGCGCCCGCGTGGCCCTCTCCGGTCTGACCATCGCCGAGAACTTCCGCGATGAGTCCGGCCAGGACGTCATGCTCTTCGTCGACAACATCTTCCGCTTCACCCAGGCGGGCTCCGAGGTCTCGGCGCTCCTGGGCCGCATCCCGAGCGCGGTCGGCTACCAGCCGACGCTGGCGACCGAGATGGGCAACCTGCAGGAGCGGATCACCACCACCAAGAACGGCTCGATCACCTCGGTGCAGGCCGTCTACGTGCCCGCCGACGACTTGACCGACCCGGCGCCGGCGACCACCTTCGCCCACTTGGACGCCACCACGGTGCTCAGCCGCGTCATCGCGTCGAAGGGCATCTACCCGGCGGTCGACCCCCTCGACTCGACGAGCCGCATCCTCGACCCCCAGGTCGTGGGCGAGCGCCACTACAAGGTGGCCCGCGAAGTGCAGCGCGTGCTCCAGAAGTACAAGGACCTGCAGGACATCATCGCCATCCTCGGCATGGACGAGCTCTCGGAGGACGACCGCCTGATCGTCGCCCGCGCCCGCCGGATGGAGAAGTTCCTCAGCCAGCCCTTCTTCGTGGCCGCGCAGTTCACCGGTATGGAGGGCAAGTACGTGTCCAAGGAGGACACCGTGCGCGCCTTCGAAGAGATCCTCGCCGGCAAGCATGACAAGCTGCCCGAGGCCGCCTTCTACCTCGTGGGCACCATCGAAGAGGTCGTCGAGAAGGCCCGCAAGCTCGCCGCGGAGGCCTAAGCCATGTCCCTGTCGGTCCAGATCGTCACGCCCGCCGCCGTCGCCTGGACCGGCACGGTGGATGAGGTGCAGGCCCCCGGGCTCAGCGGCGAGTTCGGCGCCCTGCCCGGCCACGCGCTGCTGCTCAGCGCCACCCGGCCCGGCGTGGTCACCCTGCACCAAGGCGGCGGCCAGACCCGCTTCTTGGTCGGGGCGGGCTTCGCCGAGGTCAGCGCTGAGAAGGTCACCCTGCTCGTTGATCTGTGCGAGCAGGCGGGCTCTGTCGACAAGGGCGCCGCTGCCGAGGCCCTGGCCGCGGCGGAGTCGCGCTTGATGCACGCCAGCCCCGACAGCCCCGAGTGGGTCGAGGCCCGCGCCGCCGCCGAGCTGGCCAGCGCCCGCCTCGAGGCCTGAGCTCAGGCTCCGCTTCTGTGCAGTCTCTGCGCGCCCGCCCCTCCGGCGGGCGCGTCGTCGTTGGGGCGCCCGCCCGCCGCGGCAGGTCGCGCTCTGGGGCGGGTCGGTGTCGACATGTTGCAGCGGCCGCCCGGGCCGGTGCCCGCCGGATCGGGGCGGGCTAAGCGCGCCGCCCCGCGGCTCCTTCGCCGCCCTGGAGCCGATCATGGTCCAGCTCTGCCGGTCCATCGCTGAGTCTGCCCGCTTTCAGAACCTCGTCACCCTCGTCATCTTGATCGCGGGGGTCATCGTCGGCCTCGAGACATCGCCGACGATCATCGAGAAGATCGGCGGGCCGCTGCACTTCATCGACAAGGTGATCTTGGCGATCTTTACGGTCGAGGCGATCACCAAGATCGGCGCCGAGGGCCGGCAGCCGTGGCGCTACTTCCGCGACCCGTGGAACGTCTTCGATTTCTTCATCGTGGCCGTCTGCTACATGCCGGTGGGCGGCCAGTACGTGGCGGTGCTGCGGCTGGCCCGGCTGCTGCGGGTGCTCAAGCTGGTGCGGGCGCTGCCCAAGCTGCAGGTGCTCGTCGGCGCGCTGCTCAAGTCGATCCCGAGCATGGGCTACGTCGCCTTGCTGTTGAGCCTGCTGTTCTACGTCTACTCGGTGGCCGGCGTCTTCATCTTCGGCCAGAACGATCCGCGCCACTTCGGCAGCTTGCCCATCGCCATGGTCTCGCTCTTCCGCTTGGTGACCGGCGACGCGTGGACCGATGTCATGTATATCAACATGTTCGGCTGCGAGCGCTTCGGATACCAAGACTTCACCGACATGTGCACCCACAGCGCGGCGCACCCGGTCTTCGGCGCGGTCTTCTTCATCTCGTTCATGTTGCTCGGCTCGATGGTCATCCTCAACTTGTTCATCGGCGTCATCATGGGCGGCATGGAAGAGGCCCGGGCCGAGAACGAAGAGGCCGACCGCATGCTGAACCTGCAGCGCGACGGCGCCCCCTCGGTCGAGGACGACCTGAACCTGCTGGTCGACAAGGTCAGCGAGCTGCAGGGCGAGCTGATGAACCTGCGGGTGCGCCTGCGCAAAGCCGAAGAGAGCCGCGAAGAGTCGGGCGCCAAGTAAAGGCGGCCCCGACCGCGGCCTTTAGAGGAAGTCGCCGATGCTCGGCACCCGTTGGCGGGGCCGGGCGGGATCTTCCTGCTCGTCGGTGGACTCGTCGAGGTCATTCTCGGCCCACAGCAGCGGCGGCCCCTCACCCTCGTCGACCGCCACCCCGGGCGGCAGGGCGTCGAAGAAGCCCGGGTTCGCCCGCGCGCGGCCGATCACGTCGCGCACATGCACGCGCAGCTCGGCCGCCTGCGCTTCGGGTACGCCGAGCTGGGCGCTGATCGTGGCGAACATGCCCTGATCGGCCAGGGCGTTGAAGCCGCCCTCGCTCCACCGCGCGGCGGCGGCTTGGCCCACCGCCACGGGGGAGGGCTCGGCCTCACCCCGGGCCGGCAGCAGGCCCTGGCCCCCGCCGTCGAGGCGCTGAAAACCGGCCGACTCTTGGGCGAGCTGGGCGAGGAAGGCCGCCTTGCGCTGGGCGTTGCTCACATCGGCCCGGGCCATGCCGGTGTTGACCCCGGGCAGCAGGTCGAGCGCGCTGCGCTGCTCGAGATCCGGCGCGATCGCCAGCAGCTCGCGGAAGCTCACCCGTGCGAGGTGAGCGTGCTGTAGGGCCGCTTCGGTGATCGGATCGAGCTCGCCGGTCGGCTGCAGGCCCAGCGCCTCTTGGAAGGCGGCGAGGCCGGCGCGGCGGTCGGGGTCCCAGCGGTCGGCCACCTCACCGCCGAAGCCGAGGCGGGCGAGGACCTCTTGGGCGGCGCGCGGGCTGAGGTGGGCCCGCATCCGGTCGAGCTGGGCCGCGTTGCTCGGCGGGCCGCCCCGGGCGCGCGCCGAGGCCACGGCCCGCGAGGGCTGGGCGGCGCGCTGGGGCTGGCGGCGCTGGCTGCTCAAACCGCGGCTCCGGAGGGCTGGGGAGCGTGGAGCATAGCGCGGGGCTCGGCCGACGCGCAGGCCCTCGCCCTTGACGCCGGCGGGTGCTTCAGCGGAGGGTGCGGCGGTCACCCGCCGCGCGCCCCCGGAGGTCCATGTCCGCCGCTCCCCTCGACCTGATCGTGATCGGCTGCGGCACCGCCGGCGCCGCCGTGGCCCGCGCCGCGGCCCGCGCCGGGCTGCGCGTGCGCGCCTTCGACAAACGTCCGCTGGACGAGGCGGGTGCGCGCTGGCTCAATGGCGTGCCTAGGGGCGCTTTCGCCGAGGCGGGCCTGCCGCAGCCGCAGGGGGCCGAGCTGGGCGGGGCGGGCGGCCCCTTCCACATGATTGCGGGGATGGGCCCGCAGCGCGTCACTCTCGACGGGGCCGACCTGCTTGACGTCGACATGCGGCACCTCGTGGCGCGCCTGCAGCGGGACGCCCGCGCCGCCGGCGTGACCCTGGAGGGTGAGGTCGAGGTCATCGACTACGCCGAGGGGCCCGCGGGCGCGGTCCTCAGCCTGCGCGGGGGCGCGCAGTTGCAGGCGCCGCTGGTCGTCGACGCGAGCGGCCTCGGCGGGCTGGGCCTGCGCCCGGCGCCGCGCCCCGCCGCGACCGAGCTCTGTGTGGCAGCGCAGGCCGTCTTTGACGTGGTGGACGATGTGGCCGCCGCGCGCTTCTTCGCCGACCGCGGCATGGCCGCCGGCGACACCGCGGTCTTCACCGGGATCAGCGGCGGCTACTCGATCATCAACGCGCGGCTCGACCTCGACGACCCCGCGGGCCCGGCGCTGGCGCTGCTCACCGGCGGCATCCCTGGGCTCGGCTTCGCCTCGGGGATCACCCTGCAGCAGCGCTTCCTCGGCGAGCACCCTTGGATCGGCGCCCGGCGCTTCGGCGGCGCCCGGGCCATCCCCATCGGGCCCCCGCTCGGCCCCCTGGTGGAGGGCCGCCTGCTCCGTTTTGGCGACGCGGCGGGCATGGTCTTCGCCGCCCACGGCTCGGGCATCGGCCTGCAGCTGCGCGCTGCGGCTGACCTCGCCGCCCACCTCGCCAGCGGTGGCGCCCCACAGGCCTGGACCGCCCGCTTCCACCAGCGTTTTGGCGGGGGTGCCTGCGCGGCGGTGGTCTTCGCCCGGCTGAGCGCCCAGCTGCGGCCCGAGGAGCTCGCCGCGCTCTTCGCGAGTGGCCTGACCAGCCCGCCCCTGCTGCTGCGCGGGCTGCTGCAAGAGGCCATGCGCCCCGCGCCCACCGAGCTGCCCGGCCTGCTCTGGCGCGCGGCCCGGGCGCCCCGGGTGGTGGCCCGCTTGGGCCCCACCCTCGCCCGCATGCAGGCCGTGGAGCTGCACCACCTGCGGGTGCCCGCCGCGCCCGCGGCTTTTGGGCGCTGGCTGCGCCGCCGCGACGCGATCTTGGGGCCGCCCCCGACCCGTCCGGCGCAGCTCGGCCCCGACCCGTCCGATGCAGGCGCGGAGCTTTAGCCGTCGAGCCGCTCGAGCAGGGCCCGGGCCTGGGCCTGGAGCTGGGCGTCCCCGCCGCTGCGCGCGAGGCCCCAAGCCCGCTCGGCGTGCTGGAGGGCGCGGGCGCGGTCCCCCGCCTCTTCTTCGACCGCCGCCGCGGTGAGCTCGAGCTCGAGCGCGCGGTCGGGGGCGGCGCTGGCCCGCTGCAGGTCGCGGCGCGCCCGCTCCAGCCAAAAGCGGGCCTCGTCGGCCCGCCCCTCGGCGTGGGACAGCTGCCCGTGGCGCAGCGCGCACAGCCCGCGCAGCAGCGCCGCGCGCGGGACCTCGAGCAGGGCGAGCGCGGCGTCCAGCGCCTGCCGGGCAGCCTGCCGCTCGCCGAGATCAATGCAACAGAGGGCAATGTGGTAGTGCAGGCTTGCGGTGGCCTCGGGGTCGGCGCCGCTGTCGGCGGCGTCCCCGGCCAAGGCCGCCCGCAGCAGGGCGCGGGCCCCGGCGGGGTCACCCCCGCGCCGCGTGAGCACCCCGAGGTCGTTCTGCGCGGTGGCCCGGTCGGGGCCCGTCAGTCCGCCGCCGCTCAGCGCCCGCCGCAGGTAGAGGCGCGCGCGCGGCGCGTCGGGCTCGGCCAGCGCGCGGCCGACGCGGGCGAGCAGGCGGCAGCGCAGCGGCGCGGCCACCCGGCCGACGACCGCGTGGATGTGGGGCATCAGGGCGCGGGGATCTTCGGCGCCCGCCGCCAGGGCCTCGCCGAGCAGGGCGCAGAGGGTCGGGTCGAGGCCCGGGTCGGGTGGGGTGGTGCGCAGGGCGGCCCGGACCGCCTCGCTCAACCAGAGGCCGCCCCCGTCGCGGCGGGCCACCTCGGCGCTGACCAAACGACGGGCGGCGCCCTCGGCGGTGAACCGGCTGCGCAGCAGCGGCCCCATCCACGCCGGCGCGCCGTCGAGGCGCGGGGCGAGCAGCAGCCCCAAGGGCACCGGTGCCGGGCCCAAGGCGCCGAGGACCTGCAGCAGCGCGTCCTCTTCGGGCTCGAGCGTGGCCCGCAATGCGGCGAGCTGGGCCTCGAGCGGCCCGCTTCGGCCGGTGACGCGGCTGAGCTGCTGGGCCAGGCCCTCGCCCGGGCCGAGCTGGACCACCGTGCGTGGGGGCTGCGTGGCCCAGGGCGCGCGGGGCTGTGGGCGCGCCGCCCGCCACAGCGCACCCCGGGCCTCTGCCAGCGTCCAAGGCAGCTCGTCGCCGGGCGCCTCGGTGGCGGCGGCCGCGCTCCAGGCCAGGGTCAGCGCCGCGCCGCGCGGGGCCGGAGCGGCGGGGGGCTCAGCGGCGGGGTCGGCGGGGCCGCTGTCCTCCTCTTCGGCGCCGCCTGCGGTGGGCGCGCGCTCGAGCAGGGTGGGCGGGGGCGCCTCGGCCGAGCAAAGGCAGGCGCCGGGGCCGAAGACCGCCGCGGAGTCTGGGTCGGTGTCGATGAGGATAATGAGCCAGTCATTGTTCTCGGAGAGCCAGCCGCGGGCTTCTTCGGCCTCGGCGGGCAGCCCCAGCGCTCCGGCGAGCTGGCTCAGGTCGAGGTCGACCCGCGCGGGGTCGGGCCCGCGCACCGTCCAGACCACGCTGTGGCTGCCAACCCGGTCGCGGCCGATGCGGGCGAGCAAGCTCAGGCGGCCGGCGCCAGCCGGCCCGCAGACCCAGGTCGTGTGGCCCGCGTCGAGGCCGGCGTGCGCGGCGGCCAGCTCGGCCTCGCGGCCGGAGAAGCGGCGGAGCGGCGGCAGCGCGGGCGCCACGCGGCCGATGCGCTCGGCCAAGGGCAGGCAGCGCGACGCGATCTGGTCGATGCGGCGCAGCGACGCCGGGCAGCAGCGGCGCAGCTCGCGGAGGACCACGGCGGCCTGCACCTCGGGCGCGAGCATGGCGGACAGGAGCAGCTCGGCGCCCCGGCTGCCCGCGGCCCGGCCGACCGCCGCTGGGGGCAGCTCGAGGGCGGCGCCCAGGCGGCTGCGCTCGGCGGGGCTCAGCGCGCCGATCAGCGCGGCGAGCTCGGCGCGGGCGGCGAGGAGCTGCGCGCCCATGCGATCCCTCCGGCGTGGCTGCGCGGGCGCCGCCATGGCGGGTGGCGCACCGGAGCGGGGCCTAACCGCGCGGGGCGGCCGCGCGGGTCGGCGGATTCGGCCCCGCGCGGGCGCCTACTTCTCCTCCGCCGGCGCCTCGTCTTTGCCCCGCAGCTTCTGCACGGCGCCGCTCAGCGCCGCCTCGGCCGAGGAGATCATCTTGACCTGGCGGCAGGTGGGGTCCCACTTGCTGTCGGGGCGGCTGACGCAGTCATAGACCACCATGCTGCCCGTCCACTTGGTCTTCACAATGACGTAGTGGGCGGTCTCGGCGGGCACTTGACCCATCTGGACGGTCTTGCCGGCGTAGCAGCCGGTCAGGCTCAGGGCGGCGAGGGTGAAGGCGGCGGTGGTCTGGCGTGGGGACAAGGGGACCTCCAAGGCGGGGCAATTCTGCGGGGCGGGCCGCCTATTGGCCGGGGCCATCCGGCGGGAGGGCCACGTCGGCCTTCCGCCACAGAGCCTCCGCCTGGCCTGTAAGCGCGGCGGGGAACCGGCGTTCCGGCGCTGTGTCCGCTCCCCTGGAGGTCCCCATGATGCCCACCCGCCGCCTGCCCCTGCTCCCCCTGCCGCTGCTCAGCCTGCTCAGCCTGTCGGCCTGCGAGCCCGCCCACCGGGGCGCGGCGGCGCCTGAGCACACGCCCCCGACCGCGCCGGCCCTCGACCCCCTCGCCGGGCCTCCTGCGCAGATCGCCGAGCTGGGCGCTGATCCGGTGGGCACGATCCCCGAGCTGGCGCCCGAGCTGGCCCCCGCGCCCGCGCCCGCTGCGCCCATGGCTGCGCCCGACCTGCCCCTGTCGGGCCCCGTCGCCAGCGCCCCGGTCGAGGTCAGCCCCGCGGGCGCCTGGGAGCTCCGCCGGGCCGGCGGCGGGAGCGCCGGCATGGATCTGGACATGGGCGTGGCCGAGAGCGTCGGGAGCGGCGGCCTCGGCGTGGGCGGCAGCGGCATGGGCGGCGGGGGCCTCGGCGGGCTGGGCACCCGCGGCTACGGCGCGCCCTCGGGCGCCCCCAAGGCGGCCGCGGCTCGGCCCGCGCCTGCGCCGAGCCGCGCCGATGACTGGGGTGGAGCCGAGGGCGGCTACCCCGGCGCCCCGGCCCAACAGCAGCCGGGCCTGCGCGCCGGGATGACCGACGACAACGCCAACTTCGACGCCTACCTGCAGTTTGTCGGCCGTTGGCAGGGCGCGGCGGGGCCCGCCGGCCCGCTCGACCGCCTCGAGGTCAGCGGCCAGCGGCGGGTGCTGGTCGAGGACGGCCTCGGCCGCCCCCTGCCCGGCGCGCGGGTGGACGTGGTGCGCCAAGACACCGGAGAGACCGTCTGGACGGCGTTTACGACCGGGGACGGCGTGGCACCCTACTACCCGGACCTGGTCGTGCCCGGCTGGGGCCGGCCGGCGCCGGGCAGCCCCGAGCGGGCGCCCCTGCAGGTGGTGGTCAGCGCCCAGGGCCAAGCCGCCCGGGCCCGCTGGGCCCCGGGGGAGGAGGCGCTGCGCATGCGCCTAGCGGTCGAGCCCCAGGTCGAGGCCGCCGTGCCGGTGGACGTCTGCTTTATCATCGACACGACCGGCTCGATGGGCGACGAGATCGCGCGTGTGCAGCAGACCTTGCTCAGCCTGACCCAGCGCCTGCGCGGATCACAGGCGGTCGACCTGCGCTATGGCGCGGTGCTCTACCGCGACGTGGGTGACCAGTACCTGACGATGGCCCACCCGATGACCGGCGATCTGCTGGGCTTTGATCGGGCGATTCAGGAGATCCAGGCGGGCGGCGGCGGCGATGGCCCCGAGTCCCTCAACCAGGGCCTCGCGGTGGCGGTGAGCGACATGGACTGGCGGCCGGGCGCGGCCAAGGTGGCCTTCCTCATCGCCGATGCGCCGCCCCACATGGACTACCAAGAGCCGGTGACCTACGGCCGCGCGGCGGCGGGCGCCGCCCACAAGGGCGTGCGGGTGCACACGGTCGCGGCCAGCGGCCTCGATGACGCGGGCTCGGCGGTCTTCCGCCAGATCGCCCAGATGACCCGCGGGCGCTTCATCTTCATCGAGTACGGCTCCACCGCGGCGAGCGCGGCCGACCACGGGGTCACCGGCCAGGTCGCGAGCAACAACCTCGATCAGATCCTCTACGACCGCATCCGCGCCGAGGTCGATGGCTGGCGCGGCGGTCGCGCGGTGGCCGCGCGCTGAGCTTGCCTTGGGCGGGCCTGCGCCGCGGCGGGGCCCGACTGTGCTAGGCTGCGCCCATGTTCTTGGCCCTACAAGAGTGGTGGGTGAGCGTCGACTGGTACCGGCTGCGCCTCGGCCTGCTCGAGGTGCTGCTGGCGACCGCCTTCTACTTGCTCGTGGCCAGCGCGGTGACCTGGCCGGTGGTGCTGCACCCCAGCGAGGTGCTGGTCGGCGGCGGTGAGCTCGGCGGCTGGCTGTGGCGTCAGTGGTGGCATTTTCAAGAGATTGAGGTGCTCGCCGGCTCAGAGCTCGGCCTGCTCGACCGCCTCAACGTGCTGGTCTCGCTGGGCCGCTACCCAGAGACGGGCAATATCCTCGACATCGTGCTGCTCAGCTACCCGCTCGACCAGCTCTTCGGCTTCCCGGCGCACCATAACCTGAAGGTGCTGCTCATCCTCATCGGGAACGGCGTCTGCGCCTATGCGTTGGCGCGCACCGTCACCACGAGCCGCATCATCAGCCTCGCCGCGGGCTGCCTCGCGATCATCAACCCCGTCGTCGTGCTGGACGTCAACAACACCGGCCTGCGGCAGGTTCTGCTCTGGTGGCTGCTGCTGTACCCCATCGCGCTGCAGCGGGCTTGGCGCACCGCCCGCGCGCTGGATGGCCTGGTGGTGGGCGGCCTCTTCGTGCTCATCGCCTCGTTCTATTGGTTCTACGGCCTATTTTGTGTGATGTACAGCGTGCTCGTGATGTTGATGTGGGCGGTGCGCGACCGGCCCCACCTGGGCCGCACCCTGCGCTGGACCTTGCCCGCCGCGGCGATCGCCGCGATGGGCTCGCTCTACTTCGTCGCGCCTTACCTCGCGCCCCGGGCCGAGGGTGGCTCGAGCATTGG
The DNA here is from genome assembly GCA_016792625.1 of Deltaproteobacteria bacterium. GTDB lineage: Bacteria > Myxococcota_A > UBA796 > UBA796 > UBA2385 > JAEUKK01. The sequence goes on along the minus strand of JAEUKK010000190.1, from coordinate 16,544 downwards.
CGGGCCGAGCCTGCCCGAGCTGACCTTCTTCCTCAAGTTTCCGGCTTACGACACCATCGCCGCCGCGCCGCTCCGGCCGAGCAACTACGCCGAGAACGTGCTCAGCTCGATCAACCGGACGATCGGCTCCTCCTGGCCGGCGGACTATGTGGTCAACCTGGGTCACGGCGTGATGGCCCTCCCCGCCGTTGCTTTCCTCTTTGGTGTGCTCCCCGCCATCGCCCGGCGGCGGCAGCGGGCTTGGCTCGCGGTCTGGTTCCTCTTTTACCTGGGCACGCTCGGCCCCTTCCTCAAGATCGGCAGCCTCAAAGACAACTCTGACGTGATCATGCTGGGCGACTATGTGGTGCGTCTGCCCTATGCGTGGATGTTCCAGTTCATCCCTGGCATGTCGCGCATGTTCGCCCCCTACCGCATGGGCAGCTTGGTTGTGGTCGCCTCGGTGGCCCTGCTCGCGGGCTCGCTGGGCGCGATCCACGGCGTGTGGCGGCAGCGCCTCGCCGGCCTGCTCTGTGCGGCGGCCATCCTGGTGCAGCCCTTCTATCGTTTTGATAAGGGGCCCATCGCCCGCGGGGCCAAGGCGCCGACCGACTGGCGCCTGATCAGCCGGGTGAGCGCGATGCGGGTGCCCGAGTGGTACCGCTCGCTCGACCCCAACGGCTGGGAGGGCATTATCGAGCTGCCCCTTGAGCAGCAGCAAGACCTGCTCTACGCCTACCAGATGGTCCACCAGCGCAAGATCTACCGCTCGTGGGCGACGCCGGCGGCCATCCCGCCCGAGTTTCGTAAGGCGGGCGGCGGCGACCGCGCCAAACGCCTGCGGTGGATGGCCAAGCAGGCCCAGGGCCGCGACCCGGTGGAGAAGGCGCTGCTCGACATCGGGCGCGACCCGGCGACCGCTGACCTCGCTGGATTTAGTGATGAGCAGCTCGAGAAGGCCATCAACCACGGTGATTACCGCTGGTTGTTGGTGCACGAGCGCGGCTACTTCTTGGTGCGCAGCCAGGAGGGGGCGGCGCTCTACCGCGACGCGGTGCGCAAGCTGACCGAGCGCCTGGGCATCGAGCCCATCGAGATCGTGGAGCAGGAGTCCTTCACTTGGCCGGGCCGCGACCTGCAGTTCCCCAAGGGGCCGGCCTGGATCCCCTGGGCGGCGCAGGAGGTCCAGCTCCCCGTGCCCGAGCTGCCCCGCCGCTACTTCATGTCGGTCTACGATCTGGCTGCTTGGCGTGAGAAGCACGCCGCTGAGGCTGCTCCCGCTGAGGGTGGCGCCGAGGCTCCCCCTGCCGCTGCGGGGGCTGCGGCGGCGGGCGCCGCTCCTCCGGCTGCCGCGCCGGAGGCCGCCCAGGGCGCCGCGCCGCCCGCCCCGAGCGCCGCGCCCGCGGGCGAGGCCGCTCCTTGATCTGGTCGCGGCCAGATCGGCGCCGGCGGCGTCCGGGTCGGCGCCGGATCTCCGCCGCGGGGCGCGGGCGGGCGCGGCCAGCTTGACAAGGGGCGCCGCCCCGTGGGTTCATGCGGGTGCTGGCGGCGCCCCCGGGCGCTGGCTAGACCGCCCCCTTCCCAGCCCGCGGGTTCGCCCGAGCACACCCGCGGCTGCGCCCCCTCCCTCGCCGCGCCGGGCCTCGCCCGCGCGCCGGCCAGCCGCCGGAAAGCCCCCGATGACCCGAACGCTGCTGCCGCTCACGATGCTCTTGGGCGGCTGTCTCGCCACCAAAAGCACGGTCTACATGGTGAAGGCCGAGCAGGCGCTCGCCACGGCCAACCAGGTCGAGGCCCAGAAGTGGGCGCCCTACCAGTGGGAGCAGGCCCAGGCCTTCATGGTCAAGGCGCGGGAAGAGTGGGGCACCTCGGACTATGGCGCCGCCGAAGAGCTCGCGCTGCGGGTCGAGTCGGTCTCGGCCCAAGCGGCCGAGGTCGCGCGCCAGAACCAAGCCAAGGGCGTCGTTCCCGGCACGGTCCTGCCTGAGCGGGCGAAGAAGCTGCTCACGCCGCCGCCCGGCTACCGCGACGGCGAGTCCGCGCCGGCCCAGCCTGCCCCCGCTCCGAGCGGCGCGTGGAGCGGCCAATGACCGCCCCGACCCTCCGCCGGGCGCTGGCCCTCGGCCTCCCGCTGGTGCTCTCCCTGCCGGTGGTGCTCGCGGCCTGCGTGAAGCCGCGCCCCTTGCCCGAGATGAAGGCCGAGCTTGAGCGCGACATCGGCTCGCTCAAGGCCGACCAGTGGGGCATGGAGTGCGCCCCGCGTGAGTTTGGCGCCGCCGACGCGCAGCACGAGCTGTTCAAGCTCGAGGCCAAGCAGGGCGACCAGCGCCGGGCCGAGCACCACTACCTGCTCGCCCGCGCCCAGCTCGACGTGGCGCTGCAGCGGGCCGACGCCTGTCGCCCCAAGGACAAAGACCAGGACGGCGTAGAAGACCACGTCGACCTCTGCCCCGACAAGGCCGAGGTGGTCAACGGCTACAAAGACGACGACGGCTGCCCCGAGGTCGATGCCGACGGCGACCGCGTCTTTGACGACGTCGACGCCTGCCCCACCGAGAAAGAAGACCTCGACGGCTGGGAGGACGCCGACGGCTGCCCCGACCGCGACAACGACGCCGACAAGATCCTCGACGTCAACGACGCCTGCCCCGACAAGGCCGAGGACTACAACGGCTACCAGGACCAGGACGGCTGCCCCGAGGCCGGCCAAGACCGCGACCGCGACGGCGTGGCCGACTTCCTCGACAAGTGCCCCGACGAGCCCGAGAACAAGAACGAGTACCTCGACACCGACGGCTGCCCCGACGTCAAGCCGTCGGACGTGCGCGTGACCGCCGACCGCATCGAGATCGACAAGCGGGTCAACTTCCAGACCGGCAAGGCCATCCTGCTCAAGGACAGCTACGGCATCCTCGACTCGGTCGCCCAGGTCATGCGGGACTATCCGAAGCTCAAGGTGCGCATCGAGGGCCACACCGACAGCCAGGGCTCGGCCTCGGTCAACAAGAAGCTGTCCGAGGCGCGCGCCAAGGCCGTCTTCGACTACTTGGTCAAGAACGGCGGCATCGCGGGCAGCCGCATGACCACGGCCGGCCTCGGGCCCGAGCGCCCGATCGACACGAACAACACCACCTCGGGCAAGGCGAACAACCGGCGGGTCGAGTTCCACATCACCGACGGCAACCCCTGAGCAGGCGCCCCGGCGCACCACGCGTCGGGGCCGCTCTCCGCTGGGCCACCATCGTCCGCCACCGCTCGCCTCCGCTCGCCTCCGCTCGTCCACGCGCCGACCCCCTGCGGTCGGCGCTGTGCGTTGGGGCCTCGCGCCGCTGCGGCGGCTGCTGCGCCACCGCGTGGGCCTGAAGCTCCGGTGGCCCCGGGGCGCGAGGGGGGCCGCGCCGCGGGGCGCGCGCGGGGAACCCTCGGGCGGTGGGGTGGACGTTCCCCGCGCCGGCCGCGGCCAGGTGTCGCTGCAAGCCGCGTCGATGTGGGCAGATTGACGTCAAGGACGTTGTTGTTGGAGTGGTGCGCTCGGATGTCGCCCGCGGCGCGCGGCGGTGTTCCACTGGCCCGCGCACAACCTTGAGGTGGACATCGAGGAACGCTGTTGCTATGTCAACCGTGCGCCGGGGCGCGCGTCGCGCTCGCTCCGGCGGGCTCACGCCCGCCAGCCCCGGCCGCGCCGCCGCCCCGCCCGGGCCCGGCGGCCCCGCCCTCCGCCTCTCCCCCCCGCGTCCCGGGCTGCCCCGCCTCCCCGCGGGCCGCCAGACCCATGAGGGATCCCATGTCCCCATCCTCTCCCCTCGCTTTTGATGAGCAGCCCCGCGGCGCGGGCCTGCCCGGCGCCACCGAGCACATCGCCCGCGTGCTGCACGAGTCCGGCGTCGACGTGCCCGGCTCGCTCTACGACGAGGCCCTCGCGCTGATCGCCGCGGGCCGCCTCGCACCGGCGACCGACCGGCTGCGCATGCTGCTGACCCTCGACCCGCGCGACGGCGAGGCCGCCTTGCTGCTGGGCAAGGTCCTGGCGACCCGCGGCCTGTGGCAAGAGGCCCTGAGCCAGCTCGACCTCGCGGCGGCCAAGGGCGCCGAGGTGCCGCCTGAGGTCCGCTACGAGGTTGAGGCCCAGCTGCGGCGCACGGTCGCCGAGCAAGAGGCTGGGCGCCCCCGCACCGCTGACGCCGCGTCCAAAGAGCTGCGCAGCCTCAAGGCCGACGCCAAGCGCCTCCGCGCGGAGAACGCCATGCTCGAGCAGCAAGCCGAAGACCTCTCCCGCCGGGTGAAGCTGTGGTCCAGCGCCACCGCGCTCATCGCCGGCGCCGCTGCGGCCCTGCTGCTCGCCGCGATGGTCTTTCGTGGTCCCGGCGCCGCGCCCGAGGCCGCGGGCGCCCTCGCCGCTGCGGCGCCCGCCGCGAACGCCGCTGGGGTTGACGCCGGCGCTGAGGCCCCCTCCGCCGACGCCGCGCTGCCCGCGGGTGGTGAGCCGCCCGTGGCTGCGCCTGCGGCCGCCCCGGCGATGGAGCCCGCCGGCCCCTCCGCCGACCCCGCGCCCGCGGCCGTCCCTGGCGCGCCCGTGGCCAAGCCGGTCGCCAAGCCCGCCGCCGCTCCCGCGGCCAAGCCGGCGCCCAAGCCCGCCGCGAAGCCGGCGGCCAAGCCGGCCGCCAAGCCCGCCGCCGCTGCCAAGGCCGCGCCCGGGGGCACCCACGTGGTCGCCAAGGGTGACACGTTGGGCGGCCTCGCCGCGCGCTACTACGGCGACGCGGGCAAGGCGGGGAAGATCCGCGCCGCGAACTCCGACAAGCTCAAGGGTGACAAGTCCCTGCAGGTCGGCATGAAGTTGAAGATCCCCAAGTAGGCCAAGCCGCTTGGGTTAGGGCACCGGCGGCGGCGGGCCCGGGCCGCCTGTCGCGGGCGCGGGCCCGTGGTCCTCCGGGTGAGAGGCGGCCATGCCCATCTACGAGTACCGCTGCGGCTCCTGTGACCATCGGTTTGAGAAGCTGGTCCGCGGCGCCGCGCGCCCCACCTGCCCGCGCTGCTCCGGCGCCGAGCTGCAGCGCTTGGTCAGCGGCTTCGCCGTCGCGGCGGGCGCGCAGGCCCTGACGCGCATGAGCGCCACGAGCCCCGGGCCTGCGCCGAGCCCCTGCGGCTCCTGCGGTGATCCGCGGGGTCCAGGCGCCTGTTCGCTTGACGACTGAATGCCACAGTTGGGCCCGTATGCGGCGTCAGGGCCGCTGGTTACGGCCCACAGATGGATGATTTGCGGTCGTCGACCCAAGACCCCCCATCGACGCCCCGCGACGCGCCCCCTCCGACGGGGGCCCGCGGCGGTCACGGGCCGAAGGGTGCGCTCTGGTCCCTCGCGGTCGGCGCGGTGGGCGTGGTCTACGGCGACATCGGCACGAGCCCGCTCTACACCTGGAGCGAGGTGCGCCGCCACGGCGGCATCGACACCCCCGACGAGGTGCTCGGCACCGCCAGCCTCATCGTCTGGACGCTCACCCTCATCATCTGCGGCAAGTACGCCGGCCTCGTGCTGCGGGCGAACAACCACGGCGAGGGCGGCACCTTCGCGCTGATGGGCCTGCTGCAGAGCGCGCGCTCCCGCTCGCCGGCGATCCTCACCAGCGCGTTGATCTTCGCCGCCGCCCTGCTCTACGGCGAGGGGCTGCTCACCCCCGCCATCTCGGTGCTGTCGGCGGTTGAGGGCCTGCAGGTCGCCGAGCCCAGCCTCGATGGCGTGGTCGTCCCGCTGACCTTGGTGATCCTGACGCTGCTCTTCGCGATGCAGCGGGTGGGCACCGAGCGGGTGGGCCGGGTCTTTGGCGTGGTGATGTTGGTGTGGTTTGCGGTGATCGCGGCGCTCGGCCTTCGCCAGATCATCGCCACGCCGCAGATCTTGGCCGCGCTCGACCCGCGCCACGCCGCGCACATGCTCGTCGGCGCGCCCCTGCCGACCATCGCGTCGATCCTCGGCGCGGTCGTGCTCTGCATCACCGGCGGCGAGGCGCTCTACGCCGACCTCGGCCACTTCGGGGCCCGGGCCATCCGCTGGGCCTGGGCCGTCGTCGTCTACCCCGCGCTGGTCATCAATTACCTCGGGCAGGGCGCGCTGCTGCTCTCGGGCCAGCCCATCGAGCAGGGCAACGTCTTCTTCTCGATGGTGCCCGGCGGCTTGCTCTACCCGATGGTCGGCCTCGCCACGCTGGCGACGATCGTGGCCAGCCAAGCGCTGATCTCGGGCGCGTTCAGCCTCACCCGCTCGGCGATCAACCTCGGGCTCTTCCCGCGGGTCACCATCGTGCACACCAGCCGCGACGTCGAGGGGCAGATCTTCTTGCCCGCGATCAACGCCGCGCTCTGGGCGGGCTGCTGCCTGCTGGTCGTCGAGTTCCGCACCGCGTCTGAGCTGGCCGGCGCCTACGGCCTCGCGGTCACCGGGGTGATGGCCACGACCTCGGTGGCCATGTACTTCATCGCGACGCGGATATGGGGCTGGCGCCCGCTGCTCGCCGCGGCGGTCTTCTCGACCTTCGGCCTCATCGATCTGGCCTACTTCCTCAGCAACGTCGCGAAGCTCATGCACGGCGGCTACGTGCCCCTGCTCATCGGCGGCGCGCTGTTCATCATGATGGTCACCTGGCGCGACGGCCGGCGGGCGATCGGCGAGGCCTTCTCGCGCGCCGAGCGCCCGACCATCGGCGAGCTCATCGAGGCCAAGGGCCGGGTGCCCGAGCTGCCCCGCGCGATGGTCTTCCTCAGCTCGCAGCGGGTCTCGCTGGCCCAAGACCGCTGCCCCCTCGTGCTCGCGGGCTTCCTCAAGCGCTACGGCGCGCTGCCCAAGCACATCACGGTCTTCGCCGTGGCCTACGAAGACGAGGTGCCCTACTACCAGGGGCCCCGCTTCGAGGTGAGCGCCTTTGAGCAAAACGTCGTCGCTGTGCGTATGCACGTCGGCTACATGGAGACCCCCGACGTCCGCGCGGCCCTGGCCGAGCTGCGCAGCACCCGCACCATCCGCCTGCACCAGAGCCGGTGGACCATGGTCATGGGCTACGAGCAGATCATCAACGGCGACGGCTCTCTCATCGAGCGCGTGCGGGTGACGCTCTTCCAAGTCCTGCTGCGCTTCGCCACCCAGGCCCACGTGCACTTTGGCCTCGGCGACGACCCCGGCGTGAGCAAAGAGGTCATCCCGGTGCGCATCACGCGCGGGCACGGCGAGCTGGTCGGCTGAGGCCGCGCCCAGCGCCGACCCCTCCGCGTTCCTAGAGGGCCCTTGAGGGAGGGCTGCGGGCGCCGTAGCTTGGAGCACCCCCAAGCCCTGGAGCCCCGATGCGTATGTTCAAGACCGCGCCTTCCCTGTTCACCCTCTGCCTGCTTGCGGTCGCATGCGCGGGCGACGCGGGTGAGGGGGGAGGTAAAGACAGCGGCGGCGCCGATGCCACCGACGGTGGGGACGAGGGCAGCGCGGACGGGACCACCGACGGCGCGGATGGCAACGACGGCGCGGATGGGACGGATGGCACCGACGGTACGGACGGTACGGATGGCACGGACGGCGCCGATGGCAGCGACGGCGGCGATGACAGCGCGGGGGTCGAGGTGCTGTTCACCGACACCTTCGAAGACGTCGCCCTCTCGGGCGGGGACTACACGGCGGGCGGCGCCGGCTGCGACAACTGGGTGCTGACGCCCTTCAGCTACAGCGGCTACGACCCCTACATCGGCGAATTCTCGTTCTGGGTCGACGGCGGCCTTATGCGCGACGCGGCGGGTGAGTTCACCTCGAGCGACCCGCTGCCCGCGCCGGCCGGGGGCAGCCAGATGCTGTACCTCACCGGCTACGCCAGCCGCGACGATGGCAGCATCGGCGGCTTCTTCGACCTGCGCGATGATCTGGTCATGGTCGAAGCCGAACGCCACTACACCCTCGACCTCGCCCTGGGCCAGCGCTCGTACTTCGCTGCAGGCGAGCTGCACGTCTACCTCTACACGGCGGGCGACACCGAGGGGGACTACGCCTTTGACCAGCTGACCATGCCGATCGGCGACCTGCCCGACGGCGGCTTCTCGGCCGTCCGGCTCGAGCTCGACCCGCCCGACAGCTTCGCTGGCCGGCCGCTGCGCGTCCAGGTCCTGCTCTACCAGGACCGCATCGGCGGCTACACGACCTTCGCGGTCGACAACGTGGTCATCTCGGCGGTCGCGGCCCCGGCCAACTGAGCGCGCGGCCCCCAGCCGCCGCCGCCGGGGGTCTCCATCCGCAGCCGGTCTCCGGCCTTGGCCGTCCAGACCGGCGGCGCGGGCTCCCAGCCCTGGCCGATGTCGCGTTGATCGACGCCAGGGGCGCCGTCCTCGCCGCCCGCGGCCCCGGGCGCCCCCACCGTCCGCCGCCCGGCGAGCAGGCAGACCTCGGCGGGCGCGAGCAGCGCCCACTCCTTGAGGGTGCCGTCTCCGCCGGGCCACTGGCCGCCCCCGCCCGAGCCGCGGCGCAGCCCCCAGCGCAACAAGCGCAGGGGGAAGCGGACCTCGAGCACCTCGACGTCGGTGGCCCGGGTGTTGGTCATGTGCACCTGGCAGGCGGAGAGGCCGGCTTGGCCGGGGCCCGCCCCTCCTCCGCCGCCGATGGTCTCGTAGAGCGTGGGCCCATCTGCCCCGCCCTCGGCCAAAAAGCCGACGCAGAGGTTGTTCATGGTGCCTTGGCTGGCTGCGGCCACTCCCAGCGCGCCCAAGATGAGGTCGACCAGCCGCTGGCTGGTCTCGACGTTGCCGCCGGCCACCGCCGCCTCAGGCCCCGGGTCAAGCAGGCCGCCCGCGTTCACCTCGATGGAGAATGGCGTCAGCGCGCCCTCATTCATCGGCAGCTCGCCCCCGCTCAGGCAGCGGAAGCTGTAGAGCAGAGCCGCCCGCAGCACCGCCACCGGCGCGTTGAGCGAGCCGGGATGGGCCGGGGCCTCGACCCGCGCCGCGCAGTGGCCCTCGGCGATGTGCAGCTGCAAGGCCAGGGGTGAGCCGTCGTCGAACTGATCGGCGGCGCGGTGGGTGCCTTGGAGCGTGGCGAGCAGGGCCTCGGTCGACCAGCAGGCCGCGCGCTGGATGTGCTGGAGCTGGGCGAGGAAGACCGGCAGGCCGAGGTCTTCGATGAGCTGGCCGAGGGTCTCGGCCCCGTGCGCGCAGCACCGCACCTGGGCGCGCAGGTCGGCGTGCACCTCGGCCGGGCGGCGGCAGCCGGGCAGGGCCAGCGGCAGCGGGTCGCCGTCGAGGGCCAGCAGCTGGATGGGCAGCACCAGGCCCTCTTCGGCGCGGGTGCGCGCGTCGGGGGCCATCGAGCCGGGGCGCTTGCCGCCGACGTCGACGTGGTGGCCGCGGCAGGCCACAAATGCCACGGGGGCCTCTTCACCATCGACGAAGATCGGTTGCATCACGGTGATGTCGGGCAGATGGCTGCCGCCGCGGGCCGGGTCATTGGTCACCCAGGCCTGGCCCGGGCCCAGCGCGGCGCCCTGCTCAGCGAGCAGCGCCCGCACGGTCTGCCCCATGGCCCCGAGGTGGACGGGCACATGCGGCGCGTTGACCGCGAGCACCCCGCGCCGGTCAAAGACCGCGCAGGAGAAGTCGCGGCGCTCGCGGATGCTCACCGAGCGCGCCGCGCGTGAGAGCACGCTGCCCATGCCCTCGGCCACCGCGGCGATGCGGCTGGCGAAGACCGCGGTGTGGACGGGGTGGAAGCGGGCCGAGAGGCGCGGCAGGCTCGGCCGGTGGTCGATGAGGCGCAGCAGGCCGGCCTCGCGGTGGGCGATCCAGCCGTCTTCGACCACCACGGTGCAGCCTTGGCCGAGCACGAAGGCCGGGCCCCGCAGGCTGCGCACGTCGTCGGGGCCCACGCAGGGCACGTCGCGCCAGCGCCCGTCGAAGACCGCGGCGACCTGCCGGGCGGTGGCGGCCCCGCGGGCACCCAGCGCGGGCAGGGGCGGCGCCGGCTCGCCCTCGGCCTCGACGCTGAGGCGGAGCTCGACCAGCTCGAGCCGCGGGGCGAGGGGCGCCGCGCCCCCGAGGCGGGCGGAGAGGGCGGCGGCCAGCGCGCCGCGGAGGCGCCCGAGCACGCTGTCTTCGGCGAGCGTGCCCGCGGCCAAGCCCTCGGCCTCGGCGGGCAACAGAGGGAGCTCGACCAGCTCTTCGGTCTCGGGCGCGCGCGCCGCGGCGGAGAAGCGGGCCGGGCCGAAGGTCGGCGCCCGCGCGGCCAGCCCCGCGACGGCAAAGGCGAGGCCTTCGGCGCCCACATGCGCCCGGGCGGTGGCCCGACGGCGGCTGAGCCCGATGCCCACCGCCGAGAGCACCCCGGCCAGATCGGGCACCAGCACGGTGGAGATGCCGAGCAGCCGCGCGACGGCGCAGGCGTGCCCCGGGCCAGCGCCGCCGAAGGCGACCAAGGCGTGGTCGGCCGGGTCGACCCCCCGCTCGGCGCAGGCGGCGCGCACGGCGCGGGCCAGGGCCTCGTGGGCGACGGCGTGGAAGCCGGCGGCGATCTCGCCCGGGTCCTTCGCGGGATCGAGGGCCTGCAGCGCGCGCTCGGCGGCGCTGAGGTCCAATGGCGCGTCGCGGTCGGGCCCGCAGACCGCCGGGAAGCCGGGCAGGCGGCCGAGGACCGCGTCAGCGTCGGTCAAGGTGGCGGGGCCGCCCCGCCCATAGGCCGCCGGGCCGGGCCGGGCGCCCGCGCTCTCGGGACCGACGCGGTAGACGCCGCTCTCGACGCGCAGCAGGCTGCCGCCGCCGGCGGCCACGGTCGAGATGCGCACGCTGGGCACCGCGCAGCGCACCCCGCCGACCTCGATGGCCTCGGCGCGCTCGACCTCGGGGTCGACCCGGCACACGTCGGTCGAGGTGCCGCCCATGTCGAGGCCCAGCGCCGCGCCGACCCCCGCCGCGCGGGCGACCGCCGCTGTGGCCACCGCGCCGCCGGCGGGGCCCGAGAGCAGCGCGTGGCAGCCGCGCCAGCCCTCGTCGTCATGCTGGGCCAAGCCGCCGTCCGAGCGCAGGTAGAGCCCGGGGGCGCGGGGCAGCAGGCCCGAGGTCGCCGCGTCGGCCAGCGTGGTCTGCAAACGGTCGAGGAAGCCGATGGCGGGGCTGATCTCGTGGCCGACGCTCACCGGCGCGAAGCCCGCCGCGGCGCAGCGGGCGGCGATCTGGCGCTCGATCTCGGGGCGGCGCGGGCCGTGCACCAGGGCCACCGCGGCGGCCGTGCAGCCCGCGGCCCGGGCCTCGGCGAGGGCGGCGTCGAGCGCGTCGACGTCGAGCGCGCCGAGCGGTTCGCCCGCGGCGGTGATGCGCACCTCGACGCCGATGACCCGCGCGCAGAGGGGCGGGGGCCGCGGCGTGAACAGCGAGAACAGCGCCGGGCGGGTCTGATCGCCGATCAGCGCGAGGTCCTCGAGGCCGGCGGTGGTCACCAGCACCACCGGCGCGCCCCGCCGCTCGAGCAGGGCGTTGGTCGCCACCGTGGTGCCGCGCCGCTGCTCGGCGGCGCCCGCGGCCAGCGCGTCGAGGGCCGCGGTGTCAGACAGCACCTTCTCGACGGCCACCCGGCCATCAGGCCAGCGCCGCACCACGTCGGTGAAGGTGCCGCCCTGGTCCATCCAGACCGCGGGCGCGGTGCGCTCAGGGCTCAAAGGTGCCTGTGGCCGGCTCAGACGCGTTGCCCGCGGCGTCGTAGACGGTGACGGCGATCTCGTAGGACTTGGTGCCGTTGACGTCGGCGAGGCCGGCCAAGAGCACGCCCGCGTCTTCGACCTGGACCTCAGAGTCGGTGCCCACCGTGTAGGGGCCAAAAGACTGCGGGTCGGCCCCCTCTTCGGTGACCTCGAGGCTCAGGCCGCCGCCGTCTTCGACGTCGTCGTCGGCGTCGCTGAAGGCGACCCGCACCAACAGGGCGGGCACGCCGCCGTAGTCGGGCTCAAAAGTGACGTCGACGGCGGAGATCTCAGGGGGTGCACCCGCCCCGCCGCCGCCACCACCGCCCTCATTGCCCTGCTGGTCGTCAAAGTCTTCGCCGCCGCTGGTGAGCACATCTTCACCTTTGTCGCGCTGGCTGCAGCCCACGGCGAGGCTGAGCAAGGTGAGGCACAGGGCCCGGGCGGAGAGGGGGAGGAGAGGGGAGGTGGGGAAGGACATGGAGCGCTCCGTCAGGCTCGTGGCTGCGCGCGGGCGGGCCGGCGCGCGGGCGGCGCGGACCCAGCCGCGGACCGCCGTCGGGCACACCATACAATAGACGGGGCGGCGCGGGGTGGGCCGGGGCCCGCGGCCCGCTGAGGAGCGCCGCTGTGAAGAAGCTCGCCGCCACCGTCCTGCTGCCCATCGTGGTGGTCTTGCTCGGGGTCTTCGCCTTCGTCTGGTGGGAGCGGGGCGCGCCCCCGGGCATGCGCCCCGAGGTGGTCGAGGTGACGCCCTCGACCCTCACCATGGACCACCGCGGCGTGCGCATGTTGGTCACCGCGCACCACGAGGCCCGGCTCGAACAAACGATGGGCGCCGTGGTCTGGCACCTCTACCCGGTCTTCGACAAGGGCGACCGGGACGGGCGACACGTCAAGGTGGTGCTGCGTACGCCCACCGCGCCGAATTCGCTCTACAGCTACGAGGAGCGCGTGGTGACCGGCTTTGCGCGGCCTCCGGGCCGCCTGCTGCCCCCCTCGGCCCGCGAGCTGATGGAGAAGCGCGGCTACACCCTCGACGAGGGCTTGGTGCTGGTCGAGGAGTGGACGGACTGAACCGCCGGGCCACCACCGGGTCGAGCAGGGGGGCCGCGGGGCCCTCGCGGCTTTTTTGTGCCCCCGATGTAAAGCGCGGCGCTGCAGGTCCGTTGTAGTGCGTGTTGACTCGTCAAGCTGTACGCTCTACTCTGCCTGAGAGGATCGCCGACCCTGCCCAAACCGACGCCCCGGAGCCCGCCCCGGCGGTGGAACGGCGCAGCAGGTCGTTGATCAAACCCTGAAGAGGAGAGAGGAACAAACGGTCACAAAGTGACCAAAAAATGATCGGCCGCTCGCTTGACGCCCCCCGGCCTGTCCAGTAAGGTCTGGACAGTCGTTCAGGAGGAACTCATGTTCGCCACGCTGCCCTCCCGCTCCCGCGCTGCCCTCACCGCCTTTGCCCTGCTGCTGCCCGTTGTGGCGGTGGTGTCCCTGGGGCCGGCCGTCCTCGACAGCGTTGATCGCCTGTCCGCTGAGACGCTCTACTGCGCGGGTCTGTCCAGCCTGCTGGTGATGATGGGCGCGGCCGCCCTGCTGGCGCTCCCGCGCAGCGAGGCCGAGATCGGCGCGGCGGCGGGCACCTTGCGCCGCTTGGTTGAGCTGCCGGTGCAGGCCCTGCCGCCCGCGGCGGTGGCCCGGCGCCCCGCCTCGGCCTGAACGCCGCCGCGGCGCCTCGGGGCGGGGCCTGCGCGCGCACCCGGCCAAGGGGCCCCGCTGCCGCGTGGTCGGCGGCGCGGGGCCGGTCGGCCGCCGCTGGGGCCGCCCGAGGGGGCCCGCGTTAGCCGCCGCCGCTGGAGGCCGTTCACCGATGTCCCGTTACCAACCCGCCCAGATCGAGCCGCGGTGGCAGCAACACTGGGAGGATCAGAAGACCTTCCGGGCCGTCGAAGACCCGAGCAAGCCGAAGTTCTACACGCTGTGCATGTTCCCGTACCCGAGCGGCTCCGGCCTGCACGTCGGGCACCCCGAGAGCTACACCGCCATCGACATCGTCGCCCGCTACAAGCGCATGTGCGGTTTTAGCGTGCTCAACCCGATGGGTTTTGACTCCTTCGGGCTCGCCGCTGAGCGCGCGGCGGTGCGCGAAGGCCGCCACCCGGCCGAGATCACGCGCGAGAACATCGCCAACTTCCGGCACCAGCTGCGCCGCCTGGGCTTCGCCTTTGACTGGGGCCGTGAGGTGAGCACCCACGAGCCCGACTACTACAAGTGGACGCAGTGGATCTTCTTGAAGCTGCACGAGCAAGGCCTCGCCTACCTCGCTGAGGTGCCGGTCAACTGGTGTCCGGCCCAGGGCACCGTGCTCGCCAACGAAGAGGTGGTCGACGGCCGCTACGTCGAGACCGGCGACCCGGTCGAGCGCCGGATGATGAAGCAGTGGATGCTGCGCATCACCGCCTACGCCGAGCGCCTCATCGACGACCTCGAGGGCCTCGACTGGCCCGACGGCGTGCTCGAAATGCAGCGCCAGTGGATCGGCCGCTCTGAGGGCGCCGAGGTCCACTTCTCGGTCGAGGGCGCGGCGGGTGAGGGCCAGCGCTTCACGGTCTACACCACCCGGCCCGACACGCTCTTTGGCGTGACCTACGCGGTCCTCGCGCCTGAGCACGCGCTGGTGGGCCAGATCACCACGCCCGAGCGCCGGGCCGAGGTCGAGGCCTACGTCAGCGCGGCCCGCAACCGCTCCGACATGGACCGCCAGGTCGCCGCCGAGAAAGAGAAGACCGGAGTGTGGACGGGCGCCTTCGCCATCAACCCGGTCAACGGCGCCCGGGTGCCCATCTGGGTGGCCGACTACGTGCTCGCCACCTACGGCACCGGCGCGATCATGGCCGTGCCCGCCCACGATGAGCGCGACCACGCCTTCGCCAAACGTTTTGGGCTGCCCATTATCGAGGTGATCCAGGCGCCGGCTGGCTTCGACGTGCAGGCCGCCGCCTTCACCGGCGAGGGCCCCGCGGTCAACTCGGGCGCGTACAGCGGCATGGCCTCGGCCGCGTTTAAGAAGTTGATCACGGCGTGGCTCGAAGAGCGCGGGCTCGGCGCCAAGAAGGTCAACTACAAGCTCCGCGATTGGCTGTTCTCGCGCCAGCGGTACTGGGGCGAGCCCTTCCCGGTGGTGCACGGGGCCGATGGCCGCATCCACACGGTTCCCGAGAGCCAGCTGCCCGTCGAGCTGCCCCACATCGACGAGTACCGCCCCACCGCCGACGGCCGCCCGCCGCTGGCCCGGGCGAGCGACTGGCTGCAGACCGACATCGCCGGCGAGCCGGTCGAGCGCGAGACCAACACCATGCCGCAGTGGGCGGGCTCGTGTTGGTACTACCTGCGCTACATGGACCCTCAGAACACCGAGCAGGCCTTCGCTCCCGACAAGGTGGCCTACTGGCGCAACGTCGACCTCTACATCGGCGGCGTCGAGCACGCCGTGCTGCACCTGCTCTACGCGCGCTTCTGGCACAAGGTGCTCTACGACTGCGGGCTGGTCCCCACCAAAGAGCCCTTCCAGCGCCTGTTCAACCAGGGGATGATCCTGGCCTACGCCTTTCGCGAGGCGGGCGGCAAGTACCACCACCCCGACACGGTCGAGCAGCGCCCGGGCCAGGCGGTCACCATCACCTCGGCCTGGAGCCTCGGCCCCGTCGAGACCGACTGGTACGTCAAAGGCACCGAGACCCCGGTCGAGCAGAAGCTCGGCAAGATGGGCAAGTCGCTGAACAACAGCGTCGACCCCCTCGACGTGGTCGCCATGTACGGCGCCGACACCCTGCGCATCTACGAGATGTTCATGGGGCCGCTCGAGCAGGTCAAGCCCTGGCAGACCAGCGGCTGCGAGGGCGTTTTCCGCTTCCTCAGCCGGGTCTGGCGCCTCTTTGTCGACGAAGACAGCGACCAGCTGCGGCCCCTGCCCGAGGCCAGCCCCAAGCCGGTCAAGAAGGCCGTCGCCGCGGTGCTCAAAGAGTGCGCCGAAGGTTTTGAGGCGCTGAAGTTCAACACGCCCATCTCCAAAATGATGGAGCTCGTGAACACCTGCGCGGGCACGCCGCCGGCCCGCCCCGACGCCGAGGCCTTCATCCTCGCGCTCTCGCCCTACGCGCCGCACCTCGCCGAAGAGCTCTGGCAGCGCCTCGGCCACGCCGAGAGCCTCGCCGCGCACCCCTGGCCGACCTACAACCCGGCCGACCTCATCGATGACACCGTCACCTACGCCATTCAGGTGCAGGGCAAGCTGCGCGGCAGCGTCGAGCTGCCCCGCGACCTGGGCAAAGACGAGGTCCTCGCCGCGGTCCGCGCCCACCCGAGCGTGCAGAAGTACCTCGAGGGCGTGAGCATCAAAAAAGAGGTCTTCGTGCCCGGCAAGCTGGTCAACCTCGTCACCGGCTGAGGATGGGCGCCCCGCCGGCCCCAGGCCGGCGGCGGCCCTGCTCCGGGCGCGGCCCTGCGGGCCTTGGTCGCTCCACGCCCGCGCCCGCTGGCGCCGGCCGCTGCGCGACCGGGCCCGCTGCGCGTCCGCTGCGCGACCGGCGGCTGCGCCGCCGCCCTCCGCCCGACCTGGCGCGGGTAGCTCCGAAGGCCCGACATGCATCGGCCCGGGCCGTTCAACAGCTCCCCGCCACCCCACCGAACAAGAGCCCAGCCCTCCGCGGCGCCCCACCTCATCGCCCACACCAGCAGCGGGCCGCGCCGGGTCCGGGGGGTTTCCAAAGGGGGGCCTTTGTGGGCTGGCGCGCGGCGCTGCCCAGCGCCGCGCGAAGCCTGCCCCCCGCCCCCCGTGGCGGGGGATCCAACGGGCCCCGGAGGCCCCGTGGCCCGGGGGCC
>JAEUKK010000182.1 GCA_016792625.1 Deltaproteobacteria bacterium | reverse complement strand
AGATTGTAGTCATTATGACAATGCTGTCTGAAAGACCCGCAGCGTGACCACCTCGGTAGAAACATGTGGAGATCATACGCAGCATGAGTGAAGCCAACCCCGCCTGTATTGAAGTCATGCGCAGTGATCGCATACCCATGCGCAGCAAACTGGAGATCGGCCGCAGCGGCCTGTGCCTGCCCGCCCGTCACCGCGTCCCCCGGGGCCGCCCCGGTTAGCCGCGCCGCCCACGCTGGAGCGCCTGTGCAGCCACCGACCCCCCTCCGCCGGCCGCTCCGGGTCGGCGTGGTCGGCCAAGGCCCCTGGGGGCAGCGCCTCGCGGCGCGCTGGGCCGCCGCGCCGGGGGTCGACTGGCGGGGGGCCGCGGCCCCGGGCCAACGCACGCTCGAGGCGCTGCTCGACGAGGGGCTCGACCTGGCGCTCATCGCCACCGAGCCAGCGCGCCACGCCACGGTCGCTGCGCGCTGCCTCGCGGCCTGCGGCGCGGTCTTCATCGAGAAGCCCCCGGCGCTTGACCTCGACGAGCTGGCCCTGATCGAAGCCGCCGCGGGCCGCCCCGGCCGCCTCATCGGGAGCAGCGTGTGGATGGCCGTTCCCTGGGTGCAGGCCGCGCAAAGAGCCCTCTGCGCCGCCGCCCCCACGACCGCCCAGGCCCGGCTCGAGCTCTGGCGCCACAACCCCGTCGCCCCGCCCTCTGGGATCGACGAGCTGGTCGACCTCGTGCCCCACGACCTGCTGCTGCTGCACAGCCACACCCGGCGCCTCGCCGACCTCGCCCAAGCCACCCGCGGCCCCAGCGGGGTGGAAGCCCAGCTCTGGTGGGCAGCTAGGCACGGCCAAGACGACGCGCTGCACGCTGTGATCGACCTTTCCTGGGCCAAGCCCCGCGCACGCGGCCTGCGTCTGGCCCTCGGCAGCCACGCGCAGCTCTGGGCCGGCGAGGCCGGCCACCAACCCGCCGAGGCTTGGGTGCTGGACGCCAATGACGTCGCCCAGCCCATTCCGCTAGCCCCTAGCCCCGAGCCCCTGCTCACCGAGCGCGACCTCGTGCTCGACGCCCTGCGCCGGGCCGACCACGCCCAGCTCGAGGCCGCCTGGGCCCACCAACGGCGCGGCGTGGCCACCCTGGCCGCGCTCCGCTCCTCCCTCGCCGAAAACGGCGCCCGCATCCCGATCCAAGCGCCGCCCGCCCCACCCTGGACCACCCCACCGCGCACCTGAGCACCCGCCGCCCACCGCAAAAAGCCCAGCCCCTCGCGGCGACCCGTTCATCGCCCACCACAGCAGCGGGCCGCGCCGGCGTGGGGGTTTCCAAAGGGGGGCGTTGCGGGCTGGCGCGCGGCGCTGCCAAGCGCCGCGCGAAGCCTGCCCGCCGGCCCCCCTTGGCGGGGGATCCAAGGGGCCCCGCAGGCCCCTTGGCCGGGGGCCTGGGGGTCGGAGACCCCCGGCATCCGTGGTAAAACAGCCAGTTGCAAGCGAGAACGGCCTCGTCAACTCGATGGCGCCCCGCGTCGCAAGCGCGAGCCGAATCAAGCGAAGCTGGTATGAGCACGCCCGACTGGAGCGCCGCCCTCGAGCGGGCGGGCCTCGACCGCACCCAGCAGACGGTCTGGGTGGCCGAGGGGCTGATCCACTACCTGCCGCCGCCGGCGCTGCGCTGGTGGCTGACCGACGCAGTCTCGCTGAGCGCGCGGCCCTGGCTGGTGTTGACGACGATCCGACCCGAGGTGGCCGCGGCCGCGGATGGCCGCCTGCGCCGCTTGCTGCGCTTCATCGAGGAGATCCCCGCGGTCTACTTCACCGCCGAGGACCTGCGCGCCGCGGCCCGCTTGGCCGGCTGGTCCGCGGTCGAGGTCTGGCAGCTCGAGGATCAGGTGCGCGAGTTCGCCCCCGCCGCTGCCCCGCGCCCGCGGAGCGTCAGCCAGGACGTGGCCTTGTTCCAGTTCGCTCCGGTGGTGGGCGCGGCGGCGCCGGCGGCCTAGGGGGCCCGCCCCGGGTCGGGCGGAGGCCGCTTCAGCCCAGCACCCCACCCGGGGGGCGTTGCGGGGGGCGGAGCCCCCCGCCCACCGATAAGGTCAAGGGAATATCAGCCCCGCGGCAGGCGCAGCACCGACCCGTCGGGCAGGCGCACCTCGAGGCTGGCCGGCGGGGCGTCGAGGTGGACCGCGGCCTCCTCCCCCGGGGAGAGGCGCAGGCCGAGCGCGGGCAGCTCGACCGCCGGACCCCCCTCGTGGGCGAGGTAGGCGCCGGCGCTGTCCCAGCCCAGCACCAGGTGCACGCCGCCCCCGCTGTAGGTCGCCGGGAAGCTGGGCGCGGGGCCGTCGTCGGCGGCGAGGCGCAGCTCTTCGGGCGCCTCGTCGCGAAGATCGCCCAGCTCGTCGCTCTCGAGGGCGGCGAGGCCCTCATCGGCCCGGGCGCGGTGGGTGCGCGCGAGCGCTGCGAATGTGGTCAACATGCCGCCGAGCTCCGTGAAGATGGCGTGGACTTCGTCGCGCTCAGACATCCGATACCTCCGGCAGCACCGCCAGCAGCACCTCGAGGACCAGCTCCAGCAGGGCCCGCGGGGCCGCCTCGGGGCTCGCCTCGCCGCCGATGGCCGTCGCCACCGCTCCGAGGAAGTGGGTGTTGATGCGGGTGATCGCGCGGGTGACCGCCACCCGGTTGTTCAGGCGCGGGGCCCGGCGCATGAGGGCGTCGGCGTCCTCGCCCTCGGCCACCCCCCGCAGCAGGGCCCGCTCGTCGGGGCCCAGCGCAGCCCACGCACCAAGAACAGCCTGCCGCACGGCGCTTCGGGTGAGCGGGTCACCCGCGTCGACCGAGGGCTCGGGCAGCTGCTCGGGCCGCGGGGGCGGGCCGGGCAGCGCGCCGAGGACCGGCCCCAGCGCGCTGGCCAAGGCGGCGGCCCCCACCGGCTGGCCGACCTCTTCGAGGAAGCGCAGCACCAGGGCGTCGAGCGCGCCCGGCGCGGGGTCGTTCGGGTCGAGATCGGCGGGCAGCAGCGTCGACCGGTGGGCCATGAGGCGGGCCACCACCTGGTCGGGGGCGCGCGCCAGGCGCGGACGGTCACCGGGGGCCTGCCACATGGGCGTCTGATGTGCCGGGACCGATACCGGGACGCCGACCCGCCGCATCGCCGCCGACAGGGCCCGGTAGCGGGCATCTGCGGCGCGAGACACCGGGTCACGGGCGAGGTTGAAGGCGCGGTCGGAGCGAAGCAGCTCGCGGGTGACGCTCAGCTTGCTGCGAAAGGCGTGGTAGCGCACCGGCGGGTCGCCCCACTGCTCTTCGACCGCGCTGCGAAAGAGGGTGCGGCCCGAGAAGGGGTAGCGGCCCAGCGGCGCGCGGGCGCAGCGCACAAGCACGCGGTGGGCGAGGCTCTCGACGGCGTCGGGGGAGCGGCGGCCCAGCTCGAACCAGCAGTCGGGCAGGCGGCGGGTGGCGGTGTCGACCTCGCGCACAAAGGCCTGCCGCAGCGGGTCATCGCTGTGGCCGGCGGCCTCGGCCCGCGCGATCAGCGGCGCGAGCTGGCCCGGCGGGGGTGTTCGGGCGGACATCGGGCGCTCCATCGGTGGGGGTGCGGCCCGCGGGCGGGCGGCTTGGGGTCGGCGGAGAGCAAGGGGCGGGCCCCGCGGCAGTTTCCTGTGACCGGCGGGGCCGCAGCGCCCAGCCAAGCAGGGTCGCGGGATAGCCTGGGGCCATGCCTTCGATCAAGCGCGGGCGCGCCGCCGCCGCGGCCCGCCTCGCCTGCGCCCTCGCGCTCTGCCTGCTGGCCGGCCCCGCCTGGGCCGCCCGTGTGCTGCGCGTCGAGGCGCCGCGGCCCGACGGGCGCTTCGTCGAGGTCGACGAGAGCGGCGAGGCCCGCCGGCTGCGCGCGGGCCAGCGCCTGAGCCTGCGGGTCGGCGACGAGGTGGCGGTCGGCGACCGCCTCGAGGTCGACCGCGCGCGCGTGGTCATCGAGGCCAACCCGGGCGAGCTCGTGACCCTGGGCGAGGGCGCGCGGGTGGTCTGGGGTGAGCGCAGCCTGTTCGACGAGGCCGGTGCGCTCTACTTGCGCGTGCGCAGCGGTTTTGCGGTGGGATTTGGCAGCGGCGAGGCCACGGTCGAGGGCACCCGCTTCGCCGTGCGCCACGAGGCGGCGGGCGTGGTGGTGGCCGTCGACGAGGGCCGGGTGCGGGTGCGCGCCGCGGGCGGCGAGGTGGTGGTGGCCCGCGGCGATCAGAGCGTGGTCGCCCCGGGGGCCCCGCCAGCGGCGCCCGCCCCCACCGCGCGGGTCGCCCTGACCGACGATGATCTGCGCGACACGGCCGGCCGCAGCGCCCGCTTTGGCCTCGGGCTCGCCGGCGGCGGGCGCCTGATCGACGGCCTGCAGGGCGGTCAGACCGCGGCGGCGCGGCTGATGGGCTGGGGCCACCTGCCCGGCCCGCTGCTCGCCGGCGCCGAGCTCGGGGCGGTCTGCGGCGATGGGCGCTGGCACCTCGAGCCGGCGGCCACGGCGGGCCTCGACCTCGGGCGGCTCGCCGTTCTCGGCGAGGCGGGGGTGGCGCTGGGCGCCTGGGGGCGCACGGGCACAGAGGCCCCGGCGGTGCTGGTGCCCCAGCTCGGCGCGCGGGCCCGCTTGCTGCTGCCCCGAGACAGCGCGCTGCGCGGTCTTGTCGAGCTGCGGGTGGCCGCGGGCGGGCGGCCGGGCCTGGGGCTGCCGGTGGGCGCCACCGCTGAGCTGGCGGTGGGCGGGGCTTTTCTGCGCTGAGGCATCAGCTGGCCTGCAGGCGCTCGTGCACCCAGCGGCCGCGGGGGTCACCCGGGCGCAGCGCGCGCAGCAGGGCCTGGGACATCGCGGGGAGCTCGGCGCTGCCGTTGTTCCGCGCGATGAGGGCGGTGATGTAGTGGTCCTCCCAGCCGGCGGGGGCGCCGGCCTTTTGCACCTCGGCGAGCAGCTCTTGCACGCGGGCCGGCTCGGCGCGGTCCTCGAGGTAGAGGCGGGCGAGGGTGCGGCCGGCCTCGACGTCGAAGGCCTGGTTGCCACACTTGCCCGGGCTGCCGCAGGTGCAGGCCAAGCCGCCCTCGAGGGCGACCACCGCGCCGATCCGGTCGCCTTGGGCCTCGCGGGCCCGGGCCAGCAGCCGGTAGAGGCCCTGGTCTTTGGGGGCCTCGGCGATGAGGGCCTCGGCCTCTTTGGCCGCCTCGGCCGGGCGGTCGAGGGCCTCGAGCAGGCTCGCGCGGGCGCCGCGCAGGGCCAGGCCGCCGCCGCGCCTCAGCTCACCCTCGAGCAGGCCGAGCGCCTGTTCGGCCTCACCCGCCCGGGCGAGCACCTGGGCCTCGACCACGGCGGTCTCGATGCTGCCGATGCGCTGGTGGCCGACATTCTCGGCGAAGCGGCGGAGCTGGGCCGCGGCGAGGGCGAGCTGCCCGGCGGCCATCGCGGCGCGGGCGGCGTCCCAGCTGGCGGCGGGCTCGCGCTCGGCGAAGCTGAGCAGCAGGGGCAGGGCCGCGGTGGCTTTGCCCCCTTCAAGCAACATCACGGCCTGGGCGTACTCGCCGCCCAAGGCCACCAGCCGCGCGCGCAGGCCCTCGGGCCAGGCCTCGAGCGCCATCGCGTAGGCGATGCGCGGGTCGTCGGCGGGCAGGGACCAGAGCGGGTCGTCGCCCACCTCTTCTTGCAGCGCGGCGGCGGCCTTGGCGGCGGCGGCCGCGCGCTCTTCGGCCTGCTCGCGGCGCACCGTGCCGCGGATGTTCTGCACCTCGTCGTGGGTGGCGCCGAACTCTTGGGCCAAGGCGAGCAGCTCTTCGCCCACCGCGCGGTCGCCGAGGCGCAGACGGGCGAGCGCCTCGTCGAGGTTGAGCTGGCGCAGGCCCGCGGTCGCCTCGGCCCGCAGCCCCTCGGCCTCGGCGCCCTCGAGGCCATCGAGCGCCCAGCGGGCCTCGTTGTATTCGCCGCGCTGCAGCAAGCGGCGGGCCTTCTCGACCTTGGCGGCGGGGTCGGTCCCAAACAGTCTCGCGAAAAAGCCCACGCGCCCTCCGCGGCGGGCCGCCGCTCTCGGCGTCCGCGCGCGCAGCGGCCTTAGGCACGGGCGGAGGTGCGCGCAAGGCGGGGGTGCCGTGCCGTCGCAGGCTGGGCCGCGCCGGGCCCCGAGGTGGGCCTGCGGGGGCGCGCCCCGCGGCGGCGGCTCAGGCGCCCGCTTCGTCCTCTTCGTCGTCGAGGTCGTCATCTTCGTCTTCGATCAGGTCGTCGTCGGGGGCCTCGGCCGCGTCGGTGGCCTGGCGCTGGCGGGCGGCCCGGCGCAGCTCTTCGGCGAAGCCCAGCGTGTGCGGCTCGACCTTGTCGACGTAGATCACGCCGTCGAGGTGGTCACACTCGTGCTGGGCCACCACCGCGGCGAAGCCCTCGAGCTCGAGCAGCAGCGGGCTGCCGTCGGGGCGCAGGGCCTCGACGCGCACGGCGGCCGGGCGGGCGACCACGCCGAGCAGACCCGGCACGCTCAGGCAGCCCTCGGTCGACGCGAGGCGCTCGTCGGTGAGCGGCGTGAGCACGGGGTTGATCCACACCTCCATCCCCCGGGTGCGGCTGAGCTGCAGCACCACGACCCGCTTGCTGACGTGGACCTGGGGGGCGGCCAGCCCGGCCCCGTCGGCGGCGTCGACCGTCTCGAGCATGTCGGCGATCAGGCGGCTGAGCTCTGGACCGCCGAGCTCGGCGGGGTCGACAGGGGCGGCGACCTGCCGCAGCACGGGGTGACCGAGGCGGGCGATCTTGAGGATGGACAAGGGACCTCCGGGGTCGGGGCTCTAACCCGCCCGGACCATCCGCCCGGCGCCGCCCGCGGGGCGGGCGCGTGACAGCCCAGGCCGGGGCCCGCCGCGCGGCCGACAACGGGCTAGACGCGCGTGTGCAACCTGCTGCCAGCCGGCGGCGCCGGCGGAGGGTCCGATGGCTGATCCCAAGAACATCTGGAAGGACAACGCCCGCGGCGAGAGCGTCATCGCCGGCAAGCGCGTGTCGTTCTATGTCGACCTCGAGTGCATCCTGTGCTCGGTCTGCTCTGACGCGGCGCCCAACAACTTCCGCATGAGCGACGCGGAAGACCACGACATTTGCTACAAGCAGCCCGAGACCGAAGAAGAGCTCCGGGCCTGCTACGAGGCGATGGAGAACTGCCCCGTCGAGGCCATCGGCGACGACGGCCTGAAGTAGAGCTCAGCCCCGCTCGCCGAAGAGCGCGGCGCGCTCTCGCTTGAGCGCCTTGCGCGCCGCTTTGACGATCTCGTCGACCTCGGGCTGCTCGGGGATGTCGTCGTCGAGGTCGATCTGGCGGTCGATCGCCCAGCGCGCGCCAGCGGGCCCGAGGCGCAGCTCACCCATGCGCTCGGTCTGGAAGTGCGCCCGCACCCAGACCGCCCCGCCCACGCGCAGCGGCGGGTAGTTGCCGTGGTGGGTGTTTGCGTCGATCACGACGTCGACGAGGCCATCTTCGGCGATTCTGCGGGCCGCGTCGCTCGCGCCCGCGCTGAGCAGCACGAGCAGGTCGACCTGGGGGCGCAGGGCCGCCGCCGCCGCGGCCCCCTGCCGGTAGGGGTCAGCGGTGATGAAGGGGGCGGTGGGCACCGCCGCGCTGCCCTCGGTGCTCAGGCCCAGCACGCCCACACGCAGGCCGCCACGTGAGAACACCGCGCTGGGCGTCAAACCCGGGCCCTCGATGTTGGCGCTGAGCACGGGGAAGGGCGTGGGCCCGCCCAAGCTGCGCAGCCCCATCATGTCGCCATAGCCGAGGTTGGCGGCGTCGAGCCCGCCCGCGGTAAAAGCGGCCACCATGGCGGTGTTCGCCGTCGGGGCGTCGGCCCGCGGCCCGCCCGAGAAGTCGGCGGCGTCGAGCGCCCAGCCGCCGGCGTTCAGCCAGAGCACGGCGGCCTCGGGGTGCGCGGCGCGGGTGGCCGCCACGTAGCTCGCTTGGCGGGCGAGCCCGCCTTTGGGGTCGTCGGCGCAGCCGCAGGGGGAGGGATCTCCGCGCTCTTCAGCGCCGTAGAGCAGCACCACCGCCGCGCCATCGGGGGGCGCGAGGCGGGCGGAGAGCGGGCCGTCGACCACCAGCGCGCGGCTCAGGTCGGTCGGCGGCGCGGCGGGCGGGCCGAGGGCCGCGGGGCTGCGGCAGGCGACCAGGAGGAGCAGGGCGGCGGCGCGCGGGGCGGGGTCGAGGGGAGCGGGGCGCATGCCCCGGGTCTATCCGCCGGAGCGGGGGCAACCCGCGTCAAGGCGCGCGGGCCCCAGACGATGGGGAGGGAGAGGAGGACGCCATGATCGCGCTGCACCGCCCCGAGCCCCGTCCCTCGACCCGCGCCGCGGCCCCGGTGGCGATGCGTGAACCCGAGGCGGCGATCGACCGCCCCTGGCTCATCGACGCGCACCTGATGCACGCCGCGATGGCCTCGACCCCGGTGGTGCTCGAGCGGCTGCCCATCGGCACCTGGATCGGCGGGCGCCTCGACCTGGGTGATGACTTCGCCGAGATCGGCTTCGTGGCCAGCCACGTCGACCGCCTGCCCGCCGCGGGGGCCGAGGTGCGGATGCGCTACTGGATGGGGTCTGTCGCCTGTGAGCTGCAGACCGAGGTGCTCGGGCAGACGGCGGCCAACCGCGTCCGCCTCGCCCGCCCGCGGACCGTGCGCTGCACCGACCGGCGCCTGCTGCTGCGGGTGGCGGCGGTGACCAGCGGCGGCTGGTCGTTGATCTGGGGCCCGGCCGACCGCGGGCCCGTGCTGCCCGTGCTCGACCTCTCAGCGGGCGGGGCGGCCTGCGCCTTGCCGCCGGGGGTCGAGCTGACCGAAGCCGAAGCCGAGGTCTGGGTGCACTTGCCCGGCACCGCGCCCGTCGCGGTGAGCGCTGAGCTACGGCGGCGGTGGGTCCACCAGGGGCAATCAATGGTGGGCCTCGCTTTTGGCCCGATGGCCCCCACCCACCTCGCCCGCCTGACCGCCGCCCTGCTGCAGGCCCAGCCCCTCTGAGGGCCGGGCCTGGGGCAGACCCGGGGGACTAGGCCGCGAGCGCGGCGCCGAAGCGCTCCAGCGCCTTGCGCAGCACCTTGAGCCGGCGCTTGGTCGGCGCGCCCTGGACGAAGGCGCTGAGCAGGTGGCTCAGATCGCTGACCTCGGCCTTGAGCGCCTTCCACCCGCTGCGGTCGAGCCCGCTGGTGGCGGCGACCAAGGCGGCGTTGGCGGCGCCGATCGCCGCGACGGTCTTCTTCCAGCTGCCGCCCTCGTGGGCGAGCTCGGCGTGGTGGGCGGCCAGATCGAGCAGCCGGCGCAGGGCGGCCAGCTTGGTGCTCGCCTTCTCGGACAGGGCCTGGGCGTCGGCGGCGGGCGCCACCGCGGCCGGCGCTTCGGACGCAGCGGGCGCTTGGGGCGCAGCGGGGGCTTCGGACGCCGCGGAGGCAGCGGGCGCCGCGACGGCGGCCTCGACGGGCTTGCGCGAGCGGGCGGGGCTGCCGTCCTTGCGGGGGCGACCGGGGCCGCGACGGGTCGGGACCGGGGCTTCATTGGCCTCGGCGGGCGCCTCGACCACAGAGGCCGCGGAGGGCTCGGCCGCGGCGGTGGCCTCGCTCAGCTCAGCCTCGGGCGCGCCATCTTCACCCTTACGGATGCGGCGCGTCGAGGGCGCGTTCTGCTCGACGTCGGGCAGGGGCTCGAGCCCGCAGGCCACGCGGGCGTCAGACACGATGCTGTAGGTGGCCGCGACCGACCAGCCGGCCCGACGACCGACCCGCTCGATGTCGATGCCGAGCAGGTCACGAATGGTGATGACCCCCTCGGACTGCAGGCGCGCCTGGCGCGACTTGCCGAAGTGCTTGATGCCGTCCAGTACGGTGATCGGAGAGTCGAGGGTCGCGTAGGGCGCGGGGGCCGCGGCCTCGGCGACCGGGGCGGCCTCGACCACGGGCGCGGCTTTGGCGACGGGCGCGGCTTTGACGACGGGCGCGGCCTCGACCACCGGGGCAGCCTCGACCACCGGGGCGGCCTCGACCGCCGGGGCGGCCTCAACCACGGGGGCGGCCTCGATGGCGGGGGCGGCCTCGACCGGCGCGGGGCGCACGACCTCGACCGGCGCCAGCCCGAGCAGGGCGCGGGCCTTGTTCTTGGCCTCGGTCAGCGACTTGTAGGACCAGCCGCCGCCGCGGCCATAGGCCAGCACGTTGACCTCAGCGAGGTCACCGACGGTGTGCACACCCAGCGTGGCGAGTTGGGCCACGCGGACCTCACGCACGCCCGAGATGGACACCGCGCTGAGCAGGTCAGAGGGAGAGATCGCCGCGGCGGGCGCTGCGACCTCGACCGCCGCCGGGGCGGGCGCGACGGGCGCGGGCTTGGCCACGACAGGCGCCGGGGCGGCCTCGACCGGAGCCGAGACGGGCGCGGGCTTGGCCTTGACCGGCGCGGGGGCTGCCTCGACCGGCGCGGGCGCGGCGGCGGTCTCTTCGCCGAGCAGGGCGCGGGCCTGGGCCTTCAGCTCTTCGACCGTGGTGCGGCCCCAGCCGGGCTTGCCGACCACCCGGTCGAGGGGCAGGTCGAGCAGCTCGCCGAAGGTGAACACGCCCAGATCGGCGAGGTGGTTGCGGCGGCCCACGGCGAGGTTCTTGAGCCCGCCGTCGGCGAGCAGCGAGGCGCGGGTGTAGGTGACCTCGGTGGGGGGGGTCTCCATCAGGGAGCGGATGAGGACCTTGACGTCGCCGACGGCCTGGGAGGTGATGCCGCGGCGGTTGGCCATGAGCTCAGGGTCCATCGCGAGGAGCTGGGCCACGGTGGTGACCCCCACGGCGGCCAACATCTCTTTGCGCGAGGCGCCGAGGCCCTTCACTTCAAAAGCGGCCAGGGGCGTGTCGAGCTGGATGCGCGAGTGGGGCGCGACGCTGACCTCGAGGGGGGCGGCGGGCGCCGCAGCGGGCGCCGCAGCGGGCTCGACCGGGGCCGGCGCGGCGGCGGGGGCCTCAACCGGGGTCGGGGCTGCGGGCGTCAGCTCGGCGGGCGCGGCCTTGGCGGCGGCCCGGGCGCCGGACCGGGACCGGGGCGCCTTGGCCGGAGCGGGGCTATCGGCCACCGGGGCCGGGTCGGCCGCGGCGGCGACCGGAGCAGCAGCGGGAGCCGCAGCCGGAGCAGCAGCCGGAGCCGGAGCAGCAGCCGGAGCAGCAGCGGCCGCCGGAGCAGCAGCGGCCGCCGGCGCCTCGACGGTCTCACCCGCGAGGTGGGCCTTGGCTGCGTCGACCACCGACTGCAGGTCGCGGATGGAGAAGCCCGAGCCCGCCTCGTGGGCGAAGGCCTCGACGTCGATGGCGGAGAGGTCCTCGACGGTGTGCACGCCACGCTCGGCGAGGCGGTTGATGCGCGCGGCCCGGAGGCCCTTGAGAGAGACGTCAGAGAGGTTCGTGGGCAATGTGGCCTCGGCCGCGCCGCGCGCGGGGTGAGCGGGAGAGAGAGGGGGGAGGTGGAGGGAGCAGGCGCCGCAGCGCGGCGGCGGTCGACGGGCGGAGGTTCCACGAGCGGGAGGGCTGCGGCGCCCGGGTGGGGGCGCCGGCCGACGCGGGCGCGGGGGCGCGCCGCGGGGCGAGGCCCGGGGTCTCGGCGGGTGGAGCCTGCGGATACGAGAGTCGAAGATGCTGAGAGGGAGGGTATTCCCGACTCGGTGGGGCCGCGGACGGCAGACCGAAAGGGGTCAGTGTGCAGGGGTCGGCCCAGCCGGCTGGGCTGCCCCCTGCGCCCGCGGGGTGTATCATGTTCCACGCGCGCGCGCAGACAGATGGGGGCTCCCCCGGGGGGCTGCGGCGGCGGTCCGCGGGCCCCCTCTGCCACCTGCGCTCTGTGTCGGCCCGCAATATGCGGCCGCGGGGCTCTCCCCGCCGCCCCCGGAGTGCCCACCGTGTCGAGCGTCCCCGCGCACATCGGCGACTACCTGCCGGAGCGCCTGCTTGGCCGCGGGGGTATGGCGGCGGTCTACCTCTGCCGGGCCCCGAGCGGCGAGGCGGTGGCCCTTAAGTGGCTCGACCAAGACCACCCGCCGCTGGTGCGGCGTTTTGAGCGCGAGTGCACCGCCCTGGCCCGCATTCGGCACCCCGGGGTGGTCGGTTGGCGTGACCACGGCGCCTGGCTGGGCCGCCCCTACTTGGTGATGGAGTACGTCGAGGGCAGCGACCTGCGCGTGCTCGCCCCCAAGCTGCACGAGCGCCCGCCCGCCGAGCGCTATGCCCGCTGCCGGGCCATCGGCGTCGCCCTCGCCGACGCCCTCGACGCCCTGCACGAGGCCCAGCTGGTGCACCGCGACGTCAAGCCGAGCAATGTGATGCTCGCCGAAGATGGCCGGGTGGTGCTCACCGACCTGGGCGTGGTCAAAGACCTCTCTGATCCCGAGGGTGACCGCACGGCGGTGGGCACCCTGGTGGGCACCCTCGCCTACGCCGCCCCCGAGCAGGTCGACGGCCTGCGGGTCGACGCACGGGCAGACCAGTTCAGCCTCGGCGCCACCCTCTACTTTTTGCTGACCTTGCGCCGACCCTTCGACGACCGGGGCCGCGAGCAGCTCGCCCCACCCTCTCATGTCGACCCGGCGGTGCCCGAAGAGCTCGAGGCGGTCGTGCTGCGGCTGATGGCCCCCCAGCCGGCCGATCGGTACCCGTCGATGCGCGAGGTGCGCTTCGCGTTCGGCGCCGACCGCGAAGAGGGCATCCGCATCGCCGGCCGCAATGACGCCGTGCTCGCCATCGCCCGCGCCCTGGCCCTCGCCGGCGAGGGCGCGCGGGTGCTCGTGCGCCCCCAGGGCACCAAGGGCTCAGGCCGCGGCTGGACGGCCGAGCTGTTGAGCCAGAACGCCCGCCGGCGCGGTATTCGTGTGCTCCGCCCGCACGGTGATGCCGACCGCGCCGAGGCCCTCGCCGCGCTGGCCGGGCCGTCTCCGGTGGTGGTGCTCAGCCAGCAGCCCCTCCCTCTGCCGCCGGGGGCGGTGCAGGTCGACGTGCCCCTGCCCCCGCTCGGGGTGGCCGACCTCCGCCGAACCGTCGTCGGCGTCGCGCCGCGCACCGAAGAGCCGGCGCGGGTGGCCGAGCGCCTCCACCGGCTGACGGGGGGCCTCCCCAGTCTGCTCGTGCCCCTGCTCGGCCGGGTCATCCAGGGTGGGGCGATTTGCCTCCCCGAGAGCCCCGCCCTGCCCCCCTCGGCCCTCGACCACCTCGACGACCTCGAGCTCGACGATCAAGACGTGCTCGCCGCCCTCGCCCTGGCCGCGGGGCCCGTGTCCTCGGCCGTGCTGAGCACCGCCCTGCCCGTCGACGTGCCCGCCGCCCTCGACCACCTGCACCAGCGGGGCCTCGCCCGTGAGGCCGACGGGCTGTGGACGCTCTCTGCCGCGCTGTTCTCCGAGGTCGCCGCCGAGCGGGCGGTCGACCCCGAGGGCCTCCGCCGCCGCATCGACGAGGCCCGCCAGACCGAGCGGGCGGCCCTCCTCCCCCTGGCCGACCGGCTGGCCGCCGCGTGGTCCGCCCTGCTCGAGGGCCAGCTCCCCGCGGCGGTGGGGCAGCTGCAGCGGGCCGCGGCCCACGCCCAGGCGGCGGGTGACCGCGCCGCGGAGTGTGAGGTGCTCTGCGCCCTCGGCCACGCCCTGCTCGAGCTCGGCCGCCCGCAGGACGCCCGCCACCCCCTCGCCGACGCCACCGCGCTCAGCCGGGTGGCCGACTCTCCCCGCCTGCGGCGCCTGAGCCACGCCCTGCGCGCCGCCGCCGGCCTGCGTGAGCAGCCCCGCGACCGGGGGGCCGCCGCTGCGGCGATCGACCGCCTGCTGCCGATCCTCGCCGGGGCCGAGGCCCGCCCGCCCGAGCTGGCCGACGCCCTCGGCATGGCGCTCTGGGCCCACGCCGCGGGGGTGATCTCCGACCGGGCCAACGCCCGCCAGGCCACCCGCCGCGCTGAAGACATCGCCGCCCGGCTCCCTCCCGACGAGGCGCTGCAGGTGCACCTCTGTCTGCTGCGCGGCGCCCTGGCCCGCGGCGACCGCGCGGCGGCCCGCACCTGGCTCGACCACCTGCCCGCCGACCCGGCCACCCCGCCCCTGCGGCGGCTGCAGCGCGCGGTGCTCGCCGCCGCGGTCGATGGTCAGGCGCCCCCGAGCCCCGCCGGCCTCGACGCGGGGCTGAGCGAGGCCGAGCGCGCCGCCCTCCTGCTGCCCTGAGGCCCCCTCCATGAGCACGATGAGCCGACCCCCAGAAGATGAGGCCGCCCGTGCGGTGCGGGTCCTCGACGAGCTGCTCGAGACGGCGATCGAGAAGCGGGCCAGCGATGTGCACATCGAGGCGCGCGAGCAGCTCTACCGGGTGCGGCTGCGCGTCGATGGCGTGATGGTCGATCAAGGTGTGCTGCCGCTGCCCGTGGGCCTGCCGGTGGTCAGCCGGGCCAAGGTGCTCTCGGGCCTCGACATCGCCGAGAAGCGCCTGCCCCAAGACGGCATGTTTCAGCACACGAGCAAGAAGCGCGGCAAGGTCTCTCTGCGCGTGGCCACCTTCCCGGGCATCAAGGGTGAGAAGGTGGTGATGCGGCTGCTGCTGCCCGGCCGATTGCAGACCCTCGATGGCCTGGGTGTGCCGGCGACCGAGGCCGCCCGCCTCAAGCGCCTCGTGCAGCGGCCGGGCGGGCTCATCCTGGTCACCGGCCCCACCGGGGCGGGCAAGACCAGCAGCCTCTACGCGCTGCTGCGCGAGGTCGACCCCAAGGCCCGCAACGTCTGCACGCTGGAAGACCCCGTCGAGGTCGAGCTGCCCGAGATCACCCAGGGGCAGGTCAACCGCCGCGCTGGTTTTGACTTCGCCTCGGGCCTGCGGGCGGTGCTGCGCCAAGACCCTGACGTCATTTTGGTCGGCGAGATGCGCGACCACGAGACGGCGTCGATCGCCGTGCAGGCCAGCCTCACCGGCCACCTCGTGTTGAGCACCCTGCACACCAATTCGGTGCCCGCGACCATCACCCGCCTGCTCGATCTGGGCCTCGAGCCCTATGTGGTGGCCAGCGCGCTCAGCGCGGTGGTCGCCCAGCGCCTGGTCCGCACCCTCTGTCCCGCCTGCTCGGGCCGGCTGCCGCGGGCGCGGCACGAGGCGCAGCTCGCCGAGGTCGGCTTCGCCGTCGAGGGCGACAGCTTCCCGGTGGCCAACGGCTGCCCGAGCTGCCTGCAGACCGGTTTTGTCGGCCGCACGGGCATCTTCGAGGTGGTCGAGGTCGACGACGCGCTCGCCGTGCTCATCAAGGCCCGGGCCGGCGCGGCTGAGCTGCGGGGCTGGCTGCGCGAGCGGCGGCTGCCCACCCTGCGCAGGGCCGGGCTGCCCCTGCTCGAGGCGGGGCGCACCACCCTCCCCGAGCTGTTGAGGATGACGTGATGATCAGCGGTCTGGTGAAGGGGGTGGGCAGGACCACCGGCTGAGCCCCAGGGTCGGGGCCTGCTCCTCTTCTTGGCAGCCGCGGGCGGAGAGGGCGCGGGCCCAGGCCTCGGCCTCGGCGGGGTCGGGCAGCCGCAGCCCCGTGGGGAGGATCACCCAGCGGGCCTCGGCCAAGGCCGCCTCGACCGTCTGCGCATCGCCGGAGAAGTGGCCCTGCAGGTGCAGGACGGGCAAGGTCGACAGCAGGGGCGCGGCCCGCGGGTCGGTGACCACCGGGCCGGGCTGGGCGCGCACCGGGGCGGTCAGCGCCGCAACCTCGGCGGCCCGCGGGTCAGCGCCGCCGAGGCCCACCCAGAGCCAGCGCGCGTGGTCTGGCCACTCCGGCCCGCCGGCGACCAGCGCGAGCCCGAGGCTCAGCGCCCCGCCCCGCCGGCCGAGGCGCCCGCGCAGGGCCAAGGCCGCGCCGCCGAGCAGGCCGGGCGCGCAGACCGAGAGGTAGTGCAGGCCGCCGTGGCCGGGGGCCAGCGGCTCGAGCGCAGAGAAGGCGGCCAAGAAGAGCCAAGCCCCCACCGCCGGCCAGGCCGCCGGGTGCAGCAAGGCGCTGGGCGCGCCGACCAGGGCCCGCAGGCCGAAGTGGGTGGCCTGGGGCCAGCGCAAGAGCGGGCGCTGCCCCTCGGCGATGGCCCCGAGCTCAGCGGCGAGGTTGGCGTTGGTGTCGATGTTGTCGAGGCGCCCCCACACAAACAAGGGGAGGGCGGCGGCCCCCGCCGCGCCCACGGCGCAGACCAGGGCCCCGGCGAGCGCGGCGGCGGGGCGGCGCCCGATGCGCGAGAGGGGGAGGGCGGCCATCGCGAGGATGACGTAGAGCGCCTCTTCTCGGGCGAGGGCACAGAGCAGGGCGCCAGCCAGCGCGAGGCCGACCCGCGGGCGGGGCGACCGCAGCCCGAGCAGCAGCAGCAGACCCCCGGGGAGCATGGTGGTGATCGGCCGCAGGTCGCAGAGCAGCAGGCTGAGACAGAGGGGGTGGAGGCTGAGGGCCAGGGCGCCCAGCGTCGGGCCGGCCCCGCGCCCGCCGATCAGCGCGCGCAGCAGCAAGAAAACAGGCCCCAGCAGGGCACCTTGGAGGGCGAGGGCCGCGGCGGGGTCATCCCAGGTGGTGTGGGCGAGGGCGTGGGTGAGCCGCCAAGGGCTCAGGTGCACGCTGGTGGTGAGCCCCCCGTGGTCAAAGCGCAGGGCGGTCTGTACGAAGCCCTCGCCCCGCGCCGCGCTGGCCGCGCTCTGGGCATAGAACACCACGTCGGGGGGCGAGAGGCTGTCGACCGCGCGCAGCCGGCCGACCGCCGCCGTCGCCCCCGCCGCCGAGAGCAGCGCCGCAGAGAGCGACCTCACCGGCGCCCACCTCAGGGGCGCTCCGGGGCCCAGGCGGGGCCAGGCTGGCAGCCGCGCAGCCGCAGCAGGCGCAGGGGCACGGGGTCTCGCGGCCAGTCCAGGTCGAGGTCGCCGACCGGCGGGGTCAGGACCTCGGTCACCACCTCGACCTGACAGGCTGACCGGGCGATCGCGCAGGGGTTCGGGTCGTGCAGCGTCCGGCCGGGCACCGCGGGGTAGCCGACCCCGCAGCGCAGGCCCTCCCATAAATAGAGGGGTGCGTCGTGGGCCGCGCTGGGCGCCGACCGCACGCGCTCCGCGGCCTCGACCCGCAGGGGCGGGGGCTCCCCCTCGGCGGTGGGGTGGACCTTCGCGCCGATGGCGGCCAGCACGATGGCCTGGCGGTTCGCGTGGGGGCTGTCCCCCGCGATGAGCAGCACCGCGCCCGGTGGCAGGCCCTCGACCGCCGCGGTGAGCGCCGCCCACTCCGCCCGGGGCGCCCAGGGGCCCAGCGCGCGGGGCAGCAGGAGCGCGCCGCTCAGGGCGAGGGCGAGCAGGCCGCGGGCGCCGCGCGGGCCGCCGCTCAGCGCCGCGGCGAGCCCGGGCGGCAGCCTGAGCTGGGCGACGAAGGTGGGCAGGGCCGCCGCCCCGAGGCCGGCGAGGCAGAGCGCGGCCCCGACGCTGGGCAATTGCAGCCGCAGCAGGTCGGCCTCGGGCCAAGCTTTGTGCAGCACGGGGGCGAGGCTGAGGACGAGCGCGGCCAGCGCGAGCCGCGCCGACGCTGCGCCCGCGCCGCCCCGCGCGCCCACCGCCCCGAGGACCGCGAGCGGCAGCAGCAGGGGGCCGCTGCGCGTGCCGATGAGCAGCCCGATCAGGTCGCCAGCGGCGGCGAGCGCGGCGGTGGGCTGGGCGACCCCCGAGCCCGCGCCGGCGCCGAGCAGCTCGATCAAGCGGGGCACCGCGAGGGCCGGGCCGAGCAGCAGCGGGGGCAGCAGCCAAGGGCGCCGGCCGGCGGGGCTGAGGCTGAGGGCGACCAACGGCAAAATGACGACCAGCAGGCCCTCGGGGCGCAGGCCGGGTGCGAGGGCGCAGAGCGCCGCGCCGGTGAGGGCGAGGCCCCAAGCGGCCGTGCGCGGCGTGGCGGGAGAGACCGCGCCGGCGAGCGCAGCCAAGGCGAGCAGGTGGACGTCCAGCAGCAGCAGGTGGGGGACCTCGGTGCCGGCGAGGCGGAGCAGCGCCGGGCTGAGCGCCGCCGCCGCCCCGGCGAACATGAGCGCGACCCGGCCGAGGCCCGGGGCGAGCGCGCCGAGGCTGAGCGCGACCAAGGCCGGGGCGAGCGCGGCGAGCCCGCGGTTGAGCGCGAAGACGAGGCGGGGGTCGCCGCCGGTGAGCAGGTGGGCGAAGGCCGGCCAGCCCGGCCCATACAGGGGGTCGCCGGTCGGGCCCTCGACCGCGTGCACCAGCGGGATGGCCCCGCCGTCGGGGCCGACCAACATGCCGCCCGGCGCCAAGATGGCCATCAGCAGGCCAAAGGCGAGCGCAACCAGGGCTGACGGCAGCCGCCCGCGCAGCAGGTGGGGGCCGCCGATGGCCAAGCCCAGCGCGGCGAGCAGCGCGCTGGCCCCGAGCCAGGGCGGCGTGGGCGCGCGGGGCGGGCTGGGCGGGCCGACGGTCTGGGCGACCGGCTGCGCCGATGGGGTCGGCGGGGGCTGGCCGGCGGGCGGCGGGGGCGGCGCCAAGGCCAGCGGTCGGGGGCGCGGGCCGCGCTCCACGAGCCGCGCGCAGAGGGCCTGGATGTAGGGGGGCTGGTCCTCCACCTCGATGGACTGGCCGCGCAGCTCCCACCGCGGCGAGAGCGCGAGGCCGTGCGCGGCGCAGGCCGGCCCGCCGACCCGCTCGGCGGCGAGCAGCTCGACCTGCAGCGCGCTGCCGTCGCGCAGGCGCAGGGTGGCCCGCTCGAACTCAGCGTGCAGCACGGTGCCTTCGACGATGGCGCCGCCCAGGTCCTCGCCGTCGGCCCAGAGGTGGGCGGGCGGCGGCAGGGCCGGCGAGATCCCCAGGCTGAGCAGGGCGGCGAGGGCGAGCGGAGCGGGCAGCAGCGGGGCCTCCGGGCTGGGCGCACCATAGTCGAGGCGGCCGCCCCGCATGGGATGGGCGCGTTAGGGCGCCGATCCACAGCCGATCCTCAGCTGATCTCCAGCTGATCTCCACGGAGCCGCCCATGACCGGAGCCCGGACCGCCGCGCCCGCCGCGCACCCTCCCCTCGCCTGGCGCAGCGCGGGCCCCGACGGCGAGGCCCTGCGCGCGGCCGCCGCGGCCGAGCCCGGCTGGTACTGGGTGCAGCGGCCCTTGGCGGTCGGCCCGGGCCACTTTGACGGGGCGGCGCGGGTCCAGCTCCCCATCTGGGTCGGGCCGGGGCTGCGGGTGCAGAGCCCGCTGACCGAGCTCTGCGACCTGTCCGCCGCCAGCCTCTGCCCTGAGGATGAATCCACCGGATCATCGTGGGAGACGCTGTACGCGGGCCCCATCCGCCCCGGGGCGCCCTCGGGCAGCCTCGCCGTGCGGGCCGACGGGCCGCCGGTGGGCGAGGCCCCGCGCCAGGCCGGCTGGTGGTGGTGCCGCACCGTGGGCCCGCTGCTGCACGTCGATCCCGACGGCATCGGCCCGATCTACCTCGCCTATGGCGGCGACGGGCAGCTGATGGTCTACGCGGCGGCGGCCGCCGATGGGCGCGGGGTCGACCTCATCGAGCTGGGCTTCGCTGAGCCGCTGGTCGCGCGCTGGGGCCTCATCGACGCCCAGGGTGAGGCGGGGCGCACCGAGGCCCACTTCTATGGGCCGATCCCCCGGCCGGCGCCCTTGGCCCCGACCCAGCCGCGGCGCCGGGCGGGCTGAGGCGGCGGCGACGGCAAAGGGGGCGGCGGTTAGCGGGCGGCCTGACCCCGCTCACCCGCTGATCTGCCCCTGGAGGGCCGCAT
Organism: Deltaproteobacteria bacterium; assembly: GCA_016792625.1. Taxonomy (GTDB): domain Bacteria; phylum Myxococcota_A; class UBA796; order UBA796; family UBA2385; genus JAEUKK01. The sequence goes on along the minus strand of JAEUKK010000182.1, from coordinate 2,004 downwards.
GCGCGCCTCGCAGCTCCACATCGTGACCTACCGCAACGACCCCGCCGACGCCGAGGTCACCAGCCACAAGCTGATGGCCCGCGCCGGCTACATCCACAAGATCAGCGCCGGGCTCTATGTCTACGGGCCGCTGCTCTGGCGCACCCTGCGCAAGATCAGCGAGATCGTGCGGCAAGAGCTCGATGGCATCGGCGGCCAAGAGGTGCAGCTGCCCATCCTGCAAGACCAGGCCCTGTGGGAGCGCTCGGGCCGCTGGCCGGTCTACCAGGCCAGCCGCACCATGTTGACCACGAAGGATCGCAAAGACGTGGTCTACGGCCTCGCGCCGACCGCCGAAGAGGTGGTCACCGAGTACGTGGCGGCGACGACCAAGAGCTACAAGCAGCTGCCCCTGTCGCTCTACCAGATCCACACGAAGTTCCGCGACGAGATCCGCCCCCGCTTTGGCCTGATGCGGGTCAAAGAGTTCATCATGAAGGACGCCTACTCCTTCGACGCCGACGAGGCGGGGCTCGACGCGCGCTACGAGGCCTTCCGCCAGGCCTATGTCCGCATCTTCCAGCGGGCGGGGGTTGAGGCCTTCGGCGTCGACGCCGACCCGGGCGACATCGGCGGCTCGGGCAGCATGGAGTTCATGGTCGCCGCCGAGGCCGGCGAGGACGCCATCCTCATCGAAGAGGGCGGCGAGTATGCGGCCAACGTCGAGAAGGCGACCAGCCGGCTCGTCCCCTCGCCCTCGGCCGGCGAAGATGAGCGCCCCCTGCGCATCGAAGACACGCCGGGCATCAAGACCGTCGAGCAGCTGCACGGCTTCTTCCCCGCGGTCACGCCCGACCGCATGGTCAAGACCGTTCTGGTCAAGGCGATCTGGGCCGAGAAAGAGGTGCCCTGGGCCGTGCTCATCCGCGGTGACCAAGAGGTCAACGAGGTCAAGCTCAAAAACCACACCGGCGGCCTCGCGCTGCGCATGTTGACCGACGCCGAGATCGTCGAGCTGACCGGCGCCGAGCCGGGTTTTGCCGGGCCCATCGGCCTCTCTGCGGCCTTCTCGATCGTCGCCGACCACTCGGTGCGCGAGATGAAGAACCTGCTCTGCGGGGTCAACCAGACCGACAAGCACGCGCTCGACGTCAACCCCGGGCGCGACTTCCCCCTGCCGCGCTTCGCCGACCTGCGCACGGCGCGGGCGGGTGAGCCCGGGCCCCGCACCGGCGCCCCGCTGGTGGTCAAGCGCGGCATCGAGGTCGGCCACATCTTCAAGCTGGGCACGAAGTACTCGGCGGCGATGGGCGCGGTGTTCACCGACGAGGGCGGCCGCCCCAAGCCCTTCGTGATGGGCTGCTACGGCATCGGGGTCTCGCGCGTGGCCGCCTCGGCGGTCGAGCAGCACGCCGACGGCATGGGCATCCGCTGGCCGGTGGCGATCGCGCCCTTTGAGGTCGCGGTGGCCAACCTCACCCCCAAGGATGAGGACCTCGCCGCCGCCGCCGAGGGCTTCTACGCGGCGCTCAAGGCGGCGGGCCTCGACGCGCTCATCGACGACCGCCCGCTGGCCGCCGGCGCCAAGATGAAAGACATGGAGCTGCTCGGCTTCCCCTTCACCGTGGTGGTCGGCCGCGGCTACAAGGCCGAGGGCACCGTCGAGCTGCGCGACCGCTTCGCCCAGACCACCGAGAGCGTGCAGATCGACGCGCTGGTCGCCACCGTGGTCGAGCGCGTGACCGCTGCCCGGCGCGGGCTGCTGCCGGCCTAGTACCGGCTGCACCCCAATCGGCTCGAACCTGCGCTGAGCGACTTGTCTCGGCGCACCTGCGACAGCCGAGGCCTTCGCGGCGAACCCCCTCATCGCCGAAAAGCTGCACTGGGTCGCGCCGGTTCCGGGGGGTTTCCAAAGGGGGGCCTTTGCGGGCTGGCGCGCGGCGCGTCCATGCGCCGCGCGGAGCCGGCCCGCGGGGCCCCCGTGGCGGGGGCTTCAAGGGGCCCCGCCGGCCCCTTGGCCGGGGG
>JAEUKK010000176.1 GCA_016792625.1 Deltaproteobacteria bacterium | reverse complement strand
CCAAGGGGCCTGCGGGGCCCCTTGGATCCCCCGCCAAGGGGGGCCGGCGGGCAGGCTTCGCGCGGCGCATGGCAGCGCCGCGCGCCAGCCCGCAATGGCCCCCCTTTGGAAACCCCCCAATGGGGACGCGACCCGCTGCTGCTGTGGGCGATGAGGGGGCTCGCCGCGAAGGCCTCGACTGCCGCGGTTTGGGCGAGGCCTTCGCTTGGAGCTGGCCCGGACCGAATCAGTGTCAGCCCGGATTAGCTCTCGACCACCCGGCGCAGGCGCACACGTTTGAGGCGGCGGGGCGTGGCCTCGACGATCTCGACGCTAAAGCCCTGCTCTGAGGCGATGATCTCGCCGGTGGGCGGCACGCGGCCCGCGAGGCGCAGGGCGAGGCCGCCGATCGTGGCGTCGTCGGTCTCGGGCGGCTCGAGGCTGGTGTGCCGCGCGATGTCGTGCAGCGGCGTGTCAGCGGGCATGCACCACACGCCGTCGGCCTCGCGCACGATGCCCGCGTTGGGCGTGTCGTTCTCGCTGAAGATCTCGCCGACCAGCTCTTCGAGCAGGTCTTCGATGGTGATGAGGCCGAGCAGGGTGCCCAGCTCGTCGACCACCACTGCGATGTGGGTGCGGGCCTGCTGCAGCTGGCGCAAAAGCTGGGGGGCCGAGGCCGAGTCGGGCACGAAGACGACCGGGTGCAGCACCTTCTCGAGGGTGAAGGCAGGGTCATCGGCCATCGCGGCCAGGGCCTCGCGCAGGTTCACGAAGCCGACGACCTCGTCGAGGCCGCCCTCGTAGACCGGCACGCGGGCGTGGCTGTCGCCGCGCGCGAAGGCCAAGACCTCGGCCGGGGTGGCCGCCTTGGACAGGGCCCGGATGTCGCGGCGGGGCACCATCAAGGTGTAGGTGTCGAGGTTGGCGAAGTCCAGCGCCCGCGAGGCGATCTCGCCCGCCTTCGCGTCGACCGAGCCCGAAGCAGCGGCCTCGTCGACCATCTGCTGCAGCTCGTCGCGCGACATGCGCGTCTCGGTGAAATTGGTGCTGTCGCCGAAGGCCCGCAGCAAGAGGTTGCTCGCCCCGGTCAGCACGGCGACCACCGGCCGGGCCAGCCACGACACGCCGAGCAGCGGCCGCCCGATGATCAGCGCGTAGGACTCGCCCGCGCGCAGGGCGAGGGACTTGGGCACCAGCTCGCCGAGCACCAGCGAGAGGAAGGACACCAGCGCCACGACCAAGCCCAGCGAGGCCTCTTCGGCGAAGGGTGCGGCGAAGGGCATCATCTCGAGCAGGGCCTGCAGGGGCTCAGCGAGGGCGGCGCCGCCGAAGGCCGCGGCGGTGGCGCCCACCACGGTGATCCCGATCTGGACGGTGGCGAGGAAGCGCTCGGGGTGCTCGCGCAGCTCGACCACCGCGCGGGCGGCGCGGCTGCCCTCTTCGACCAGCTCGGTCAGCCGGGTCTTGCGCAGCGAGAGGACCGCGATCTCTGCCCCCGCGAAGACCCCATTGAGCAGGATCAAGGCGAGGATGATCAAGACCTCGGACCACATCATCACTCCCGGGGGCGCACCGGGGCGCCGCGGTCGCCGATAACGCTGCCGGCGCGCTCCGCGCCCGCCCGGGGCCGGGGGCGCGCGATACGGGCGCCGCCCCACCGGCCGGAGGCCCCATGTCGATCACGCTCTACCACCACCCCTACACCCGCGCGGCGAGCGTGGTCTGGCAGCTCGAAGAGGTCGGCCAGCCCTACACCCTGCGGCCCGTGCACCTCAGCCGCGGCGAGCACAAGCAGGCTGAGGTGGTGGCCCTCAACCCCATGGGCAAGCTGCCCGTGCTCGTCGACGACGGCGTGGTCGTGACCGAAGTGGCGGCCATCGGCCTCTACCTCGCTGATCGCTACGCCTCGAGCCGCCTCGCGCCCGCGCTCGACGACCCCCGTCGTGGCCCCTACCTGCGCTGGGCCCTGTTCGGCCCGAGCGTCATCGAGCCCGGCAGCATGGCCAAGGCCTCCGGCTGGACCTACCGCGAAGGCGCCGCCGGCTGGGGCAACCCCGAGGCGATGATGTCGGGGATCTCCGCCGCCGTTGGCGCCGGCCCCTTCGTGCTCGGCGATGACTTCAGCATGGTCGACGTGATCTTGGGCTCGACCCTGCGCTACATGGTCATGTTCAAGATGCTCGAGGCCGACGAGGCCCTGCAGGCCTACCTCGCCCGCATCGACGCCCGCCCCGCCTACCAGCGCGCCCAGGCGATCAACGCCGAGGCCGCCGTCGCGATGGGGCTCTAGACCGGCGCGGCCCCGCTCGGCCGCACGATGCGCCAGCCCGACCGGCGGGCCGCCCCCGGCGGGTCGGCGCAGCCGACCGAGGGCGCAGCCCGAGCCCAGAGGGCGGGCGCCGGCGGCCCCGCCGCCGGGGCGCCCCGCGCGCGTCCGACCGCCGAAAAGACCGACCCCGCCGCTGCGCTGGACGAGCCAGGCAGGGCGGGGTCGAGGCGCGGCCGCTTGCGGACTGCCCCCTGGACTACCAGGTGCCGCCGGGGCCGCCATAGGCGCCCTGGTCGTTGACCGTGCCGTCAGTGTCGTTGTAGGCGGCGTCGGGGTTGCCGGCGTTCACGCTCGGGCTGGTGGCCAGCAGCGTGAAGTTGCGGGTCGCCGCGCTGACGAAGCGCGGGGCCACCGAGAGGTTGCCGTCGACGCCGGTCGGGTCGGTGGTGCCGGTGTAGTTGCCGGTCGCGTTGCCAAACACGTTGTTGTAGGTGCCGGAGAAGCTGGTGCCGCTCGGCGCCGCCACGCCCTCGCCGTCGGCGGCGTAGGCGAGGATGCTGTTCATCACCGTGGCCGAGCCCGCGCCCGAGAGGGCCAGCTCGCCGCCGGTCACCGCCGCGTCGTAGGCCGCGGTGATGTTGGTCGCGGTGAGCGCGCCGTCGATGATGTAGAAGCCGCCGCCGGTCGCATCGGCGGTGTTGTAGGCGAGGATGCTGTTGGTCAGCGTGAGCGCGCCGCCGTCGACCTCGACGCCCGCGCCGTCAGACGCGGTGTTGTCGTAGAGCTCGACCAGCGAGAAGCTGACCGCCGAGGCCTCGTCGACCCAGATGCCGCCGCCCTGGTCGGCGTAGTTGCCCTCGATGACCGCCTCGGTGATGCTCGCCGCCGAGTCGATCACGCAGACGCCGCCGCCGAAGCTGTAGACCTCGTACAGATCGTCGTCGACCTCGGTCGAGCTGGCGTCGGCCAGGGTGTTGTCTTCGACGACCACATCGCTGATCGTGGGGTCGCTGGACTCGATGTAGAGGCCGCCACCGCACCAGGTGGTGGTGTACTCGCGGCAGAGCTCGGGCGAGTCGCAGGTGCGCGGGGTGTCGGTGGTCTCTTCGTGCCCGACGCCCCCGGTCAGGGTGAAGCCGTGCAGCTCGGCGCCGCTGGTCTCGCCGCTGGCGAAGCTGACCACCGCGTCGCTGGCCCCCGAGCCGTCGATGGTGGTGAAGGCCGAGCCCTCGGCCGAGCGCACGCTGACGTTGGCGCCGCCAAAGTGAATGTTCTCGACGTAGGTGCCGGCCATGACGACCACGCACTCGTTGGCCGCGTCGATGCCCGCCTGAATGGTGTCGAGCGGGTTCGCCGCGGTGCCGTCGCCGCTGGGCGAGCCGTAGGTGCCGTCGACCACGAGCGGCTCAGAGAGGTCGGCGTCGTTGCAGTCGAGCTCGTTGTCGACGCCCTCGCAGCGCGGGGCGGTCGAGCCGAGCGCGCCGAACCCGTCGCCGTCGTCGTCGAGCGCCAGCGCAAGCGCGTCGACCGCGTCGTCTTCGTCGACCGTGAGGTCGCAGTCATCGTCGATGTCGTTGCAGTACTCGTCGGCGCCCGGGTTGGTCGCGGCGCGCCGGTCGTCGCAGTCGGTGTTGTCGCCGACGTAGCCAGCGGCGGCGTTGCACGCGGTCGCGGTCGCGGCCGGGTCGCCGTAGGTGTCGCCGTCGGCGTCGGCGTACCAGGTGCGGGGGTCGACCGCGTCTTCTTCGTCGATGGCGCCGTCGCAGTCGTCATCTTCGGTGTTGCAGTACTCGGGCGCGGCCGGGTATTGGGCCGGGTTGCTGTCGTCACAGTCGGTGCCGACGCCGACGTAGCCATCGGGCTGGGCGCAGGCGCGGGCGATGGCCGCCGGGTCGCCGAAGCTGTCGAGGTCGGCATCGGCGTAGAAGGTGATCGCGTCGAGCGCATCTTCGTCGACAGTGCCGTCGCAGTCGTCATCTTCGGCGTTGCAGTACTCAGAGGCGCCGGGGTACTGGGCCGCGTCGGCGTCGTCGCAGTCGGTGGCCGTGCCCGCGTAGCCCTCGGGCATGATGCAGGCCTCGATGGGGGCCGCGGGATCGCCGTGCAGGTCGCCGTCGGTGTCGGCGAAGTAGGTCGTCGTCGCGTCTTCATCGACCGTGCCGTCACAGTCGTTGTCGAGCTCGTCGCAGACCTCGGCGGCGCCGGGGAAGGAGATGCCGCTGCTGTCGTTGCAGTCGGTGCCATCGCCGACGTAGCCGACCGGGGCCTCGCAGAGCTCTTCGCCGGTGGCCGGGTCGCCGAAGGTGTCGCCGTCGAGGTCGGCGTAGTAGGTCGTCAGCAGGTCTTCGTCGACGCTGCCGTCGCAGTCGTTGTCGAAGCCATCGCAGGTCTCGACCCCACCGGGGAAGGCCACCGCCGCGGTGTCGTCGCAGTCGCTGCCGTTGGGCACGAAGCCCTCAGGGCGCTCGCAGGCGTCGGTCTCGGTGGAGGGATCGCCGTAGCCATCGCCGTCGGCGTCGGCGTAATAGGTGACCGACACGCCCTCGTCGACCTGGCCGTCGCAGTTGTTGTCGACGCCGTCGCAGAGCTCGACCGCGCCGGGCCGCACCGTGGCGTCGGCGTCGTTGCAGTCTTCGTCGGCGTCAAAGCCGTCGTCGTCGCCGTCTTCGTCGACCTGGGCGCCGGCGCCCGAGTCAACCTCGCCCTCAATGCCCTTCACGTCGCCGTTGCAGGCGAAGAGGACGACGGGGAGCAGACCAATGAGGAGGTGGCGGCGCATGGGGAGCTCCAAGGAGGGCGGCGGGTTGGACCGCGATCACTGCGTTCGGAGGGCCGGACGAGGAGGGGGGCTTTCGAAGAGGGGCGCAAGATCGGGGGACCGAGGGCCGGCAAGGTCGGCGAGGATGACCTCGGGGACGTCAGCTTCGCCACCACCAGCCCGAGGGCCCGGGCGAGGCCGGGAACCAGGAACCAGCGGTCGGCGGGGCGACCTGCGGGGCGCCGGGGGCGCGGCAGCAGGTCAGGAGATCGTCAGCGGGCTTGCGGGCTGCCCAGATCAGGCTGCAGAGCGGGGGCCCGGGCGGGGAGCGCGGGCACAGGGACGAGCGTACCGCAAGAGGTGTCGCCGCTCAACACCTTTGCGCGGTCCCGGCGCAACACTTCGTGTCCCCCTGCCTCTGCGCCCGCGCCGCGGGGTGCTACGTTGCCGGGCGGTCCGCCGCCCGGGGGTGTCGTGTCTTCTCGTCTTCAGCAAGGGATCATCGCCCTGCTCGTGATTGTCAACGTCGGCTTCATCGGCTGGCGGCTCAACGAGTCGCAGAAAGACGGCCTCGGCCCCGGCCTCGGCGCGCCGGGTGTGCCGATGGGCGGCGCGCTCACCCCGCCGCTGCCCGGGGCCGAGCTCGGCGCGGGCGCGGGCCTCGGCGCGCCAGGCGCCCAGCCCGGGATGGCCGGGGGGCCCGGCGCCCAGCCCGGCGTGGGGGGCGCGCCCGGCGGCCCGCCGCCCGCCGGTGGCCTCGGCCAGCCCGCGCTGCCCCCCGAGGGCGGCGCCGCCCTCGGCCCCCCCCCCGGCTACGCCGCCGACGACCTCTTCCCGCTGGCGGGCATGCCCGACTGGCGCGGCGCCGAGGCCGACGCCTGCCCCACCTTGGCCCGCTTCCTTGACGTGGCTGACGCCAAGCTGCGCGCGGCGAACGCGCCCTCGCCGGTCAGCGCCGAGCAGCGCGCCACCCTGCTCAAGGGCCCCTGCACCCTCGCCGACGCCAGCGTGCAAAAGGCCCTGCAGCCCTACCGCAGCGCCTTTGGGCAAGCGGGCTTGCGGCCCCTGCCGCCCTTCCTGTACTTTGGCGACGAGCCGGGCGCAGGCGGCGCTGCCGGCGCGGTCCCCGGCGGTCCGCCCGCCCCCGGCGCTGGTCCCGGCCCGGCCGGCGCCCCGGTCCCCGGCGGCCCGCCGGCCCCCGCCGGCGCCGCGCCCGCCCTCTGAGCGCCCCGGCGCCCGCCCGCTGAGGCCCACGCATGCCCCCTCTCGCCAACGCGCGCGGCGCGCCCCCCCTCGCCGCGCCGCTCGGGCTGTGGGACCTGCTTGGCGCCGGGATGGCCGCGGTCTCTCTGGCCTTGCACCTGCGTTTTGTGCTGCTCGACCGGCGCGCGCCGGCCGACCCGGGGCTCTACCTCAAGCGGGTCGGCGAGGCCCTCTCCGCCCTCGCCGCGCGCGACCTCGAGGCGCTCGGCGCGCTGCTGGCCGAGGTGAGCGGCTGGTACAACGTGCTGGTGGCCCTCTCCCACACGCTCAGCGACGGCGCCCCCTGGGGTGCGCGGCTGCCCACGGTCGGCTGGTTCGCCTTGATCTTGCTCACGACCGGCCTCATCGCCCGGCGGGCGGGCGGGCCCGGCCTCGCCGCCGCCGCGGTCGGCCTCTGCGCGGGCATGCCCATCGTCACGCTGCAGGCGCGCACGCTGTGGATCCACGTGCCTGAGGCCGCCCTCGTCCTCGTTGGTCTCGCCCTGACCCAGGGGGATCCGCGCCTGCGCGCACCCCTGCGCCTCGGCGCGGTCGCCGCCTGCCTTGGTCTGACGCTCAGCCTGCGCCCCTCGGGCCTCGCCTGGGCGCCCTTGATCGCCCTGCCTTGGTGGGCGGGGCCCCGCCCGCGCCCCGCGGCCCTGCTCGGGCTGGCCCTGGTCGCCGCCCTCGCCGCCGCCCCGACCCTGCAGGGCCTGGGCACCTACCTGACCGCCAAGGCCAACGCGCGGGCGGGCTATGTCGAGCGCATGCCCTTCCCCGAGCTCAGCGGGCTGCTGCAGCTCTTCGGCCCGGCCTTGGCCATCTCGGCCGCCAGCCTGATGCCCGCCCACAGCCCCCTGCTGCACCGTTTTGCGCTCGCGGTGCTCGCCCAGAGCGCCCTGCTGTGGGCCACCTTCCGCGCCGGCTTCGACAACTTCACCCTGCTCGGCCCGGCGCTCGCCCTGGCCTGCGCGAGCGGCCTGAGCCGGCTGGGCGCCGCGGGCCCCACGCTCGCCGCGCTGATCTGGGCCGCGGCGGTGCTGCCCACCCACCTCAAGCCGCCCCGGGGCGAAGACCGGGGGCTCACGCTCGGCTACGCCACCGAGATCAAAGACCTCCACCGCCCGTGGCAGGGCTATGGCGCGGCCGAGGTCGAGGCGATCATCTCGGCCACCTGTGGCGAGGCCCCGTGCCGGATCGCCGTCAACCAGGGCATCTTCGAGCCCGGCGGTGAAGAGCCAGGGCGCCTGGGCCTCACCCTGCTCGGCCTGACCGAGCTCGGCCTGAGCGACCTGCGCCACGGCGGGGGTCGGCGGGGCGTGGCCCCTCAGCTCGCCGTCGACTGGGGCTGCGCGGTGGGCACCCGCGGGTGGGAGGCCCGCTTCCCCAAAGCTGCGGCCGCTTTTGACGAGCTGGTGCGCACCGAGGGCATGCTGCCCCTCTGGTCGAGCTACCTGCGCCCCGACTGCGCGGTGCGCTGGTGGGTGCACCCCTCGGTCGAGGTCCAGCGCGGGCGCATGCCCACCACGGGGGCGGTCAAGCTGCCCGACGGCCACCTCGCCCAGCCTGTCGCGCCCCGCCGCCCGCCGCCCCGCCGGGGCCCCATCCGCGGCCAAAAAGACGAGGGCCGCCCATGAGGCCGCCGAGCGGCGCCCGCCGCCTGCACCCCCTCGAGCACCTCGTGCTGCTCGGCCTCATCGTGGCCATCGGCGCGGTCTGGCTGCCCTCGGCGGCCGACTGGGCCGACGCCTTCTTGGGCATCGACTATGTCGATGCGCTGGGCACCCAGTGGTTCTACTGGTTCGTCGACCACGAGCTGGGCCAGGGCAAGGCGCTCGGCCACACCGACCTCTTCTTCTACCCCTGGGGCAAAGACATCTTCGGCCACACCGGCACCAACGTGCTGGACGCTGTCTTCGCCATCCCGCCCCGCCGCTTGCTCGGCCCGGTGCTCGGCTACAACCTCTTCTTGCTCGGCGCCCTGCTGCTCTCGGCGGTGGCGCTGTGGCGGCTGATCGGCGACCACGTCGCCGACCCCTTCGCGCGCCGGGCCGCGCTGTTGTTGGGCCTGCTCCTTCCCTTTCCGTTGTTTGAGGTGCTGCAGGGGCGGCCGACTCAGGCCATCCTGTTGTTCCCCATCCTTTTTGTGCGGCATATGCTGCGCACCGGGGCCCGCCGGGGCTGGGTCGATCCGACCATCGCCGGCCTCGCGCTGGCGATCAGCGGCTACCAATACTGGTACTACGCCTTCTTTGGCGGCTTGGTTTGCCTCGCCTGGGGTGCGGCGGTGAGCTTCACCACCGCCCGGGGCGGCTGGCTGCGCAGCTTGGTGCGCTTCGCCTGGATCGCCGTCGTGGCGCTGATCACGGTGGCGCCGGTCGGCGTGCCGCTGGCCCTGCAGGCCGGCGAAGCCGAGGTGCCCGGCCTGCTCGACATGGGCCGCTGGTCGCTGCACTCGAGCCCGCCGACCACGGTCGAGAACATGACCGTCGGGCTCTTCCTCTGGCAGCCCCTGCGCCACTACGGCGGTTTTTTTGTGCTCGCCCCGGATGGCACCGAGCGTTTCCTCATCCAGACCGTGCTGATGAGCCCGCCCCTGCTCGCCGCCGGCGCGCTCGGCCTCGCCTTGGCCGGCCCGCGGCGCCGCCTGCCCCTGCTGCTCGCGCTGGGCCTGACCGCGGCGGTGGGCTGCGGCCCCCTGCTGTTGGTGGGCGATGTGGGCCTGCCGAACATCCCCTACATGGCCATGATCGGCGCGGTGGGCGCCCTGCAGCGGCTGTGGTGGCCGGCCCGCATCGTGGCCTTTACCGGCCTGCTCCTGCCCATCGGCCTCGGCCTGCTCTTCGCCGCGCTGCGCCGCCGTGGTCGCCTGCTGCCCGCGCTCGCGGTGGCCGGGCTCTCGGCCCCGCTGCTGCACGATCTGCGCGACAACCACATGCTCCCCATGCCCACCTGGGACGCGACCATCCCCGCTGGCTACCGCTGCCTCGCCGATGGCCCGCCCGGCGCGATCATCGAGCTGCCCTTCGACTGGACGCAGGCCCACCTCTACTACCAAAGCGCCCACGGGCGGCCGATCCTCGGCGGCATGCTCGAAGACAACCCGGTCTTCTCGCCCCGTGAGCTGGCCGATCTGCGCCAAAAGAACACGCTGATCGCCCAGCTGCTCAGCTTGGGCCAGACCCGCACCAGCCGGGCCGGCGAGGGCACCGGGCTGCGCGGCCTGCACGCGGCGCTGGCCGGAGAAGAAGAGGAGCTCGACAGCTACGGCTACACCGTCGATCCGCGCGGGCTCATCGGCCCGGTGCAGCCCCTGTCCACCGAGCCCAAAGCTGAGCTGGTGACGCTGGGCTACCGCTACGTGGTGCTGCAGCTCGACGCCCTCACCCCGGCGACGACCACCGCCTCGCTGGCCGACAACGCCCTGCGCGCGCGGGCCCGCCGCATGACCCGCGAGCTGGGCACCGCGCTGGGCACGCCGGTCTACGAAGACGCCCGCATCGCCATCTTCCCGCTCAGCGACGAGCCGCGCCCCTGTGAGGGCGCCGACTGGGCACCCGATCTGGCCGCCCGCGGCTACCGCCAGCACCCCGCCGGCGACATCCGCATGCAGGACATCGACCAGACCGCGATCCGCCGCCTGGGCTCCGGCCCCGTCGACAGCCGGGGGGCTTGGCGCGACGACGGCGTGCTGACCCTCCCCGTGCCCGCCGTGCCCCGCGACTGGCGGGGCGGCGAGTGGCCGACCACCGAGCGCCAAGAGAAGCTCGACGCGGACAAGATCAAGAAGAAGAACCCCGTGAGCCGCCCATGATGAGCAGCACCTCCTCTCCCCTGGTCTGGCTGCGGTTGCCCGACGGCGGGCGCGCGGCGCTGGGCCACGGCGACTTCATCGGGCGGGTCTGGTCGGCCGCCCTGGTCCTCGACGACCCCCGGGTCAGCGAGGGCCACGCGATGATCAGCCTGCGGGGCGGCGAGCTGTGGATGCTCGCCCTGCGCCGCAAGTTCGCCATCGACGGCCGGGCGGTCAGCGAGCTGCGCCTCGCCGCCGGCCAGCAGATCCACCTCGCGGATCAGCTCGTGCTGACCATCGAAGAGGTCGAGCTGCCCGATCGGGTGCTCGCCGTGCGCTGCCCTGGGTGGCCCGCGGTCGGCCTGCCCGCGGTCGCCGCCCTGCGGGGCAAGCCCAGCCCGGCCCTGGTCGCCCGCCTCGAGCCCGACGCGCCCTGCGTCATCTGGACCACCGGGTACGGCTGGCGCCGCCGCGACGCCGCCGGCGTCGATCACCCCCTGCGGGCAGGCGATGAGTTTGACGTGGACGGCGTCACCTTCACCGCGGTCGAGCTCGAATTGGGCGGAGGGGGCGCCACCCGCCGCACGGGAGGGGTCGACGCGCCCCTCCGGGTCCGTGCCTGCTACGACACCGCCCAGGTCCAGCGCGGAGAGGAGCCCCCCCTCCTGCTCTCCGGCCAGCCGGCGCGCCTGTTGTCCGAGCTGGTCGCCCTGGGCGGCCCCGCGCCCTGGGAGGTCGTGGCCGGCGAGCTCTGGCCCGATGAGCCCGACGCCACCCTGCTGCGCAAACGTTTTGACGTGCTGCTCGGCCGCCTGCGCGCCCGCCTGCGCGAGGCCCGCATCGGCGGCGACCGGGTGCGCACCACCGGCACCGGGCAGGTCGAGCTGGTGCTCCTGCCCGGCGATGTCGTCGAAGACCTGACCTGAAGGGCGGCGCGGCTGCGAGGCGCGCGGCCGAAGAGATACGCGACCCGATGCCCCCGCCCGCGCACGCCCCTCCACCGCCCGCCGGCGCGCCCGAGAGCACGCCGGGCCTGGGCTGCGGCAGCGTGGTCGGCGAGGCGGGCGAGCACTCCGAAGCAGCGTCCCCCACGCTGTCCCCGTCCGAGCGCTACACGCGGGTGGGCCTCATCGGCCGGGGCGGCATGGGCGCGGTCTGGCTCGCCCACGACCGGGTGCTCGACCGCGACGTGGCGCTCAAAGAGGCGGGGCCCGGCGAAGACCTCGCCGGTCGGCTGGCCCGCGAGGCCCAGATCACCGCCGCGCTCGACCATCCCGGCGTGGTCACCGTGCATGACCGCGGGCTCGGCCCCGACGGGCGCCCCTTCTACACGATGCGCCTGCTGCGGGGCCGCCCCCTGCGCGCGGCCCTCGACGAGCGGGCCGATCCGCTCGGGCGCCTCGGGCTGCTGCGCCACTACCTCGACGCCTGCCACGCCTTGGCCCACGCCCACGCGCACGGGGTGGTCCACCGCGACGTCAAGCCCGACAACATCGTGGTGGGCGCCTTTGGCGAGACCCAGGTGGTCGACTGGGGCCTCGCTTGCCGGGCCGGGGCCGGGGGCGGCGCACCGGCCGGCACCCCGGGCTGGATGGCGCCCGAGCAGGCCGCGGGCGCCCCGGCCGCCCCCACCGCTGACGTCTGGGCCTTGGGCGCCGTGCTGCGGGCGATCTTGCACGAGCCCACACCCTCTCCCGACCGCCGCGCCCTCCGCAGCGGCCCGCCCGAGCTGCGGGCGATCGCCGACCGCGCGCTCGCCGCACATCCGGCCGACCGCTACCCAGACGCGGGCGCCTTGGCCGCCGACGTGGCCGCCTTCATCGACGGGCGGCGGGTCGAGGCCCACCGCTACACGCCGCGCGAGCTGCTGGTGCGGCTGGTGCGGGCCTGGCGGGCGCCCCTTTTGGTCGCGGGCGTCGCGGTTCTGCTGCTGGCGGGCCTCGGGGTCTGGGCGGCGGCGCGCCTCGCCGCCGAGCGTGATCTGGTGGTCGCGGCCAACCAAGAGACCGAGGCCGCGCTGGGCCGGGCCCTCGAGGTGCAGGCCCGGGCTGCGCTCGCCGACGGCGATCTGGCGGTGGCCGCCGCCCTGGCCGGCCGGGCGGTGGCCGCGGGGCCCGCACCCGAGGCCTGGGGGGTGCTGATGGCGGCGGCGGTCGAGCCCGGCCCCACCCGCAGCGGCCAGGTCGAGCTGCCCGGCTGCGCGCAGCCCCGACTGCTCGGCGAGGATGACGTGCTGTGCATTCACCTCGACGGGGTGGAGCGCCGCGTGGCCGGGGCCACCGCTTGGCGCTGGGCCGGCGCGCCCGGGCAGGTCCGCGTCGATCACGACCTGATCTTCCTCTCGCCGGCCGGCGGCGGGCCCGTGCCCCCGGTGGCGCTGCGGCGCGGGGATGGCGCCCAGCTCGACGGCGACTGGCGGGGCTTCGGCTCATGGACCCGCCGCATCTGGCCGGTGCAACCCCCGGTTTGGGGCGTGCCCCTCGATGTGTACACCGGGCACCAGCTCGCCGAGCTGCTCTGCCTGGGCGCGGCGGTGGAGGGCGCGACCCTCGATCGGGCGGCCGGCCGGTGGGCGGCGGCCTGCGGCGACGGGCGGCTGCGCCTCGGGGCCGTGGGCAGCGGCCCGAGCCTCGAGCTGCCGAACCCGGCGACCTACGAGGCCTTTCACGGGGTCGGCCCGGCCGAGCTGAGCGGCAGCGGCGGGCTGCTCGTGCTCTCGGGCGTGCGCGGGGCCTTGGCGGCGGTGCGCATCCCCGGGGGTGAGGTGGCGCACGCGGCCCTGCGCTCGGGGGGCACGCCCGCGCTGCTCGCGATCTCGCCCGACGAGCGCTGGCTGGCGGTCGCCGCCGATCGTGGCCCCGTCGAGCTGTTCACCCTCCCCGATCTGCGGTCGGTCGGCCGGGTGCCCGCGTACCACAGCCGTGACCTGCGCTGGAGCAGCTCCGGTGAGCTCTGGGTGGCCGAGCCCGACCGGCGCAGCGCTTGGCGGCCGCCCGGCGCGGGCCCGGCTCACACCTTCAATTTCACAGAAGGGCTCACCAGCGCGTCATTCTCTCCAGACCAGCGCCGCCTGGCCACCACGCACGGCCGGGGCGACGCGCTGGTCCTCGGGCTCGCCGACGCGGCGGTGCTGGCCCGCCAGCCGGTGGGCACCCAGGTGGCCAAGGCCGCCGCCTGGGCCGGCCCCGAGGTCGTGTGGTTCGCCCGAACGGGGGCCGACAGCTCCGACCCGACCCCCGAGCCCCTGGGCGTCGACGGGGCCCCTGCGGGCCCAAGCCTCGAAGGCAGCGCCCTCGTCGCGCTCGCCGAGGCCGCGGGCCAGCCCGCCGACCGCGGCCTGCAGCTGCGCCGGATCGGCGCGCTGGCCGAGGGTGCCCTGCTGATCGGCACCTACGTGGCCACGCCGGCGGTGGCCCTGCGGCCGGGGGCGCCGCTGCCCGCACCGCTGACCGGCTGCCCTGCGGCGACCTGGATCGACGTCGGCCAAGCCCCGCGGGGCGAGGTCGGCGTGATCGTCGGCGAGGGCGGGGTGGTCGGGGTGGTCCGCAGCGCGGCACAGCTAAGCTGCGCGCCGCTGCCGCCGCAGCCCGGGGTCATCGCCGCTGACGTCGACGCGCGCGGAGAGCGGGTGGCCGCCGGCGCCGAAGAGGCCGTCTGGCTGCTCGACAAGGGCGTGGAGCGCTGGCGGGTGACCGTGCCCGCCCGGCTGATGGACCTCAGCCTCTCCCCCGACGGGCGCTGGGTGGTGGTCGGGCTCACCGACCACACCGCCCGGGTGTTCTCCGCTGAAGATGGCGCGCTGCGGGCCATTCTGTCGGGTCACAGCGGGCGGATCTCGGGCGTCGACATCGGCGCCGACAGCCGCCTGCTGGTCACGGCGAGCTGGGACGCCACCGCCCGCCTCTGGGACCTCGCCGCCCTCGACCGCAGCAGCCCCGAGGCCCCCGCGGCGGGCGCCTTGAGCCTCGACGAGGCGCTCGACGCGGCAGAGCGCTGAGCTTGGGCGCGCCCCTCCGCTGCGCTCCGGGTCGGCCCCCGCCGCGGGTCGCGGGCCACCTCCGCCGCGGCCACGGTCCGCGGCGGGCCCGCTCCGCCGGGCTGCGCCCGGCCGGCTCCGCCGCCGCTCTGGGCGCCTCGCGCGTGGCGCGCCCTTGCCGTGCGATGTTCCACGGGGAGCACCGCGCCCCCCTCGCCCCCGCGCGCGCCGCTACTCGAAGCCGAGCGGGCCGCCGGTGGCGCCCATGTCGGCGCGGCTGCCGTCGCGGTCGTTGAGCGCGGCGTCGGGATCGCCGGCGTTGATGGCGGGAGAGCCCGCGCCCAGCGCCCAGCTGTCGTTGCTCAGGTCGCCGTCGTTGCTCACGCCGCTGAGCAGGGGGTCGGCGCTGATGTTGCCCTCGGCGCCGGTGGGGTCGCCCAGGCCGCTAACCACCCCGCCCACGTCGCCGAACAGGTCGCTGTAGCGCACGGTGGGCGCGGCCCCGTCGGCGGCCACGAGGCCCGGGCCGGTGGGGTTGCCGCCCGAGATCACGTTGACCAGGCCGGCCACCGTGCCCTCAAAGCGCAGAGCGCCGCCGGTGGCGCTGTTTTGCCACGCGGTGACGTGGATGAGGTTGACCGTGCCGCCGGTCGCGCCGATCGCCGCGCCCTCGGTGGTCGCGGTGTTGAAGGCCAGCACGGTGCCGGCCAGGGCCGCGCCGCCGCCGTCGACCCGCAGGCCGCCGCCCTCGGTGGCGCTGTTGGCCAGCAGCCGCACGTTCACCAGCTCGATGGCCGAGCCCTCGTCGACGAAGAGGCCGCCGCCCTGGTCGGCGCTGTTGCCCGAGATGGTGACCCGCTCGAGCCGGGCGCCCGAGCCGATAAAGCAGCCGCCGCCGCCAAAGGTGGCGACGGTGTAGGTGTCGTTGCCGCTGGTGGTCGAGCTGTAGGGCGGCAGCACATTGCCGTCGAGCCAGAGGTCGCGCAGGGTCGGGCTGGTGAGGTTGGCGTAGACGCCGCCGCCGCAGGTGGTGGTCGTGTAGTCGGTGCAGGTGGTGGTGCTGCCGCAGTCACGCAGGGCCGAGGTCGTCTCGCTCGCGCCCTCGCCGTCGCGCACGCGGAAGCCCTCGAAGATCGCGCCGGGCCCCTCGCCGTTGGCGAAGGTGACCGCCGGCGCGCCAAACTCGGTGGCCTTGAGCGTGGTGAGCTCGGGCCCCTTCATGCCGGTCACCCGGATGTTCTTGCCGCCGAAGTTCAGGGCCTCGAAGTAGTAGCCCTCTTCGACAACGACGCAGGACTGGGCGATGTCGATGGCCGCCTGGATGCGGTCGAGCGGGCTGTCGGCGGCGCCGGTGCCCGTGCTGCTGCCGTAGGTGATGTCGACCAGCAGGGGCTCGGTGGGGTCGAGGTCATCGCAGTCGAAGCTGTTGGTGACCTGGCCCTCGCGCAGGGCGCAGCTGCGGATCGGCTGGTTGGGGTCACCCCAGCCGTCGAGGTCGCCGTCGACGAAGGCGGCGAGGCCGTCGACGAGGTCTTCAGGCTCGTCGATCGCGCCGTCGCAGTCGTCGTCGAGGCCGTTGCAGCGCTCGGGCGCGCCCGGGTAGATCGTCGGCTCGGCGTCATCGCAGTCTTCGGACGCGCGGAAGCCGTCGTTGTCGGCGTCACGGCCGTTGCCGCCGCCACCACCCCCGCCGCCATCACCGGCGCCGCCCGTGTCTTCGTCGACCACCTTGGGCAGCAGGCCGAAGTTGGCCCCGCAGCCGACCATCAGCGCGAGCAGCGCACCGCTGCGCAGCGAGAGCTGCGGGCGCCACGAGAGGCGCGCGCGGAGCGGCGAGGTCGGGCGAAGGGGATCGGTCCCGCGGGCAGTGGGGGGCGTCATGGCGGGGCTCCTGGTGCAGCGCCGCCAGCTTAGCCAAAAGCGGCGCGCCTTGGGGCAGTCCGCGCCGCGGCCCGCGCTACCAAGCCGAGATCGGGCCGAGATCGTGCACCGTCGCGAAGCCCTCGCCGCGCAGGATGCCCGCGGCCCGGGCCGAGCGCGCGCCGCTGCGGCAGTAGACCACCACCACCTTGTCTTTGGACAGCCCGGCGGCGCCGGCGGGCAGGGTCTCGACCGGCACGTTCTGCGCGCCTTGCACGTGTCCGCCCGCATACTCGCCCGGCGTGCGCACATCGACCAGCAGGGCGCCCTCGGCGACCAGCTTGCGGGCGGTGGGGCCGTCGATGGTGGAGGGGGCGCCAGCGCCAAAAAGGGAGGAGAAGAAGGACATCGGGGCTCCAGTCCCGCGGGGCGGGGCAGCGGTGAAGGGGGAGGGCGCGGTCAGCGGGCCGGTCCTCCGCACGCCCCGGACGTAGCAGGGGCCGTGCCACGCCGAGGGCGAGGGCGCCCCTCCGTCGAAGCCGACGTGCAGCGCAGGATCTCCACCTGAAGCACAGCGTCGCACCCGATGTTCTCAGGTTTCACTCCTCCGCTGAAATAGTTCAGGCCCTCCCCCGCGCTGGTTCATGGCTTGAAACAGCCGCAAGGCAGGCCAGCCGCCTGGGCTACGCTCCCCTCCCGCACCGGAGAGCCCCATGCCGCGCCCCCGCCGCCTGCCCATCCTCAGCCTGCTGCTCGCCGCCTGCGCCGGCGACAAAGGGGCGGCCGAAGGCGGGGCCGATGGCGATGAAGAAGCCGGCCCGCTCGGTGATCCGGTCGATCTGGTCGCCGCGGTCGAGCCCCGCATCGGCAGCGGGGGCATCGGCTACCAGGTCGGCTGCGGCTACCCGGGCCCGAATCTTCCTTTCGCTCTCGCCAAGCCCGGCCCCGACACGTCCTCGGCCAACGGGGCGGCGCTCGGCGCCTACCACGGGGGTGGCTACCACGCAGATGACGGCTACATCCAGGGCTTCTCCCACCTGCACCTCTATGCGGTGGGCTTGACCGACTATGGCCTGCTCGCGGTCATGCCCGCCGACGGGCTGACCACCGCCGAGGGCGCGCCCCGCACCTCAGAAGACGGCTACCGCGCCCCCTTCGACAAAGAGACCGAGCACGCCGAGGTGGGTCTCTACGAGGTCACCCTCGCCGATACGGGCGTCGAGGTGGCCCTCACCGCCACGCAGCACACCGCCCTGCACCGCTACCGCTTCCCGCCCACAGTGGCCGAGCCCGCGCTGATCATCGATCTGGGCCACCAGATGGAGGGCGGGGTGATGCTCAGCTCCGACCTCGTCTACGACCCCGAGACCGGCCGCGCCCGGGGCAGCCTGCGCCAAGATGGCGCCATGTCCCAGCCTTTTACGCTGTGGTTCGAGCTCGAGGTCGACCCCCTGCCCGCCGGCTGGGCCACTTGGTCCGAGCCCGCGACGCTGACCCTCGACGCGACCTCTGCCGCCGCGCCGGCGAGCGAGGGGGGCAGCGGCCGCAGCGGCCTCGCGCTGCGCTTCCCCCAGCTCAGCGGGGGCACCCGCGAGGTGCACGTGCGCGTCGCTGTCTCCACCGTCGATGCGGCCGGCGCGGCGGCCAATTTTGAGGCCGAGCACGACGGCTTTGACCTCGACGCAGGGGTGGCGGCGGCCAAAGAGGCCTGGGCGGCCCAGCTCGCGCCGGTGCGCGTCTGGGGCGGGACTGACGACCAGCAGGTCATCTTCGCGTCGGCGCTCTACCATAGCGCCCAGATGCCGACCCAATTTAGTGACATTGACGGGCGCTACCGTGGCTTTGACCAAGCGGTGCACGCCGATCCGGGCCACCGCTACTTCACCGACCTGTCCTTGTGGGACACCTACCGCACCACCCACCCGCTCTACACGCTGCTCTGGCCCGGTCAGCACCTCGAGGTGCTGGCCAGCCTGCAGCGCATGGACGAGCAGGGCAACGGCCTGCCCCGCTGGCCGATCGCGCTGTGGGACGGCGGTTTTATGGTCGGCAGCCCCGCCGAGATCGTGCTGGCCGAGGCCGCGCTCAAGGGCCTGCAGCCCGCTGGTCTCGACCAGACCCTGGCCCGGGCGGCCGAGGTCGCGCTGGGCCGCCGCAGCCCCGCCTACGCCGGCCGCGCCGACCCGGTGGCCTACGGCATGATCGGCTACCGCCCGGCCGAGTGGGGCGACAGCAGCGTCAGCACCACCCAAGAGCTGGCCGTGGCCGACCACGCCCTCGCCCTCGCCGCGCAGGCGCTGGGGCCCGAGGCCAGCGGGATCAGCGCCGCGGACGCCGATGAGCTCGCCCGCCGCGGCGGATTTTGGGCCAACCTCTACAACGCCGAGACCGGCTACTTCCAGGCCCGCACCGAGGCGGGCGAATTCGTGCCGCTCAGCTCAGAGAGCGCCTGGGACGACGCCTACGCCGAGGGCAACGCGCGCCAATACCGGTGGATGGTCCCCCACGATCCCGCCGGCCTCGCCCAGACCCTGGGCGGTGAAGCGGCGGCCCTCGACCTGCTGCGCACCTTCTTCGAGAAGGCCGAGATTGACGCCAACGACGCGATTGAGGGCGTGCCCGAGGCCTGGTATTGGCATGGCAACGAGGTCGACCTGCACGCGGCCTTCCTCTTCGGGCTCTGGGGCGCCCCGGCCGAGACCCACCGCTGGGTCGCCTGGGTGATGGACCGCTGGTACGGCACCGGCCCCGACGGCCTCGCTGGGAATGACGACGGCGGCACGCTCTCGGCCTGGTACGTCTGGGCGGCCATGGGCCTCTACCCCCTGGCCGGCACCGACCTCTATGCGCTGGGGCTGCCGATCTTCCAGCGGGTCGAGGTGGACCGGGCCAACGGCCGCACGCTCACCATCCACCGCGAGGGCAAGCTCGGGCCCATCGACGAAGATGACCGCGTGCAGGTCCTCCTCGACGGTGAGGAGCGCACGGGCAGCCTGCGCCACGCCGAGCTGATGGCCGCCGACGACCTGCGCTTCATCGTGCGCTGAGCGCGCGCCCCCGAGGTTCCCGTGGCCGCATCCCTCGTCGATCCGAACGTGCAGCGCGTCATCTTCATCCGCCACGGCCAGCCGTGGACGGGCGAGGCCGACCCCGCGCTCAGCCCCGCCGGGCACGCCATGGCCGCGGCGGCCGCCAGCTGGGCCGCCGGCTTGGGCTGGCCGCTGGCCCGGGTGCTCCACACCGCCACGCGGCGCACCGGCCAGACCGCCGAGGCCCTCGTCGCGCAGATCGACGCGCCGGTCGATGTTGTGTGGGCCGAGCCGCTCAGCCTCGAAGACTGGGAGCTGCTCGTCGACGGCCAGCGCGCCCCGCACCCCTTCGGCGACCGCTCGATGCCCCGCCCGCCGCCGGCCCCCTTCGCCTATGTCGGCCACCACACCACCTTGACCTTTTTGCTGCAGCTCTGCGCGGCCAGCGTCCCCGCCGGCCTGCATGCGCGGGCCTGGGCCGCGGGCCTCGCGCTCGAGCGCCGCGCCGGCCGGTGGCTGATCGTGGCCGGCTGGCCGGGGGTGGCCCAGCCCTAAGTCAGCGCAGGCTCTGCCTTCACAGCCGCGGGTGGTGGCCGATAGGCTCGACCTGCCGGAGGGAGCCATGAAGCAGCGCCGCCCCACGCCCGCCCAGGGCCTCGCGCCCGCGCCCAGCGCCGACGAGGGCCAGGCCCCGGCCGGCGCCGCCGTGGGGCCCAGCCCCGCCCGGCGCCCCGAGGCCCTGCCCGACCGCGCCCGGTGGGAGCGCGCCTTCCAAGCCCCGCTCGGCTGGGTGCAGGCCTATATGGGCGGCCCCGAGGCCGAAGAGCAGCTCAGCGGCGAGGTGGCGGTGGCCGCCGACGGCCGGGTCTACTTCCGCGACCGGCGCCCAGCGCCCGAGGTGGTGGCCCACGAGGCCGCGCACCTCGTGCAGCAGCGCGGGGGCAGCCCGGGGGTCGCCGCACAGAGCGCCGGCCCGGCCGCGCTCGAGGCCGAGGCCCAAGAGGCGGCCGCCGCTGCGCTCGCCGGGCAGGTGCGCCCGATCCGCCTGCGGGCGGGCCCGGGCCCCCAGGCCTTCTCGCGGGGGCGCCTGCTCCAAGGCCGCAACCTGCGGGCCGCCGCCGCGCCGACCGCGCCGAGCCTGGGCGAGCTGGCCGCGGGCAGCGTGGTGCAGGTGCTCGACGACAGCGGGCCCTGGTGGCGCGTGCGGGCCGAAGACGGCCGCGAGGGCTGGATGCTCGCCCGCAACGCCGGCACCCTCGTCTTCGCCGACGCCGAGGCCGCGCCGGCCCAAGATGGCGCGCAGCAGGCCGCTCCGGCCCAAGACAGCGCGCAGCAGGCCACGCCGGCCCAAAACAGCGCGCAGCAGGCCGCGCCGGCCCAGAGCGGCGTGCAGCAGGCCAACCCCGCGCAGGCGGTCGGCGCACAAGGGGCGGGCGGCTCGGTGCAGGGGGCCGCGGCGGGGGCGCAGCAGGCCACGCCGGCCCAGAGCGGCGTGCAGCAGGCCACGCCGGCCCAGAGCGGCGTGCAGCAGGCCGCTCCGGGGCAGCGCCCGACCGCGCCAGCGGTCGCCCCCGCGACCACTGCCGAGCTCGCCGCGGCGCGGGCCGTGCGGCGGCCCGTCGGCGGTGGGCTCCGGTTGAACGCCGCGAACACGCTGCTCTACCTCAAGGCGATCACCTTCCCCTCTGGCGGGGTCCAGGCCGCCGCCGCGCTGACCTCGACCAATGACCCGGCCCTCGCCGGGGCGGCCGCCACGCTCCGCGCCTGGGCCGGCCAAGTGCAGACCGGCTCCTTCCTCGGCATGCGGGTCACCGCCCACAACGAGCTGCTGGCGCGCCTCGCGGTGGCCGAGGCCTGGCTCGAGCGCACCGCCCAAGCCCAAGGCCAGACCGCCGTGCAGATGTTCAGCCCGAGCGAAGGCCAGGGCGGCCTGCGGGTGATCCGCGACGAGATCAGCGCGCACGGGCTCGGTCTGGCCATCGACATCAACTACGCGAGCAACCCCTGGGTGGGCGGCGACAACACCCGGGTCCGCGACGACCGCCGCCGGCCGGGGGACGGCGACGCCCGCGCGGCCAACGCCGCCTTCGAGGCCCTGGCCCGCCACGCGCTCGAGTTCTCGGGCCTGCCCGCCCCCGCGAACAGCGCCGGCCACACCGACCCGCTGCCCCGCGGCGCGGCCGACCACGGCGCGGCATGGGACCAAATGGACCAGCTCGACAACGCCATCGAGGTCTACTTCAGCATGTTGGGCAACGCGCCACGCGCGCCGGGCGGGCGGGCCGCCGCCCCCCTGCTCCGCGGGCAGGTCTCGGCCGCCGCCCCGGGCGCGGGCGCGCAGATCGAGTCCTTCCTGCGGGCCCGGGGCCTGAGCCCGACCGCCGCTGAGGTCCAAGAGTGGGAGCGCCGGCTGCGGGCCGACTTCCAAGCGCAGTCCACCTCAGCCACCTCGAACTGGGTGCAAGGCACCATCGGCCGCGGCGCCGCCCGCGACGACGTGGGGGTGATGAACCTGCAGCGCGAGCTGGTGGTGGCCCTCTGCGATGTGGCCGGCCTGCGCTGGGGCGCGGGTGACTTCGGCAATGAGAGCGGCGACATCATGCACTTCGACGCATCCGACCGCGTCTCGCTTGGGCCGCTGAGCGCCAAGCGCCTCAGCGAGCGCACCCGCGCCTTCCGCCCGCCAGCCTGAGCTGCGCCAGATCAGGCCCGGGGCCGGGCGGGTGGCGGCCCGCCCCGCTGGTGGGGTTTGTGCCGGTCGAGGTGCCCCATGACCCTGTCCCTGCGCGTCGCGCCCCTGCTCAGCCTGCTGCTCACCGCCACGCCCGCCCACGCCACCTGGTCGATCCTCGCGGTCGACCCCGAGACCCGCGAGGTGGGCGTCGCCGGCGCCACCTGCGGGCCCTTTGTCTGGGGCATCGCCGGGCTCGCGCCGGGCCACGGCCTGGTCGCCGCCCAGTACGCCACCTGGGGCCGCGGCAAGCGCGAAGCCGTTGACCAGCTCGCCGAGGGCAATGCGCCTGACGCCATCCTCAGCTGGCTGCGCCGCGAGGACCGCAAGCCCGAGCTGCGCCAATGGGCGGTGATGGACCTCGACGGCCGCCAAGCCGGCCGCACCGGGGCAGAGGTCGAAGACAACGCCCAGATCATCAAAGGCGACGGTTTTATGGTCCAGGGCAACACGCTGCGGGCCGGCGTGGTCGAGGCGGCCGCCGCCGCGGTCGAGGCCGCCGCCGGCCAGCCCCTCGAGGACCGCCTGATCGCCGGCCTGATCGCCGGGGCCGAGGCCGGGGGCGACAAGCGCTGCGCCGCCGACGAGGCCGCCAAGAGCGCCTTCCTCTATGTGGCCGGCCCCGAAGATGAGGCCCGGGAGCCCAGCGTCGAGGTGCGGGCCAGCGGCGCGGGCGCCCCGTGGGAGGTCGAGGAGAAGCTCGCCGCCAACGACATGAGCTGCGCGGGCGCCGGTCGGGCCCCGGCGGGCTGGGCGCTCAGCCTGCTCGCCGCGCTCGGCCTGCTGCGGCGCCGGCGGGGCTGAAGGGGCGAGGCTGAAGCTGCGGGCTCAGGCCTCGAGCGCGCTCAAGAAGATCGAGTTGGTGCGCCCATCGGCGGTCACGTCGAGGTGCGCGAAGCTGGCCTGCAGCATCGGCGCGAGCGCGCTGGCCCGCGCCTTGCCCGGCAGGTGGATGAGCACCATCGCGTCGCTCGCGCGTGGATCGGCGTCGAGCACGCGCGAGAGCCGCTGCCAGGACCGCGGGCTGGCCTCGATCACCAGGGCCTCGCCCACCGAGTCGAGGTGCAGCTCGACCCGGGCCGTGTCGCCCTCGCCGACGATCTCGACCAGCACAGGCTCGGTCACGGGGATCTCGGGCGCTGTGAGCTGCTTGGCGAGCATGGCCAGGGCCAGGGTCAGGTTCATGGGGCACCGCGCAGAGGGGGAGGGCCCGTCATGGCCTCGGGCTCGGCCAGTGTGCACCGGGGGCCGGGTGCGTCAACGATCAATTTCCAGGCCTTGGTGAGGGGCTCGCAAAGACACTGCGCTGGTCGCGATCCTCGACGCGCGCCATCCGAAAGGGCCCGCGGCAGGCCCGCCTGCCCCTCAAGGCCGGGCGCGCCGGTCCCGAAGCCCAGGGTGGACCCAGGAGCCCGCATGCCCGCCACGCACACCTCCCCCCTTCGTCGCACCGCCCCCGCCCTCGCCGCGTTGGCCCTCGGCTCGTTGGCCCTCGGCTCCTGGGCCGGGGCGACCACCTACCGCTCGGTGCTGAGCGCCGCGCAGCTCGACCAGCAGTCGACCGCCACCGTGCGCGGGGTCGTGACCCAGCTCCGCCCCGAGGCCGTCGGCGAGGGCCTCGTCCAGACCATCGTCACCATCGACGTCGACGAGACCTACCGCGGCCGGGTCGGCGGCCAGATCGAGGTCGTGGCCCCGGGCGGCGAGCTCGAGGGCCGCCGCCTGCACATCGCCGGCGCCCCCACCTTCGCATTGGGCGAAGAGGTGCTGGTGTTCACCCGCGGGCGCACCCTGGTGGGCTTCGGGCAGGGCGCTTTTGGCGTCGAAGACCAGATCGCCGCCCGCACGCTCGGCAACGCGGTCGAAGAGGCGCCGATCCGGCTCGACCTACGCGACGCCTTTGGCCGCCCAGACGAGGCCGAGATCTGCCAACACAACCGCCTCGACGCCGACTACAACGAGGGCTGGGCCCTGCGCGGCGCCGACACCGCCCGGGTCGCGCCCGGCGAAGACGCCACCTACGCGCTGACCCTGGTCAAAGGCCACGAGTACCGCGTGCAGGTCTGCGCCGATGGGGCGGCGGGGGCGCTCGGCCTGCACCTGGTCGACGAAGAGGGCGTGGTCCTGACCAAGTCCAATGGGCGGGGCCGCGAGCTTGAGCTGCGCTTCTCTCCCGCCGAGACCGGCGCCTACTACGTCATCCTCGACGTGTCCGAGCCAGCCGAGGGTGTGCTGCGCTCGGCCGCCGCGCTGAGCGTCGAGTTCCGCTGAACCTCGAGCTCCGCTGAACCTCGAGCTCCGCTGAGCCTTGGGCGCCGCAGGGCCTTGGGCTTCGCCAAACGGCCAAGCCCAACTCAAGCCGTGGGAAGGGCCTCGGCCGCGTAAAACTGCCGGCACCAGGCCCGGAAGCGCCCGACCGGGCCATCCCCCTTGGCCAAGGCCGGCGGGTGGATGTAGGCCTTGTTCTCCCAGATCTCAATGTCCTGCGACACGTCGTTCTTGTAGCCCAAGAACGCGAAGTGGGCGATGAGCCGCGTACGCAGGCCCGCCGGCAGCAGGTGCAGCAGCCGGGCCGCGCCGGGCAGCGTCGGATCGGGCCGCACCCACAGCACGATGCGCAGCTCGGTCTGGCCCGGCGTGGTCGGGGTGGGCAACACAAGGTGCAGGCTGCGAATGCCCGCCTGCTTCACGTAGCTGTCGACCGTCGAGTAGCCGAGGCCGTGCACTTGGCCGGTGAATTCGGTGCGCACCGCGCCGACGCGCAGGCCCATGGCCTCGACCGCGCGCCCAAATCCATAGGCCACAAAAAGCCGCGGGCCGTCGACGACCAGCGGCGCGTTCTCGGTCACGTCAAAGTAGCGGTGCACCACGCCGAAGTGACCCACGTCCACGCTGTTCTCGGTGATCTCTTGCGGGTGGGTGCGCAGCATCCAGGCGTGGCTGTGGGGGCCCGAGAAGCCATCGGTGGGCAGGTTGGGCAGGTCAAAACTCGGGGCCTGCCCTTCGGGGTGGTGCCAGGCGAAGATCAGCCCGTTGACCTCGCAGACGGGCCAGGTGCGGGCGCGGGCGGCCCGCGGTGGCTCGTGGCCGTAGGGGGTCCGCACGCAGCTGCCGTCAGCGGCGAACTCAAAATGGTGGAAGGGGCAGCGCAGGGCCGACCCGCAGACCACGCCGCCTTTGCCCATATGCGCGCCCATGTGGGGGCAGTAGGCGTCCATCAGCGCGGGCACGCCATCTTCGCCGCGAAAGAGCACCACCTCGCGGCCCATAAAGGCCTGGGTCCGCACCTGGCCGGGCCGCAGCTCGGCGCTCAACCCGAGGCAGAACCAGCCGATCGGGTCGAGCGGGAAGGGGAAGCGGGGGGCGAGGCTGCCAGGCGTGGCGTTCACGAGGGCTCTCCATCGGTGCGCGGGGCGCGGCGGGCCACAGGGGCGTCGGCGTCCAGCGCGGCCACGAGGCGGTACAGCGCGAGGTCCGCCTCCAGATCGGCCTCGGCCTCGACTTCGGGGTCGAGGGGGTCGGGCTCAGGCAGCGCAGCAGCGGGGCGCCTCGCGGGGCCGCGGGCCCCGCGACCGGGCGCCGCCCGGGGGTTCGCGGCCGGGGCCGCTCCGCCGGGGCCCGGCCCGCGGGCCGACCCCCGGCCGGCTGCGCCGCCCCTGCGGCCCCCTGGCGCGCGCGAGGCGGCGGTGGGCGCAGCGCCGATCGGCGGTGGCAACTGCTCCACTTTAGCATCTGGCACGTCATCTTCGTTGAGCCCCTCGCCCTGGCCCGCGCCGAAGGGGGCGGGCTGGAGCGCGGCGTCGTCCAGCGCCGGGCGCAGCGCCGGGCCGGGGGCCGCGGCGGGCGCCCGCCATCCGTCGTCGAGCAGGGCGGGCAGAGGCGGGCCGTCGACCGGCAAGAGGCGGATCACCGCGCGGTCGGGCCCGAGCAGCGGAGCGCTGGGCCGGTGCACCCGGTAGCGGCTGCCCGGCCCCTCAAGGAAGTGGCCGTCGAGCAGCACGTCGCCGCGGCCGAGCAGGTAGAGCCCGAGCTCGCGGGCAAAGGCGGCGATCGCCGAGGGGTCGGCCTCGGCGCGGGTGCGCCGGCCCATGCGGCTCGTCATCCCCGGCATGAAGGCGACCTCGACATCGGGCACGCCGAGAAGGCCGTGCCCCACGCTGTCGACGACGGCCCAGCCCGCCGGGTCGCCCACCCGCAGCACACGCAGGCCGGCGATCAAGGCGAGGGGCACCGGCCCGGCGATGAGGGCGGCGGCGGCCTCGGCGGCGGGTAGGTCGAGCAGCAGCTCACCCCCCGGGTGGAAGAGCAGGGGGCTGAGCGGGGCGAGCGCCCGGCCGAGCTGCAGGGCGAGGGCGGCCAGCGCCGCCTGCACCACCCGCGGGGGCGGCCCGCCCGCCCGGGGCAGGGCGCGCAGGCGCAGCACCGCTTGGTGGGCCGCGGCGGCGCCGGCGGGCAGCCCGGGGCTGTGCACCGCCGCGCGGGCGAGGGCGCCCGGCGCGGGCGGCGGGCCAAAGGCGCCCGCGGCGACCGCGGCGGCCAAGGCGGGCGGGCCACCCACCCCGAGGCCATCGGGCCAGGGGGCGGCGAGCAGGTCGACCCGGGCCCGCACCCCACCGGGCAGATCGACCACAACAGCGTGCAGGCCGCTCATCCACAAGGCGGCGGCGCTGGCCGGCGGGCCCGAGGCGGCGGGGCTGCCCGCGGGCAGCGCGGCGCGCAGGGCGGCGGCGCTGGGCGCCGCGTCGAGCAGCAGCGTGGTGCAGGCGAGGGCAGCGGGGCTCATGCGGCTCCAAGGGGGGCGGCGGGCGGGGCGGCGACCGCGGGCCGGCGGCCCTATCGGGCCCGCCGCGGGGGGCCCTCCCCCGGCGGCCGCGTGGTGTAGGCTCCGCGCCGCGCGTGTCCAGCCCCTCCCCGGGGCCGCGCCCCCGCCCCGCCGGAGCTCCCGCATGGCCCTCTTCCAGCCCGCCCCCCAGACCCAGGCCGAGGTCGACGCCTCTCGCCCCCTCGACATCGGCCCCGAGCAGGTCCTCGAGATGGACGAGGCCGCCTGGTACGAGAAGGTCTACCGCGGCGAGTCGGTGCCCCAGCTCACCGTGCGCGCGGTGCTCATGGGCTCGGGCCTGGGCTTCTTGCTGGCTTTTACGAACCTCTACATCGGCCTCAAGACGGGCTGGGGCCTCGGCGTCGCGATCACGGCCTGCATCCTGTCCTATGCGATTTGGACCTTCGCCCAGAAGGTCGGCTTGGCCAAGACGCCGATGACCATCCTCGAGAACAACTGCATGCAGAGCACGGCCTCCTCGGCCGGCTACGCGACCGGCGGCACGATGGTCAGCGCCATCGCCGCCCTGCTGATGCTCTCGCCCACCCCCGACAACCCGGGGGGCGCGCACCTGCCCTGGCCGGTGTTGACGGCCTGGACGTTCTTCTTGGCGATTCTGGGCACGGTCATCGCCATCCCGATGAAGCGGAACTTGATCAACCGCGAGCGGCTGAAGTTCCCCTCGGGCGTGGCGGCGGCGACCACGCTGCACTCGCTGTACTCCGAGGGCGCGGGCGCCCTGGCCAAGGCCAAGGCCCTGATGCTGTCGGCCCTGGTCGGCGCGAGTTTCCCCCTGCTGCTCGAGCTGCCGCTGCGCACCGTCGTCGACGACAAGGGCGAGGCCAGCAAAGCGCCGCTGCTGCCCGCCGAGACGCACCTTTTTGACTGGCTGCCCGCCCGCGGGTTCTCGGCCAACGGCGAGGCCTTCAAGCCATCCGACTGGACGATGGTGCTCGACAACAACCCCGTGATGATCGCCGCTGGCGCCATTGTGGGCCTGCGGGTCGCCGTCTGGATGTTGCTGGGCAGCCTGCTGCTCATCTACGGCGTGGGCCCGATGGCGTGGGAGGCCGAGTGGACCTCGCCCGCCGGCGCGACCATCCGCGCGGCGACCGCCCCCTCCAAGGCCTGGAAGGAGATTGGCCTCTGGCTCGGTGTTCCCATCCTGGTGACCAGCGGGCTGCTGTCTTTTGCCGCCCAGTGGCGCACCATTCTGCGGGCCATCCAGGGCTTGATGGGCAAGAAGGCCGCCGAGCAGAAGCATGACGCGCTGGCCGCCAAGGTCGAGGTGCCGACCACCTGGTTCGGCATCGGCGGCTCCTTCGCCGCGGCCGGCGTCATCGCGGTCGGCGCCATCTCCTTTGACATCCCCGTGCACTACGGCGTGCTGGGCGTCGGCATGACCTTCTTCCTCTCGATGGTCGCCTGCCGGGCCACCGGCGAGTCCGACATCACGCCGGTGGGCGCGATGGGCAAGCTCATGCAGCTCACCTACGGCGTGCTCATCCCCCAGAGCACGACCGCGAACCTGATGACGGCGTCCATGACGGCATCCTCGGCGGGCGCGGCGGCCGACCTGCTCAACGATCTGAAGTCAGGCTACCTGCTCGGCGCCGACCCGCGCCGCCAGTTCCTCGCGCAATTCATGGGCATCTTCGCCGGCACCTTGGCGACGGTCTCGGGCTTCTACCTGCTCGTGCCCGACGCGACCTACCTCAACGGGGTCGAGGGGCTCGCCCCGAAGTTCCCCGCACCGGCCGCCCAGGCCTGGAAGGCGGTGGCCGAGGTCTTCAAGATGGGCATCGAGAACATGCACCCGATGCACCAGCAGGCCATTGTGGTGGGCGGCGTCATCGGCGCCATCATCGGCTTGATGGAGATGTTCGCGCCGGCCAACTTCCGCCGCTTCTTGCCCAGCGCGACCGCGCTCGGCCTGGGCCTGATCTTGCCCTTCCAGTACCCCTTCTCGATGCTGCTCGGCGCCATCGTCGCCGCGATCTGGACCAAGGCCAGCGCCAAGCAGGCCGAGGACTACATCGTGCCGCTCAGCTCGGGCATCATCGCCGGCGTCAGCATCATGGGCGTGCTGGTGGCCTTCCTCAACAACCTGATCTTGCCGGCGATCCGCGGCTGAGCAGCGGCTGAGCAGCGGCTGAGGGGCCGGGCGGCGCACCACGCAGGCGGCGCGCTACTCCTCGGCGGCGGGCGGCGCGGGCCGGTGGCTCGGGCCGCGGCGGCTCCACCCGCTGCTCGCGTCATCGGCCGGGGGCACGGGGTACTCGCCTTGGGTGGCCTCGTCCCAGTCCTGGCGCAGCTCCCACAAGGCGCGGTCCCACCGGGCGAGCATGGGCGGGATGGCGAAGGGCACGGGCAGCGCGCCCACCTCACGGGCGAGGCCGGCGAGCAGCGGGTCGAGGCCGGGCAGCGGATCGACGCTGTAGAGGCCCAGCGCGGCGCCATGTTTGTCTTGGTGCAGCAGCACCAGAGCAGCGCAGGCGCCGAGCACATCGGGGATGGCCGCGGCCTGAAAACTGCGGGCGGGGCTGCCGCTGACCCGGTGGCCGGTGAGCAAAAAGAGCAGGGCGCGCAGCTCTTCGGGCAGGCCGCCTTGGTGGGGCGGGTCGAGGTAGGCGTCGGCCAGGGGCGCGTCGACCACCGGGCTCGGGCCATCGCTCGCCGGCGCGGGCAGGTCGTCACGCACCAAAAAGACGTCGGCGCCGCCATCCATCGCGGCGCTGATCTCGTCTTCGGTGCGGCAGACCATGCTCCACCGGGCGTGCCAAGCGCGCAGCTGGCCGCCGGCCTCGCGGGTCGTGTAGTACTCGCAGCCCTCGGCGGCGGCGGGCACAAAGCGCGGGTGGCCCTCTTCACACCAGGCGATGAGCACCGCTTCGGGCCAGATCGCGCGCAGCACCCGCCCCGCGCTCAGCCCCGAGAAGCGCAGGCCGCGGCGGGCGTCGCGCGCGCTGTCGTCGGAGAAGGTGGCGCCGCTCAAGGTCACCCGCGACAAAAAGGGGCTGTCGTCGCGGGGGAAGGAGTCGATCCACCGCTCGCGGCCGCGGCAGAGCCGGCCGGGATCGGTGCAGTCGAAGTCGCTCTGAGAGAAGCCGAGGGCGCGGAGCATCCGCCAGCGCTATCGCAGGCCCGCCGCGCCCACAAGCAGCGCCGGCGGGGGCCCCCGGCGGGGTCGGCGGCGTGGTGGGCCCCGCCTGCGCGGAATAGGGCGCGCGACCGCCTGCCGCCCTGGACGCCCCATGCGCTCGATCTACGTCACCACGCCGATCTACTACGTCAACGACAAGCCCCACATCGGCCACGCCTACACCTCGATCGCCGCCGACGCGCTCTGCCGCTGGCACCGCCGCTGCGGCGACGACGTGTGGATGCTCACCGGCACCGATGAGCACGGCCAAAAGGTGCTGCGCAGCGCGGCCCTGCGGGGCATCAGCCCGCAAGCGCACTGCGACGAGCTCAGCGAGCACTTCCGCGCGCTGCTGCGCCTCGTGCAGGTCGAGAACGACGACTTCATCCGCACCACTGAGCCGCGCCACACCAGCGTCGTGCAGGCCGTTCTCCAGCACCTCTACGACCGCGGCGACATCTACGCCGCTGACTACGAGGGCTGGTACTCCACCGCCGCCGAGCGCTTTTGGACCGAGAAAGACCTCATCGACGGCAAGTGCCCCGACACCGGCCAGCCGGTCGAGTGGGTCACCGAGAAGAACTGGTTCTTCAAGATGGGGAAGTACGCCGACCAGCTCCGCGCGTGGATCGACGAGAACCCCGGCTTCTTGGCGCCGGCTTCGCGCAAGTCCGAGGTGGTGGGGGCGCTGCGCAAAGAGATCGGCGACCTGTGCATCAGCCGGCCCAAAGAGCGCATGTCTTGGGGCATCGAGCTGCCTTTTGACCGCGACTACGTCACCTATGTGTGGTTCGACGCGCTGCTCAACTACCTGAGCGCGGTGGGCTACCACCCCGATCCGGCGCTGCGCAGCCCCGACTTCGCGCGGCGCTGGCCGGCGGCCTTCCACTTGGTCGGCAAAGACATCCTCGCCACGCACAGCATCTACTGGTCGACGATGCTGTTCGCCCTTGGCCTTCCACCGGCCCGCTGCCTCTACGCCCACGGCTGGTGGATGGTCGAGGGCCGCAAGATGAGCAAGTCGCTGGGCAATGTGGTCGACCCGACCATGTTGGTGCGGGCCTATGGGGCCGAGCAGCTCCGCTACTTCTTGCTGCGCGAGATCCCATTTGGGGGCGACGGCGACTTCTCCCACCAGGCCTTCTTCAACCGCACGAACGCCGACCTGGCCAATGATCTCGGCAACCTCGCCCACCGGGCCCTGTCCATGTCCGAGAAGTGGCTGGGCGGGGTGGTGCCGGCGCTCGACGCCGACACCGAGGCCGATCAGGCGCTGGGCGCGCTGGCCGCCAAGGTGGGCGAGGGCTTCGGCCCGCTGTTCGAGGCGGCCCAGTTCAGCAAGGCCCTCGAGCTGCTGTGGGAGCTGGTCTCGGCCGGCAACAAGTACATCGACAGCCAGGCCCCCTGGGCCCTGAACAAAGCCGGCCAGGTCGTGCGCCTGGGCGGCGTGCTGCGCCGCAGCCTCGAGATCTGCCGCATCGCCGCGGCCCTGCTCGCGCCGATCTTGCCCACCAAGGCCCAAGAGCTGGCCGACAAGCTTGGCCTGCCCGAGAACCCGCTGCAGCGCGTCGGTTCGCTCGACGGCCTCATCGACGGCGCCCCGCTGCGCTGCGGCGATCCGCTGTTCCCGCGGCTGCTCGAGCTGCCCGCCGAGGTCAGCGCCGCGCTCAGCGCCGCCCTGGCCGAGGCCCCGCCCGAGCCGGCCCCCAAGCCCAAAAAGTCCCCCAAAACCACGACGAGCGCCCCCATGTCTGAGACCACCGCCGCCCCTGCCGCCGAGGCCGGCCCCGCCGCTGGCCCCGCCCTCATCGAGTACGACGACTTCGCCAAGATCGCCCTGCGCACGGGCCTCATCAAAGAGGCCGCCCGGCACCCCAAGGCTGACCGCCTGCTCGTGCTGACCATTGATCTCGGCGAGGCCCAGCCCCGCACGATCGTGGCGGGCTTGGCCTCGACCTACGCGCCCGAGGTGCTGGTCGGCCAGACCGTCGTGG
This sequence comes from Deltaproteobacteria bacterium, assembly GCA_016792625.1. Classification (GTDB taxonomy): domain Bacteria; phylum Myxococcota_A; class UBA796; order UBA796; family UBA2385; genus JAEUKK01. The sequence continues at coordinate 128,312 of JAEUKK010000176.1, read as the reverse complement.
TGGTCGCCAACCTCAAGCCAATCAAGCTGCGCGGCGTCGAGAGCCACGGCATGGTGCTCGCGGTGGGCGGCGACGCCGGGGTGCAGGCCCTGGCCACCGCCTCGGCCCCCGTCGCCCCGGGCACCGTCGTCCGCTGACCGGCCGGGCAGGGGGGCGCGCCGCGCCGCCCGCGCCCCGTGCTCAGGCTCCAACATTTTGCACGTGCGCCGCGCAGCGCGCACCGCAAGCGCCGCGCGTGGTGTAAGTTCAGCGTCAATCCCCGCCCGGGGCGACTAGTACGCCCTCGCCGGCGCCCGAACCACAGATCCGCCGACCCACCGAATCGCCGACCCACCGAATCGCCGATCCGCAGAACCGACGACGAGCGCCCCCCTCCCGCTGGTGTCGCCGACGCCCACGGTCCCCGCCCGGCGCTGCGCAGCGACCGCCTCCCCCGCCGCCCCTCGAGGAACCCATGCTCAACCGGAACGCCCTGCTGCTCGCCAGCCTCGGTGTGTTTGGCATCGCCTGCAACGAGTACCAGATCAACGAAAAGACCGACGTGCAGGCAGACCTCGACGAGGATGGCGTGCCCGACATCGCGGTCGACCCGACCTCGATCGACTTCGGCGACGTGATCGCCTACGACGAGGTGGCCGCCCCGCCCGCCGAAGAGGTGGCGGTGGTCACGGTCACCAACCAGGGCGAGATCGACCTGCACATCGAAGATGTTTACCTCGAAGAAGAGAGCGGCCCCTTCTCGATCGGCGCGCTGAGCAGCGTGCTCATCCAGCCGGGCGGCTCGGCCCAGCTCACGGTGACCTTCAACCCCCGCGAGGCGGGTGACCTCACCAACACGATCTTCTTCGTCTCTGATGACCCCGACGAGGGCACGGTCGAGGTGCTGCTCAACGGCACGGGCATCGCCCCGGCCATCGAGCTGAGCCCCACCGAGTACGACTTCTCGACGCTCTACGTGGGCTGCGAGTCCGAGCAGATCTTCACGATCAGCAACGTCGGCACCGCCCCCCTCGAGGTCGGCTCGGTGGCCTGGACCACCGCCGGCGGCGTCGATCTGAACATCGACCGCAACGAGGGCGCCAACGGCCCCCTGCCCTGGACGCTCACCCCCGGCGCCGAGGTGCAGGTGGTGGTCACCGCCGCCCCGACCGATGAGGTGCCCGACGTCGCCTACATCGACGTGGCCAGCAACGACCCGCTGCGCCCCAGCGTGCGCGCGAGCATCGACGCGGCCGGCGAGCTCTTCGGCAGCACCACCGACCTCTTCGAGCAGCCCATCCGCGGCATGACCGACATCGTCTTCGCCGTCGACCGCTCCTGCTCGATGGACGACGACATCATCAACGTGCAGAACAACTTCGGCACCTTCGTCAACACCCTCGCGAGCATGGACGCCGACTACCACGTCATCGCCACGGTCGAAGACAATGGCCGCATCAACGGGCCCGACCTCTACATCGACAACAGCTTCAGCGCCTCGCAGGCCCAGGCGACCATCACCGCGATGATCAACCTGGGCGCCAGCTACGGCAGCAACACCGAGCGCCCCTTCATGCTGTTTGAGAGCTTCTTGGCCGAGACCCGGTCGGGCGGCTTCAACGAGGGCGCGATCCGTGAAGACGCGAAGCTCGCGCTGGTCGGCGTCTCTGATGAGCCCGAGCAGAGCGTCAACAACTACACCTACTATGTCTCGGCCTTCCAGAGCCTCAAGGCCAACCCCGACGACGTGATCTTCCACGGCATCGGCGGCGATTGGCCCAGCGGCTGCGGCTCGGCCTCGGCGTTCACCGGCTTCTACGAGGCGACCGTCGCCACCGGCGGCCTCTTCCTCAGCATCTGCGCCACCGACTGGGGCTCCCACCTCGAGGCCCTGGCCGAGGGCTCGGCCGCCGACCTGACCAGCTTCCCGCTGACCGAGTACCCCGTGCCCAGCACCATCGAGGTGCGGGTCGACGGCATCACCACCTCGCTGGGCTGGGAATACAACGCCTCACTCAACGCGATCGACTTCGAGGACGACTACGTCCCCGAGGGCGGCTCGACCATCGAGGTCAGCTACGCGCTCTACGGCGACTGCGAGGGCTAAAGCCCACGCCGCTCGGCACACCCGGCCCGTGCGCACCTGCGCGCGGGTCGTGTGTTTTTGGCCCCTGCTGCGCGATTTTCGACGCATGATACCGGCCGACACTGACTCGGCTCGGACGCGAAGCGGGCGACGAGCCTCGCCCCAACCTCGGTAGCCGAGGCCTTCGCGGCGACCTCCTCATCGCCCACAGCAGCAGCGGGTCGCGCCCTCCATAGGGGGGGTTTCCAAAGGGGGGCCTTTGCGGGCTGGCGCGCGGCGCTGCCATGCGCCGCGCGAAGCCTGCCCGCCTGCCCCCCTTGGCGGGGGATCCAAGGGGCCTCGCAGGCCCCTTGGCCGGGGGCCTGGGGGTCGGAGACCCCCGGCATCCGTCCTGAAACAGACGGTTGACAGCGACAACGGCCTCGTCAACTCGATGAGGCCAAGCGTCGAAAGCGCGAGCCGCATCAAGCGAAGCCGGTATCAGCGGGGCCCGCGCCGCACCCCGTCGGCCGCGCGCAGCGCCGCAGGGAGGGCCGCGGCCTCGACCACCGGGGCCAAGCAGCGGTCGCCGACACAGAGGTAGGCAGCAGAGCGCCCATCCACCGGCCCTTTTCCCTGCAGGCTGGCCGGGCCGAGGGCCGGGCCCCCCGGGCGCACCCGGGCGGTGCGCTGCCCCGGCCTCGCGTGGCGGTGGGCGGCGCCGAGCAGGGCCGCCGCAGCCGCCGCGTCGCCCTCGGCCTCGGCGATCACAACGGTCAGCGGGCCATCTTCGACGTCGGCCAGCGTGGACAGCAGCCAGGGGTGGCGCTCGGGGCGGCGCAGCAGCGCCTCCCCCGCCGCGCGGGCGCCCGCCCCGGCCCGCGCGCGCAGCGCTGGGTCTCCCGTCCAATCGGCGAGAGCAGCGGTGGCGGCGACCATCAGGCTGTGGGCCGAGGGCGCGTCGCCGTCGCGGGGCTCGGCCACCTCGGCGAGGCGGGCGCCGGGGCCCCAGGGCTGGTCGTCCGCGCGCCAGCCGCCGCCGGGCAGGCCAAAGCGGGCGTCGGCGGCCCGCCACCGCGCGAGGGCGGCGTCGATGGCCGCGCCGTCGCCGGTCGCCGCGCCGAGGCTCAGGGCGGCGATCACCAGCGCCGCACTATCGCCCAGATCGGCGCGCCCCACGTCGGTCTCATCGACCCGGCTGTGCGGGCCGGGGCCCGCGCCGGAGAGAAGGCGGGCCCCGCAGCGGGCGCCAGCGGCGACCGCGGCGGGCTCACCGAGCGCGAGGCCGGCCTCGACCAGCAGCTTGACCGCCAGGGCGTTGGGCAGCACCAGCTCGGCGGGGTCGAGCGCGGGCTGCGGCCGCCGCCCCCGGGCGGCGAGCAGGCGCGCCCGCAGGGGGCCGAGCGCGGGATCGAGCGCCAGCGCGCCATTGAGCACGCGGCGCTCGCCCAGCGTGGCGCCCAAGGCCCAATCCGGGGCGGGCCCTGGCGCGGCGGCGGCGGTGAGCTCGGCCGCGGTCCAGGTGTAGGCGGCGCCCTCCCCGGCGCCGCCGGGCCCGCTGTCGGCGTCGAGGCCGGCGCCAAAGCAGCCTGAGGGCAGCAGAAGCGGGCCTTGGAGCAGCTCGAGCACCCCGCGCAGGCCGGCCTCGGCCTCCTCCCCGTGGTCTGCGGCCAGCGCACCCAGGAGAATATCGCCCAGCACGACATTCTCCAACAACATCTTCTCAAAATGCGGGGTCTGCCAAGCGTCGACGGTGTAGCGGTGAAAGCCGCCCGCCAGCGGATCCATCAGTCCGCCGCGGGTCCAGGCCGCCACGCTGCGCCGCAGGGCCGCCGCCGCCGCAGGCTCCCCCCGGCGGGCCTCGGCCAAGAGCAGGGCGGGGGCGAGCCCGGCCGGGAAGCGCCGGGCCCCGCGCCGGCCGCCGGCGACCGGGTCCTCCTCGGCGAGCACCCGAGCGAGGGCCTCGGCGCGCAGGGCCCGGCCGTCCACCGCGTCCAACGGGGCGGGCGGGCGCAGCCCCTCCTCCACCGCGTCGACCAAAGCAGCGCCCCGGGCGCGCTTCTCGGGCAGCGCCCCCTCTGATGAGAGCCGGCCGAGCACCGTGAGCAGGCCGACGCTCCCCGGGCCGCGGTCGCCGTCGCGGGCGGGCAGGTAGGCCCCGCCCCAGAGCGGCTCGCCCTCGGGGCTGAGCACGAGGTGGGCGGGCCAGCCGGCGGGCGCGCCCAGCCCTGCAAGCAGGTGCAAGGCCCAGCGGTCCACCCCGGGGCGCTCCTGCCGGTCGACCTTGACCGCGACAAAAGCCCGGTTGATCAAGGTGGCGACCTCGAGGTCGTCCCAGCTCTCGGCCTCCATCACGTGGCACCAGTGGCAGGTGGCGTAGCCCAGGCTGACCAGCACCAGCCTGCGGCTGGCCCGGGCCTCGGCCCAGGCCTCTTCGCCCCAGGGCCGCCAGTCGACCGGCAGGTGGGCGTGCTGGCGGAGATAGGGGCTCTCCTCAAAAATCATGCGGTTGACGAAGCGCGGGCCGCCGTCGGGCCGCAGGTGCGCGGTGCGGAGGGGCGCGGGCCGGGCCTCCGCCGCCGCCCAGCGCGCGGCCAGCTCGGCCGGCGACAGGGCCACGCCGGGCAGGGTCGGTGCCTCGACGGGGGCCTTCGCGATCCCAACGTCGGGCGCGCCATCTCCGCCGGGGCAGCCGGCCAGCGCGCCGAGCAGGACCACCGCCGCCCCCGCGCGCCGCAGCGCGCCGCCGCTGAGGCAATGAGGGCGCGCCACGGCCCACGCTCCCCTCCTGTGTGGCCACATCATGCGGTAGACTAACGGAGTCCGGCAGGGGCCACCGCGCCCTCGGGCGGCGCGCCTTGGGGTCTCCCCGAGCGCACAGCCCGCGCCGCGCAGCCGGTGCTGGTCCGAACAGGTCCGAACCGGTCAGGCCTGGGGCCCGTACCCGGTCCCTAGCGCCGCCCGGCCCGCTGCCACCGCGTGAGGTTGATCCCGTGCACGCTCCCGCTCGCCCACGCTTGCTCCTGCTGGCCCTGTCCGCGGCCCTCCCGGCTTGTGGTGAAGACCCCAAGCCGACCGGGCCCGACAACCTCGAGCCGACGGTCCAGATCACGAACCCGGTGTCGGGCGACGTGCTGCTCGCCGAGATCCCCAACCTGCTGCAGGGCTCGGTCAGCGACGACAAGACCCCCAACGACCAGCTTGAGGTCACCTGGTTCGCCGGCGCCGAAGAGATCTGCCCGGCCACCCTCGCCAACGCCGACGGCACGACGACCTGCACCGCCGAGCTGAGCCCGCTGCAGTACGACATCACCCTGATGGTGCGCGACGCCGAGGGCCTCGCCGCCTCGACCCAGACCCGCGTGGCGATCAACCCGCTCAACGCCCCCACCGCGCGCATCATCTCGGCGACCACCACGCTCGACGCCGGGGGCACCAGCCCCGCCTACTACGCCGACCTGCCCATCGAGGTGGTCGGCTACGCCGTCGATGAAGAGGGCGAAGACCCGCCCGACGAGCTGCGCGTCAGCTGGGAGTACGCGCTGGCCGAAGATGGCGAGGCCGTCGCCCTCTCCGAGCTGAACGGCTCGCCCGACCCCGATGGCAACGTCGTGGTCGACGTGCTCCTGCCCGCCGACGACCCGACCGTGCCCACCGAGGTCACGGTGCGCATGAAGGTGCTCGACAGCACGGGCAAAGAGACCGTCGACGAAGAGGTGCTCGAGGTCTACAGCACCAACACGCCCCCCGAGATCGAGATCATCCGGCCCAACCCGGCCTCGCCCTCCACGCCCCCCGATATCAGCGTGCAGCTGAGCGGCACTGTCACCGACATCAACGTGCCCAGCCGCATCCTCACCTATCGTTGGGTGAGCGACATCGACGGGGTCCTGACCGATACCTCGGTCGATCCCGAGGGCTGGGTCAGCGTCAGCGACTCCGGCGTCGCCAACTGCACCACCGGCGGCCTCACGCTGGGCAAGCACAATTTCACCCTCGAGGGCCGCGACGAGCTCGGCGCGATCACCGCGCTGACCGAGCAGCACACCATCGGCTCGCCCCCGGCCATCGTCATCACCAGCCCGGCCGACAACGAGACCTTCAACGAGGGCACCGTCGTCACCCTGCGCGGCACCGTGGCCGACCCCGACATCGCCGAAGAGGTGGTGACGGTGCGCTGGCTGTCCGACCTCGACGGTGAGCTCTTCGAAGGGCGCGCCGTGCCCGCCGACGTGGCCGACACCTCGGTGAACATCGCGACCCCGGTGGCGACCTCTGATGTCGGCACGGGCCCCTTTCTGCGACCCGGCACCCACGTCATCACGTTTGAGGCCGAAGACGAGTCGGGCATCGAGCCGGCGCAGCGGTCGCGCAGCATCAACATCAACCAGGTGCCGACCACCCCGGTCATCTCGTTGACCCCGGGCACGCCGACCACCGACGCCGACCTGATCCTCACCCACGACCTGAGCACCGACCCCGACGCGGCCGAGGCGTGGAACGCCCGCGACTCTTCGGGCATCCCGACCATCACCTACTTCTACCAGTGGACGCGAAACGGCGTCACCTACGGTGATCGCACCACGACCCGCGTGCCGGCCCGCGACACCACCCGCGGCCAGGTCTGGTCGGTCAGCGTCATCGCCACCGACGGCGTCGGCCCTTCGGCGGCGGCCACCTCCTCGGTCACTATCCAAAACAGCCTGCCCACGCTCACCGCCGCGACCATCACCCCCACCACGCCCTTCGAGTCGAGCAGCCAGCTCACCTGCGTGCCCGGCACCACCGCCGACATCGACGGCGACACGGTCACCCTGCGCTACTCCTGGCTGGTCAACGGGGTCAGCCCGAGCATCACCACCAGCACCCTCTCCAACACCCACTGGAGCAGCGGCGACGTGGTGACCTGCACGGTCACGCCCTTCGACGGCACCGATCTGGGCGTGCCGTTGGTCTCGTCGCCGGTCACCATCCAAAACAGCGTGCCCAGCGTCAGCGGCGTGTCGTTGACCCCCTCGTCGACCACCACGCCCAAGGCCGGCAGCACCGTCACCTGCAACTTCACCTTCTCCGATGACGACCCCGCCGACACCGACCAGAGCATCGTCGAGTGGTACGTCGGCACCACCCGCATCGGCACCGGGGTGGGCCGCGGCGCGACCATCAACAGCGGCTTCTACTTCCCCGACACGCTGACCTGCCAGGTCACGCCCTTTGATGGCACCAGCCGCGGGGCCGTGCGCCAGTCGAGCGTGACCATCAAGAACACCGCGCCGGTGCTCTCGGCGGTCACGGTGAGCCCCTCGCCCGCGGTCGAGGGCGACACACTGACCTGCACCCCGGGCACGGTCAACGACAACGACGACCCCACCCGCGTCGCGCCCTACTCCTTCACCTACGCCTGGACGGTGAACGGCATCACGCTGGCCACCCAGACGACCAGCACGCTGAGCTCGGCCTACTTCAACCGCGACAACACGGTGATCTGCACCGTGACGCCCAATGACGGCACCGACAACGGCGCGGCGGTGTCCAGCACCCCGCTGGTCATCACCAACAGCACACCCACCATCGCCACGGTCACCGTCACGCCGAACCCGGCCTTCGAGGGCGACGGCACCCTGACCTGCGCGGCCAGCGGCGTCGCCGACACCGACGGCGACACGGTCAACCTCGCCTACCAGTGGGTGGTCAACAGCGCGGTGATCTCGAGCGCGACCACCGGCACGCTCTCCGCCGCCAACTGGCGCCGCGACGACGTGGTGGTCTGCACGGTCACCCCGTCCGACAGCGGCACCACCGGCGCTGCCGTCTCGTCGATCCCGCTGACGATCAGCAACACCACGCCGATCGTGTCGAACGTCGCCATCAGCCCCGACCCGGCGCGCTTCGGCGACACGCTCATCTGCGACTGGGACTACGTCGATGACGACGTCGACGCCGACGTGAGCGTGGTGACCTGGACCATCAACGGCGCCACCCTCACCGGGGCGAGCTCGGTCCGCACCACGACCCACTCCGGCGACACCGTCGTCGGCGGCTTCGACTACAACGACGTGGTGCAGTGCGCGGTCTCGGCCCGCGACGGCACGGCCATCGGCACCACGGTGCAAGACGCCCTCACGGTGAGCAACACCCCGCCGGTCTTGGCCAGCGTCAGCCTCGCGCCGACCACCGCCTACACCAACACCGACGTCACCTGCAGCCACCCCGCGGCGACCGACGTCGACGCGGTCTCGACCCTCTCCTACACCTACCGCTGGCTGCTCAACGGCTCGACCATCTCGGGCCAGACCGGCACCACGCTCTCCTCGTCCTTCTTCAACAAGGGCCAGTCGGTCAACTGCGCGGTGACCCCCAACGACGGCGCCGGCGCGGGCACCGAGGTGCTCAGCAACACCGTCGGGATCTTGAACTCGGCCCCGGTGGTCACCGCGGCGGCGATCAGCCCGAACCCGGCGGTCGAGGGCGACACCCTCTCCTGCGATGACACCGGCAAGTCCGACGCCGACGGCGACACGGTCACCCTCGCCTACACCTGGTCGGTCGGCGGCACCACCCTCTCGGGCCAGACCGCCCGCACCCTGGCCCCGGCCTTCTTCTCGCGTGACCAAGCCGTGGTTTGCACGATCACGCCCAACGACGGCACGGTCAGCGGCACCACCGTCGCCAGCTCGGGCCTGAGCGTGGCCAACACCCCGCCCTCGGTCAGCGCGGTGACCGTGACCGGCGTCGGCACCAGCGGGCCGACGGTCGCCCGCTTCGGCGACACCGTCCTCTGCGACTGGACCTTCACCGACACCGACGGCGACGCCGACAGCAGCACCGTGGTGTGGACCATCAACGGCGCGGCCCTGACCGGGGCGAGCACCCAGTCGACCACCGCCCACCCCGGCGACACCCTGCGGGGCGGCTTCGACTACGACGACGTGGTGGCCTGCGCGGTCACGCCCTACGACGGCACCGACGTCGGCACGGTGGCCAGCGGCAGCCTGACCATCACCAACACCGCACCGGTGCTGGCCAGCGCGGCGCTCACGCCGACCACGGCCTTCCGCACCAACGTGCTGACCTGCACGCCGGGCACGACCACCGACGTCGACGCCATCCGCACCCTGACCACGACCTACCGCTGGCTGCGAAACGGCACGGCGATCAGCGGCCAGACCAACAGCACGCTGCCCGCGAACATCGCGTCTAAGGGCCAGACCATCCAGTGCGAGGCCACCCCCAACGACGGCGTCGAGAACGGCGCGGCGGTGCTGAGCAACTCGGTGGTCATCCAGAACAGCCTGCCGGTGCTCGGCACGGTGAGCATCACGCCGAGCAGCGCCTTTGAGACCAGCACCCTGACCTGCGCGGCGGCCACGGTGACCGACGCCGACAGCGACACGGTGAGCCAGGCCTACGCCTGGTCGGTCAACGGCACGACGATCGGCGCCACCACGAGCACCCTGACCGGCAGCTCCTTCCAGAAGGGCGACTCGGTCATCTGCACCATCACGCCCAATGACGGCACGGCCTCGGGCACGGCGGTCGCCTCCTCCGCCCGCAGCATCACCAACAGCACCCCCACCGTCAGCTCGGTGACGATCAGCCCGACCACCCCGCTGTCCACCGACACCCTAAGCTGCAGCTACACCTTCGCTGACGGTGATCCCACCGACACCGACCAGAGCACCATCGAGTGGCGGCGCAGCTCGACGGTCATCGGCACCGGCGCGACCATCTCGTCGACCCTGGGGGTGCCCTTCACCACCGCCGACGTGGTGACCTGCCGGGTCACGCCCTACGACGGCGAGACCGCCGGCACGGTGGCGACGGCGAGCAAGACCATCACGAACACGGTCCCGGTGCTGAGCGCGGTGACGCTGACCAGCAGCGCCACGCCCGCGGTCGAGACGAGCACCCTGACCTGCACGCCCGGCACCACCACCGACGTCGACGGCACGACCTCGTTCACCTACACCTACGCCTGGACGCGTGACGGCACGACCATCGCCGGCGCGACCGGCACCACGCTGACCGGCACCTACTTCAACCGCGGCCAGGTCGTGGCCTGCGTGGTCACGCCCAACGACGGCACCGGCGCGGGCAGCGCGGTGACCAGCAACACGATCAGCGTGCAAAACAGCCTGCCCACGCTCAGCTCGGTGGCCATCTCGCCGGCGAGCCCGGCCTCGAGCAACAACCTCACCTGCAACGTCTCGGGCGTGGCCGACGCCGACAGCGACGCGGTGACCACCACCTACGCCTGGACCAAGAACGGCTCGGTGCTCTCTGGCCAAACCGCCAGCACGCTGAACAAGAACCAGCACGCCAACGGCGACGCCATCTTCTGCACGGTCACGCTGAGCGACAGCACCGGCAGCGCCACCCCGGTCAGCTCGACCACCGTGACCATCGGCAACTCGGTGCCGACGGCGACCGCCGCGGTGAGCCCGAGCTCGCCGCTGTCGAGCGACACGCTGACCTGCACGACCACCACCGACGACGAAGACGGCGACGCGGTCACCCTGACCTACGCCTGGCTGGTCAACGGCTCGGTCGTCTCGGGGGCCACGAGCAGCACGCTGAGCAGCACGCTGGGCGTGCCCTTCGCCGGCGGCAACACCGTGGCCTGCCGCGTGACCCCGGCCGACGCCTTCGGCACCGGCACGGCGGTGACCAGCACCGCGGTGACCGTTGCCAACGGGGCCCCGACCATCGGCACAGTGACCCTGACCAGCAGCAGCACCCCGGTGGTCGAGTCGAGCACGCTGACCTGCACCCCCTCGGGCACGACCGACCCCGACGGCACGACCAGCTTCACCTACACCTACACCTGGCTGCAGGGCACCAGCACCATCTCGGGGGCCACGGGCAGCACGCTCACCGGCACGAACTTCAGCAAGAACCAGCTGATCCGCTGCTCGGTGGTGGCCAGCGACGGCGCGGCCAGCTCCGCCGCGGTGACCAGCAACACGCTGACCATCACCAACTCCGCCCCCACGGTCAGCCTCAGCAAGAGCCCGGCCACGGCCACCGAGACCAGCACGCTGAACCCGACCCCGACCGGTGCCGACATCGACAGCGACACGGTCACCTTCACCTACGCCTGGACGGTCGACGGCTCGGCCATCGCCCCCACCACCAGCACGCTCACCGGCACCCACTTCAACAAGGGCCAGACCGTCGCGGTGGTGGTCACTCCCAACGACGGCACGGTCAGCGGCACCACCGCCACGACCAACTGGGTCATCCAGAACACCGCGCCGGTCACCTCGGCGGTGAGCGTCACCCCGGCCAGCCCGACGGCGGGCACCACGCTGACCTGCACCCCGACCGCCAGCGACGTCGACGGCGACAGCCTGACCTACAGCTACCAGTGGTCGGTCAACGGCGTGAACGTCGGCGCCCCGCAGACCACCGGCCTGAGCACGGCGGCGGGCGTGACCTACTCCGGCGGCCAGGTCGTCACCTGCACGGTCACCGCCACCGACGGCACGGCCAGCGCCACCGCGGTCAGCGGCAGCGTCACCGCCGCGAACAGCGCGCCTGACGTCACCGGCGTGACCCTGACCAGCAGCGCGACGCCGGCCCGCGAGACCAGCACGCTGACCTGCGCGGGCACGGCCACCGACCCCGACGGCACGACCCCGACCATCACCTACACCTGGGAGAGCAACGGCGCGGTCATCAGCGGCGCGACCACGAGCACCCTGACCGGCACGAACTTCAACAAGGGCCAGCTCATCACCTGCATCGCCACCGCCAGCGACGGCAGCCTGACCGACAGCCTCGAGTCGACCGGGATCACGATCAGCAACTCGGCGCCGACCCTGGCCACGCCGACCATCACGGCGAGCCCCAGCCCGGCCCGCGAGCCCAGCACGCTCACCTGCGCCGCGGTCGGCACCGACGCCGACGGCGACAGCCTGACCATCACCTACGCCTGGCAAGACGCCGGGGTGGCCATCGGCGGGGCCACCACCTCGACCCTGACCGGCACGAACTTCTCGCGGGGCAGCAGCATCACCTGCTCGGCCAGCGCCAGTGACGGCACCGACAGCAGCGCGGTGGGGACCAGCGCCGCGACGACCATCCAAAACAGCACGCCCACCGCCACCCTGGCCACCTCGACCGCCGACCCGGTGACCAAGACCAGCACGCTGACCGCCACCTTCACCACCAGCGACGCCGACCCGGGCGACACGGTCTCCCTCACCTACGCCTGGACGCGCAACAGCACGACGGTGGGCGGTCAGACCACCGCGACCTACTCGGGCACCCAAAACAAGGGCGACATCATCGTGCTCAGCGCGACGCCGTCTGACGGCACCGCGACGGGCACCGCGGCGACCAAGAGCTGGACGATCGCCAACACCGCCCCGACCAACCCCGTGGCCGTGCTCGAGAGCAACGCGACCCTCTCCGACGAGCCCGACACCGCCAGCGTGCTCACCTGCGCCGTCGACACCGCCTCGACCGACGCCGACGGCGACACGATCACCTACACCGCCACCTGGGAGCGCAACGGCGTGGCCTACACCACCCCGGGCATCAGCACCGTCGCCGACACCCCGGCGGTGACCAACAATACGCTGGGCGCGGCCGCCACCACCGACGGCGATGAGTGGACCTGCATCCTCACCGCCAGCGACGGCACGGCCTCCAGCCCGGTGCCTGGCGAAGACAGCCTGTTCATCCACTACTTGATCGGCTCGCTGGCCGCGACGGGCGGCTCCGAAGAGCTCGACGCCGACCAGGTGATCTTCCTCCCCATCACCACGTCGAGCCTGGCCGCCGATCTGGTCGACGTGAACGTGGCCTTCGCGACCGGCACGACCACGGGCAGCTTCAACGTCGCGGTCTACGCGGCCGACGGCACGGCCGGCGCGCCGGGCACGCGGGTCGGCACCGCGGTGAGCGGCACGGCGGCGGTCGGCACGGTGACCGTCGACATGACCGGCGCGGGCGTCACCCTCACCGCCTCGACCAACTACTGGCTGGCTGTGCGGTCTGTGGGCAACGACCTGCTGCTCCGGCACAACACGGGCGGCGCGAACATCGCCGCCCACCGCGCCAGCAGCGCCACCTCCCTGCCGACCGACGCCAGCACCTTGACCCTCGCCGCGGCCACCCCAAAGGCGGGCGCCTACTCCTTCTGGGTCTACTGACCGAGGTCGAGAGCGACGGTCAGCACGGCAAAAAGGTGGGGCGGGGGGCTCCGCCCCCCGCAACGCCCCCGGCGCGGCGCGCAGCTTGAGCGGGCTCAGAGCCCCCGGGCGCGGCGCCGGGCGTCGAGGTGCACGATCACCGCGCCGTGGCGCGGGGGCTGGGCGACCGGGCCGCCCCGGCTCGCCGCCCAGCCGCCCACCACCTCGGCCTTGATCTGCGTGGCGGCCTCGCCCTCCACCGCGATGAGCGCGGGGTCGAGCTCCTGCCAAGCGACGGCCTGCAGCACCACCGCGTCGCGGCCGCCGGCGAAGAAGCCGGGCAGCCAGCCAGCCGGGAAGAGCCCCATCGCGGCGAGGGCCGGCCCGGCCTCGCCGAGGCGCGCGTCATCGGCGGCGATGTAGACCGTGACGTGGGCGATATGGCCGCAGATGAGCCAGGACACGGTCTGCCCCAGGCGCTCGACCAGATCGGCGCCCACCTGGGGCACGAGCACGCTGGCCAGCTGCTTGGCGCCATTCCACGCGCAGGTGAGCGTGGTCTCGGGGGCTTCGCCCCGCGGCGCCGGCCCGCGCACCAGCCCCGCCGCCGCGCAGAGGGCCGGCACGAAGCCAAAACCAGCGGGCAGGGCGAGGGGGGCCGCGGCCGGCGTGGGCCGCAGTGGGGTGAAGATGAGCAGGCTCGACAAGGGCTGATCGCCCTGGTGCTCATCATTGTCGTAGCGAACCCACCGGGGAACACAGCCGAGCAGCAGGCCCACGGGCAGGCCGCCGGCGCGGGTGGCGCTGCGCTGGCTCCACGGGTGGTGGGTGACGCAGCGCATCATCACGCCGCGCAGGCCCGCGTCGACCGCGTGGCCGAACATGGCCGCGCCGAGCTCGGCCTGCACCCCCTGGCCGCGCAGGCGCGGGGCGACCACGCTCAGGCCGGCCTCTTGCACCCCCGGATCGGTGAGCGGGCGGCTCGCCTCGGGCTGCAGCTCAAAGAAGGGCCGCACAAAACCGGTGTGGCCGACGACGCGATCGCCGTCCAGCGCGATGAAGCTGGTGATGTCACCCCGGCGGTTGAGCTCGAGCATCTGCTCGGGGTGGTACATCCAGTCGCGGTGGAAGCTCAGGCCGTAGGTGTCGTACACGAGGTCCACCAGGGCCTTTGCCTCGTCGAGGGTCCGCAGCCGGGCGCAGCGCAAGGCGGCGGGGCGGCGGGCGGGCCGCAGGGCTGGGCGGGCGGCGTGGGGCATCGGACCTCCGCGGGGCGACGCGCCCCCGCAGGGAGACGGATCCTCCGCCGCCGCCCAACAGGCCCCGCCTCCCCCCTCAAGCCCGCAGGCGCCCGGGCCGTTCGCCGCAGGGACACCTGAGGAGCCCACATGACCCGCCCCGCCGCCGCCCCCTTCTCCGCCTTGACCCTGACGCTCACGCTGGCGGCCTGCGCCGGCCCCTCGGTGATCACCGCCGAGTCCGAGCCCGAAGACAACCTCGTCGGCGGCGAGGTCACCAGCCGGCCGTCCGAGGCCGAGGTCCCAGCGCCGAGTGAGCTCCCCGCCACCGCCGCCCGCCTCGACCTCGACCTGCGCCTCGCCCACGATGACGCCGGGGAGGGCGCCGCGCCGCAGCCGGCCGGCGCCGTCTGCGCGCCCGAGGCCCAGCTCGGCTACGTCGAGCCCGACGTCGCCATCCTCGAGCTGCAGGCCCTCTACTTGATCGGCGAAGAGGGCACGCCCGACGTCAACCTGCTGCAGCTCGCCGAAGGCGCCACGACCCCGGGCTACGCCTGGTCGGTGACCACCCCGGTCGCGCCCGACCGCCGCGTGCCCTTCGGCCGCTACCGCGCGGCCCGCCTCGCGCTGCACAGCGTCGAGGCCCGCGGCTGGCTGGGCACCGCCGAGACCGCGGCCACCCCGCGTGGGCTCAAGCTCTGGGGCGCCGCTGAGGGCACCGTGCAGGCGGGCGATCTCACCGTCGCGCTGAACACGACCGAGCTCGACCCCGACGCCGCGTGGGCGACGGTCGAGGCCTGGCTGCGGCCGGACGGCGCGCTGGTCCCCGTCGAGGGCAACGCCCCGCCGGCTGATCGCCTGCGCCTCGAGGCCGAAGGGCTCGGCAACAACAGCTTGCCCATCGAGCTGCCGCTCGGGCCGGGCGGCGCGGGCCTCGAGATCGGGCCCGAAACCGAGGGCCGGCTGGTGCTCGACGTCGACCTGCGCGGCATGCTGCGCTTCTGGGACGCGGCCACCGCCGAAGACCCGACCGGCGACGGCCTGCTCATCGTCGGCGAGGACTGCGGGGTCGAGGTCTACGCGCCGAGCGCCAGCCTCGACCTCGACTGAGCGCCCGGGGCGCGGCGCCCACCGACGGGGCGCCAGCCGCCCTCGGCCGGCGCGAAGGGGCTGCTACTCGTCGTCTTCGTCGAAGCCGCCGGTCTCTTCGGCCTCTTCGTCGTCGCCCCAGGCGTCGTCGTCATCGTCGTCGTCCTCGAGGTCGTCGACCTCTTCTTCTTCGTCGTCGCCGGCCTCGTCGCCGCCTTCCTCTTCGTCGAGGCCGTCCTCGAGGTCGTCTTCGCCCTCTTCGTCCTCGTCGCCGTCGCGCTCGTCGACGGTGGCCTGCAGATCGTCGACCAGCTCATCGGGATCGAGCCGGTTCATCCGGGCGAGGTCTTCGATGGTGACCTCCATGTCCTCGGGGTCGACGTCCAGGCCGTACCAGGCGAGCACGTCTTCAATGTCGGGGACGCGCTTGAGCAGCAGCGCGATGCGAGTGGAGCGCTCGACCTGCATAAAACCTCCAGAGGAGTGGGAGCTGAGGGCGGGAGTCCCGGGGGCGTGGGCCCCAGCCACAGGGCCGGACCCAGGGGGAGCATCTACCGGCGCCGGCGGCGCCGCGCGGGGCGCCCCGCGAGGGCCTTCGAAAAGGGACCAGCGGCGCGGGGGAAGGGAGGCGGCACACCCCCCACACGCCGGTCTCTACCAGAGCGCGGGCGCGCGAGACAGACGCGTGTACACAAGACCTTGCCTTACGTCATTGTGGATCGGCGCGCGCCTGCCTGGGCTGGGGCGGGCGCGCGGCGCGCGGCGGCGCGAGCTCAGGGCGACCCGCCGGCCGGCGAGAGGCCCCAGGCCTGGGGGCGCTGCAGCAGGTCGGCGAGGGCGTCGACCCCCGCGGGATCGGCGGCCAGGGCGCGCGCGGCGGGCTGCAGGGCGGCGGCCAGCCCGGCCCGCCACGGCCGGTCAGTGGCGAGGCGCACGACGAGGTGAACGTACTGGTCCTCATCTTCGGCGATGGTCTCGGGCCGACCGCAGAGGCGCAAGATCGCGGCGGTGTGGCGCTGGCGCATCAGCCGCCCCGGCAGGGTGACCGGCACCAGGCCGCAGCACAGCGCGTCGAGGGTGGTGCGCCCGCCGCTCCAGCCGGGCGCGTCGAGGAAGACGTCGGCGTGCTGGTTCAGCGCGAGGTAGTCGCTGTGTGACAGGCCCGGCAGCAGGCGCAGGTGCGCGTCGACCGCGAGGCCCTCGGCCCGAAAAGCCGCCGAGAGGCGCAGCAGCAGGGTGTCTTTGACCCCACGGCTGGCCTGGGCCAGCTCGCTGGCCAGCAGCACGAGCTGGGGCCGCGCGCCGGTCGCGGCCACCGCGGCGACGCAGCGGGCGAGCAGGCGGTCATGCTGGGGCAGCAGCTTGAAGGGCGACTGGGGCACGAGCAGCACCGCCGCGTCGGGATCGAGGCCCAGCGCCGGCCGGTCCAGCGCCGGCGGGCCGGGCGCGGGCATGGTGGGGTTCAGCCCGAGCCCGGGCAAAAGCAGCAGCTGCTCGGTGTAGTGGGCCGCGCCCTCGGGGGGCTCCATCGCCGCGCTGGACAAGAAGCCGTCGATGGTCGGCAGGCCGGTGCTCACGGGGTGGCCCCAGGACACGAGCTGCAGCGGGGCGAGGCGCAGGGCGGCGAGGCGCAGGGTGCGCCGGTCCATGCCCAGCTCTGGGTAGATGAGCGCGTCGAGCCCCGCGGCGCGGATCGCCGCCGCGGCG
The DNA here is from genome assembly GCA_016792625.1 of Deltaproteobacteria bacterium. Classification (GTDB taxonomy): domain Bacteria; phylum Myxococcota_A; class UBA796; order UBA796; family UBA2385; genus JAEUKK01. The sequence continues at coordinate 111,096 of JAEUKK010000176.1, read as the reverse complement.
GGCAGACAGGGGCTGACCGGCACCCGCAGCACCTCGTCGGCGAGGCCCTCGAGGCGGGCGCTCTCGGCGTCGGGGGCGTCGGTGAGCTGCACGAGCACCACCCGCAGGCCGTGGCGCTGCAGGCCGGTGATCCAGCCCGAGAACAGCGCGCTGATCGTGTGCCCGCGCCAGAGCGAGCTGGCGAGGCCGACGCGCAGCGGGCCCGGGGCGCGCGCCGGCGCGGGGGGAAGGCGCGGGGCAACCCCGCGGGCGGCGAGGCTGCTGAGCAGGCCGCCGAGGGCCGCCTGCTCCTCAACCAGTGGGAGCCCCTGATAATGCAGGTGAAAAGCATCCCAGCTCGCCTCGAACAGGGCGAGGGCGGCCTCGGGCTCGACCGGAGCGGCCCGCTGCAGGGCGCGCAGCCGACCCAGGTAGCGGCTGCGCCAGGGGGCGAGGGCGGCGGCGTCCTTGTAGAGGATGGGCAGGGCGCGGGCGTCGAGCCAGCGCAGGGCGAGGTCCGCGGGCTGCAGCGCCAAGGCGCGGCCAAAGGCGGCCACTGCGGCGTCGGCGTCGTTGTTGTAGAGGGCGGCGTGGCCGAGCTCGCGCCAAGCGTCGGCGGCCCGCGGCTCGAGCCCGGCCACGCGGGCCCAGGCCGCGGCGGCGGCGGGCCAGTCGCGCTGCCGCGCGCGCAGGGCGCCGAGGCCACGCCAAGCGGCCACCTGCGCGGGCAGCGCCGCGGCGGCCCGCTGCAAGGCAGGCCCCGCCTCGTCGAGCAAGCCGAGCTGAAGGGCCGCTAGGCCGTCAATCAGGTCGCCGAGCGGGCCAGCGCCCGCGGGCAGGGCCGCGCGGGCGGCGGCCGGCTGACCGGCCTGGAGCAGCGCCAGCGCGCGCAGCGCGGCGGGATCGGGCGGCGGGGCGGTGCTCAAGGGCGCTCCGGGCGGGGCGGCCAGCTCAGCTCATCAAGGCCGCGAAGGCCGAGGACTCGAGCTGGCGGGCCTGGGCCAGCGTGGCCGTGCGCGCGTCGGTCATGACCTGGTGTTTGCTGAGCTCGCTGAGCTCAAGGGCATAGTCGGCGTCCATGATCGCGCCCTCGGAGCGCGTGGTCGCCTCGATGGCCGCCTGCTGGTAGTTCAGCGTCGCCTCGAGCCGGTTCTGGCTGGCGCCCAGGTCGGCTTGGTGGCCGTTGACCGCGTGCAGCGCCTCGTCGAGCTGGGCCAGGGCGTCGAGCGCGCCCGCCGCCGTGGTGATGGCGGTGTCGTCGACCCCCAGCGCGTGGGCGGTGACGTTGACCGGGAAGGCCAGCTCGATCACGCTCGCCGCGCTGCCATCGGTGCCCGCCTGCACCGAGATGGTCTCGGCGTCGACGAAGTTGGCGATGATCGAGTTGGCGATGTTCTGCACCGCCGTATCAACCCCGAGGCCAAAGCCGGTCATGTTGTTGATCGAGCCGCCGGTCACCGCGGTCAGCGTGGTGTAGGTCGGGTCACCCGCCACGCCGGTGATGGTGTGCACCGTAAAGCCGTTGGCGGCGAGCAGGTTGGCCGCCTGGCCCTGGGTCACGCCGGTGAGCAGCGTCTCACGACCCACGTCCGAGATATGGATGAAGATCTTCTGCTGGGCGTTATCGTCGAAGAGCAGCGCCTCGGGCGTGGTGGTGCCGGCCAAGGGGGCGATGCCCGCCAGATCGAGCATGACCGAGTAGGGGTCCATGCCGCCGACCCCGGTGAGCGCAAAGGCGCTGAGCGGGCCGGCGAGGTTGGCGCCGAGCGGCGACAAGATCCGGCTGCCGTCACCCGCGTCGCTGAACGTGTTCATGTCGACGATGGCGAAGCGGGCCTCGATGCCGGCGTCGGCCAGCAGGGTCGCCAGCGCGGGCAGCTCGGCTTGGATCTGGGGAAGCTCCAAGAACATCGAGTCAGACGAGTCGATCGTGATCGCGATGTCGACCGGGTACGGCGAGAGCAGGCGCTGCCCGCCGAGATCGGTCGCGCGGGCCGTGCGGTCGATCTCATCGACCAGCTCGCCATACTCGGCCTGCAGGTACTCACGCTCGGTGTCGGTGAGGGTCTCGCTGGCCGCCGCGACGGCGAGCTCGCGCATGCGCTGCAGCCGGTCGGTGATCTCGCTCAGGCCGCTGCCCGCCACCTCAGAGGCCCGCAGCGCGTCGTTCACGTTGCGGCGGGCCATGGCCAGCGAGCGGGCCTGGGTGCGCAGCTTGGTGGCGACCCCGAGGTTGGCCGCGTCGTCGGCCGCCCGGTTGATGCGGGCCCCGGTGCTGATGCGCTCGACCGCAGGCGCGCGCCGGGCCGCCGACAGCGCGGCGCCCAGGCGGGCAGTCGTGGGGGATCGCACCGAGAACATGCACCAGATCGTTGTCTAAGGAGAAGATCAGACAGCGCGCACGGGGGAGGAGCAGCCGCGGGGGGCCCCGCTCGCCGCGCCCCCACCTGCCCTCTTCGGATGCTCGGAGCCGAGTGTTGAGCGCGGCCCCGCACCGGCTGCAGCCCTTGACAGTGCCGCCCCGACCGGTCAGAAGGCCGCGCCACAACGGCCCATGCGGTCTCCCGCGCCCTCGCTGACCCCACCCTGGCTGCCGCGCCCCGCGCGCACCCAGCCCCCGGTCCGCCGAGGCCCGCCCCGGTTGCATCCAGGTGCAAGCCGGGCCGGACCCCGCGCCCTCGCGCGCGGCGGTGTGTCGCGGTCACCCGCCCCGCTCCCCCGGATGTCCCGGCGGGGCGCGCGGCGCGGTCTGCAGGGTTCGTGTCGCCTGAGGTTCCCATGTCCATCTCCACCGAGCAGCGCGCCGAGACCATCGCCAGCTACGCCACCTTCGAGGGCGACACTGGCTCCCCCGAGGTCCAGGTCGCCCTGCTGACCCAGCGCATCACCAACCTCACCCCGCACTTCCAGTCCCACAAGAAGGACCACCACTCCCGCCGCGGCCTGCTCATGCTGGTCGGCCAGCGGCGCCGGCTCCTCAAGTACCTGCGGGTCAACCACCCCGACCGGTACAAGAGCCTGATCGAGCGGTTGGGCCTGCGTCGGTAGCAGGGGGGGCGGCGGTCAAACGCCGCCCTTTTGTTTGGGGTGGTCGCCACGGCGGCCACCCCGCGGGGACCGGCGCGGCGCGTCGGCCCCAGGCCCCCGGGCCCCTCTTTGTCAGCACCCGCCCGACACCCCCCGCAAGCCGACGTCGCCGTCGTGCGCGCGAGTCTCGCAGGTCTACGCGGGGGGAGCAGCCGCCGCCCTGCTCCCCCTCCGCAGGTCTACGGGACCTCGAGCGTGCGCCGCGCCCGCCGCTCCATCCTTGCGACGCCCGCCAGAACGACCTGGCTGTGCGTGTTCCGGTGAAGGGCTCCCCTCCGACGGCCGACCCGCGGTGATGGTCCGCAGGCCCGCCGTCCGCCCTCCACGCTGGAGTTTTCGTGATCCCTAAGGTTCATTCTGTTTCTGTCGAGATCGGCGGCCGCCCCCTCATCCTCGAGACCGGCTGGCTGGCCAAGCAGGCCGGCGGCGCCGTCACCGTCAAACAAGACGAGAGCGCCGTCCTCGTGACCGCGGTCGGCAGCACCGAGCAGCGCGACTTCGACTTCCTCCCCCTCACCGTCGACTACATGGACCGCACGGCGGCCTCGGGCAAGATCCCCGGCGGCTTCCTCAAGCGTGAGGGCCGGGGCAACGAGCGCGAGACCCTGGTCAGCCGCCTCATCGACCGACCGCTCCGACCGCAGTTCCCCAAACACTTCCGCCAGGAGACCCAGGTCATCGCGACCGTGCTCTCCTTCGATCCGCGCAGCGACACCGACGTGCTGAGCATCGCGGGCGCCGCGGCGGCCTGCCACATCTCCGACCTGCCGCTCGAGGCCCCCGTGGCCGGCGTGCGCATCGTCCGGGTCGACGGCGCCTTCATCGTGAACCCGTCCCGCGCCCAGATGGACCAGGCCGACATCACCCTCATCGTGGCCGGCACCGCCGACGCGATCTGCATGGTCGAGGGCGGCGCCAAAGAGGCCGACGAGTCCAGCATGATCGACGCGATGGACTTGGCCCACGCTGAGATCAAGAAGATCTGCGCGGCGATCGACGAGCTGCGCGGCCTGTGCGGCGCCGAGAAGCGCGCGCTGGCCCCCGCGCCCAAGCCCGACGCCGCCGTGGTCGCCAAGCTGGCCGAGGTCGGCGGCGAGAGCCTCAAGGCCGCCATGGCCATCCCCGGCAAGCACGAGCGCCGCGACGCCATCAAGGCCGCCCGTGACGCGGCGATCGCCGCGCTGGTCGAGGGCCTGAGCGACGAGGCCGAGATCGCCCGCCTGACCACCGCCGCCAAGGCCGTGTGGGAGAAGATGGGCCGCACCGCCATGCGCCAGCGCGTGGTCAACGAGGGCGTGCGCCTCGACGGTCGCGTCACCGACGAGGTGCGCTTCATCCTCGCCCAGGTCGGCGTCTCCGCCCGCACCCATGGCTCGGCGGTCTTCACCCGCGGTGAGACCCAGGCCTTCTGCTCGGCCACGATCGGCATCGAAGAAGACGCCCAGCGCATCGACTTCGCCGGCTCGACCGAGCAGTTCCGCCGCTGGATGCTGCAGTACAACTTCCCGCCCTTCTGCACCGGCGAGGCCCGCCGCCTCGGCGGCCCGAAGCGGCGCGAGGTCGGCCATGGCGCCTTGGCCCACCGCGCACTCGAGGCCGTGCTGCCCAGCCAGGCCGAGTTCCCCTACGTGCTCCGCGTGGTCAGCGACGTGCTCGAGTCCAACGGCAGCAGCTCGATGGCCACCGTCTGCGGCGCCAGCCTCTCGCTGATGGACGCCGGCGTGCCGCTGAAGCGCCCGGTCGCCGGCATCGCGATGGGCCTCATCCGCGAGGGTGAGCAGTACGCCGTGCTGTCCGACATCCTCGGCGACGAGGACCACCTCGGCGACATGGACTTCAAGGTGACCGGCACCGAGAAGGGCATCACCGCCTTCCAGATGGACACCAAGATCGGCGGCGTGCCCCGCGCGGTCATGCTCCGCGCGCTCAACCAGGCGAAGGAGGGCCGCCTCCACATCCTCGACGAGATGGGCAAGGCCCTGGCCAAGCCCCGCGCCGAGCTGAGCGCCTGGGCGCCCCGGATCACCGTGGTGCAGATCAACCCCGACAAGATCCGCGACATCATCGGGCCCGGGGGCAAGACCATCCGCAGCATCCAGGACCGCACCGAGACCCGCCTCAAGGTCGACGACAGCGGCCGGGTCGAGATCGCGAGCACCGACCAGACCAAGGCCAAGCAGGCCATGGATCTCATCCGCGAGCTGACCCAAGAGGCCGAGATCGGCAAGCTCTACCTGGGCGTGGTCAAGCGCACGGTCGACTTCGGCGCCTTCGTCGAGATCTTCCCCGGCACCGAGGGGCTGGTCCACATCAGCCACCTCGCGGACGTGCGCGTCGAGCGCACCACCGACATCGTCCGCGAGGGCGACGAGGTGCTGGTGCGCGTGATCGACATCGACCGCGCCGGCAAGATCCGCCTCTCCCGCAAAGATGCCCTGACCAGCGAGTTCTGATCCGCCGGTCAGCGCGGGCGGGGTGGTCTCGGCTGCCCCGCCCGCCGCTGTTTTGCGCTGTCCCTCGGCCGCGGCCCGCGGCCCCGCCTGCAGGTGCCGCCATGTCCAGCCCCCTCCGCGTCGAGGTGCAGCGCCTGCCCTCCGCCGCCGACCTGCCCCTGCCCGCCTACGCCACCCCCGGCGCGGCCGGCCTCGACCTGCACGCCGCGGTCGACCTCCCCCTGGTGCTGCCGCCGATGGGCCGGGCCGCGGTGCCGACCGGGCTCAAGCTGAAGATCCCCGCCGGTTTTGAGGGCCAGGTGCGCCCGCGCTCGGGCCTCGCCCTGCGCCACGGCCTGTCCATGCCCAACGCGCCCGGCACCATCGACAGCGACTACCGCGGCGAACTGCAGGTGCTGCTCATCAACCTCGGCGACGCGCCCTTCACGATCACCCGGGGCATGCGGGTGGCCCAGCTCGTCCTCTGCCCGGTGGCCCAGGCCGCCCTCGTCGAGGTCGAGGCGCTGGACGACGACACGGCCCGCGGCGTCGGCGGTTTTGGCTCGACCGGCTGCTGACCCTGGGGAGACCCCGCGGTCAAACCGCCCTGCAGCGCGCTATCCTCCCCGCCCGCCCATGGAGCCCACATGCAGCCCGACGCCGGCGCCCGCCTGCTCCGCTGGAGCCTGACCGCCGCCGCCGAGCTGCGGCGGATGGAGGACCTCGTGCGCGGCTTCGTCGAGGTCTGTCAGGGCCTCGGCCTGCCGATCCGGCGGTTCAACCTGACGATTCGCACGCTCCATCCGCTGTTCATCGCCGAGAATTGGATCTGGCGCCACGACCAGCCCGAGCTGCAGGCCAACCGCTTCACCGCCGCCCAGAAGCAGACCCTCGACTTTCGCAGCAGCCCCATCCGGCCGATCATCGAGGGTGAGGCCCGGCGGGTGCGCTACCTGATCTTGGCCGAGGGCCCGCACGCCTTCCCGCTCTTCGCCCAGTACGCGGCCGGCGGCATGACCGAGTACCTCGCGGCGGCGATCAGCACCGAGGCCGAGCTGCCCATCTCGGTCAGCCTGATGACCGACCAGCCCGGCGGCTTTACCGAGGCCGAGGTCGAGGCGCTCGAAGACGGCTTCACCGCCCTGCGCGCCCCGGTCGAGCTCTATGTGCACCGCTCGATCGCCCGGAGCGTCTGCGCCACCTACATCGGCCACCACACGGGCCCCCGCGTGCTGCGCGGCGACATCCACCGGGGCAGCGTCGAGTCGCTGCGCGCGGTCGTGTGGTTCTGCGACCTGCGCAACTTCACGCCGCTGACCATCCGCTTCGGCTCGCAGGCGATCGTCGACCTGCTCAACCAATTCTTCGGGGCGGTGGGCGAGGCGGTCGACCACTTCGAAGGGGAGATCTTGAAGTTCATCGGCGACGCCGCGCTGGCCATCTTCCCCCTGCGCGAAGGTGACGCCCCCGACGTGGTCTGCGGCCGGGCGCTCGCCGCCGCCGAGCGCACCTTGTTCAACCTCGCCGCGCTCAACGCCGCCGCACCGGCGGGCTCAGCGCCCCTGCACGCGGCGATCGCCGTGCACGTCGGCGAGGTCAGCTACGGCAACATCGGCGCGCCCACCCGCCTCGACTTCACGGTGATCGGCGCAGCGGTCAACCTCGCCGCCCGCCTCAACGGCCTCGCGCCCCAGCTGCACCAGCCCCTGCTCAGCAGCGGAGAATTCGCCGCCATGTGCGGCCGCCCGCTGCAGCCCCTCGGCGCCCACCCCCTCAAGGGCATCGAGGGCCTGGTCGAGGTCTTCGGCCTGCCCGAGGACGGCGCCCAGCGCGTCATCCTCATCGAAGGGGGCGGCGCGGCCCCCGGCTAGGGCCCCCGCCGCCCGCCAGTCCCGCCAGCCCCGCAGGAGCCCCCGCAGCCGCTGCGGCGGCCCACCTTCGCGCAGCACCTGGGCGGCGGCCAGGCCCAGCACCACCGGGCTGCGCCAGCCCCCGCCGACCAAGCGCAGATGCCCCGAAACGGCGTGCCGCTGGGCCTCTTCGCTGCGTCGGTGCAGGGTGGCGCCCCCGAGGTGGCGGCAGCGGGCGGCGGGGATGAGCCGCACCGCCCGGCCGGCCGCGGCGAGGGCCCGACAGAGGGCGAGGTCCTCAAAACCGTGGCGGTAGGCCGGATCGAAGCGCGCGCCCGACGAGAGGAGCAGGCAGGCGCCCGAGAGCGCGTCGACCACCGCCGGCCCCGGGGGCGCGCGCCGCAGCGACCGCACCCGGCCGAGGGGCCCGAGCCGCAGCCCCGCGCTCTCCACTTGGCCGGCGGCGTCGAGCAGCAGGGGCCCGAGCGCGCCGTCGCCGGGCCCCCAGGCGGCGCGCAGGGCGTCGACGCAGCCCGGCTCGGGGGCCGCGTCATCATTGAGCAGCAGCACCAGATCGAAGCCGTGGCCTGCTGCCCAGCCGAGGCCGAGGTTGCTGGCGCGGGCGAAGCCGATGCCCCCGGATGTGCGCAGGCGGGGCAGGCCCGGCGCGCGGCCCGGCCCGAGGCCGGCGGCGCTGTCGTCGATGAGCAGGGCGGGCAGGCCCGGGCAGGCCGCGAGCGCCGCCTCGAGGGGCCCGCGCCCGGCGGTGGGGATGAGCAGCAGGGGGGGCGCGTTACTCAAGCTGCGGCGGCGCGGCGCCCCGCACCAGCACCACATCGACGCCGGACTGGTCTTTGTCGACGTAGACCGGGTTGGCCTCGGCCCAGGCGCTCGGATCGGCGCGGTCGGGCCGCCCGTTGCCGTTCTCGTCGGCGTAGGCGCCCACCCAGACCTTGCCGACGCCGCTGGGCACGGCGACCTCGTAGGGCCCGGGCTGGCTGAGCTGCTGCATCGCGATCACCCGCGGAGGGGCGGACTTGCCCCCCGCCGCAGCGAGCTGATCACCGTCAAAGACGTCAATGCGGATGGGGGTGCCGCTCCAGCCCTCCATCCGCACCACGCCCCGCACGCGGACCGCCGGGCCCAGATCACCCCCGAAGGCCTGGCCGCCGGGCGGCGCCTGGTCGGGGATCCCCGGCGCGGGCTCGGGCGGCTGCACCGGCGTCGGCTCACCCGCCTGACCCGGCGTGGGCACGCCGCCCTCACCCAGGGGCGGCGCCTCGGGGGCGCCCGGCGCGGGCGCAGGCGCCTGCACAGGCCCGCCGGTCGCCGCCGCCGGGGCCTCATCGACGCCGGCCAGCTCGTCGGCCCGGTCGAGGATGGGGTCGCGCCCACCACAGGCCACCAACAGCCCGAGCGCGCCCCAGCTGCGCCCGCTCCCGCCGCCTCTGCGCATCCCGCCTCCCCGCGGGCCGCGCCCCGGCCGCCCGCTCCCCGCTTGTCGCCCTCCGCTTCTACCACGTCGCTCGGGCCGCTCACGCCCGCCCGCGCGGGGTCGGATCGACGGAGAGGCCCCGCTCCGCTCCCCTTTGGTCCATACTGGGCACCTGAACCGGCGCGGGCCGCGCCCTCGCCGCCGCTCTCGGATCCCACCCCCAAGGACATCGTGCAGGTCGTCATCAACAGCGTCCGGGCCTTCTTCTCCCCCGCCATCCTCGGGATGGTGACCAAGGTCTACGTCCCGGTCCTGTTCCCGCTGACCTTCCTGATCGCCCTGCTGGCCGACGCCCTCGACGACGCGCTGGGTTTTGGCGACGGCTTTCTGCCCGCGCCGGCCAACTATGGCGTCGCTGCCGTCAGCTTCGTGCTCGGCGCCGCGCTCTGGCTGGTCACCTACGAGCAGCTCACCCGCATGGGCGAGGGCAGCCCCAGCCCGACGGCTGGGCGCACCCAAAAGCTCGTGGTGCGCGGCATCTACGCCTATAGCCGCAACCCGAGCCTCTTTGGCAAGACGCTCGGCGTGCTCGCGGTGGGTTTTGCGACCAACTCGTTGAGCTTCTGTGCGATCCTGGTGCCGCTGCTGCTGATCGGCTCGCTCATCGAAAAGGTCGTGCGCCAAGAGCCACAGCTCGTCGAGATCTTCGGCGCAGACTACGAGCGCTACCGCCGCGAAGTCCCCTTGTTCATCCCCTGGACGCTCTTCCTCGGTCGAAAGCCTTGGGCTAGCCGCGATTGACCGCCCACACCAACCCCGCCCCGCGCGCGCCCGCGCTCCGCCCTGGCCCCCACCCGGAGGACCCATGGACATCACGCTGATCAACCCGCCCGAGAAGCTCCGCGTCTGGGCGGGTATCCCCAAGGCGCACGCCCACGGCGTCTACTGCTTCCCGCCGCTGGGGCTCATGTACATCCAGGCGGCGGTCGAGAAGCGCTCGCATTACCGCGCCGAGATCGTCGATCCGGTCATTGATGACCTCGACTACCCCGATTTTGAGAAGATGCTGGCGGGCTATCCGCTTGATCTGGTGGGCATCAGCACGTTCACGCACTCGCTGCCTGACGTGCAGATGACGATCAACCTCGTGCGCAAGATGAACCCGAACGCGAAGATCGTGCTCGGCGGCCCGCATTGCTCGATGTTCCCAGAGTACGCCATCCAGCTGAAAGGCATCGACGCCATCGTCAACGGCGACGGTGAGGACGCCTTCCTCGACATGGTGCGCAACCACGACCAGGGCCGCGGCTTTGAGGGCATCTCGGGCGTGTGGTGGATCGACCGCGACGGCACCGTCGTGAAGAACGTCGAGCGGCGCAGCACCAAAGACCTGACCGCCTACCCCTGGCCCGACCGCGCCCGCAGCCGCTACCGCGACTACTACCTGCCCGGCACCAAGCAGCCGATGGTCACCACGGCGATCACCAGCCGCGGCTGCCCGCACTCCTGCCCCTTTTGCCTGACCTACAAAAAGCAGTACCGGGTGCGCGAGATCGACGACATCCTCGACGAGATGGAGCACTGCCTCTCGCTGGGCATCACCGAGGTGCATTTTATCGACGACCTCTTCACGCCCAACTCCCAATGGGTGCTGAAGTTCTGCGACGCGATTGAGCGCCGAAAGCTCAAGTTCAACTGGGGCTACAAGACGACGATCGCCGGCACCACCCGCGAGCAGCTGCGCCGCTGCGGCGAGACCGGCTGCACCAAGATCCACTTCGGGGTCGAGAGCGCCAACAACGAGGGCCTCGACGTGCTGGGCAAGCACTGCGACACCGACGACGTGCACCGCGTCTTCCGCTGGTGCCGCGAAGAGGGCGTGCGCAGCGTCGCCTACATCATGTTGGCCGGGCCGCATGAGCGCACCTTGGCCGACGCGGTGTCCAACATCGACGAGATGATCAAGCTCGACGCCGACTACGCCGTCTTCGCCGTCTTCTCACCTTACCCGGGCACCGAGTCCTTCGCCGAGGGCGCGAAGAAGGGCCTGTACGAGGCCGACTGTTGGGACCGGCTGATGAAAGACCCCTTGTGTGGGGTCGAGGTGCCCGTATGTTGGGAGGAGCACCTGAGCCGCGCCGAGACCTTGGAGCTGCTCAAGATCGCCCACCGCAAGTTCTACATGCGGCCCAAGTTCGTCGCGCGCCAGGTGCTCGGCCTCGAGACCGGCGCCGAGCTCAAACGTTTGGCCCAAGGCGCGCTCTCGCTGGTCAAGCTTGAGCTGCTCAAGGCCAGCAGCCGCACGGCCCCGGTGTAGCCGGTGCTGGGCCTGCTGCTCGCGCTCGGCGCCCTCGCGCAGGCGCCGGGTGCGCCAGGTGCGCCAGGTGCGCCAGGTACGTCCGAGCCCGCCGCGGCCCGCAAGGCCTGGATGGTCGGGATCGCCCGGATGGAGGGGGCCTCTGCCGACGTCGAGGCCTCTGCCACCGGCCTCGCCGCCGCCCTGCGCGCCGCCGGAGAGGGTGGCCGCGTCCAGCGCCTGCCCGCGGTCCACACCCGCGCCGACGAGCTGCACCGCATGGTGCTCTCGGCCGAGCTCGCCGCGCGGAACCTGCGGCCGTGAGCCCCCCGTTGGCCGGGCTGCGGGCCTTCCCCAGCGGCCCGACCCGGCTCTCGGCCCTCGCCGCCCGCTGCGGGGCTGCGCTGATCGGCGAAGATGACGAGGTGGACGGCCTCATCGCCTTAGACGGCGCCCCGCTCCCCCGGGGGCTGTGCTGGTCGACCCGGCCGGTCGAGGCCGGCCCGCGGGCCCTGCTCAGCGCCAGCCCCCGGCCTGACGCGGGCCCGACGCTCGTCCACCCCGCGCCGAGAGAGGCCTTCACCACGCTGCTCTGGGCGATGTTCCCCCAGCAGACCGGCAGCGGGGTGCACCCCTCGGCCGTGGTCGAGCCGAGCGCCCAGCTCGGGGTCGGCGTCGGGATCGGCCCGCTGGCCGTGATCGGCGCGGGCTGCGTGATCGGGGCGGGCAGCTACATCGGCCCCGGGGCGGTGCTGCACCCGGGCGTGCGCCTCGGCGCCGGCTGCGTCATCGGCGCCCACGCCGTTCTCGGCGGGCCGGGCTTTGGATTTTCGGCCGATCAGGGCCGGCCACGGCGCCTGCCCCAGCTCGGCGGGCTGTGGATCGGCGACCGGGTCGAGGTGGGCGCCCACAGCTGCGTCGACCGGGGCAGCCTCGGCGACACCATCATCGAAGATGACGTCAAGATCGACAATCTCGTGCAGGTCGCCCACAATGTGCACGTCGGACGGGGGGCCATCCTCGCCGGCCAGGTCGGGGTGGCGGGCTCGGCCCAGATCGGCGCGGGGGCCGTGCTCGGCGGACAGGTGGGCGTGGCCGACCACGCCCAGGTCGGCGCCGGGGCGCGGGTGGGCGCGCAGGCTGGGGTGGTCCGCGCGGTGCCCGCGGGGGCCGCCGTCTGGGGCACGCCAGCGATCCCGCGCCGGCTCGCGCTCGAGGCCGCCGCGGCCCTGCGCCGCTTGCCGGCCCTGCTGCGGGCGCGCTGAGGCGCAGACCGCGCAGCGTGCGGGGGCCGCTCAGCGCTCGTCGCGGTGCTTCCAGGCGACCCGGGCGTCATTGACCGCTGCTTGCGCGAGCAAGATCAGGTCTTTGGGCGGGGGCACGTGGCCCTCCATGGCCAAGAAGCCGTACATCAGCGCGCCGAGGCCGAGCACGATGACCGGCGCGAAGAAGCGGCCCGCGCCGCCGCTCGGCGGGGGCTGGGCGCGCGGAGCGGTCGTGCTGCGGGGCGCGGCGCTGGTCTGGCCGGTGGCCGCCGTGGGCCCGACGCCGAAGCCCGCGGTCGGGGCCGCGGGGCCCGGGCCGCGGGGGGCAGCGACCGGCGGCGCGGTGGGAGGACCGTTCAAAGACGACGTCTGCGCGGTCATCCCGGAGGAGGAGGCCTGCCCACCATGCGCAGGAGGGGCACGCAGCGGCGGCGGAGGGGTGGGCGGCGCGAGGCGGGGCGGCTGGGCCACCGGCGTGCCGCCCTGGGCCGCGACCCCCGGGGGGGCGCCGGTGACCGGGCTCACCGTCGGGCCGCCCGAAGGCGCTTGGAAGGGCGGCGGGGCGGTCGGGCTCAGGCCGCGGGCCGGGCCGAGCTGCGGGGCGGGGATCGGAGCCAGGGTGTCGGCGTGGGTGAGCCGCTCCATCCGGGTCGACAGGCCGCCGAGCCCAGAGGGCAAGCTGAGCGCCGCCGCGGCGACCCGGCTGTTGGGGCCGTCCTCTGCGACCAGCGCCTCTTCTTCGATGATCTGGCCGACCATCTCGCCGTGCTCGCTCGGCGGGGCGGGCCAGGTGCGCTCGCGGGCCCAGCGCCGCAGGGGCTTGCCCGTGCAGCGCGGCGCGAGGTCTTCGCAGAGCTCTTCGACCCGGCGGGCCTTGGGCCTCGCCTCGGGCTCGTGCTGGAGCATCGCGGCGAGCAGGTGGCGCAGGCCGTCGTTGCGGACCTCGCGCAGGCGCTGCTCGATGAGGAGCTGGTGCTCGGCCGGGTCGAGGGCCAGCTGCAGCAGCCGCTTGCGGCTGAGGTCTTGGTGGAGGCGCTGCTGGGTGAGCCCGGCGTAGACCACGCAGCCCAAGGAGTAGATGTCGCAGGCCGGCGTGACCGCGTCGTCGAGGAAGCGCTCAGGCGCGATGTAGCCGGGGGTGCCGACCACCATGCCGGTGTGCGTGTGGCCGTCGCGCTCGACCTTGTCGGAGCGGGCGATGCCGAAGTCGAGCAGCTTGACCGTGCCGTCGAGGGTGACCCGGATGTTGCTCGGCTTGATGTCGCGGTGCACCAGCTCGAGGTTGGTGGCGGTGGCGTGCAGCGCGCCGGCCACCTCGCCGCAGAGCTCGACCAGCCCGCGCTCGGTGATCGGCTCAGCGCCCTGCACGCAGCGCAGAAGGTCGTCGCCGTCGAGGTACTGCGTGACCATGCAGACCCGACCGGCGAGGTTGACCATGTCGACCACGTTGAGGATGGCGCGGTGGTCGAGCCGGGCGAGCAGGTTCGCCTCGTAGCGCAGGCGCTGGACGGCGTCCTCGTCGGGGGCGACGTCGCGCTTGAGCATCTTGACCGCGACCTCGCGCACGAGGCCCCCGGGGCTGCGCATGGTCGCCCGGTAGACCTCGCCGAAGCCCCCGCGGCCCACGCAGGCGTGCAGCTCGAAGATGCGTCGCTGCATGGGGGAACCTCCGGAGCGCCGACCCGCGGGGCGGAGGCCGCGCGCCCGCCGCGGCAGAGACGGGGAGCCGCTGCACCACAAGGCAGGAGCGGCCCGCTCGCTTGTATCACCAGCCGGTGCCAGCGGCGCGTGACCCGGGTCCCCACCGGGCATCCTCGCCGCGCCGGAGCGCCTCCCCCGCGCGCCCCGGCTGGAGCGCCCCCTGGAACCGCTGCCTTTGACGCTGGTGACCGGCTACCTCGGCGCCGGCAAGACCACCCTCCTCAACCAGCTGCTCGCCGGCCTGCGCCCCGCGCCCATCGCCGTCATCGTCAACGAGCTCGGCGCGGTGGGGGTCGACGGCGCCCTCATCGAGGCCGAGCCGGGCGCGGTGCTCGAGGCCAGCGACGGCTGCGTTTGCTGCGCCCTGGTCGACGATCTGGTCGGGCTGCTCGAGGGGCTGCTGCAGCGCGAGCCGCCCTTCGCGCGCCTCTTGCTCGAGACCAGCGGCGTGGCCGACCCCGGCCCGGTGATCTGGACCGTGCGCCAGGCCCCCGCGCTGCGCGGCCGCATCCGGCTCGACGGCGTGATCACCGTGGTGGACGCCATGTTCGCCGATATGCAAGCGCCACGCGCCCCCGAGTGGGCGCGCCAGGTGCTGCTGGCCGACCGCCTCGTGCTCAGCAAAGCCGCCGCTGCGGGTGAGGCGCGCGCCGCCCAGGCCCTCGCCCTGCTGCGCGCCGTCCGGCCCGAGGCCCCGGTGTGGTCGACCACGGCCGGCCGGCCGCCCCTGGCCTGGGCGCTGGGCGGCGGCGCTTGGGAGCTGCCGCAGGTCGAGGCCGAGCTGTCGGCGGGCCCAGGCTGCGCGGCGCCGCAGGATGAGCGCCACAGCCACGCGCACGACCACGAGCACGACCACGAGCACGACCACGATGTTCCCGAGGCCTCGCTGCGCGCGGTGCACGAGGCGGGCGTGGTGAGCGCCAGCCTGCGCGTCGACGGCGCGGTCGACCCGCTGCTCTTCGAGCTGTGGCTTGAGCGCCTGCTCGCCGAGCACGGCGACCAGCTCTACCGCCTCAAGGGCGTCGTCGCGGTGCGCGGCGAGGGGCGGCGCCTGGTCATCCAGGGCGTGCACCGCCAGGTCGAGGCCACCGCCGGCCGACCCTGGGGCGAAGTGGCGCCGACCAGCCTGCTCGTGCTCATCGGTCATCGCCTCGACCTGGAGCCGATCGCCGCGGGCTTCGCCGCGCTCGGGCCCAACGCCGAGCACTGAACAAGTCCGCGAGGGTGCGTTGAAAAATATCCACGAGATGACCTTCCGCGGGGCGCGCCGACGGATAGACTGCAAACATGAGCGGCTTCCAACTCCACCAGCCCTACGCGCCCGCGGGTGACCAACCCGAGGCCATCCGTCAGCTCGTTGAGGGCCTGCAGCGCGGTGATCCGCACCAGGTGCTGCTGGGCGCGACCGGCACGGGCAAGACCTTCACCATCGCCAACGTGGTCGCGGCGGTGAACCGGCCGACCCTGCTGCTCTGCCACAACAAGATCTTGGCGGCGCAGCTCTTTGGCGAGCTGCGGCGCTTTTTCCCCAACAACGCCGTCGAGTACTTCGTCAGCTACTTCGACTACTACCAGCCCGAGGCCTATGTCGCGGCCACCGACACCTACATCCAAAAAGACTCGCTGATCAACGAGCGCATCGACAAGCTGCGCCACGCCGCCACCCGCAGCTTGCTCACCCGCCGCGACGTCATCATCGTGGCCAGCGTGTCGTGCATCTACGGCATCGGCTCGCGTGAGGCCTACGACGACATGCTGCTGCGCCTGTCGGTGGGCCAGCAGATCGACCGCAAAGACATCCTGCGCAAGCTGGTCGAGATCTTGTTCGAGCGCAACGAGGCCGACTTCCACCGCGGCACCTTCCGCTCGCGGGGCGACGTCATTGAGGTCTTCCCCGCCCATGAAGACGAGGTCGCCGTCCGCATCGAGCTCTTCGGCGACGAGGTCGAGCGCATCTGCACCTTTGACGCCTTGCGGGGCACGCGCCTCGAAGACCTGCGCCAGATCGCCATCTTCCCCGCCTCGCACTATGTCACGCCCAAAGAGCAGCTCGAGGCCGCAGTGCGCGGCATCCAGGTCGAGCTGCAAGAGCGCCTGACCGAGCTGCGTGAGCGCAGCTGGCTGCTCGAGGCCCAGCGGCTCGAAGAGCGCACGCTCTTCGACATCGAGATGATCGAACAGACCGGCCGCTGCAAGGGCATTGAGAACTACTCGCGCCACCTCTCGGGCCGCCAGACCGGCCTGCCGCCCTCGACCCTCATCGAGTTCTTCCCCAGCGACTGGCTGCTGGTGGTCGACGAGAGCCACGTCACCATGCCGCAGGTGGGCGGCATGTTCAAAGGTGACCGGGCCCGCAAAGAGGTCTTGGTTCGCCACGGCTTCCGGCTGCCCAGCGCGCTCGACAACCGCCCCCTGCAGCTGCACGAGTTCGAGGCCACCGTCGGTCAGGCCATCTACGTGAGCGCGACCCCCGCCGCCTACGAGCTGCAGCAGGCGGGCGGCGTGGTGGTCGAGCAGATCATCCGGCCCACCGGCCTGCTCGACCCGGTGGTCGAGGTGCGCCCGGCGAGCACCCAGGTCGACGACCTGCTGGCCCGGGCCCGCGAGGCGATCACCGCCGGCGACCGCGTGCTGGTCACCGTGCTCACCAAGCGCATGGCCCAAGAGCTCAGCGACTACCTGCGCGAGCTGGGCATGAAGGTGCGCTACCTGCACGCCGACATCGACACGCTCGAGCGGGTCGAGATCGTGCGCCAGCTGCGCCTCGGCGAGATTGACATCCTGGTGGGCATCAACCTGCTGCGCGAGGGCCTCGACATCCCCGAGGTCGCCCTGGTCGCTGTGCTCGACGCCGACCGCGAGGGTTTTTTGCGCAACGCGACCAGCCTCATCCAGACCATCGGCCGGGCCGCCCGCAACGTCAACGGCCGGGTCATCCTCTACGGCGACAGCGTCACACCCTCGATGGCCGCGGCGATCGAAGAGACCTCCCGCCGGCGGGCGGTGCAAGAGGCCTACAACACCGCCCACGGCATCACGCCCGAGACCATCAAGCGGGCCATCGAGAGCCCGCTGGCCGACTTGCTCGACGGCGAGCGGGTGCTCGCGCGCCTCGACCGCCCGACCATCGGGGCCCTGCCCGGTGATGAGACCCCCGACCCGGGCACCGTGGCCAACAGCATCCAGCGCCTGCAGCGCGAGATGCAGCAGGCCGCCAAGAAGCTCGAGTTCGAGCGGGCGGCAGAGCTGCGCGACCGGGTGCGCCAGCTGCAGACCTGGGCGGTCGAGAACGGGGTCACGCTGTGAGCGCGCCCGCCGAGGGCGGGCGCCAGCGCCGCCGCGCCGCGCCATGGCCGCCGCCGACCACCGCAGCGCCCTGCGCGCCCTCGCGCCTCGACGCCACCGCCACCCGCATCGGGTCAGGGGTCGAGCCCGGGGCCGCCGCGCCCACGGGGCCGGGGCGCTCAGTAGCGGGGCACGCTGGGGTCCACGTGGATCGACCAGGCGTCAATTCCCCCCTGCACGTTGTAGACCTTGCGGAAGCCCTCGGCCACGAAGCGCTGGGCCGCGGCCTGGCTGCGGCCGCCGTGGTGGCAGTGGAAGACGAGCAGGCTGTCCTTGGGCAGGGCCATCAGGGCGCTCAGCAGGCTGGCGTCGAGCAGCTCGGCGCCCTCGATGCGGGCCTGGGCGTGCTCATCGGGGGTGCGCACGTCGATGAGGCGCAGCGCGCGGCCGCCGCGGCGCATCTCGGCCAGGGCGACCACGTCGAGCTGCTTGACCTGGGCGGGCTCGTTGGGGTTGTCGATGAGGATGCCCCCGCCCTCGCCGGGCTGAAAGTCGAGGGTCAAGCCGTCGGCCCGCTTGGCGCTGTCGCGGTCGACCAGCAGCTCGAGGCCCCCGCACGCGACCACAAAGTCGTCGGGGCGCTTGCCGTCGATGCCCACCTGGTATTGAAAGCCCGGCCCGACCATCAGGCGGGGGTGCTCGCCGGGCCCGAGGCCGGCGTCGACGAAGGCCTTGATCATCGCCGGGGTCAGGGTGACCTTGGGCGGGGCCGGCGGGGCGAAGGGAACGCCGACAATGGCGTGCAGCTCGCCGCTCGCGGCCATCTGCCGCATGATGTCCGAGCCGCCGATGAACTCCTTGCGCACATAGAGCTGGGGGATGGTGGGCCACTGCGAGAAGACCTTGATGCCCTCGCGCAGCTCGGGGTCAGACAGCACGTCAACCGTATGGAAGGGCTGGCCGAGGTCGCGCAGCAGGCCGACCGCGGCGGCCGAGAAGCCGCACTGGGGCATCGAGGCGGTGCCCTTCATGAAGAGGACGATGGGGTGGGCCTCGATGAGGGCCTCGATGCGGGCGTGGGTGGGCGAGGTCATGGGCGCTCCAAAGCAGGGGGGTGGTCCGCCGCCGCCCTAACTGCGCCGCCCGCTGGGGCGACCGCGGCGGGCTTGGCGGGGGCCTTTGGCGCCCTGGCCCTCGCCGGCTTGGCCCACGACCTCGGCCATGTGCTCGGCGAGCTGGGTCACCGCGCGCGGCGGGCCCGGGCGGCGGCGGGCGCAGCCCAGGGGGCCGAGGCCCTGCGCGCCGAGCTCGCCGCCCTCGAGGCGGGGCTGGCCCGGGCCGAGGGCCTGCGGCGCGGGCTCGGCGCCCTCGCGCAGGGCGAGCCCCTCCAACTCACGCGGATTGACGTCGGCGAGCAGCTCTCCGCCGCCGCCGCTTGGCTGCGGCAGCGCGCGGGCCCCGGCCAAGAGGTCATCGACCAGGGCCCGGCAGAGGGGGCCCTCCGCATCTGGGCTGAGGCCGAGGCCGTCCAGCGGGTGCTGATCAACCTCGGGCAGAACGCGCTGCAGGCCGGCGCGCGCACGCTGCGCCTCGGGTGCGCTCCCGGCAGCCACCCCCGCCGCCTGCGCCTGCTCGTGGCCGACGACGGGCCCGGCCTGCCGCCGGCCCTCACCCACCGGCCCTTCGCCGCCCGGCCCGACGGGCAGGGGCGCGGCCTCGGCCTCAGCGTCGCCCGCGAGCTCGCCCAGCGCCTCGAAGGTTCGCTCAGCCTGCTCGAGAGCGGCCCGCAGGGCACCACCTTCGCGCTGCAGCTCGAGCGCCTGCCATGAGGGCCCGGCGCGATCCTGAGGCAGCCCGGCCACCCCGCCCTCCACCTGACCGGGGCACGCTTGAGGCGGCGGCGCGGCGCTACCTGCAGCGGTATTGGCCGACGGTGGCCCAGCTGCGCAAGGTGCTGCTCCGGCGCTTGCCCGAAGAGGGCCCGCCCGCGATGTTCGCCCAGGTGCGGGCCGACGTCGAGCTGGTCTTGGCCGACCTCGTCGAGTCGGGCGCGCTCAACGATGAGCGGGCCGCCCGGGCCTGGGCCGAGCAGCTCGACCGGCGCGGCACCGCCCGCCCGGCGCTGCGCCACAAGATGCGCAGCAAGGGCCTCTCGGCAGAGCACACCGAGGCCGCCGTCACCGCGGTCGACGCCGCGGCCACCGAGCGGGGGGTGAGCGACCCCGAGCTCGCCCGGGCGGTCGCCGCGGCGCGCCGCAAGCGCCTGGGCCCCTTCCGGCGCGACCTCACCGCGCGGGCCGACCGCCGCGACCGTGACCTCGCCGCCCTGGCGCGCCTCGGCTTCCCCTTCGCCTTCGCCAAGGCCGTGATCGACGCCGACGACGAAGACGCAGCCGAGGCGCTGGCCACCGCCTGAGGGCGCCTTCGCCGCCCCTGCGCTGAAGCGCGCCCCGTCGCGATCAGCGGGGGTCCGCGGCCGACGGCCGGGTTCGGCGCGCTGCGCCTCAACCTGACCCGCCCCGGTCCGAAGCCGCGGGCGGAGGTGGCGGATGCGCGTGCGGTGCGGACCGGTGGGCGGGGGGCTCGCCCTGCTGACGCTGAGCCTCGAGGGCTGCCTCATCACGCCGTGGGCCTTCCCCACGCTCAAGGCCGACGAGGCAGCGGCACAAGCCGACACCGCCGCCCCCATCGACAGCGGCGGGCCGGCGCTCGACACCGCGCCGCCGGCCGAGGCGCCCTGCGAAGGCACGCCCGACTGCGACCGCCTCGACAACGACTGCGACGGCCGGGTCGATGAAGAGGGCGAGCAGGCCCTGGCCGACTATGGCTTCGTCGACCTCGACGGCGACGGCTTCGGGTCGACGGTCGCGGTCAGCTGCGCCGAGCCCCGGGCCGCCGCCGGCGGCGACTGCGAGGACGGCGACACGCGGGTCTACCCCGGGGCGCCTGAGGTCTGCAGCGACGGCGTGGTCAACGCTTGCGAGGGCCCGACCGCCGCCTGCACCCCCGACAGCGGCCGACAAGACCTGTTGCGCGCCTGGCGGGTCAGCGCCGAGGGCGGGTGGACCATCGAGAAGGTGGTGGGCACGACCACCAGCGGCCCCGGCCCGCGGGTCTGGGTCGAGGCCAGCCACCCCGAGTCCGCCGCCCACCTGCTGATGTCGATCGACGCCACGACCGGTGGGGCGCCCGAGGTGGTCGACCACGGCCTGCCCGCGACCTACAACTACAAGGTGATGCAAGGCCCCGACGGCCACATCCACTTCGCCGGCCAAGATGAGCGGGTGGGCTACCGTGCGATGTACACCGACTTCCCCACGGGGATGGTCTATGAGCGCTCGCTGCGCCTGGAGCACAACAACCCAGAGGTCGTGCACTACTCGGCGTACCTATGGGGGAGGGAGCTACACCCGATAGGGATCGCGGATGAAGACTACACAGGGTACTTCCTATTTGGCCCCGCATCCCTCCCTTCGGTGTACACGAAGGCCTTTGACCACGTCGCGTTGACTTCAATGTCGCCAGGTGGCGCGAGACCATCCGACAGATCAGGCTTCATCGGTGACATCAATGCCGACGGCGAACCGGACGTAGCGATGGGTCGATGGACCGAGGTCAACCCTGATTGGGGTGAAGTATACGTTGAGGCACCTACCACGAGCCGCACTACAGGGACAAGAGAGACGTTCGTAATCCTGTCCGTCTCCCGCGACATCGGCTTCGGCAAAGCCCTCGGCCCCGCCGGTGACCTCAACGCCGATGGCTACGATGACCTGTGGGTGCGCATGGATGGAGGGGCCAGCGAGAGCGCGCCGGTCGGGCTCATGCTCTACCACGGCAACCACGGCCTGCGGGGCACCGACCTGCTCACCGTGGCCGGCTCGGTCATCGCCGCAGAGGCGGGGCCAGCTGCCCTGCAGCTCGAGCTGGCCGCCGGCAACGACCATGACAACGATGGCCGCGCCGACGTGGTTTTGCCCACCATCGGGGTAGGCACCGTGGGGGTCTGGTTCGGCCCGATCGAGGGGGCCCACGCCCACTATACCGCAGACGTGCAGATCAGCGTCCCCGAGCGCACCGACGCGCGGCTGGGCGGCGACCTGAACGGCGACGGCGCCGGCGAGCTGCTGCTGCGGGACGCCAGCGGCGGGGTCTCGCTGCTCTGGGGCTATGGCTACTGAGGGCGAGGGTCGGTGGTCTGGGCGGCGATCTGCGCGGCGTAGTCCTCGGCCACGAGGCGGGCGGTCATCTTGGCCGACATCATGACCGAGGGGGTGCCCGCGCCCGGCTGGGCGCTGGCGCCCACCAGATAGAGCCCGGCGATGTCTTCGGACCGGTTGTGGGGCCGGAAGAAGGCCGACTGGGTGAGCACCGGCTCGACCCCAAAAGCGTTGCCCAGCCAGCTCTGCAGGTGGCCCTCGAAGTAGTCGGGCGTAATGAAGCTGCGGGTGGTGATGCGATCCATCAAGCCGGGGATGTAGCCGCGCGCATCGAGGAAGCGCAGGACCTTGTCGACGAAGGCCTCGCCGATCACCGACCAGTCGAGCCCGCTGCCGTTGTGGGGTACGGGGATCAGCGTGTAGGCCGCGTGGTGGCCCGGGGGTGCCATGCTCGGGTCGGTCAAGGTGGGGATGTGCAGGTACTGGCTGAAGTCGTCGGCCAAGCTCAGCTTCTCGAAGATCTCGGTCAACAGCCCCTCGTAGCGCGGCCCGAGGATGATGTTGTGGTGGCGCAGGTCGAGGGGGCGGGTCGGGTCATCTGTGAACCCGAAGTAGATCACGACCAAGGACATGCTGTAGCGCAGGGCTTGGATGCGCAGGTCGCTGTTCCAGAAGCGGTGCTCGGGCGCGATGAGCTTGCCGTAGGTGGTCGCGTAGTCGGCGTTGCTGACCACCAGCTCGGCGGCGAGCAGGCGCCCATCGGCCAGGCGCACGCCGCGGGCGTGCCGGCGGCCGAGCCGGGTGCGGGGCGTCTGGCCTGCGCCGTCGGTGACCAGGATCTCGGCCACCGGGGCCTTGAGCAGCAAGGTGCCGCCGAGGTCTTTGAACTTCTGGACGAAGCCGGCGACCAGCTGGCCCGTGCCGCCCATCACATAGTGGATGCCCCAGACCTTCTCGACGAAGTGGATCATCGCGTAGATGGCCGGGACCCGCAGGGGGTTGCCGCCCACCAGCAGGGTCTCAAAAGAGAAGACTTGGCGCAGCTTGTCGGACTGGAAGTAGCGGCTGGTGAACGAGAACAGCGTGCGCACCGAGTCGAGCGCGAAGAGGTCGGCGGCCACCGCCAACATGCTCGGCACGTCTTCAAAACAGGTGTAGCCCAGCTCGAGGAAGCCCCGCCGGAAGATGGCCTCGGCGTCGCGGTGGAAGCGCTCGTAGCCAGCGAGGTCGTCGGGCGAGATGGCGGCGATCTGGCGGCGGGTGCTCTCGGGGTCGCCGTCGTAGTCGAACCAGGTGCCGTCATCGAAATAGATGCGGTAGAAGGGCAAGATCGGCCGGATCGTGCAGTAGGGCGCCGTCGCGGGGCCGCTGGTCAGCCCCGCGCGCACGCGGGCGTCATCGGCCAAGGTCGCCGCGGGGAAGTCGGGTGCGTCGAGGGCGGGCGCGTCGCGCTGCAGGGCGAAGAGCTCTTCGATGAAGTGGGGCACGGTGATGACCGTGGGCCCCATGTCGAAGGTGTAGCCGTCGACCCGGCGGACATAGGCGCGGCCCCCAGCCTGATCGAGGGCCTCGACCACGGTGGTGTCAAAACCGAGGCTCTGCAGGCGGATGGCCATGCTGAGCCCGCCAAAACCCGCGCCGATCACGACCGCGCGGGCTCGGCCCGCGCGCGCCGCGCCCCCCTGCGCCTTCGCCGCCCCGCTCACCCTGCGCACCATGCTGACCTCCGCGGGCGGCATCGCCCGCTCGCCAGGGGCACCCAGCGAGCTTGTGCAAACCCGCTATTCCGGTGCAGAAGCTTTGGGGAGGACCGGGGCCCTGATCTGCCGCACAGCCAACAGCTACGCCATGCCGGAGCACATTCTCAACGGTTCGACCCAACGAAGCCGTGTACAAAGTTCGTTCATACCCAGGGCCAGCCCATCGATTGATGAACTCGACGACTCAATCGGTTCGTATTGTCGCGGTGGTCACCGGCCGCGGCCGTGGCAAAAGACCACCTCCAACCCGAGGTGCTCATGCCCACGCTCCGATCTGCCGCCGACCGCGGCCACGCCGACCACGGCTGGCTGCGCTCCGCCCACACCTTCTCCTTCGCCGGCTACCACGACCCCGCGCAGATGGGCTTTGGCCCCCTGCGGGTGATCAACGAGGACCGGGTGCGCCCCGGCGCCGGCTTCGCCACCCACGGCCACGCCGACATGGAGATCATCTCCGTCGTGCTCGACGGCGTGCTGGCCCACCGCGACAGTATGGGCAATGGGTCCGAGATCCGCCCGGGTGAGGTCCAGCTCATGTCGGCGGGCACGGGCGTGCGCCACAGCGAGTTCAACCACCAAAAAGACGCCGAGGTGCACTTCCTGCAGATCTGGATCCAGCCGGCTGTGCGGGGCACCGCCCCCCGCTACGCCCAAGCCGCCCTCCCCCTCGACGCGCGCCCCGGCCAGTGGCGGCTGCTGCTCAGCCCCGATGGCGCCGAGGGCAGCTTGGTGATCGGCCAAGACGCGCGCCTCTACGGCGCCCTGCTCCACAGCGGGGGGGCCCTGACCGCACCGAACACCGTGGGCCGGCGCAGCTACCTGCACGTGATGCGGGGCAGCGGCGCGTTGGAGGGCGGCGCGGCGCCGCAGCCGCTCGTGGCCGGCGATGGGGTCAAGATCGAGGAGGCCGGCGCCTGGACGCTCACCGCCGGAGCGGAGGGGCTTGAGCTGCTGCGCTTCGACCTGCCCTGAGGCCGTCGGCCGCCTGGATCAGGACTCAAGGAGATCTGCGCGGGGAAGACCGGGGGCGGCCAAAAAAGTCGCCGGCCCCCCTCACGCCGCCGCCGACCCGATCCGAACATCAGAGGGTGAGCGGCGCGAAGGGACGCTGAAAAAAGTCTCCCCCGCGCCATCCTCATCGACGTCCCGCTGCCCGCGGGCGCCGGCGGCCCCCGCGCCGCCCCCTCCTCCTGGAGCCCCCTCCCAAGGCCGGCACACGCCCGGGGTCAACACGCGGTCCTCACCGTGGTGTCTCCGCTCTGCACATCCTCAGCCTACGGGTGTGTGTCCGCGCCTTCCTCTTCCGCCGCCCCCCGGCGGCCGCCCCTCCGCCCTCGGGCGGAGGTGGCACCCCCATCGCCGCGCCTTCCCGTCGCCGCCGGCTCTCCCGGTCGGGCAACGTTGACCCTGGTTCCTTCCTCTCCCGCCGCTGGCGGCGGGAGGGCGCGGCCTCACCCCCCATCCCCTCCGCCCCGCGCGCGCCGGCGGGCCACCCGGCGCCCGGGCGGCGGCGGCGCTGCGCCGCCCTGTCCGGCCGGCTCTGCCGCGCCGAGCAGCAGCACCGCCCCGCCGGCAGCCGCGTCCGGCGCGCCCAAGGCGAGGCCACCCGGCGCCCCGGCCACCGCGCGGCCCGGCGCGCCCAGCGCCCCGGCGGGCAATGCCCCCGCCGCCTCGAGCGCGGCCCGCCCCCGCGCCGCGCCCCCTGCCGGCGATGCCCCCGCCGCGCGGGCCAGACAGCGGCCCGAGACCAGGGCGCCGCGGGCGCCGCCTTCGGCGTCGGGGTCAACGAAGAAGACCTCTGCCACGCCATCCCCGTCCCAATCGCTCACCAGCGTGCCCTGATCGGGCGCTGGGCGCAGGGCCCGCACCCGGCCCGGCCGGGCCATGGGGGCGCCGCCGGCCAGCGCCTGCTGCAGGGCGCCGCGGCTCAGGGCGAGCGCCCCCGCCGCGCCGTCAGGCCCCGCCCAGAGCTGGGCGCCATCCCACCAGAGCCAAGCGCCCCAGCCCTGGGGCAGCCAGACCTTGCGGGCGGCCGCTTCCAGCTCGGCCGGGGCGGCCCGCAGCCAAGCTGCGCCGGGCAGCAGCCGCAGGGCGCCCGAGCCGGGGGCGCCGATCGCGACCTCGGGCAGCCCGTCGCCGTCCAGATCGGGCAGGGGCTCGATGGCCGCGCCCAACCACTCACCCTCGGCGTCGCCGCGCAGCTCGGCCCGGGGCTGCGGGGCCCCGTCGCCGAGCCGGGTGGGCCACCACAGCAGGGCCGCCGCCCCGGCCTCGGCCCCGCCGGCCCAGTCCCCCGGGGCGCCGACCCAGAGGTGCGCGCCCCCCGCGGTGGGCAGCGTGGCCAAGGCGAGGCCCGCGTCGGCGGCGGCGCGAGGCCAGCGGTAGAGGCCCCGCTGCTCGACGGGGATCAGGCAGTCATCCGCGGCGGCGCCGGGCGCGAGCAGCGCGACCAGCAGGGCGACGATCAAGGCGAGGGGCGCCGGCGGGCGGACAAAGGGACGGGGCGTGCGCATGGGACCTCCAGCGGCCGCGGGCTGCGGCCGCTCGGGTCCAAGCAAGGGGCGTGCCACGAGCGTCACTCAAAGCGAGCACGTGCTACGCGCCGTTCTCGTCATCCCCCCCCTGACGAATGACTGACGAAAACTGACGAATCCGTCACCCCTTCGTCAGTGCCTTCGGCGGCTACCGACAGGACTGTGCTTGGCTGAATGCCGCGTAGTCCGTGCAAAGACCAATCCCCCCCCAACACCGCTCCGAGTAACTTCCAGCTGCCCCACACGCCGGAACGGAACCGGTGTAGCCAGCCCGAGTGACACTACATCCAAAGACGTCACCGCTGCAAGCGAACGTGTTCGGATACCTTTTGGTCTGGCTGCCATCACAGTTGTAGTCATAGCTGCCGTCGCCGCGATTCACCGTGTAGTAGCTGGTGGTGAGCGGGCGAGCGGCGGAGTTGGTGTCGTAGCAATCCCCGTCCGATGTAGCCCGGTAATAGCCGCCGGTGCCACCTGCCGCGCAGAGGCACTGAGAGGTGCTGGTACCGTATCCGTCATTGTCGTAGTCGTAGTAGTAAGTCGTGCAGTCCGTCGCCCCCGCCTCGTTGACAGAGCCGTCGCAGTCATTGTCGATCGAGTCGGAACAGTACTCGTTCGCACCCGGATAGGCCGTCGCCGCACTGTCATTGCAGTCCGTAGCGCTCAGTACGTAGCCAGTGGGCCGCGTGCACTGGGTCAGGAAGGTGCTCGACAGACCATAGGTGTCGCCGTCGGCGTCGCGGTACCACCGGGTGGTGGGGTTGATCGTCGACGAGGTATCGTCGCAGTCGGTGTTGTTGGTGACGTAGCCGGTGGGCCGCGTGCAGGCGTTGGTGGTCACCGTCGGGCTGCCGTAGGTGTCGCTGTCGGCGTCGCGGTAGTAGGTCGTGGTCACGCCCTCGTCGGTGACCAAGTCACAGTCGTTGTCGAGGCTGTCGCAGACCTCGGTGCCGGCCGGCGAGATGCTCGCGTTGCCGTCGTTGCAGTCGGTCGACAAGCTGACGTAGCCAGAGGGCGCGGTGCATGCCCGGGTGCTCGAGCTCGACACACCGAAACCATCGCCGTCGACGTCGCGGTACCAGAGCCCCGCGTCGACCGCCGCGCTCTCGTCGACCGCCCCATCGCAGTCGTTGTCAACGAGGTCGCAGCGCTCGCTCGCGCCCGGGTTGATCGTCGCGACCGAGTCGTTGCAGTCGGTCGAGCTGCCGACGTAGCCCGAGGGCGCGGCGCAAGCGCGGGTGGTCAGGCTGGTGGTGCCATAGCCGTCGATGTCGGCGTCGCGGTACCAGGTCGGGGCGTCGACCGCCGCCGCCTCGTCGGTGGTGCCGTCACAGTCATCATCGCGGCCGTTGCACAGCTCGTTGGCCCCGGGGTTGGTGCCGCTGCGGGTGTCATCACAGTCGGTGCTGTTGGCGACGTAGCCCGAGGGGGCGGCGCAGGCGGCGACCGAGAGCGCGGCGTTCCCATACCCGTCGGTATCGGCGTCGCGCCAGAAGCTGCTGGTGACCCCTTCATCGACCCCCGTATCGCAGTCGTTGTCGACCGCGTCGCAGACCTCGGTGGCCGCGGGGTTGATCAGGCGCTGGCTGTCGTTGCAGTCGTCGGCGTTGCTGACATAGCCGGCGGGCGCGCTGCACGAGACGAGGCTGAGCGTCGGGTTTCCGAAGCTGTCGACGTCGGCGTCGCGGTACCAGGTCGGTGCGCCGGCCGCGCTGGCCTCGTCGACCGAGCCGTCGCAGTCGTTGTCGGCGAGGTCACAGACCTCGGTGGCCGAGGGGCTGATCGCGGCGACCGTGTCGTTGCAGTCGCCGCCGATCAGGGTGGCGCAGCTCGGCTCGACGCTGCCCGAGCAGGGCGCGGTCTCACACGCGCAGTCACCGTCGTCATCGTAGAGCCCGGTGCCCTCGTCGATGGTGCCGTCGCAGTCGTTGTCGACCGCGTCGCCCACCTCGACCGCCCCGGGCGAGATCACGGTGCTGCTGTCGTCGCAGTCACCCTCTTCTTCGGTGTAGCCGTCGAGGTCATCGTCGACGCAGTTGGTGCCCTCGTCGACAAAGACGTCGCAGTCGTTGTCGACCCCATCGCACAGCTCGGGCGCCCCGGGGTAGGTGCTGCTAACGCTGTCATCGCAGTCGCCCGCCACCTCGGTAAAACCGTCGAGGTCGTCGTCGAAGTTGACCGTCCCGTCGTCGATCACGCCGTTGCAGTCGTCATCGACCCCGTTGGGCAGCTCGGTGGCCCCGGGGAAGATGGCGTCATTGGCGTCGTCGCAGTCACCCTCGTCTTCGCTGAAGCCGTCGTCGTCGTCGTCGAGCTGATCGGGCGTGAAGACCTCGAGCTCGCGGGTGCGCTCGGTGCGGTTGCCGTCGAGGTCTTCGACCGCGAAGGTGATGATGTGCAGGCCCACGTCGAGCAGCGCGTCGCAGGCGAAGGCCCCGGCATCATCACCCGGGCCCGCACAGAAGGGGGCGCCGTCTTCGCTGAGATCAGAGATCAGCTCGACCTCGAGGTCGGTGGGCGCGTCTTGGGCGTCTTGCACGGTGACGATGAAGCTGACCGGCTCACCTTCGCGGCCGAAGTCATCGAGCCCTGGCTCTTCGATGGTCAGGGTGGGCGGGGTGTCGCCGTCGACCACACCATCGTCGCCCACGGTGATCTGCACCGTGTCTTTGTTCTCTTTGAGGTCTTCATCGGCCACGGTCACGGTGATGACGTGGGTGCCGCCGCTCAGCGCGCCGGTGGCGAACAGCAGGTTGCCGTCGGCGTCGGCCGGGTCTTCGTTGATCACGCCGTCGAGATCACTCGACCAGGACACGGTCAGCGAGTTGGGGTCTTGCTGGTCGTCGCCGGCGATGGCCCGGAACTCGATGAGCGCGCCCGCCTCAAAAGCGTCGTCATTGGACGGCGCCTTGATCACCACGCTCGGGGGCGTGTTGTACTTGACGAAGGTGCCGGCGTCGTTGCCGCCGCAGGCGGCGGCGAAGAGCGCGACGAGGCTGAGGGCGCGGCGCAGGGGAGCAGCGGGGGCCGGGGAGCGGGGCATGAGACCTCGGGGCGGGGCGCGCAGCGGGGGCTGCTCTGACGACCCTGGGCCCACTTTAGCCCGACCTTGCAGCGCCTTACAGCGCCCTTGCCCAACGCAGACACCGCCTCGTCACGATCCCCCCCCTTTGGCCTCAGCGCCCGCGCTTGGCCGCGTGGTCGAGGCAGACGCTGTTGATGCAGTAGCGGCGGCCGGTCGGGGGCGGGCCATCGTCGAAAACATGCCCGAGGTGGGCGTTGCAGCGGCCGCAGAGCACCTCTTCGCGCACCATGCCGAGCGAGGCGTCGAGCTTGACCGTGACCGCCTCTTTTGACACGGCGCGGGTAAAACTCGGCCAGCCGGTGCCCGACTCGAACTTGTCCTCGGACGAGAACAGCGCGTAGCCGCAGCTGCTGCAGGTGA
Organism: Deltaproteobacteria bacterium; assembly: GCA_016792625.1. Classification (GTDB taxonomy): domain Bacteria; phylum Myxococcota_A; class UBA796; order UBA796; family UBA2385; genus JAEUKK01. The sequence continues at coordinate 81,867 of JAEUKK010000176.1, read as the reverse complement.
AGGTGCCCGCGTCCTTCATGTGCAGCAGGTCGCCCGAGCCCGGCCGCTCGGTGCCCGCCTTGCGGCAGACCGCGACCTGCTCGGCGCTGAGGTTGGCCGCCCACCACGCGTCGGTCTTGGCCTTCCAGTCGACCTTGTCGACGTCGACGCCCACGAGGTGCGGCGAGGGCCCGCTGCTGCCCTTGGCCTCTGCGCCGCCGGAGCGGGCCGCCGCGCAGCCTGCGCCGACAAGCACCACCAGCGCAAACCCGACGACCCCGGCTGACCTCTTGCGCATGCACACCTCCGCGGCGCCGCCGCCCTCCGCTCTACCCGGGGCCCGGCCCGCTGGGTACGCCGGGCCCGTGCGCGCAGATCACCGCGGCGGCCGCGCGCCCGCCCCTCCGCCGTGGAGCCCGCATGGACGCCGCCCCCCTCCTCGCGCTCCCCGTGCTCGGCGTGGGCCTCTCCACCAGTTTTGGGGTCGAGCCTGAGCCGCTCGCCCTCGCCCGCCAGCCCGGCGGCCCGGCCTTCGTCGAGTACGCCGGCCCGGTGCACCTCGGCGCGGTGCGCGAGGGCGTCGAGCAGCTCGCCGCCCTCGGCCTGCCCGCGCTCTACCACCCGAGCGCGCTCAACCTCTGCGGGCCCTGGCCCAACCCGCCCGCCTGGGTGCGCGCGGTCGCCGCCCACGCCCGGGCGGTCGGCTCACCCTGGCTGGCCCAAGACGTCGCGGTCTGCTTCTCGACCCCCGCCGGCGGCTACAGCGTGCAGCTCGGCTACTTCGTGCCGCCGGTCTTCACCGAGGCGGGCCTCGACGAGGCGGTGGCCCGGGTCACCGAGGCGCGGGCCGGGCTCGACCGCCCCCTGCTGCTCGAGCCGGCCCCGCTGAGCTTCTGCGCCGGCCCCCTCCACCCGCTCGACTGGCTGGCCCAGCTCGCCGCGCGCACCGGCTGCGGCCTGCTGCTCGACGCCGGGCACCTGCTGTCGATCCTCATGGCCCGCCGCGCCGCCGGCGCCCCGCCCGAGCGCATCGAAGAGGCCCTGGCCCGCCTGCCGATGGACCGGGTGATCGAGCTGCACGTGGCCGGTGGGGCGGTCGAAGAGGTCGATGGCCACGCCCTCTACGTCGATCAGCACGAGCTGCCCGCCCTACCCGAGACCTGGGCGGTGGCCCGGGCCGTGCTGCAGCGCGCGCCGGCCCTGCGGGCGGTCTGCGTCGAGGTCGAGGGCATGGCCGCCCCGATGGTGCTCGCCGCGCTGGACCGCGCCCGCCAAGAGGTCGTGCTGCACGCCATCCACGACGAGCTTCGGCGAAAGGTGCGCGCCGAGCAGCAAGGGGTCCGGGGCCTGCCCTCCGCTCCGCCGCTGCCCGCGGCCGAGCCGCCCGCCCAGCCTCCCTCCGCCCCGCCTGCCTCCGCCCCGTCTCCCTCTGCCCCGCCGCCCGCCGCCGAGAGCGCCCACCCCGCGCTGCTCCGCCTGCTGCTTGACCCCGCCGCGCGGGCCGATTGGGCCGCCGATCCGCTCGCCTGGTGCTCCGCTGTCCCCGGGGCCGGCCCGCTGGCCACGGTCCATGTCGGTGGCCTCGCCCACGACGCCGCCCTGCGCGCCCGCTACCTGATGTCGGCCCTCTGCCGGCCCTTCCCCCTGTCGGCGGCGGCCGCCGCCCTCCGCAGCGGAGCTGACGCGCTGCGCAGCTTCCTCGCCGATCCCGCCGCGGTCGGTGAGCCCGGCGCCCGCACCCGCGCCTTCGCCCTGCACCTCGGGCGCCTGCTCGCCGCGCCCGCCGCGCACCCGCGGGCCGACCCCCGCCTCGACCTCGACCAAGAGGCCGTGATTGACCTGCTCGACGCCGTGCTCGCGCTCGAGGCCGGCGCGGTCGAGGGGGCCGCGGCGCTTCGGGCGGCGCACCAAGCGGGCCCGCCGGCACCTCCGCCGCCCCCGCGCACCGGCCCGCTGCCCGATGACGCCCGCCCCGTCCTGCCCGAGCACCTGCGCGCCTGCCTGCTGCCCCAGCCGCCGGCGGCGCTCCGGGCGGCGCTGGACGGGATTGACGCCAGCGACGCCTGGGCCCGCATTGAGGCCGGCGCGCTCAGGCCCGGCCGCCTGCTCGCCGTGGCCCGGGCGGCGCCCCAGCCGGTGACCGTGCTGCTGCGCACGGTGGTCCAGCGCTGGTCGCCCGCGCCCGACCCCGCGCTACCGCCCCTCATCGAGGTCGGCCACCGCAGCGCCGAGCTGCGCGGCAACCAAGGCCGCCTGCTCGGCGACCTCGACGGGCACCTGCCCCTGCTCGAGCTCTCGCCCCGGCAGCGCGGCCTCGTCGAGGCCCTGGTGCGCGGCGGCCTGCTCGAGCTCGCCCCAATCCCGGGGGCCTGAGCGGCTCAGCCGCCCGTCGGCAGATCCAGGCTGAGCGGCCCGCGCAGCGCGCGCCCGCCGTCGACCGGCAGCACCACGCCCGTACAATAGGGGGCCCCGGTCGCCAAGAACACCGCTGCAGACGCGATCGCCGAAGGGTCACCTAGGCGCAGCAAGGGCACGCTGGCGCAGATCTGGGCGAGCTGTGCGGGGCCGAGGTCATCGGGCGCGAGCACGGTGCCCGGCGCGATGGCGTTGACCCGCACCGCAGGGGCCATCTCGAGGGCCAGGGCCCGGGTCAACATCACCAGGGCCGCCTTGCTCACCGCGTAGGGCAAAAAGCCGGGAGCGGGTCGCTCGGCGCCAATGTCGACGAGGTTGAGCACGAGGCCGCCGCCCGGCAGCCCCGAGCGGGAGAGCGCGGGGGCCAGGGCCTGGGCGAGCAGCAGCGGGGCCCGGGCGTGGATGGCCATCATGCCGTCGAGGTCCGCCGCGGAGATCTGGCCGAAGGCCTGCGGGCGGTAGTCGCTCGCGTTGTTGACCAGCACGTCGATCGGCGCGCCGCCCGCCCAGTCGAGCGCCGCCGCGCTGAGCGCCGCGCAGCCCTCAACCGTGGCCAGATCGGCGCCGACCGTGGCGCAAGGGGGCCCGCTGGCCGAGAGCGCCGCCGCCAGCGCCTCTGCCGCCGCCGCGCTGCGCCGGTGGTGCAGCAGCACCGAGAAGCCGGCCGCCGAGAAGGCCCGGGCCATCGCCGCGCCCACACGCTGACCCGCGCCTGTGATGAGCACCCGCCGCGCTGACATCGCCCCTCCAGTCGGGGTCTGCGGCCCGGCCGGCCCCCTGCCGCCCGGGTCCCGACCGCCCGGCCGCGGGATAACGCCGCCGCGCGCAGGCGCCGGAGCGGCGCCGAAGGGGAGGGTCAATGGACGAGGGCTTCTGGGCAGAGCGCTGGTTGCAAGGCCAGATCGGCTTTCACCAAAATGACGTGCACGAAGACCTGTTGAAGCAGGCTGAGGCCTGGCTGGCCGGCGGCCCCAAGGTCGTGCTGGTGCCGCTGTGCGGCAAGTCGGTCGACCTGCCCTGGCTCGCCGCCCAAGGCCACGTCGTGATCGGCGTCGAGCTCGTCGAAGCAGCGGTCGAGGCGCTGTTCTCGAGCTTTGGTCCGGGCGCTGCGGTCGAGGCGCTGGGCCCCTACCGCCGCTGGACCCACCCGGCGGCGCCCGGCCTGGCCGTGCTGCAGGGCGACTGCTTGCAGCTCGGCGCCGTGCGCGCGCAGCTGCCGGCCATCGACCGGGTCTGGGACCGGGCCGCCCTGGTCGCCCTCGACGCCCCGCGGCGCGCGCTCTACGCGGCCACCCTGATCGCGGCCGCCCCCGGGGCCGACGTGCTGCTCAACGTCTTCGACTATGGCCCCGACCTGTCGCAGGGGCCGCCGCACAGCGTGCAGGCCGCCGAGCTCGACCGCCTCTACCCCGACCGCCCGCGGCGCTTGGTCGACGAGCGGGTGGAGCCGGCGAGCCCCGGCCTCAAGGCCCGCGGCGTGGACGCGCTGCGCACCCAGACCTGGCGTTTTGTGCTCTGAGCGGCGCAGCGGAGGGCACCGCGGGCGGCCGAGGGCCCAAGGCGCGGGCCCGGCCGGTCAAGGCCCTGTGCGCGGCGGGCCAACGCAGCCCCGGCGCGGCGCCGCGCGCGGGTAAAGAAGAGGAGCGCGGCGGCCCAGGGGCCCGCGCGGGCGGAGTCGACGATGGGGTACCGGATCAAGACCGTGGCGCGCCTGACCGGAGTGCCGCGCAACACGCTGCTCGCCTGGGAGCGCCGCTACAACTTGGTCGAGCCCGACCGGGCCGACAACGGCTACCGCGAGTACACCGAAGAAGACGTCCAGCGCATCATCAAGATCAAGCGCCTCGTCGACCGCGGCTACAAGATCAGCGAGGCCATCACCTTGGCCAGCCAAGGCGGGGCCGAGGTCGCGGCCCTGGCCAGCGGGCCGGCGCTCGGCGGCTCGGCCCTCGAAGACGTCCAGGTCTCGCTCTGCACCGCTCTGCTGCGTTTTGACCGCCCCGAGGCGACCCGCATCGTCGAGCAGCTGCCGGTGATGGGCTTTGAGACCCAGCTCGACGAGCTCTACCTGCCTACCCTGACCGAGGTCGGCGAGCTGTGGGAGGAGGGGGAGATCAGCGTGGCGCAGGAGCACTTCGCCAGCGCCTTTTGCCGCGAGCGGATGGTGGGCATGCTCGCCGCCCTCGGCCACGGCCCCGACACCGGCGAGCTGGTGGTCTGCGCCGGCGTCGCCGGTGAGCGCCACGAGGGCGGGCTGCTCAGCGTGGCCGTGCGCCTCGCGCTGCGCGGGGCGCGGGTGAGCTACCTCGGCCCCGATGTGCCCGCCGACGCCTTGATCAGCGCCTGCCGCGACCGCCTGCCCGCCATGGTCTGCGTCTCGGCGACCGGGCCCCGCGACCTCGCCGAGCTGCTCAGCTACGTGCGCGCGGTGCGCCGCGGCCTGCCCGCCGAGGTGCGCCTGAGCATCGGCGGCGGCGCCATTGAGCGCCTGCAGCCCGGGGCCGAGCCGGGGGTCGAGTGGCACACCTCCCCCCAGAGCCTTTTTGGCGCGCCCTCCACCGCTGCCGCCCGCTGAGCGGTGCGGGGGCGCCCGCCCTCCCACTGGCCGGTCTCCGGCCCTCCCCCTGAGGTAGTCCATGCCCGTGATCATCGACGGCGCCGCCGGTCTGCGCGCGCTCGCCAACTCCCCCATCGGCGCCACGCCCTACGAGGAGATGACCCTCGACCGCATCCGCGCCTTCGCCGACGCGACCGGCGACCACCAGTGGATCCACGTCGACGTCGAGCGCATCGCCAAAGAGAGCCCTTTTGGCGCGCCGATCGCGCACGGCTACCTGACCCTCTCGTTGGTCGCCGGCCGCTTCTTTGACCTGCTCGAGCTGCGCGGCTTCGGCATGGTCATCAACTACGGCACGAACAAGGTGCGCTTCCCGACGCCGCTGAAGGCCGGCCAGCGCTTCCGGCTCGCCATCCAGCTCGGCGAGGTGACCGAGGTCAAGGGCGGCGTGCTCGAGGCCATCTTCCTCGCCAGCGTCGAGGTCGAGGGCGAGCCCAAGCCCGCGCTGGCCGCCGAGTGCGTCTACCGCTTCTTGCCCCCGGCGGCCTGAGCCCGGGCCCCGCTGCGCTCAGCGGGCCTCGATGTCGTCGACGCCGACCACCGAGGTGAGGATGGCGTCACCGACGTCAGTCACGAGGAAGGCGACGCTAAAGGGGCTGCCGACCGAGGAGAGATCCACCTCCTCCTCGGTCTCGGCGGTGCCCTTGTAGACGTCGTCGCCGTCGTCAGGCAGGCCGGGGAAGTTCGCCCGGACCTGCCGATCTTGGCGGCAGACGAGGTTGACCGAGTCGACCACCCGGGCCACCGCCCCATCGGGCCCCGAGGCGACCACCATCATCGTGTCGTCGAAGTCCGAGCCGCAGTAGTCATCGAACTCGCTGGACTGGAACCGGTAGCGAAAAGCCAGGGTGGAGGTCGGGCCCTGGTCGATGGGGTCGCTGACCGCCATGCTGCTCGTGTCGCCGACCGCCTTGCGGGTGACCGCGTCGCCGGTGCTCAGGGCGAGCTGCTTGTCGCCGGCGGCGGGGCTCAGGCTGCCCCGCTCGCTGATCGCGGCGGCGTCACCAAAACCACGCCAGCCGACGGGCAGGTCGGGGGAGTCGGCGGACTCAAAACCCAGATCGGGCGGGGTGTCGAAGAGCCCACCATCCGCCACGGTGGAGAAGCGCACCTGGCGGTCGATCTCGCCCCGCGCCCGCACCGTGACCGTCGACGAGGCGGGCCAGCCCTCGGCCGTGGTGAGCACGTAGATGTCTTTATCAGCGCCGCTGGTGCGCTCTTCGACCCGCAGCTCGGCGCTGATGTCGGTGATCGCCCCGGCGCTGTCTTCGACCTCGGCCTCAAAGCGCACGTCGCCGTAGACATCGTCGGCGAAGATCACCACCGGGCTGCGCAAGGGCACGCGGTCGCTGCCGTTGGGCGGCACCACCTGGGCGATGCCGTCGTAGTCGAGCACATCGCCGAGGTCTTCGGCCAGCTTGCCGAGGTCCTCGCAGCCGGCGAGGGCGGGGACCAACAACAGGGGCAGCAGGCGGCGCATCGGGGCTCCAGGGCGGGGAAGGGTCCAACACCGCAGCGACCTCGCGCGGGCACCGCGGCGGCGGGCGCACGCCCGAGGCGCTCAGCTATTCGCCCCACCCGCGCTGCTCTCGCCGGCCACCCCGCGCCGCAGCAGCAGCGTGAAGCAGGCGCCGCCCAGCGGGCTGCGCTGCAGGGCCACCTCGCCCTGGTGCACCCGCGCGGCCAGCTGCACCGAGAGCAGGCCGAGGCCCGTTCCCTCGGCCCGGGTGGTGAACAGCGGCTCAAAGATGCGCTGGGCGAGCGCGGGGGGCACGCCCGGCCCGTTGTCATCGACGCTGAGCAGCACATCTTCGCCCTGCCGCGCGGCCCGCACCTCGACCACCGCCGCGCTGCCCGCCGCCTGGGCCGCGTTGAGGATGAGGTTCAGCAGGGCCTGCTCGACCAAGCGGGGGTAGCCCACCAGCGTGGGCAGGTCGGGGCCGAGCTGGACATGGAGGGAGCAGCGGCGCACGGCGGGGTGCCGCTGCACGAGCTGGGTCACCCGCTCGGCCAGCGCGGCGACGTCGGCCTCGACCGGGTCGGGCTCTTCGCGGCGCCACGCGTCTTTGAGGCGGCCCATCAGCGCGCTGGCGTCATCGACGGCCTGCTGCAGATCAACCAGGGCGTCGTGGTGGTCGGGGTCGAGGCGCCCCGCCTCGGCCAGCTCGGCGCCGACCATGCGGATGACCGAGAGGTTGTTGCGCACGTCGTGGGCGATCGCCGCGGCGACCATCTCGGCGTTGCGCTGGTGCTCGAGGGCGACCAAGGCGCGCTCGGCCTGGAGCTGCACCAGCGTGCGCTTCGCGTCGCGGGCGAGCAGCACGCGCAGGGTGATATACAGACCGATGCCCATGATGAGGACGAAGAACATCCCCTTCCAGGTCTGCATGGCCTCGAGCTCTTCGCGGCTGCGGGCGAAGGCCGACACCACCCGATCAGAGAGGCCGATCCAGAGGATGGCCCCCATCGTGGTCAGGCCGGCGGCGGTCGCCGCGCTCTCGCGCGCCTGCTCGAGGATGCGCGTCAACGCGCTATTCTCGTGGGGGCGCAAGGGGCTAGAGCCGAACATGGAGGGCCTTCCCAGCGGCGTGGGCGCGGCGCGGCGGCGCGCCGACGGGGCCAGCCCCCGCGCGCCGATGACCCGGGGCGTCACCCCACGCAGATGACGCCGATCCACTACTCCGTATCCCCTATTGAGGTCATCTGCGGGGAAGCCCTGACTTGGCTCAGAGATCGGCCGGACCAGCCCGGCTGCTCGCTGTTTACGAGCCTGCCCGACGTCGCCGAGCTCGGCGTCGACCTGCCCACCTGGGAGGGCTTCTTCGTCGACGCGGCGGCCGCCTGCCTCGCCGCGGTGCCCGACGACGGGGTGGCGGTCTTCTTGCAGACCGACAAGAAGATCGACGGGCGCTGGATCTCCAAGGCGGCGCTGGTGCTGCGCGCCGCCCAAGCCGACGGCAGCGCCCTGCTCGCCCACCAGATCGTGTGCCGCCACGCGCCGGGCACGGTGAGCATGGGCCGGCCGGGCTTCTCGCACCTGCTCGTGCTCTCGCGCGGGCGGCGGGCGCCGGCGCACCTGAGCTCGGCCGACGTGCTGCTCGACCCGGGCCCCACCGCGTGGAGCCACGGCCTCGGCGCGGCGGTGGCCACCCGGGCCCTGCGCTGGATCACCGGCCTCAGCCCGTCGACCACGACGCTGCTGGCGCCATTTTGTGGCCTCGGCGAGGCGCTGATCGCCGCCCAGGCGGCGGGCCTCGGCGCGGTGGGGGTCGAGCGCAACCGCAAGCGCGCCGCCCGGGCCGCCGCCCGGGTCGAAGAGGCCCGCCTCGCCCGCGAGGGCGCGCGGCCCGGCCCCCCTCGTTGACGATTGGGCGGCATGGCGCCCCAGCCCCTGCGCGGCCCGCGGCCCCCGGTTTAGGCGCGCCCACGCGCCGGCGCGCGCACTGGGAGGGAGCATGGTCGAGCTCAAGAACATCACGCTGCAGCACGGCCACCAGGTCGTCTTTCTCGGCGCGAGCATGAAGCTCAACCCCGGCGAGAAGGTGGGCCTGGTCGGGCCCAACGGCGCCGGAAAGTCGACCTTGTTCCGGCTCATCCTCGGCGAGCAGCGCCCCGACGAGGGCTCGGTCGACCGGCCCAAGCGCCTGAGCGTCGGCTGGTTCCGCCAAGACTTCGCCGACCTGGCCGACCGCAGCGTGCTCGACGAGACCATCGCCGGCGCGGGCGACATCGCCGCCCTGGGCGCCGAGCTGGCCCACCTCGAAGAGCGGCTCGGCGACGTGGACGCGCCCGACTACGACGAGGTCATCGAGCGCTACGGCGACGTGCAGGGGCGTTTTGCCGCCGGCGGGGGCTACGACCTCGAGGCCCGGGCCTGCACCCTGCTCGCCGGCCTCGGCTTTCGCCAAGACGAGCTGAACGGCCCCGTGCGCGCCCTCTCGGGCGGCTGGCGCATGCGCGTGCAGCTCGCCCGCCTGCTGCTGGCCCGGCCCGAGCTGCTGCTGCTTGACGAGCCCACCAACTACCTCGACATCGAGAGCATCGTCTGGCTCGAGGCTTGGCTGCGCGACTACCCCGGCTGCGTGCTGCTCACCTGCCACGACCGCGACGTGATGAACCGCGTGGTGCGGCGGGTCATCGAGATCGACGGCGGCGTGATGCGCTCGTACACCGGCGACTACGACGCCTACGAGAAGGCCCGGGCCCTCGACGCCGCCCAGCGCGAGGCCGAGTACCAAAAGCAGCAGGCGATGTTGGCCAAAGAGCTGCGGTTCATCGAGCGGTTTAAGGCCCAGCCGGCCAAGGCCAGCCAGGTGCAGAGCCGGGCCAAGAAGGTCGACAAGATCGAGAAGGTCGAGCCGCCGCCCCGCTTCGTCGAGCGCCGCTTCCAGTTTCGGAAGGTCGAGCGCAGCGGCGACGAGGTGGTCAAGGTCCAGGGCGTCGCCAAGAGCTACGGCGAGCGCGCCATTCACCGCAAGATCGACCTGCTGGTGCGCCGCGGTGAGCGCTGGGCGATCATGGGCGAGAACGGCGCGGGCAAGACCACCCTGCTCAAGATGATGGCCGGGGCGCTTGCGCCCGACCGCGGCCGCGTCGGCGTCGGCTCGGGGGTCAGCCTCGGCTACTTCGCCCAGCACCAAGCCGAGCAGCTCAACGACAAGCGCACCATCCTCGAAGAGCTCGAGGCCCACGCGCCCATGGCCGGCCGCGGAGTCATCATGGCCCTGGCCGGCGCCTTCGGCTTCACCCAAGATGACGTCGAGAAGAGCATCTCGGTGCTCTCGGGCGGCGAGCGCAGCCGGCTGGTGCTTGCCAAGCTGCTGTACAACGCGCCCAACCTGCTCGTGCTCGACGAGCCCACCAACCACCTGGACCTCACGACCAAGCGGGCCCTGATCAAGGCCCTGCAGGAGTACGAGGGCACCGTGGTCTTCGTGAGCCACGACCGCGCCTTCTTGCGCGCGCTGGCCACCCGCGTGGTCGAGCTCGCCCCGAGCGGCCCGCAGGTCTATGAGGGCAGCTACGATGAGTACGTCACCACCACCGGCCGCGAGGCCCCGGGCCTGCGCGCCCTCTGACCCCTGGGGTGCCCGTTGAGCGTCTACCTGCTGCTGCGCACACTAAAGTGGTTGGGCATGCTGGCCTATGGCGCAGGTCTGCTCGGCGCGCTCAGCAATGAGACCCCCGCCGGTCGCAGCCGCGCCGTCCAGCTCTGGGCCAGCCTCGGCTTCGCCCTGCTCTGGTTCTCGGGCTGGGGCCTCGCCCGCCTCAGCGGGCTCTCGCTGGGCAGCGCCTACCTGAGCGCCTCGATGGCCCTCTCGCTGCTCTCGATGCAGCTGCTGCTCTGGTCGACCGAGCGCCGCAGCCCCGAGCTGGCCCGCGCGCCCGGCCGGGTCTGGGCCGGCCGCCTCGCCGCGCTGTTGAGCGTCGCCATCGTCGTCTTGATGGTCACCCGCCCCGGCGCGCGCCCGATCTCCACCGCCGCCCCCGCCGCGCGCCCGGTCCCCGACGCCGCCCCGAGCCAGCCATGAGCGCCGACCCGACCCGCACGCCCACCGCCCAGTGGTTCTTGTTCATCGCGCGCCTTGAGGGGATCAGCGTGCTGCTGCTCTTCTTCGTCGCGATGCCCCTCAAGCGCCTCGCGGGGATGCCCGAGCCCGTGGCCTGGGTCGGGTGGAGCCACGGCGTGCTCGTCTTCTTGTACCTGCTCGCGCTGGGCAGCGTCTCGCGGGTCGACGCCTGGAGCTGGGGGAGGACACTCTTGGCTTTTGTGGCCTCGCTCTTCCCCTTTGGGACCTTTTGGTTCGAGCGCAGGCTGCGCAAGGGCGCCTAGGGCCCCCGGGGGGCGTTGCGGGGGGCGGAGCCCCCCGCCCACAGTTCTCAAGGTGCCACCGCCCCCGTCATGGGCGCGCGCGGGGCCATCGCCACCGGCACCCCACCCCGCGACGCCCGGGCGATCGCCCGCGGCCCGCGCTGGGGCGCGTCAAAGGTCAGGGCGTACCAGAAGGCGCCATAGGCCGGGCCCGCGTCGGGCCCCAGCGGCAGGCCAATGGCCGCGCACACGCCGTGAACGCCGTCAGGGTCGATGTTCGCCGACAGGCCAGGCAGCAGGTCGCCGCTGGCCACCCCGGCGCTCACCGCGCCGTCGAGCTCGACGAAGGCGCTGATCCGCGAGGTGACCCAGACCTCGGGCGCCAGGATGCCCACAAAACCCGGCGCGCTGCCCGCGGCCCCCACGTCGGCCCCGGCGTTGAGGGTGAGATCGAAGAGGTCACGGTCGAGGACGGCGTGCAGCTCGGGCACCACGTAGCTCAGGCCCCCGGTCGCCCCCGCGCCGGTGCGCACGGCCAAGCCCACCGCGTCGACCGGGAACCAGCGGGGCATCAGCTCGAGCTCGGCGCCGGGCGCCCCCGCGGCGATCGGCGAGGCCGCGGTGAGGTTGAGGTCGAAGCCCCCGCCGGCCCCGACGCTGGCCGAGAAGGCCCCCTCGGCGGCCGCCCCGTCGCTGACCACCATCGGCGAGAGGCTGACCTGATTGCGGCCCATCGGGGCCTGCCATGGGTTGAGCGGGGCCGCCGCCGCCGGGGCAGAGATGAGGGCGGCGGTGGCGCAGAACAGTGCGTGGGGCTTGGTTTTCACGGGCACTCGTATCGGGGGTCAGTGCCCCTGACGGATCTGCCCCACTTTGGCTAAAGCCCCCAAGGCGGCCTGCGTGGCGCGGTCCCACGCAGGCCCCCGGTGGGCCCCCTCAGGGCTGGGCGGGCAGCGCGGCGCCATCGGCCCCCAGCTGGGCCCGCAGCGCACCCCAGGCCGGGGCCGGCGGGGCGCCCGCCGCCTCTGCAGCGTCGAGCAGGGCGATCAGCGCGATCACCCGCGGGTCGGCAGCGGCGGTGGCCACCAGCCAGTCGACCGCCTTGCGCACGGTGCGCTGGCGCAGGCCGAGCTGGCGGCTGTGGCCGCGGGCGAGCAGCTCCATCACCGCGGCGATGGTCGGGCCCACCCCGCCGGCGAAGCTGCCGTCGGGGGCCTGGGCGGCGACCAGCTGCTGCTCGCGGCCCGCGCCCGACCGATCGGCCGGCGGGCTCGGGGCCTCTTCGCGCGCGCGCTCGGCCAGCTTCTCTTTTTTGGCCGCCCGGGGGGCCACCGCGGCCTTGGCGCTCTCGCCCAGGGCGGCGATCCCGCGGCTGAGCGCCCCGAACAAGCCCGAGGCGGCGGGCGCAGCCAGGGCCGGAGCCTCTTCGGCCTCGGCGTCGAAGTGGTCGGCCATCGGCGCGGCGCTGCCGAGCATCACGTCGTCAGCGACCTCGATCGGCGCGGGCGGCGGCGGGGCGGCGGAGCGGGCACGGCCGGGGGCCGGGGCCGCGGAGGGCGGCGGGCCCATCGGCGCCCCACGCGGGGCGGGCATCGATGCCATCATCGGACGGGACGCCATTTTGCCCATGGGCGCCGGCGCGCCGCCGCCCATCACATCGGCCTGGGACGCGGCGCCCTCGGCCCAGGCATGGGGCAGGGCGACCGGCTGCACGACGCTGCGCTGGCCGCCACCGGTGACCGTGGCGCGGTCGACGGCCAGCCAAGCGGTGGTCGGCCCGAGCACGCCGCCGGCCAGCGAGACGCGGGTGAGCTCGGGGTCGATGGCCTCGGCCTCAAAAGGGCGCAGGCGACGGCGCAGCACCAGGGCCGAGAGGCGGGCGCGGGCCCAGCGGGCGGCCAGCGGGGGCGCGCCGGGGCGGACCGGCACACGCAGGCTCAGGCCATCGCCGCGCAGCTCGACCTCGGCGGGGGCGCCCTCGAGCACCCAGACCAGCGGGCGGCCCGAGAACAGCGTGCGGGGCGCATCAACCGGGTCGAGGCCGGCGGGGAGGGCGTGCACGGTCAGGCCGGCGGCCTGGGGGCTGCCCACCGCCAGCTCGAGCCGGGCGACCGCCGCCTCGATGTCGTCGCTCGGGGTGCAGAGCCCGCAGACGCCGCCGCCGACCTCGGCCAGATCACGCAGCAGGGCCTCGTTCACCGCGGTGTCGATGCCCAGGGTCGAGACCACGGTGCGGCCGCGCCGGCCGGCCACCGCGGGCAGAAGGCGGTGCTCATCGCTGCTCTGGCCGTCGGTGATCACGAGCACGGTGCGCAGGCGGCCCGGCGTGGCGTCTTGGGCCAGGGCCTCGTGCAGGGCGGGCAGCAGCTCGGTGCCGCCGCGGGCGTCTTGGCGGTGGATCCAGGCGCGGGCCTTCTGCAGGGCCGCGGTGCTGACCGCCTGGGGCGCGGGCGACCAGCGCTCGATGCGATCATCAAAAGCGATGATCTGCAGGGTGTCTTGGGGGCCGAGGGCGCTGATGGCGGTCTGCAGGGCCAGCTTGGCCGCGGCCATCTTGGCGCCCTCCATCGAGCCCGAGATGTCGAGCAGGTAGACCGCGTCGCGCGGGCACGCGGCGCCCATCGCCCCGAGAACAGCGGGGTGCAGCACCACCTCGGTGAAGCGGCCGTCGGTGCGGGCGGCGAGGCGCTCGGCGGGGGCCGCGCCGGCGAGCAGGCGCAGCACGAAGTCGCGGTCGCAGGTGGCCGGGCCGGCCGGGCGCAGCACGGCGCCGCCATCGGTGAGCTCCATGGCCATGCTGTGCTGGCTGGTCGCGACGCCGGCCCAGGGGCCGCGCAGCTGCACCTCGAGCTCGAGCTGGGCCCCGCCGCCCAGGCGCAGGGGCGGCGAGAGGCGGCTGGCGTCGGGGACGACGTCGGTGTCGGCCAACACGCCATCACCGCTGTGGCCCACCGCCGCGCCCGGGGTGTAGCGGGGGGCGAGCACGGTGGGCAGGCGCCACCACAGCGCGCCGTCGGCCGCGGTGAGCCGCTCTTCGAGCTGCACCTCGACCTCGACCACCGCGCCGCTGGGCACGCGGGTGAGCTTGAGCGTGTGCACGTCTTTGCGCTCTTGCGTGATGATCCCCGCGAGCTGGCCCGCGGCGCGGGCGGCGGAGAAGTCGGCCTCGGCCTGCTTGCGCTCGGCCAGCGCGGCCTCGACCCGGCGCTCGCCCACGACCAGGGCGAGGCCGGTCATCGCGCCGGCCGGCGGCAGGGGGAAGATGTAGGTCACCTCGAGCGCCTCGGCGCCGGCGTTGAGGAAGCGCTGGCGAATGACCGTGCGGACGTTGTCACCGGCGATCTCAGCGCGCACGGCCACCCGCTGCAGCGGCAGGGGCACGGTCGCGCCGGCGATCAGCGCCAAGAGGCAGCCCATGCCCTCGGGGGCGGTCGGGCCGAGGTCGGTCGGAGCGGAGACGAGGGCGGCGGAGAGGGCGAGGGTCATGAGGATGCTCCAGTGGGGAGGGCGGCGCGGAGGAGGGCGATGAGGGCGTCAGGGTCGGGGACAAGCGCGGGGTCGATGAGGAGCTGCACCCCCGGGGCCAGCTCAGCCGCGCAGAGGGCGCGGGCCGGCGGGGTGGGCGGCGCGGGCGTCGGCAGCAGGCCAGGCGGGGCGGGCAGCAGGGCGCCCGGCACCTCGGCAGGCCCAGCCCGCTGCAGGGCCTCGCGCACCGCGCCCTCGAGCAGCGCGAAGGGCGCGCCGGCGAGGCGCTCTTGCACCTGGTCGAGGCGCAGGCCGGCGCTCTGCAGCAGCTTGATCGCCAGCACCGCGATGAGGTGCGGGTAGCCGTAGATGGCCTGCCGGCCGTCATAGTGGAGCGGCTTGTCGATGAGGCCGCGCGACTGGTACCAGCGCAAGGTGCGGGCGTCGGGCCGGGCGTTGACCCGCCCGTCGGGGCTGGGCGGGTCGAGCCGGTCGAGCAGCAGGGCGAGCTGCTGCTCGAGCGCCGGCAGGCTGAGCTGCAGCGGGCGGAGGGGGGCCAGGGGGTCGTCGGTGGGCGGGGTCATGCTGTTACTGTCACATCGACAGTGATTACTGTCAACATCCAGGCGCGAAAATTCTGCGCGGCCCCGGGCGGGCGACGCGGGCTCTGCGGAGCGTCCGGCCGACCCGTGATCCAGATCAATCGCCACCAGGCCAAGGAGCCCCTATGGTGGGTCTGCCGTCGCCGCCCGACCGAAGCGCGACCGCTGGGGTTGGCGGTTCCTGGAGTGCTCCGGAGCTTCGGTCGGGCGGGACGCGCCTCTTTGCCTGCGGCGGCCCAGCCACTGCGCCCGCGCCCCGTGCGATGATGGGGCGCGGCCCGGGCCGCCGGGGGGCGCATGGCGGGGCGCGGCGCGCGGAGCAGACCAGCCGAGAGCGCGGCCCGGCGCTGGGGGCGCGCGCCCGTGTGGCTGTGGGTGGTCTCCTTCGCCCTGCTCGCCGCCAGCATGGTCGTGGCCCTGCTCGCGGTGCGGGCGCCGGTGCTGCTGCGCCAGCCCTTCGTCGACGAGCAGCCGCTCGTGCGCGATCAGGTGCCGCTTGACCGAAAAGTGCGGGCCGAGGTGCTCGAGATCTTGCAGGTGGCCGGCGAGGCCCCGCTCACCCCGGCGCGGGCCACCCAGGTGCTGCGGCCTTGGCGCAATGACCTCATCGGCGTCTTTTTCCTCGATCTGGTCGACCGCGGCGGCGCCGAGCCCCTGGTCCAGCTCGACCTCTCGCTGGCCGTCGGGCTGCACTGGGTGAACCTGCACTTCCTCGGCGCGCTCGAGCTGCGCGACGGCGCGATCTCGCGCCTCGAGCCGGTCGAGCTGGTGGTCTCGGGCTGGGCGCTGCCCACCGCGCCCGACGAGCTGCGCGCCTTGGCCAACGACCGCCTCGCCGAGGCCCGGCGGCACGACCACGAGCTCGACGAGAACATCGCCCGCATCGGTGGTCTCACCGTGCGGGGCGGCAAGTTTTGGCTGCGGCTGCCCGGCGCGCGCTGATCGGCGGCGCGGCGCCTCAGCCCCGCGCTTCGACCAGGGCCGCGTAGCGCTCGACCAGGCGCTCGATGTCGGCGAGCACCGGCGCCCAGGCCGCCGGGTCGGTCAGGTCGACCCCCAAGTGGCGGGCGGCCACCTCTTCGACCGTGCAGCGGCCGGTGTCGGCCAGCAGCGCCGCGTAGCGGGGGGCGAAGGCCGGGCCCTCTTCGCGGGCGCGGGCGAAGACCAGGGCCGAGAAGAAGTAGCCAAAGGCGTAGGGGAAGTTGTAGAACGGCGCCCGCGTCAGGTAGAAGTGCAGCTTCTCGGCCCAGAACATCGGGTGGGCCTCGCCGAGCACCGGGCCATAGGCCTCGCGCTGCAGCGCCTCGGCTTTGGCGCAGAGCCGCTCGGGGCTCAGCGGGCCCTCGGCCTTCATCTCGAACAGCGCCTGCTCCAAGGCGAAGCGCATCGGGATGTTGAGCAGCATGACGATCGCGCTCTGCAGCTCTTGGTCGATGAGGCCCAGCTCTTCGGGGCGCCCCGCCGCCCGGTCGAGGGCCTCGCCGCGCACCACCGCCTCAGCGAAGGTCGAGGCGGTCTCGGCCAGGGTGTAGGGCAGGCTGCGCGAGGCCGCCGGTTCGCCCATCAGCACGTCATTGTGGTAGGCGTGGCCCAGCTCGTGGGCCAGCGTGACCAGGTTGGTCATGCGGCCAGAGTAGGTCATGAACACGCGGCTCTCACGCTCGCGGGGCAGCGAGATGCAGAAGGCGCCGTGGCGCTTGCCGCCCCGATCTTCGGCCTCGATCCACCCGCCCTCGAAGGCCCGCGCCGCGAAGCCGCCCATGCCCTCGCCCTGGGCCGAGAAGCAGCGGCGGACGGTGCGCTCGGCCTCGTCCCAGGGCACGTCCATGTCGACCTGGTCGACCGGCGCGCTGAGATCGGCCCAGTCGACGGACGAGACGCCGAGCAGCCGGGCCCGCAGCTGCAGCGCCCGCCAGAGCGCCGGGCGGCCGGCGGCGCAGGCCGAGAGCAGGGCGTCGAGGGTGGCGCGGCTGAGCCGGTTGTGGTCGAGCGCCTCGTCGAGGGGGGCGCGGCCGGCCAGCGCGGCGAGGGCGGCCCGGCTGCCGATGATCTGGTCGAGGGCCTCGGCGCAGTCTTCGGCGACGGCGCGCCAGCCGGCGGTGATGCCGGCCTGGGCCGCCCGGCGCACCGCCGGGTCGGGGTCGGACAGGCGGTTGAAGGCCTGGCCATGCGAGAGTTGCGCGCCGCCCAGCTCGACCACGACCTTGGCCGCCGCCCGGCTGTAGCGGCGGCCCCAGGCGTGCAGAGCAGCGTCAGAGAGGGCGACCACGACCTGCTGCTGGGCGGCCGGTGGGCGGGCCCGGGCGCTGAGCCGCCGCCAGCGCAGGCCGTCGGCCTCGGCGGCCCCGGCCGGGGTGGAGATGAGCGCGGCCCAGGCGGCCTCGTCTGCGGCGGCCAGCGCGGCCTCGGGGGCCGTCCAGGCCAGCTCGGCGCGGGAGGCGGCCGCCTCGACCTCGCCGATGGCCGCGACGCAGGCCGGGTCTTGCGCGGCGACCGAGGCGGCCAGCCATGCGAAGGCGGTGAGCTGGCGGCGGCGCTCGTCGAGGGCCGCGGCGGCGGAGAGGAAGGCCCCCCAGGCCGGCCCGCCGTCGACGGGGCCCAGCGCCTGGCCCTGCGCGATGAGCGCGGTGAGATCGACGTTCAGCGCGGCCAGCTCGTCGCGCCAAGCCGGGCCGGTGACCCCGCCAGGGTAGAGGAGGTCGAGGTCCCAGCGGGGGGCGGCGGGCGCCTGGGCGTTCATGGAAGCTCCGGGGTCGGTCAGGGCCAGGGTCGGTTAAGGAGCGGGCGGGGCGGGCGCCCAGCTCAGGCTGGCGGGCGCGGTGCGGCGGGTCGAGCCATCATAGGCCCCCGCCTTGAGCGTGAGGGCCTGGGTCTGGTCGCCGACCCGCAGGGTGGCCGGGCCTTCATGCCATGCCGAGAGCTCGACCGTGCCGGTCTCGTGAACCAGCGCGCCGACCGCGGGCAGGCCGGGCACCTCGAGGAAGGCCAGGGTGCCCGCAGGCAGGCCCGAGACGAGCACGGCGCTGGGCGCGCGCCGCAGCACCTGGGGCCAAGGCTGGACCCCGGCGCTGGCCAGCAGGGGGGCGAAGACCTGCCGCCAGGGCTCTTTGCTGCCGTGCACGGCCTCGGCGGTGGGCAGCACGCCGCCCCACATGCCCGCCTGCAGCTGCTGGCCCCAGACCACGGCCGCCCGGGCCCAGGTCTGCGGGTTCGCCGCGAGCACCTCGCGCGCAAAACCCCCACGGCAAGGGTAATCTCCGCAAGGTTTGGCCTGGTTGGGGTCGATGGGCACCCCGTGCACATCGCCGGGCACGCGCGGCCGGCGGTGCGGGTCGTCGGCGAGGCGGGCCGTGTCGAGGTTGCTGGGCCCGTCTTTGCCGATCACCGGCCCGGGCTCGGCCACCCAGAGCACCGCGCTCGGGTGGTGGTGCAGGCCCTCGACGGTGCGGCGGTCTTGGTCGATGAGCACGTCCTCAAAGCCCTTGGCGGTGCCGCTGTGCTGGCTCGCCAAGCCGGCGCAGCGCGCCAAGCGGATCACCGGCAGGCCCAGCTCGTCGGCCTGCACATACCAGTCCTCGGGCGCGAACTCGCCGTGGAATTCCATGGCGTTGACGCCCCACTCGAGCACGCCGCCGGCCTCGTCGAGCAGGCTGCGCGGGGTCGGGAAGAAATTGGCGCGCACAGCGTGCACGCGCAGCTCTTCGTCTTCGATCGCCAAGGTCAGGGGCTTGATGCTCACCCGGCGCACGCCGGTGCGGTCGGCCCGGTGGTCGAGCACCTTGCCGGTGGCGTCGATCAGCGTGGCCTCAAAGTGCACGAGGTGAGGGGCGCTGGGCGTCCAGCGGGGGCCATCCCAGTCGACCGGCGCGCCCACCGCCTTGCCGTCGGCCCCGACCGGGGCCTCGCCGAGCGCCTGCACCAGCTCGCCGTCGAGCCGGGCCGAGAAGCGCACGATGGCGCCGGCGGGGGCGTTCTCGGTCCAAGCCATGGGGGTGACGTCGCCGTCTTTTTCGGCCACCAGGGCCGAGGTGCGCACCTGCTCGACCGGGTGCAGCTCGAGCCGGGGCGGGCGGGCGAGCCAGGGGCGGTCGAGGGGCACGGTCTGGCGGAAGGTGCTGAGCCCGCCGCCGGTCACCCGCGGGTTGAAGGACTCGACCGGCGGCCGCGCGCGGACGGTGATCGTGGCCTCGCCGTCGGCCAAGGCGTCGCCCAGCGGCACGCGCAGGGTGGGCGCGCCGCCGTGCACCACGGGCAGCTCTTCGCCGTCGACGCTGACCTTGGCGTGGAACCACAGCCCGTCGAGCACCAGGTCAGCCGCCGCGGCCCGGCGCGCCGCGGGCAGCGTCACCGTGGCGGTGATCGACAGCTCGGCCTCGGGCAGGGGCGGGCTCATCCACGGGCTGCGGTCAAAAGCGCCGTCGAGCGAGATCACCGCCCGCTGGCCCTCGCTGGGGATGGGCGCCGAGGGGCAGCCCACCAGGGGGAGGAGCAGGAGGACCAGGGCGGAGGCCCGCGGCGGGAGCGGAGGGGTCGGCATCGGCGGCCTCGGGCGGGGGCGGGCGGAGGCGGCTCAGGCCGCGGGCTCATCAGCGGGAGGAGCGGGCGCTGAAGGTGCAGCGCGCCCGGCGCGCGGGGGGGCTGCGCCGTCGAGGATGAGGGTGCCGAAGACCCGGTCCCACAGGGTGAGCGAGCTGGCGTAGTTGCCCTTGGTGGGCTTGGCGTGGTGCAGGTCGTGGTGCTTCATGCCCGCCCACAGCGGCAGCGCGCGGCTGAGCGGCGAGCGCAGGCCCGAGTGGATGTCGAGCTCGTGCAGCGTGCGCCAGGCCTGCCAGCCGACCAGCACATAGGCGCTCATCTCGCCGGCGACGGCCAAGATGGCCCCGATGACCAGCACCGGGCCCAGGGCCCCGGTCATCCACTCGAGCGGGTGGGCGTAGATGTACTCGATGGGCACCGGGGCGAAGGCCTCGTGGTGCAGCCTGTGAATGCGCCGGTAGAGCTCTTTGTGGACGTGCAGCAGGCGGTGGGCGAAGTAGAACCAGAGGTCGTCGACCAGCACGAGCAGGAGCAGCTGCAGCAGCCCGAGCCACAGCGGCGGCGCCTGCATCGGGAAGAGCCCGCCAAAGGCCCAGAGCGCCGGGATGGCCGAGCCATAGAGCAGGCCGAGGTTGAGCCCGATGAGCGGCAGGCGGCGGGCGAGGGTGCCCCGCTTGCGCGGCGTCGTCTGATCACCCCAACCCGCCGGAATGCCGTGCTTGTCGATGTAGAGCGACAGCAGCAGGGCCGGCCCGTTGAGGGCCACGGCGGTCAGCGCGAGCAGGGCGGCGGCGTTCACGCGGGCTGCTCCTCACGGGTGGCGAAGACGTTGATGAGACGGGTCTTCTCAAAGCCCGCCTCTTTCTCGGCGACCAGCTTGGTGAAGCCGTGCTGGCGGAGCAGGGCGCAGACCGTGTCGAAGCGGCCGTCGCGGTCGTGCACCTCGACCACCACCCGGCGCACCCGGGGCCAGTGCTCGGCGCGCAGGCCCTGCAGCGCCGCCAGCTCGGCGCCCTCGCAGTCTACCTTGAGCAGGTCCACGCGCTCGATCTGGTGCTCGTCGATGACCTCGGACAAGGTCACCAGCTGGGCCACCACCTCTTTGCTGCCCCCGCGCAGGTGGCGGGCGACAAAACCCGCCAAGAAGCGGGGCATCAGGCGGGCATACCAGATGGCCTCACCCGCCGCGGCGGTCTGGCCGATGACCGCCTCTTTGAATTCATCGGGCTGCTCATCCCAGGCGCCGGGGTCGCTGGTCGAGAGCGCCGGGCTGCGGGGGAAGTAGGTGAAGCGGGCCTCGCCGCGGCTGGTGCTCGCCCCGACGTTGAGCGGGATGAGGCGCCCCGGCCCGTGCTTCTCGGCGTTGGCCTGCAGCACGGCGAAGATGTCGGGCACCGGCTCAAAAGCGTAGACCTTGACGTCGGGGAAGGCACGCACCGCCCGCACCCCGAAGAGCCCGATGTTCGCCCCCACGTCGAGCACGACGTCGCCGGCGCGCACCTCGACGCCGTGCTGCAGGTAGCCCCGCACATGGTGGTCGAGCACGAGCGCCTCGGGGCGCTGGATGCACCAGACCTCGAGGCCATCAGACAGAGTCGCGCGCTGCATCAAGCTGCTCCAGGTCGAGATCACCGGGCTCTGCGGGCCCGAACGCCGGCCCGATCCGCCGGCCGGGGGGAGACTACGGGCGGGGAGCCGGCGGCGCAAGGGCAGGCGGAGGGCAGCGCCCGGCCGACCGGAGGGCGGCGCGCAGCGCCGGATCAACTTCAGCGCTGGGCTCAACGCCGACGCGCGACCAGCTGCGTGTGCGGCGCGGCGGCCTTCTTGGGGGCGAGCTCGTCGGCTTCCCGCTCGGCCCTCCGGGCCGCGCCGTGTTGGTTGAGCGCGTGGAGGCTCGCCGCCAAGGAGCGGAGCGCCTGAACTCGGTCCCCATCGCGGGTCGCGAGGTCGCGAGCCCGTGCGCTCGCCGACGCGGCCTCGCTGTGGTGCCCCTGCTGGCGCAGCGCCTCTCCCAGCCAAAAATGGAGGGTGGCGCTCGTCTCGCTGGAAGAATCCGTCCCCTCTGTTTCAATGCCGAGGCGCGCTGCCCGCTCGGCATGGGTGAAGTTCCGGCCCAACACGTGGGCCTTCGCCCTAATTGCGCACTGCTGTGCGACGAGCGAAGCGGGTGGGTCGCCGAGTTCCCGCTCTGCGTCAAGCAAGGTGCTGAGCGCGGCGGCGGCATCCATTCGAATCGCGTGAAAATGAGCAAGGTTCGTGACCACGACCCAACGGTTCTTGATGGGCGTACCGGCTCGACCTTCTTCAATGGCGAGCTTGAACCACGTGATGGCCTCGTCAGGTTGCCCCAAAAGCACAGCGATGATGGCCCGAGTGTTGGCCAGGTCATGGCGTGCCACCGGTGGCCACGCGGCGCGATGCAGGGCCCAGCTCTCGTCGAACAGGGAAATCGCGTCGAGACCTTGTCCTTGCGCGCTCAGAGCCAAGGCGAGGTGAACTACTACTTCGGCGTGCTGGCTACTTCCCTCATCGACGTGCATCGCAAGGGTTTGGCGGAGCAGCTCTTCCGCTTCGCGGTTGCGACCAGCGCGTTGCAACCCGACGCCAAGGTGGCCCATGCTGCGCCATCGCAGCCCATCATCCTTGATTTCTGCCGACAGCGCGACCGCCTGCTTCAGGTGGGGCTCAGCCTGCGCCCAGTCGGCGTGGTCCCGCAGTGTTCGACCCAGCGCGATGAGCGCGGTGACGAGATCTTTCGGTCGGTCGAGTCCCGCGAAGCCGTTGACCGCATGCTCCAGGTCGATGACCGCCAGTCGCCAATCGCCGTTGGAGTTGTGCCAGTGCGCCCGGTCCACCAACACGACGGGGACCATCCACGGCGGGGCGCCGGAGGCCGGATCACGTGCGATCTCAAGGCCCCGGGACAAGGTGCGAATGGCCTCAATTAGGTCACCGCGCGCAGCGTGAACCTGCCCAAGGTCTTTGAGCGTGAACACAGAGTCGTATGGATGCCCGGGATAGGACTCGTGCAGCGTCAGAGTATGGCGCAGCGCCCGCTCCGCCTCATCCAGTTCGCCAAGCTTGAACTTCGCCACCCCGTACCGGTGCCAAGCTGGCGCGCTGAAGGTCCCAAGGTTGGAGGTATCAACCTCAGCGAACGCCCTTCGGTACGACTCTGCCGCAGCTGCCCAATCTTCGACCGCTTCGTCGATCAATCCGGCGACGAAGTGAAGGTCGCTGTTCGCTGCGGCCGTTGGCGGGATTGACGCGCGCAGCGCAGCGAGCTTATCTCGGGCGTCTACGGGCGAGATTCCCCCTTTGCTCAATCGATCTGCCAGCGCCTCAATCTGGGGATCGGCCCACTTTCGGAGCAACACCTCTGCGTGC
The DNA here is from genome assembly GCA_016792625.1 of Deltaproteobacteria bacterium. GTDB lineage: Bacteria > Myxococcota_A > UBA796 > UBA796 > UBA2385 > JAEUKK01. Next base: position 59,054 of record JAEUKK010000176.1, on the reverse strand, counting down.
GTCTCGGCGGCTCGCGCGGCCCCCTCATGCGCCGCAACCACTTCCGGATCAAGTGCTTCATCCCGAAGAGTCCAGTCCGCAAACACTCTCGCCGCCACCCGGGGGTCAAGCAGGCGGCGTGACCAACCCTGCAGCGCGCCGTCGCGGAGCAGCCCTTGCACACGCAGGCGGGCGTCCGCGCGCGGTGCTGGCGCCTGATCGGCGTGCACGGAGGCTGCGGTCGCGCGTGAGAGCAACGCCATGGCTTCCAGCCCAGGCAAAGCCTTGAGCAGTCGGCGAAGCACCGCGGCCTCGACCCACGGGGCGAGCGCATCTGCGCCCACCCCGGCAAGCGCCGCCTCGGCGGCGAGGTTGACCGCCTCGACGACCTCGCACGGGTCGAGTAGCTCGCGGAGCAGCGGCTCCAGCGGGTCGAGGGCGGCGGGGTCGAGCCCCAGCCGAGCGCCCTCCTCTTCCCAACGGCTCAACAGCGCCTCCCGAACCACCCGGCGGAGCTCCGACAGAACGCGCAGGCTGAGCCCTGGCGCGCAGCTTGGGCAACGCAACGCGATGATCGGCAGGCCGCGGAGGTCATCGGAGGCGCGGAGCTCGTCGAGATGTGTACTCTCGTCATAGACCTCCACCACTGCGAGGACATCATTCCCGAGAGCGCCCTGTGCGAGCCGCTTCAGCAACGCGCGATCAGGGCCGCCGGCGGGCTGCCAGACGAGGTCGACCCGCCGAGGCTGCCCGAGGGTCCGCCACCACAGGCGAATGATCTGTTCGATGTGGCTGCCCGGAAGGAAGTCAGGCAACATCAAGGGGGCGTCGCCTGCGTGGAGCGCCTCCAGCCGGAGGTCGTCGAGCGCGAAGAGCTTCACGGGCGGAGGAGGCGCTCGGCCTCGGCCCGCACCTTGGCAGCGACCGCGGGCAGGATCAGGCCGAGCAGCGGGTCGAGCCGGAGCCCTGCCCTTGGGTCGAAGCGGTCAATGGGCACGAGGTGCTCGCAGCGGACGAGCCAAGCCAGCTCATCCTCGGTGAGCCCGACGGCAGGCGTCGGGTCCAGCTCCCGCTTACCGTCGAGCAGCATCTTGCTGGTCAGCGGGCTGTTCGCGCCGAGCTTCTCGATCAAGTTACCTAGCTTGGCCCACAGGCGTGCATCACCGTTGGCTTGGGCGGTCTCGACGCTCAGGTCCCGAAGCGCGGTGGGCTCGGCCCACTCGGGCCCAGGCGGCCACTGACGGTGCCGGGTCGCGAGCCCCTGCGCCCAGCGCAGCAGCACGAGCGGGTTGTCGGTCGCTTCAGCGAGCGCCCAGAACGGTGCCCAGGCGGCGGGCAAGCGGAGCTGACTGGCATGCGGACCCTGCACCGAGTTGCTTCGCTTGGTCAGGATTTCAACCAGCTGTTTCGGCTGGAGGCCGCTCACCGTCACCGCGCTGTCAGCCTCTCGACGTAGCTCTGCGAAGCCCGCGACCTCGGTGCGCAGGTGCAGGATCGAGATGCAGGGTTGCAGGTCGAGCACGGCCCGAAAGCTCGCTTTCGCGCGCTCCGGGTTGTCGGTACCTGCAGCCTGATCGAAGTCGTCGAAGAACACGAAGACGGTCACATGTTTCGCCAGCGCCTCTAAGGTGCCGACGAGGGCGACGCGGAGAACCTCTTCTGTAATCTCAAGGGACGAGTCTACACGTTGCCCGCTCTCTCGCTTCTCTTTCCAGTGGGCAGAGAACTTGCCCATCAGCAGGCCGTAAAGACTACTGCCCACCTCCCCGGCTGCGCCGTATTCCCGCCCCTCGTTTGCGGAAGTGGACCGGACTAGGCGGTCACCGGACATCCGCAGCTCTTGAAGCGGCGCGGCCCAGGCGGCCCGCCAGTCCTTGTCAAGCGCAGGGCTCGTCGCACTTTCGATCGCCATCAGGAGGTGGTGGATTAGGTTGACCAGCATCTGGCGCGGGTTGGTCGCACGCAGGTCACCAACGACGGTGAGCACTTTGCCCGGGCGCGCCCGCGCGACCTGGCGGAGGACCTCGCGCACAAAGATCGACTTGCCGACCCCGCGGTCACCTCGGACGGTGACGAGACCGGAGCGGGAGCTGTAGTCGACCTTGTCACACAGGTCTTCGACGAGGTGCTGAACCTCGACTGTGCGGTTGACGAACAAACCCAAATCAAGGCTGTTGGGGTTAATCCACGGTGTGGGCAGGCGCGGCATCCGTCCTCCAACGAACCACTAACCCGCGCCCGGCCGACCGGAGGGCGGCGCGCAGCGCCGGTCGCGCAGCGACGCCGCCCGCGCGGCCGCGGACCTTGGCCGCGGCCGGCGCCCGCGGGCGGCCCCGCAGGGGGGCCTTGGGCGCCCAGCTGCGCGCTCAGGCCGGCCGGGTGCGCAGATGCTCGCGCAGCAGCAGGGTGGCCTCGCGCAGGTCGGACCACATGGCGGCCAGCAGCAGCTCGCGCAGGGCCTCGCTGGTGGGATCAGCGCCCTGCAGGGCGCTCTCGAGGGTGGCTGCGGGCAGCGCGCGCAGGGCGCAGGGCTGGGCCGCTTGCGCCGTGCCCCCCCGGGCCCCGCCGTCGACCGCCGAGGGCAGGCCGAGCAGGGCCGGCGCCCGCAGCGTGTGGCGCACCGCCGGGCCGGTGGGCTCGGCCCGCAGCTCGAGGGTGATCTGGCCCACCTCGAGCAGCTCGACCGCCGGGGCCCGCTGGCCTGCCGCCCAGAGCTCCTCGCCCGCGGCGCGCTGGGTGGGCGGTGAGGTGAAGGCAGCCTCGAGCAGGGGCACCCGGTCGGGCGCCACCCCCAGCCGCGCGCAGAGGGCGGCCAGCGCGCTCATGACCACCGCCCGAGCAGCTCGCCCATGCGCTGCCAGAGCCCCTGGCCCTCGGCCGCCGCGGGCGCCGCCGGCCCGACGACGTTGCGCCGCAGGGCGTGCTCGGTGGTGCGCAGCCGCCGCGCCGACACGCCGATCATGTGCCGCTGCAGCGCGGCGAGCAGGGCCGTGCCCCGCAGCGCGAGGAGGGTGGGCGGGCCGATGGGCAGGGCGAGGCTGTCCTCCCAGGCGCGCAGGGTGGCGGTGCGCGGCGCGCCGGGGGCGAAGAGCGCCGCCTCGCCGACCAGCTCGCCGGGAAAGACGTCGCTGACGGGCTGTTCGCGCCCGCCCTCTTCGGCCCAGGCCTTCATGCGGCCGCTGAGCAGCAGCTGGGCCGCGTCGGCGGCCGCCCCCTGGCGAAAAACCACCTCACCCTTGGCCCAGGTGCGCGGCGGGCAGCGCCCGAGCAGGCCCTCGAGCTCGTGCGCGGGCACCTCAGCGAAGAGCGGCAGGCGGCGGGCGAGGGCGAGGGCGGTCATGGCGCGGCGTCTCCGGCGGCGGGGTGCCCGGGGGCAGGCGGTCTATCCGCGGCGGGCGGCGCTCGCCCCGGCCTGCAAGGGCTGCAGGTGGCCCTGCAGGTCTCGCAGCAACCGTGGGAGAACGCGGGCCCGAGAGGCCCTGCAGCACGTCAATGACCTCGCGGCACGGCCCTTGCTTCAGCCGGCGGTGGAGGGCCCACCTTGACTGACCGCCGCCGCGATCTCCGCCTCCAGCGCGCGCAGGCGGGTGAGGGCCTCGGCCCCCTCTTCGACCGGTCGGTCGGCGAGCAGGGCGCGCACCTCGGCCGCGCGGGCCGCCGCCCGCTCTGGATCGTGGGCCTGCAGGCGCAGGTGGCCCTCGCCGCAGAGCAGCTTGGCCAGCTCGATCGGGTCGCCAGCGGCCCGCAGGCGGGCCTCACCGCGGGCGAAGGCCTCGAAAGCAGCGGCCAGATCGCCGCTCTGCCCCAGCAGCTCGCCGAGCACGCCTTGGGCCATGCCCTCAGAGCGCGGGTCGCCGGTGGCCTGGGCCAGGGTGATCGCCCGGGCGAACCAGGGGCGGGCCTCGGCACCGCGGCCCTGGCGCAGCAGCAGGTCGCCGAGGTTGCTCACGTGCATGGCCTCGTAGACGCGATCGCCGATGCGGGCCTGCTGGTCGATCGCGCTGCGCAGGGCCACCTCGGCCGGCCCGAGCGCGCCGTTGAGGATGAGCACGGCGCCGCGCATGCCCTCGGCCAGCCCGGCGGTGCGCAGATCGCCGACCTCCCGCGCCAGATCACGGGCCTCGGCGTAGGCCGCGTGCGCCGCGTCGAGGCGCCCGCTGATCGCCAAAAGTGCGCCTTGGTGGCTGCGGGCCAGGGCGAGGCCGGGCAGGTCACCCTCGGCCTCGTACAAGCGGATGGCCACGAGCAGCGCGGCCTCACCCTCGGCGATGCGCCCGGCCCGGATGCCCACGACGTGGGCCAGCTCGGCGTAGGCGTCGGCCCGCAGCTGGGCGGGCGCCCCCTGCAGGTCGACCAGGGCCGCGGCCAGGGCCGCCTCGGCCGCCGCGAGCTGGCCGCGGTGGATGGCCACGCCGGCCAGCCCGACCTGGGCCTGCCCGGCGAGCGCGGCGTCGTTTTCGGCGCGGGCGGCGGCCAGCGCGGCGAGCAGGTGGGGCTCGGCCCGGTCGACCGCGCCCGCCCGGGCCTGCACCTCGCCCAAGGCCAGCTGCAGCTGCGCGCGCAGCGGCCCCGCCGGGCAGCCCTCGAGCGCGGCGAGGGCCAGGGCCTCGGCCTGGGACCACGGCCCGGTCTCGCGCAGGGCGGCGAGCGCCCCGCGGGCGCAGCGGGCGGCCTCGGGCCCAGCGCCCCGCGCCCCCGCCACGAGGTTGTCGAGCTCGGCGACCAGGCGTTGGCGCCAGACGCCGGCGCCGGGCTGCCGCAGGCGCAGGAGGGCCTCGGGCGCACCCCAGCGGGCGAAGCGGGCGGCGTGGCGGGCCCGGGCCGCGGCCAAGGCGGCGGGGCCCCCGGTGGGGTTGGCGGGGTCTTCGAGGCGGGCCCGGGCATAGTCCTGAATGGTGCGCAGCAAGGAGAAGCGCGGCTCGCCATCGGGCCCCGGGGTCGCGCGCACGAGGCTCTGGTCGACCAGGGCCTCGAGCAGGTCGAGCGCCCAGGGGGCCTCGGGCAAGGCGCGCAGATCGAGCACCTGCTCAGCGTCTTCGAGGTCAAAGCCGCCCTCGAAGACCGCGCACTGGGCCAGGGCGGCGCGCTGGGCGGGGCTGAGCAGCTCCCAGCTCCAGTCGATGGCGCCCTTGAGGGTCGCTTGGCGGCCGCCGCCGGCCCGCCCGCCGGTGAGCAGCTCAAAACGTTGGTGCATGCGCTCGAGGATGCGGCGCGGCGGCAGCACGCGCACCCGCGCCGCGGCCAGCTCGATCGCCAGGGGCAGGCCGTCGAGCAGGCGCACCAGGTCGGCGACCTCGGCGGCCACCTCACCCTCGAGGCGAAAAGTGGGCGAGACGGCCTGGGCCCGGGCGGCGAAGAGGGCCACCCCGGGGCTGAGGCGCAGGGCGCTGGCGGGGGCCCCCGCGGGGGGCAGCGGCAGCGGATCAACGACCACCAGCACCTCTCCGCGCAGGTCGAGGCGCTGGCGGCTGGTGAGCAGCCAGCTCGCCTGGGGGGCCGCCGCGGCCCAGCGGCCGAGCAGCGGGCCGGCCACATGGACCAGCTGCTCGAGGTTGTCGAGCACGAGCAGCAGCGGGCCCCGGTGGGAGAGGGCCTCGCCGAGCACCTCGACGGGATCACCGACCGCCAGCGGCACCTCGAGCACCTTGCCCAGGGCCCGGGCCACGTCGAGCGCGCTGCGGGCGTCGGCGAGGTCGCAGAACCAGACCCCGCCGGCCCAGTCGCCGCGCCAGGCCCGGGCGAAGCGCTCGGCGAGGCTGGTCTTGCCCGTGCCGCCCGGCCCGACCAGGGTCAGCACCGCGGCGCCCTCGGCGAAGCGGTCGGCGATCTGCCGCAGCTCGGCCTCGCGCCCAAAAAAGGGCCCGCGCTCGGGCGGCAGGCGGAAGGGCAGCTCGGCCACCGGCCGCCACAGCGCCCCCTCGCGCAGCACCCGGTAGACCTTGGCGGTGTCGGCCGGCGGCAGCAGGGGGCCGCCCTGCTCACCGGCGAGCTCGAGCACCTCCATCGGCTCGGGCAGGCCCTTCATGCGGTAGTGCCCGTGCGAGAGCAAGCGGCGCCCGGGGCGCGGGCCGAGCCCGGCCGCGGCGGCGGCGCTGAGCAGGGTCTGGCCGCCGCCAGCGAGGCCCATGATGCGGGCGGCGGTGGCCTTGGCGATGCCCTCGACCTCGCAGGGCTTGGCGCCGCGGGCGACGTCCTCGGGGCTGTTCCAGCTGAGCCGGACCTCGCCCACGTGCAGGCCGGCCCGGGCCCGCAGGGGCAGGCCCTCGGCGGCGGCGAGGGTGTCCAGCGCGGCGTGCAGCGCGAGCGCGTAGGCCCCGCCGTCTTCAGCGCTGGGGAAGATGTGCAAAAAGCCGTCGGACTTGTCAATCTCGCGGCCGTTGTGCGCGCCGAGCAGGTCGCGGGCGAGGCGGTCGTGGCGGGCCATCAGGGCCGCGGCCCGCGCGTCGCCCAGCGTGGCGACCAGCTGGGTGCTGTCGACCAGATCGGTGAGCAGCAGGCAGAGGCGCTCGACCTGGGGCTCTTGCGCCCCGGGGCCCGCCCCCTCTCGCCGTGCCTCTCCATCCATCGGCCACCCGCCGTCCAGCGGCTAAGGTCGGCCCCTCTCCACCGCAAGTGCCCGCCGGAGTCCCCCATGCCGCGCCCGCTCCGCTCCGCCGCCCTCCTCTCCCTGCTCTGCGGCTGCGCCAGCCCGGGCGACTCGGGCGAGGCCGGCGGCTCCACCGACGCCGCCGACACCAGCGGCAGCGCCGAGGGCGTCATCTTCAAGGGCCCGATGGCCGCCGGCGGCCAGATCGAGCTGCAGCCCCTGAGCGCCGCGCTCGAGCCGGTCGGGCCCCCCGTTCTGGTCGAGGTGCGCGACGACGGTGGCAGCTACAGCGCCACCCTCGACCACCAGGGCCTCGTGCGGATCACCGCCCAGGGCGAGGCCTTCAACGAGGCCTGGGGGGATAAGAAGGCCGGCGAGCCGATCACGCTCGTGGCCTATGGCGAGGTCGGAGAGCGGAGCAGCCTGCACGTGAACCTGCTGACCCACCTCATCGCGCCCGCCCTCGAGGAGGAGCTGCGCGCCGGCACCCCGTTCATGGTCGCCCAAGATGCCCTGCTCGACGAGCTCTTCGACGCCCTGCCCATGGCTGACCGCCAGCCGCCGGGGGTGCGCGGCCCCGAGCTCGAGCCCTTCGGCGAGGGCTATGCCCAGGCCTGGCTGTTCGGTTTTAGCGGCGTGGTGGCCGAGGCCAGCCGCGGCTACGGCGCGCCGGACGCAGACTCGGCAGATGGTTTTGATCTACCCGCCTTCCTCGATGAGCTCAGCCTCGGTTTTGCCGAGCAGGGGGCCCTCCCCCTCGAGGCCTACGAGGTGCTGCGCGCCGCCGAGCCGGCCTTAAACCCCGATCTGGCCATGCTCGGCCTGCACCGGCTCATCGAAGAGGGCGGGCTGAGCGCCGAGGTGCCTGACCTGCACCGCTTCCTCGACAGCGACCAGGACGGCGTGCTCAACGAGGTCGACAACTGCCGCTACGTGTTCAACCCCGACCAAGAGGCGGCCGGCGAGGGCCCCCACGGCGCCGCCTGCGACACGCGCATGCAGATGGTGTCGAGCACCGACCGCTGGGGCTGCGGCGTGCTGGCCGCCGAGAGCGTGGTCGGGCCCGCCGGCGGGGTGGTCTGCTGGGAGCTGCGCGGGGCCGAGACCGGCGGCAGCCCGCCCGCGCCCGCGGTCTACCCGGCGGCGGTGCGCGCCCCCTGGGGTGAGGACAGCCCCTTCGCCGGCGCCGACGGCGACGCGCCAACCTTCCGCGCGGTGGGCGTGGGCGGGGCCGATGACAGCCTGCCCTGGGTCTGCGCCACCCTCGCCGACGGCACGGCCACGCTCTGCTGGGACGCGGCCGATCCGTCGATGCCCACGCCGCTCTCGGCGCCGGTCGGGGCACCCCAGCTCAGCGCCGCGCGGGTCTGCGGCCTGCGCTTGGACGGCGGCGGCGTGCTCTGCGCCGACCGCGGGGGCGCGCCCGCCCCGGGGATCACCGGCGCCGCGCTGGACTTCGCCTTGGCCGGCGACGGCCACCTCTGCGTGGTCGATGAGGCGGGCGCCCTGCGCTGCCAAGACCCCGCAGGGGCGGCCCTCGACGTGCCGGCCCTCGCCGGCCTCGAGCTGCGCGCGGTCGGCGGGAACACCGCGGGGGGCGACGCCTTCATCTGCGGGGTCACCGCTGACGAAGGTGAGGTGCGCTGCGCCGATCTCGACAGCGGCGCCGGGGTGGCCGCCCTGCCGCCGGCGCCCGAGGGTGGGGGCTATGTGAACGTCGCGGTCGGCCGCGGCACCGTCTGCGCGTGGACGGCCGACGACACGCTGCGCTGCGGCCGGTGGGAGCAGGATGACCCCGAGGTGCTGGCCGGCGAGGCCGTCGCCTGCCCCGAGTGGGCGGCGACCCCCGCGTCGGCCTGGGGTGTGAGCTTGGGCAGCTGCGTGGGCTGCGGCATCGGGGCCGATGGTTTTGGCGCCTGCTGGCCCGATGAGTGGTCGCGGGCCCGCGGCGAGGGTGAGCCGATCGGGGGCTGAGCCGCGGCGGGCGGGGCCAGCCCCGCTCACTCCGCTTCGTTCACCCGCAGGGCGTGGCTGCCGAACGAGACCCCGCCGTCGCCGTTGACCGCGATGAACCACAGGTTCACGAGCTCTTGGGCCTTGTCGGGGGCATAATAGGGCACCTTGGGCACCTCGTCGGGGTCGGCTAGGCCCGCGTTGGGGTCACGAAAACCGCCCTTGTCGGTGTAGAGCCAGACGGCGGCGTCCTCGTCGCGGGGGCCCTCCATCGAGAAGAGGATGCCCAGCTCTTCGCCGGTGGTCAGCTCGGCGGGCAGCGGCGCGCCCCCTTCGGTGGTGACCGAGAAGGTCGGGTTGTCGACCCGCTCACCCGGGGCCCGGGTCGAGACGGTCAGGCGGCGCAGGGCCAGCGAGACCCCCTGCATCGGCAGGGTGGTCATCATCTCGGTGGGGTCGGCGAGCAGGGCGGCGAGCTGTTCGGCCTCGGGGCTGCCCGCGGCGGGCTCGGCCAGGGCCAGCTCGAGGGCCGCGCAGCGGCCGGGCAGGCAGGCCAGCGTGTAGTGGAAGATGAGCGGCAGGGGCTCTTCGGTCACGAACTCGGCGAAGAAGGGGGGCACCTGCAGGCTGCTGCTGAACCAGGGCTGCGCGGGGCTGGCCTCGGCGCGCAGGCCATCCCAGGCGCCGCCGCCGGTGGCCGCCGCTTCGAGGCAGTCTTCGCCGGTGGTCGTGCAGACCCAGCTCATCACATCATAGCTCTCACCCTTCGGGTCGACGACGAAGGCCTCGAGGTCGACCCGCTCACCCGGCTGGGCCTCGGGCGTGGTCGAGAGGGTGGCGAGCACGCGCAGCTCGTCGACCAGGGTCTCTTCGTTGGGGCCGCTGTTGCAGGCGCTGAGCCCGGCGGCGAGGATCAGGGCGGGGAGCAGGCGGAGGAGCGGGCGGAGCGGGCGGAGGAGCGGGAGCTGTGCGTGGGTCATCACCAGGTCCCCTTGAAGCCGAAGACGGGCAGCGGAGGGTTGGACAGCACCGGGTCGAGCGCGGCGTAGTCGTAAGTCCACCCGATCACCTCGATGTTCTGCGAGAAGGTGGCGTTCTGGATGTCGAGGTAAGTCTCGAGCTTCCACTTCTCGAAGGTGTAGGTCTTGTCGATGCGGATGTCGATGCTGGTGAAGGCGGGGATGCGCTCGCTCGACCGCTCGCCATAGACCGGCTGGAAGCTGCGGCTCTCCATGTCGTAGACCCGGTTGACCACCGGGGTGTAGGGGTTGCCCGAGCTGTGGCGCACCCGGCCGCCGAGGCGCCAGTTGCGGCGCAGCTTCTGGCTCCACAGGGCGTTGATGATGAGCGGCTGGTCGGACGCGAAGAGCTCGGTGGGCTCGTCGGGCCGGTCTTTGCGCTGGCTGTGGCTGCCGGTCACCGAGAGCAGGCCGACCGAGCTCGGGCCCGTGTAGCGCACGAGGCCCTCGACCCCGCAGACGAGCCCCACGCCGTCATTCGCGTAGGGGTCGGTGTCGAAGGGGCCCACCGGCGGCGGGCCGGTGAAGAAGCGCAGGCGGTCTTCGCGGCCGACGACCAAGGACGACAGCTCGTTGTAAAAGCCGGTGACCTCAAGGTTCACCCGGCCCCACAAGGGCTGGGCGAAGCCGAAGCTGGTCTGGATGGCCGAGGGGAAGGTGAGCTGGTCGTTGCCGTCGCTCTCGGGCGCGACCTGGCGCAGGGTGGGCGTGCCCGAGTAGCGGCCGGCGGCGGCCTTGAGCACCGTGCTCGACCCCAGGACGTAGCGGGCGTTGACCCGCGGGTCGATGCTCCACCCCGTATAGCCGTTGTCATAGAGCAGCCCGTCTGTGCGCAGACCCGGGGTGAGCTGCAGGCGGCCGATGCGCCAGGTGAGCTCGCCGTAAAGCGCCGGGGCGAGCTGCAGGGCCTCACCCGCCTCGGGCTCGTTCAGCCGCGCCTCGTCGAAGGAGAAGGACTCTTTGCCCGCCAGCAGGTCGACGCCCACCCGGCCACCGAGCGGGCGGTCGGGGCTCAGGCCACGGCTCAGCTCATCGCGCACGCTGACCAAGAGGCGCTCTTCGCGGCCGCTCGAGATGTCGCCGGCCTGGAACTCGCGCAGCTCGGGCCCGAAGGCCACCGTGCTCTCGTGCTGCCAGCCGTCGCCCGGGCGGCCCAAACGCCGCACCCGCCCGCGGGTGAAGCTGTCGGCAAAGCTGACCAGCACGTCATCTTCGTCGGCACCAAGAAAGCGGAACTCGTCGTCGGAGAGGAAGAGCAGCACGTCATAGAAGGCGTTGTCTTTGCCCTCGTGGAGGACCTGCACCTGCGCGTCGTAGTAGCGCGGGGCCTGCACGGTCAGGTCGCCCTCAGAGAGCAGGGGGCTGAGCACCGCGTCGATGTAGGAGCGGCGCCCCGAGGCCGAGATCGCCGTGCGGTCGTTGATGCGCTGCTGCACAAAGAAGGTGGACTGGTACACATCGACGCTGACCGCGCCGTTGCTGCGCTCGGGCAGGCGGGCCTTGGTCTCAATGTCGACCGCGCCGCCGATCATGCGGCCGTAGCGCACGCTGAACGAGCCGGGCAGGTAGCGCACCTCTTCGATGAGGTCGTTGTTGAGCACCGCGGTCAGGCCCGCAAAGTGAAAGACCAGCGGGATGGGCGAGCCGTCGAGGAAGAAGCGGCTGTCTTCGGGCGCGGTGCCGCGGATGATCAGCTGGCCGGTGCCCAAGGGGGAGCGGGCGATGCCCGGCAGGTTCTGCACCGCCTTGACCACGTCGCCGCCGCTACCCGGCAGGTACTTGATCTCTTCGGCGGTCAGCCTGCGCTCGACCAGCTCGGCGCCCGCCCCGCGGGTGTCGACCACCTCGATGCTCTCAGCCGCAGTCACCGCCACCCGGCGGTCATCGCGCACGAGGTAGAGGTCAACACCGACCACCACGCCGTTCTTGACGGTGACCGCCTGGGTGCGCGGCTCGTAGGGCTCGGTCTTGACCTCGAGCTGCCAGGGGCCCGGGGCGAGGCCGACGAAGCTGTAGCGGCCCTGGTCATCGGTCTCGGCGAAGGCCCGGCGCCCCTCGGGGCCCAGGGCCTCGATGACCACCCCGCCCAAGATCTGGCGCGTGCCGCCCTCGCGCAGGGTGCCCTCGATGACCTTGACCGGCAGGGCCTCGCGCGAGAAGCGCATGTTGAAGCGGATCACCGCCGGGGCGGGCTCGCCCTGGGCGTCGACGGCCGGCGAGAAGCGCAGCGCGCGGGCGGCGAGGGTGGCCGCCTCGTCAAAGCCGCCGCCGACCGGCGCAACCACCGAGACAGCGATGACCACACCATTCTCGTCGAGGCCCAGCTCAAGGGGCACGGTGGCGCCGGGGCTGCCCGCCTCGAGCGCGCCGGCCGGCCAGGCGGGCGCGGGGGGCTCGAGCAGGGTGGGCAGGCGCGGGCCCGGCGCAGCGGGCGGCGGCGCCTCAGCGGGGGCCGGCGGGGCGGCCTCGGGCGCGGCGGCCTCAGGCTGCACAGGGCTTGCATCGGGGGGCGCACCGTCCTGCGCTAGCGCGAAACCTGGAATCAGAACCAGATAGGCGGAGAGTCCGAGGCGGGGGAGCACGGGCATGGGCGGAAACCCTCCACAGACCCGATGCTAACCACATCCTGCGGCCCGCCCAAGGGGCGAGGCGGCGCGCCGGGCGCAAAGGCGCTGCCACGGCCCCGCCGGAGGGGCTACGATCCGCGCGCCGCCCCAGCCACGGAGCCCCCCTTGCGCGTCCTGCTCATCAACCCCGCGATGAACCTCCAAAAGCTCGGCCGCTTTGCGGGGCTGCTTGAGCCGATGCCCTGCATCGGCCTCGCCTACATCGCCGCGGCCCTCGAGCAGCACGGCGACTTCGTGCGGGTGATCGACATGTTCGCCGAGAAGCTGTCGGGCGACGAGGTGGTCGACAAAGCGGTGGCCTTCGCGCCCGAGCTGGTGGGCATGACCGTGCTCACCCCCTCGGCGCCGGTCTGCGCGGCCCTGTCCAAGGCGATCCGGGCGCGCCTGCCGAATGTGAAGATCGTCTGGGGTGCCGTGCACGCCGACGTCTTCGCCGCCGAGATCGTGGCGGCGGGCGAGGCCGACTTCTGCGTACACCACGACGGCGAAGAGACCATCTGCGAGCTGGTCGACGCGCTCGAGTCGGCCGAGTCCGACCTGTCCACCGTCGACGGCATCACGTGGAAAGACAGCCACGGCACGGTGGTCACGAACAAAGAGCGCGCGCTCAACCGTGACCTCGACAGCCTGCCCTGGCCGGCCTGGCACCTCTTCCCCTACCACCGCTACGGCCTGCTCCCCTTCGCCGACTTCGCCAAGCCCGTGCTCACGATGACCGGCTCACGCGGCTGCCCCTACCGCTGCGATTACTGCAGCCTCATCAACACCGGCGGCAAGGTCTACCGCAAGCGTGATCCGTTCAAGATCGTCGATGAGTACGAGTACCTCGTCGACCGGTTCGGGGTGAAGCAGATCGGCTTTGTCGACCCCATCTTCCCCCTGGTCAAAAAAGACCTGCAGCCCTTCTGCGAAGAGCTGGTCAAGCGCGGCCTCGACCAGCGCTGCAAGTGGCTGAGCGAGACGCGGGCCGACCGCCTCGACAAAGAGACCTGCGATCTCATGTACTGGGGCGGCTGCCGGCGGGTGCTCATGGGCATCGAGTCGGGCAGCGACATGCTGCTGGGCAACGTCAACAAGAACATCACCACCGCCAAGGTGCGCGAGGGCGTGGCCAACGCCAAGTCGGCGGGCATCCAGACCGTCGGCCTGTTCATGATCGGCATGCCCGGCGAGACGCCCGAGATGACCAAAGAGACGGTCGAGTTCGCGGTCGACCTCGACGTGGACTTCGCCAAATTCGCGATCACCGTGCCCTTCCCGGGCTCGGCGCTCTTCCGCGACCGCTGGCAAAAAGACCTCTTCCGCGACGACTGGGAGAACTACACCACCTTCAACCCCGACCCCGACCGCCTGATCTACCACCCGCCCGGCTACGATCCCGAGCTGCTCATCAAGATGCAGAGCTGGGCACTGCGGCGCTTCTACATGCGGCCGGCCCAGGTCAAGCGCCAGATGATCGACCTGCGCACCATCTCGCCCAAGATGTTGCTCTACGGGCTCTACGGCATGGCGGTCTGAAGGGGCGCCTGCCAGAAGGGGGGGGCTGGCCCGCCGGCGGGCGCGCGGGGCGCTCCGGGCCTTCGAGGCCGATCCGGGCGAATACGGCTGCATGCGTACCCAGCGCCTGTCAAGTCCAGAGCTGAATCTTCCGTAGCCAGGGGGGAGCGGTGACCCGAGCGGGTCGCTGAAAACGCCACCCAGGACGGAGGTCAGCCACATGGCTGCGACGAGCCCATCGGGCGCCCAGAGCGAGAAGCAGACCATCATCCGCGAGCTCGCCGAGGACCTGCGCGCCGCCGCCGCCGAGGGCGCGGCCTTCGAGGCGGCCTGCATCGCGGGCATGTTGGTCGGCATGGGCGTCAAGGTCAACGTGCGCGGCGAGTCCGACGCGCTCTGGTCCGCCGCCCGCGACGAGGCCCAGCGCCTCGAGGTCAACTGGCTCGAGCGCCTGCCCGCCGCCATCCGCCTCGGGCCCGAGGTCCAGCTCTCCCTCCTCATCGACATAGACGAGCTGCTCGCTGGTTTCGCCTGGCTGGGCGCGATGCCGCCCGCCGTGCGCGCCGAGCTCGACATGGTCACGCTGACGATCAAAGAGCACAGCACGGCCTTCTCCGCCGTGCGCCGGGTGGCCCAGCAGCACGTCGCCGCCTACCGCGAGGCGGGCTTCCGCAGCCCGGCGGTGGCGCTCTGGTCGGCGGTGCTCGACGGCGGCACGGCGCCCGCCGAGGGCTGAGCCCGCCGCGCCGTCGACAAAGTTGACGGCGATCCCACCGGACCGATCTGGGCGCGGGCTACGATGGGGCAGCATTTTGGAGGACCCTTGCGCCCGATCCTGCCCCCGCTTCCCTTCGAGATCGGCCCCCAGCACCTGATCCTCGCCCTCGCGCTCTCGGGCCTCACCGCCTGCGCCGACGCGGGCAAAGACGGCGAGGGTCTGGTCTGCGGCGAGGGCACCGTCGAACAAGACGGCGCCTGCGTGCCCGCCGAAGAGTCCGACGCAGACGCCGACAGCGACGCCGATGCCGACAGCGACGCCGACAGTGACGCTGATTCCGACGCCGATGCAGACGCTGACACCGACGCCGATGGCGACGCCGACGCCGACAGCGACGCGGATTCCGACGCCGACGCAGACGCCGACACCGACCGCAAGGCCATCGCCTACTTCACCGAGTGGGGCGTCTACGACCGCGGCTACCAGGTCGAAGACCTGCCCGCCGACCAGCTCACCCACCTCAACTACGCCTTCGTCAACCTGACCCCCGACGGCCAGTGCGTGGTCTACGACAGCTGGGCGGCGCTCGAGCGCGAGGGCGGGAACTTCGCCAAGCTCGTCGATCTCAAGGCGGCGCACCCCCACCTGCGCACCTTGATGAGCGTCGGCGGCTGGACGCTCTCGGCCAACTTCCCCGCCGCGGCGGCCACGCCCGAGTCGCGCGCCCGCTTCGCCGAGAGCTGCGTCGACTTCATGGTCACCTATGGTTTTGACGGCATCGACATCGACTGGGAGTGGCCGGTGAGCGGCGGCTTGACCGAGGGCACCCCGGCCGACCGCGAGAACTTCACCCTGCTGCTGCAGGCGGTGCGGGCCGAGCTCGACCTGCTCGGCGGCGGGCACCTGCTGACCGTGGCCACCGCCGCCGGGGTCGACAAGATCGGGAACATCGAGCCCGCCGCCATTGCCGACGTCGTGGACTGGATCAACATCATGTCCTACGACTACCACGGCGGCTGGGAGCTGCGCTCACACTTCAACGCGCCGCTCTACGCCGGCGCCGACTTCCCCGCCGGCGCCACCGACCCGTGGACGGTCGACGGCTCGGTCCAGGCCTACCTCGCCGCCGGCGTCGACCCCGCGCAGCTGGTGGTCGGCCTGCCCTTCTACGGCCGCGGCTGGTCGGGGGTCTCGACCGCCGGCGACGGCCTGTTCCAGACGGCCACCGGCCTGCCCTCGGGCACCTACGAACAGGGCGTCTTCGACTACTGGGACATCGCCGACGACGTTCTTTTGCGCAGCGGCTGCGCCCGCCACTGGCACGAAGAGGCGATGGTCCCCTGGATCATGTGCAGCGACGGCACGTTTATCAGCTACGACGACGAAGAGAGCATCACCGCCAAGCTCGACTACATCGAGGCCCAGGGCCTCGGCGGCGCGATGTACTGGTCGATCGACGGCGACCACCACGACGACCCGCGCCTCGTGCAGCTGGTCGCCGACCGCATGATCTTGGCGCCCTGAACCCTCCGCCGCGCGGGCCGGGCGCCCCGGTCGCCTGCTGCCCCCTGAATCTGCCGTCGCGTGGGCTCTGGACGCCGCGGTCGCCTGCGGCCCCCTCAATCTGCCGTCGCGTGGGCTCTGGACGCCCCCGTCGCCTGCGGCCCCTGAATCTGCCGCCGCGCGGGCCGGGCGCCCCGGTCGCCTGCGGCGCCCGGCGCCCGTCCGCCGGGCTCGGGCTGCGCCCTCGGCCGCTGCGCGGCCCGCCTGCGGCGGCCCTCTGGCCGGGCTGGCGCGCGCGAGGCGCGTGGTAGGCTGAGCACCGCCGGCCCAGCGCCGCGGAGGAGCTTCGGATGCACAGCCCGCACGCGGTGAACCAGACCGTCGGTGCCCCCACCGGCCGGTCGCCCGGGCGGGCCGCGGCCCTGCGCGCGGCGGCGCTGCTGCTCGCCCTGGCCGGCTGCGCGCCGCCCGGGCCGCTCAAGCTGGCCAACAGCGACGGGCCGGGCGCCGATGGCGGTGCGGCAGCCGAAGACACCGCCGACGACGGTGCTGACGGCGCTGACGCGGTCGACGCCGACGCCGACGGCGCCCCCGCCAGCGCCGACTGCGACGACGCCAACGCGGCGCGCTACCCGGGCGCCCCCGAGCTGTGCAACGGCCAAGACGACGACTGCGACGCTGAGATCGACGAGGGCGTGCTGCTGCGCTGGTACACCGACGGCGACGGCGACGGCTTTGGCGCCCCCGGCGGGGAAGAGGGCTGCGCCGCCCCCGCCGGCACCGTCGACAACGACGCCGACTGCGACGACCTCGACCCCCTGCGCGCGCCGGGCGCCCCCGAGCTGTGCAACGACCAAGACGACGACTGCGACGACGAGATCGACGAGGGCGTCGTGCCCCCCACCTGGTGGCCCGACGCCGACGGCGACGGCGTGGGCGGGGGCGGCGCCCCGATCGAGGCCTGCGACCCGGGCCCGGGCTGGGCCACATCCAGCGGCGACTGCGACGACGCCGACCCCACGGTCTTCCCCGGCAAACGGGAGGACTGCGACGCGCGCGACGACGACTGCTCGGGCCTCGCCGACGACACTGCCGCCTGCCCCTGCGTGGTCGAGCACCGGGGCACCCAGCCCTACCTCTTCTGCACCACCGGCACCGACTGGGCGGGGGCCCAGGCCACCTGCACCGCGGTCGGCTACCACCTCGCCGACGTCGAAGACAGCGCCGAGGACGCGTGGCTGGCCACCACCGCCGCCACCTACGCCAGCACCTACTGGTGGATGGGCGCCAACGACCTGACCGCCGAGGGCGCCTGGACCTGGGAGTCCGGCGCGGCCTGGGACTACACCAACTGGTGCGCGTCCGAGCCCAACAACGGCCACGGCCTCGAGTGTGTGCCCACCACCGAAGAGGACTGCGGCGTGCTCGGCTGGCAGTCCGGCGGCTGCTGGAACGACTACCCCTGCACCTGCGCCGCCGGCCAAGGCCAGCCCTACTACTCCATCTGCGAGGGTTGAGGGCCGCCGTCCCCCGGCATCCACGACGAGACAGCGCCCGCCGGCGCGCGCCCTCACGGGCGCACCGACCAAGGCCGAGGCCTTCGCGGCGAGCCCCCTCATCGCCCACAACAGCCCCAACACGCGCCGCCTCCGGGGGGTTTCCAAAGGGGGGCCTTTGCGGGCTGGCGCGCGGCGCTGCCATGCGCCGCGCGAAGCCTGCCCGCTGGCCCCTCTTTGGCGGGGGATCCAAGGGGCCCCGCCGGCCCCTTGGCCGGGGGCCTGGGGGCCGGCGGCCCCCGGCATCAAAGGCCACGAAGATGCCGGCCCGCGCAGCCAAGCTGCCCACAAAGGGGGCCCCCGGCATCAAAGGCCACGAAGATGCCGGCCCGCGCAGCCGAGCCGCTTACAAAGGAGGCCCCTGGCATCACCGACGAGACAGCGCCCGCCGGCGCGCCCCCTCAAGGGCGCACCCGCGAGAGCCGAGGCCTTCGCGGCGACAGCGCCATCGCCCACACGAACCCCAAAACGCGCCGGTTGTGGGGGGTTTCCAAAGGGGGGCCTTTGCGGGCTGGCGCGCGGCGCTGCCATGCGCCGCGCGAAGCCTGCCCGCTGGCCCCTCTTTGGCGGGGGATCCAAGGGGCCCCGCGGGCCCCTTGGCCGGGGGCCTGGGGGCCGGCGGCCCCCGGCATCAAAGGCCACGAAGATGCCGGCCCGCGCAGCCAAGCCGCCCACAACGGAGGCCCCCGGCATCAACGACGAGACAGCGCCCGCCGGCGCGACCCCGGTCAGAAGAGGCCGCGCCAAGCGAAAGGACCGCACCAAGCGAAGAGGCCACGCCATGCGCAAGGACCGCACCAAACGAACAGGCCGCGCCAAGCGAAAAGGAGCGCCCCGCGAAGAGGCCGCGCCGAGCGCGAAAGGTCGCACCCCGCGCAAGAAAAACCGCGCGAGGCCCCCAACGGGCGGCGCAGCCGGCCGGGCACGCCTGGCGGCGAAACCCGCCGGGCCTGCCCGGCGGCTTCGCCGGCCGGGCACCGCCCGGCGGAGCGGGCCCGCCGCGGACCTTGGCCGCGGCGGATCGGCCCGCGAACCCCAGCGGGGGCCGACCCGCAGCGCAGCGGAGGGGCGCGCCCAGACCCCGCCCGCGACCGGGCCCCCGCCTCGGCATAGGCAGGGGCGCCGTCCCCGCTGCCCTGAGGTGTGCATGCCCCCGCGCCCGATCTCTGCCGTCGCCGCTGACCTTGGCCTCACTGACGATGTGTTGCTGCCCTACGGCCGCGACAAGGCCAAGGTCGAGCTGACTGCGCTGGCCCGCCCCCGCGCCAGCGCGGCCCCCGCCCGCCTGATCTTGGTCAGCGCGCTCACGCCCACCCCCGCCGGCGAGGGCAAGACGACCACCAGCATCGGCCTCGGCGAGGCCCTCCACAGCATGGGCCTGCGCGCCTGCCTCGCCCTGCGCGAGCCCTCGCTTGGGCCCGTCTTCGGCGTCAAGGGCGGCGGCACCGGCGGCGGCGCCTGCCGGCTGCAGCCCTCGGCCGAGATCAACCTGCACTTCACCGGCGACCTGCACGCGATCACCGCCGCGCACAACCTGCTCGCCGCCATGGTCGACAACCACATCCACCACGGCAGCGCGCCGCGGCTCGACCCCGGCCGCGTGCTCTGGCGCCGGGTGATGGACATGAACGACCGCGCCCTGCGGCAGGTCATCGTGGGCCTGGGCGGCACGGCCAACGGCGCGCCGCGCGAGGCCAACTTCGACATCACCGCGGCCAGCGAGGTGATGGCGGTGCTCTGCCTGTCTGCAGACGAGGCCGACCTGCGCGCGCGCCTGGGCCGGATCGTCGTCGGCTTCACCGCCGAGCGCAAGGCGGTCACCGCCGCCGACCTGGGCGCCGTGGGCGCGATGACCGCGCTGCTGCGCGACGCCCTGCGGCCCAACCTCGTGCAGGGCAACGAGGGCGTGCCCGCGCTGGTGCACGGCGGTCCCTTCGCCAACATCGCGCACGGGGCCAACAGCCTCATCGCCACCCGCATGGCCCTGCACCTCGCCGACTGGGTGGTGACCGAGGCCGGCTTCGGCATGGATCTGGGCGGCGAGAAGTTCTTCGACATCCTCTGCGCCCAGACCGAGCTGCGGCCCGCCGCCGTCGTCTTGGTCGCCACGGTGCGGGCGCTCAAGCTGCACGGCGGCCAGCCCCTGGCCGCGCTGTCGACGCCGGACCTGGGCGCGCTGCGCGCCGGCCTGCCCAACTTGCTGCACCACCTCGCCACGGTGCGGCGCTTCGGCCCGCCCTGCGTGGTGGCGATCAACCGCTTCCCCACCGATACGCAGGATGAGCTTGACCTGCTGGTCAACCTTTTGGCCGA
The DNA here is from genome assembly GCA_016792625.1 of Deltaproteobacteria bacterium. GTDB lineage: Bacteria > Myxococcota_A > UBA796 > UBA796 > UBA2385 > JAEUKK01. Next base: position 39,303 of record JAEUKK010000176.1, on the reverse strand, counting down.
GCAGGGGGTGGCCTGCGTGCCCAGCGATCACTACGCCCGCGGGGGCGCCGGCGCCCGCGCCTTGGCCGAGGCGGTGGTCGCCGCCGCGGTCGACCCGCGCCCGGCCTTCACCCCGCTCTATGACCGGGCCGCCCCCCTCGAGGACAAGCTGCGCGCCCTGGCCGCTGGGGCCTACGGCGCCGCGGGCGTCGCGCTCTCGCGCCAGGCCCGGGCCGATCTGCAGCGCATCCGCAAGCTCGGCTTTGAGGGCCTGCCCCTCTGCGTCGCCAAGACCCAGAGCTCGCTGACCGACACGCCCGGGGTGCTCGGCGCGCCGGTCGGCCACACGCTGCACGTCGAGGGCCTGCGCGAGGCGGTGGGCGCCGGCTTCATTGTGGTGATGACCGGCGAGATCGTGCGCATGCCCGGCTTGCCCAAGCGGCCGAGCGCGCTCGACGTCGACGTGGTGGACGGTCAGATCGTGGGAGTCGAGTAGCGGTGGGGCCACAGCGGGCCGGGCTGTTTCCCGCTCGGCAACAGCCTGGCCCGCTCGTCACGACGGCTTGACGATCCGGTCAGCGACGCCGGTCCGGGCCTCGCCTAAGCTCGGCGGGCCGCTGGGGCGCCCCGCGCCCTGCCCCCCTGGACCGGAGCCCGCCCTTGTCTGCCCTCGCCTCGCTGCTCGGCCTCGCCGCTCTCCTCTCCGCCTCGGGGGCCCCCGCGCGCGCCCAGGGGCCCGCCGTGCCGCTGCTCTCGGTGCCCCCGGTCGACCTGCGGGCCCGGCTCGCCGAAGACGCCGCCCAGCCCCCGGGCCGCCCCTACCGCTTCGCTGAGCCCAAGGCGGTCGACCTCAGCCCGGCCACCGCCGGCTGGTGGGACACGCTGCCCGACGGCCGCCGCCGCTGGCGCCTGCGCGTGGGCTCGGCCGGCGCGGCCAGCCTCAACCTCGCCTTCACCGAGGCTGACCTGCCGAAGGGGGCGACCCTGACGCTGTCTTCGGCCGACGGCAGCTGGCGCAGCAAGCCGATCACCCGCGCCCGCTCGGCCAGCGGGCAGGTCTGGACGCCCATCGTGCCCGGCGACGAGCTGCTGGTCGAGCTGGTGCTGCCCGCCGCCCAGGTGCCCGCCCTCAAGCTGCGGCTCACCCAGGTCAACGTCGGCTACCGCGGCTTCGGCCTGCGGGCGGCCGAGCTGCCCGCGCCCCCCGCCGGCTCGTGCAACGTCGACACGGTCTGCCCTGAGGGCGACGAGTGGGAGGAGGAGATCCACGCCGCGGCGGTCTACGCCTATGAGGGCTACCTCGCTTGCTCGGGCGCGATGATCAACAACACCGCGCAGGACGGCACGCCCTACTTCCTCACCGCCAACCACTGCGGCGTGAGCACCCGCAACGACGACAGCGTCGTCGTGTATTGGAACTTCGAGAGCCCGACCTGCGGGCGCCTCGGCGGCGGCAGCCTCGATGAGTACACCGAGGGGGCGACCTACCTCGCCGGGTGGAGCACCAGCGACTTCACCCTCATCGAGCTTGACTCGATCCCCGACCCGGATTTTGAGGTGAGCTACGCCGGCTGGGACCGGTCTGGAGATGACGCCACCCTCGCCGTCGGTATCCACCACCCCAACACCGACGAGAAGGCGATCTCCTTCGAAGAGGACGGCACCACCCGCACCGAGGACTACAGCGACCGCACGAGCAGCAGCGGCAGCCACGTGCGCATCGGCGACTGGGACCTGGGCACCACCGAGGGCGGGTCCTCGGGCTCGCCGCTGTTCAACCAAGACCACCGCGTCATCGGCCAGCTCACCGGCGGGTATGCGGCCTGCGGCAACAACGAGTCGGACTGGTATGGCAGCTTCGCCCTGAACTGGGACGGCAGCGGCCGCAGCGGCGGGCGGGTCTCGGACTACCTCGACGCGGCGGGCACCGGGGCCGAGGTGGTCGACACCTGGTCACCCTGGAGCACCGGCCTCGACGTGAGCCCGCTGAGCGCCATCGTGATCGAGGGCCCGGCCGGCGGGCCCTTCACCGGCGGCGCCACGCTCAGCGTGCGCAACCGCGGCACCTCGCCGCTCAGCTACACGGTCAGCGCCGCTGACCCCTACCTGAGCTTCAGCGTCACCAGCGCCTCGCTCTCGGCGGGTGAGGTCGACAGCCTGACCGTCAGCGCCGGCGCGGGCGCCGCGGCGCTCAGCGAGGGGGTCTACGCCACCACGCTCTTCATCACGAACACCACGGATGGGGCGGGCAACGCCGAGCTCCCCGTGCAGGTGCTGGTGGGCGAGCGCCAGCTGCAGGTCGGCTGGGACATGAGCGCCGACCCGGGCTGGACCGCCGACGGCGACTGGGCCTGGGGTGTGCCCGCGGGCCGCGGCGGCTCGACCGGGGTCGCGGACCCCGAGCGTGGCCACACCGGCGCCGAGGTCTATGGCTACAACCTCGCCGGCGACTACGACAGCAACCTGCGGGCCACCCACCTGACCACCGCGCCGATCGACCTGAGCGGCCGGGTCGGCACCCAGCTGCGCTTCTGGCGCTGGCTCGGCGTCGAAGAGGGGGAGTACGACAACGCCAGCCTCTCGATCAGCACCGATGGCCGCACCTGGGCCACGCTGTGGGAGAACACCGGCGCGGTCGATGACGGCGGCTGGGAGCTGCAAGAGATCGACCTGTCTGCCTATGCCGACGACGAGGCCAGCGTGCAGCTGCGCTGGACCATGGGCGCCACCGACCGCGACGTCGAGTACTGCGGCTGGAACATCGACGATGTGGAGATCTGGGCGATTGGCGAGCCCACCGGGGCCGAGACCGGCTCGGGCGGCGATGACAGCACCACCGACGGGACGGACGGCACCACCGACGGGGCGGACGGCACCACCGACGGGGCGGACGGAGCCGATGGTACCGTGGACAGCGGCGGCGACGGCGCGGACGGCGGCGACGGCGCGGACGGCGCCGATGGCGCGGAGCCCGACGACGGGCTCGCCACCGACAGCGGCGGGGTCAACGGCCTGAGCGACAGCGAGGGCAAGGTCAGCGGCTGCGCCTGCAGCGGCGCGCCGGCCCCCCGCGGCGGCCTGCTCGCGCTGGGCCTCGGCCTGCTCGGGCTGGTGGGCCTGCGCCGGCGGCGCTGAGGCTCGGATGCCCCGCTGGGCGGTGGCCCCAGCGGGCGCCTCGCGCGCCTGCGCCGAGTCAAACGACGCCAGGATTAGGGGCAGAGCGCCCCGGACCAGTCGCCGGCGTTGTCGTCCTCTTTGCACTCGGCCACCGCGCCGGCGAGGTCACCCTGCAGGCGCAGGCCCTCGCGGGCTTGGGCCACGGTGACCTCGAGCTCGAGGGCCACCGCGCCCCCCGCGGGGATGGGGTCGGGCAGCACGGCGCGGGCGAGGAAGGTCTCGACCCCGCCCACAAAACCCCACAGCTCGACCACGACGCCGGCGGGCAGCTCGACCCCGCCGTCATTCCAGGCCTGGCCGGCGACGCCCACCGCCCCGTCTTCGGCGCAGGAGGCCGCGCAGACGTCGGTGATCTCGACCCGCAGGTTGGGCAGGCCGGCCTCAAAGAAGACGGCGGAGGGCTGCCCGCGGAAGAGGTTGGCCTCGCTCAGCCAGGGGGCGGGGCCGCCCGGGGGCACCGAGAGGTCTTCGTTGATGTTGTCGCCGTAGTAGCTGTATTGGTTGTAGACCGTCGGCGCGAAGGGCCAGTCGCCGCCGGCCCCGCCGATGACGGTCAGGCCGGTCAGCGAGGTGTTGCTGCCGTAGAGCAGCTCGCCCTGACCGTCGCCGTCGACGTCGGCCACCGCCGGGGTCTCGGCCAGGGTCACCGAGCCGTGGCTGCCGAAGCGCAGCACCACCGCGCCGGTCGCCCCGTCAAAGACGAGGATGTCCTCTTCATCGGCGTAGACGACCTCGGGCACGCCGTCGAGGTCGATGTCCCATGAGGTGGCGCCGGCCAGGCCCGAGTAGTCGATGACCGGGGTGCTCCACAGGGTTGTATTGTCGGGCTGGATGAGCGTGAGAGAGCTTGTTTTGGCGAAGGCGTACTCTTGTACACCATCGTCGTCGAAGTCGGCGATGGCCAGCGGGGCGCCGTAGCTGCTGTAGGGCCGCCGCCAGAGCTCGCGGCCGTCGTCATCGCAGAGCGTCATCGACCCGTTGCCGGCGACCAACATCTCACCCTCGGGGTCGGCGTCGGCGTTGACCGGGTGGGGGAAGCCGCCCACGTCAGCCACCCCGCAGGTGAAGCGCAGGCCGCCGTCGTGGCTGAACAGGTCGTTGCCGAGCATGATCTCGGACAGGCCGTCGCCGTCCATGTCGACCGCGGCGGGCGCCCCCCAGTTGTCAGCCCCCACCGGCAGGGTCAGCAGCAGGCGGCCGGTCGCGCCCTCGAAGACGTGCTCATTGACGATGACCTCGACGGTGCCGTCGCCGGTGAGGTCGACGAGCACCGGGTAGGTCTCGCAGGCGGCGGGGCTGCCCGCGACCCGCCACTTGATGGCGCCGGTGTGATCGACGGCCAGCACGTCGTGCGCGGTGTAGCAGCTGCCCGTGGTGGCGATGATGTCGCCCAGGCCGTCGCCGTCGATGTCGCCCAGCGCCACGCCGCTCTGGTTGTCGACGCCGGGCAGCTCCCAGCGCAGGGCGCCGGTGCGGCCGTCGACCACCCGCAGGGGGCTGCCTGCGCCAGCGTGGGTGAACACGACCTCAGGCGCGCCATCTTGGTCGAGGTCGCCCACCGCGGGCGTGCTGTAGACCGCGCCGCCGGTGAACTGCCACTCGACCACGGTCGACCAGGGGTCGGCGGGCGGGGTGCTGGTGCTGGTCGAGCCGGCGCAGTCCTCGGCGGCCTCGCTGCGCAGGGTCGGGCGGTCGAGCCCGCACTCCTCGTCGGTGCAGTCGGCGACCCCGTCGCCGTCGATGTCGGGCCAGCCCTCGTCCACCCGGCCATCGCCGTTGTTGTCGATGCCGTCGCACTCCTCATCGGGCGGAGGGGGCGCGTCGGTGTCGGGCGGGGCGCTGGTGTCGCCGCCGCTGTCGGTGGGCTGCTCCTCTCCGCCGCCCTTGGGCTCCTCTTTGCCGGTGAACGAGTAGTCCGAGCAGCCGGCGGCGGCGGCCATGAGCAGGGACAAGCGGGCGGATGTGCGGGCAGAGCTGGGCGGGGTCATGGCGCCTCCTCGGCGGGAGCTTCGCACGGACCGGGCAGGCCTGCGCGCCCGACGCGCGGCGGGGCCTGCCCACGGTCGATCTCGGGCCGGGGTCTGGCCTCCCGGCTGCGCTCCCGTGCGCGCCCGCGGAGGGGCGCCCCGCCGGGATACGCGAGGCGACCGCCGCTCCCCCGCGCCCAGGTCGCTCATGCCCACCCGCCCCCCCGAGGCCACCCCGCGCCCCCCTGGCGCTGATGACGCCGCGCTCGAGCGCGCGCTCGACCAGCTGGGCGCGGTGGCGGTGGCCCTGGTGGCAGACGCGCCGGGTGAGGCCCTGGCCCTGGCGGTGGTCGGGCTGCTCGGCCAGCCCGCGGTCACCGAGCTGTGGGTGCTCGACCTGCGCCCGGCCGAGCTGACGGCGCCCCTGCTGCCGGTCGGGCTGCTCGGGGCGGCCGCCCTCCGCCTGCGGCGCTGCCCGGGCCTGGGCCCCGCCGCGGCGGTGGCCACGGTGCTCCCCGAGGTCCAAGCGGCGCACCTCGTCATTCGGGCCGATCATGGGGCGCCCCCCGCCGAGCTCAGCGCCCAGCTGCGCCGCCTGCGCCTCTCTCCCCGCGCCGTCGCGCTCGGCCGCGGCCTGCCCCCCGCCGGCCTCGCCCGCAGCGCCCTCGACGTGCTCAGCCTGCACCTGCTGCCCCACGACGCCGCCGCCGACGCCCCCCTGCGCTGGCCGGCGGTGCCCGGCGCGGTGCCCGTGGCCCTGCCGGTCGGGCCCCTGCGCGCCCAGGCCGCCTGGGACGGCGACGAGCCTGACCTCGAGCTGGCCGTGCAGGTCGCTGTCCTGCGCTTGTCGACCGGCGGCTGCCCCCTGGTGCGCGAGCCCGGCTTCTCCTGGTCGCTGCCCCGCCGCAGCCCCGCCCAGCTCGAGGCCGCCGTGCGCGCCCACGCCTGCGCCCGGGTCGGCCGCCTCGCCCGCGACCCCGAGGGTCCGCTGGATGGGGGCTGGGCCCTGGCCAGCCGCGCCGGCCTGCGCCGCTCGCTCGACGGGGATCGCCTGGGTCGGGCCGCAGAAGAGCTGGTCGGCCAGCTCGGCGGGGCCGACCCGGGGGCCATGCTCACCTTGGGCGTCGAGTGGGAGCGCCTCGCCCGCGAGCTGCTCCGCCGGCTGCTGCTGCTGCTGCCCCGCGCCGTCTCGCGCTGGTCGCTGCAGGGCATCGACCAGGGCCTCGAGCGGGTGGGCGCCGCCGCCCTCCCCGCCTTGCTCGCCCGCCGCCCGCTGCAGCCCGCCGGCCGCGCCGCGATGCTCCTGCCGGTCGACCGCCCCCGCCTCGAATTGATGGAGGCCGCCCTCGCCCAGGCCGTGCCCCTCTGCGGCCCCGGGGGCGCCCTGGTGGTCGTGCTCGCCGCCGAGGCCGCCGCTGAGCTCGAGGCCCGCCACCCCGCCCGGCGCAGCAGCTGGCTGCTCCGGGCCGCCCTGCGCGACGTCGAGCTGGTCATTTTCCCCTTGGGCCCCGCGCCCTCCACCTTGGTGCGCTTGGTGGCCGGCGCCCGCGCCCTGCTCACCGCCGGCGCGCTGCAGGGCGAGTCCTGGGGTCTGGTCGCCAAGGCCCTGCCCGTGCCGGTCGAGGCCCTGCCGCCGGCCTCGGCCCTCGACCCGCTCGGCGCCCGCCCGGTGCGCCTGCTCGCCGCCCCGCCCTGGGGCGAGCCCTTGGGCCTCGAGCTCTTCCTCGCCGAGGTGCTCGCGCCGGTGCTCGGGGCCGAGGCCGTGTCGCTGTACCTGCTCTTCGACCCCGCCCGCGGCGAGAGCAGCCTCGACGCGCGCCTCGCCCTGCGCCGGGCCACGGCCAGCCTCGCGCCCCCCGACGGGGCCAAGGCCGAGGTGCTGGTGATGCCGCTGCCCGCCGACCCCGAGGAGCAGGCCCGGCTCGGCCTCGCCGCCCACGCCCTGGTCGGCCCGGCCTCGCCTGAGCTGGCCGCCGCCCTGGGCGCGCCCCTCGCGCCGGTCGAGGCCGTCTTGGCCCTCTGGGACGGTGTGCAGGTCGGGTGAGCCGCAGGCTGCTCCTCGCCTCTTTTTTCCGGTGGTTGGACCCTACTCCACCGCCAGCCGGAGGACCGCGCCGGCCACGCCGGGGCAGGCGGCGCCGCGGCCATCGGTGAGCCGCAGGGCGAGCTCGACCACCTGAGGCAGGTCGGGCGCGTCGATCCAGGTGTGGAGCAGGGCCGGGGCCCCCGGCTCGAGCGCGTGGACCGCGGCGCTCGGGGCCGGCTGGCCAAAACCCGGGGGCAGCCCGTCGGCGGTCAGCGCCGGGTCGAGCACCAAGGCGGCGCCCGTGTTCACCACCGCCGCGCCGACGAGCAGGCGCTCGCCCACGCGCCAATGGCCGTCGCCGTCGGCGTCGTCGAGCTGCAGGCCCTCGATGCGCAGGGCTTGCAGCGCCGGGCAGACCTGCAGGCGGGTGGGCGTGTCGGGCGTGGGCCCCTCGACCCGCCGCACCGCCCCGGACTCGAGCAGCTCGGCGTGGGCGGCGCCGCGCAGGCTCGGGGGCGGCTGCTTGGCGCAGGCCACCGCGGCGCAGAGGGTGAGCAGGGGCGCGGCGCGCATGGGGGGCTCCGGGCGGTTCAGGCCGCGACGGGCGCGGGGGCGAGGAAGGCGACGTCGACCGGCTCGGCCTTGCCCTTGACCGCCACGTGGCGGCGGTCGACCAGGGTGGCCTCGGGCAGGGACTCTAAGGAGATCTCGTCGAAGACAGAGGCCTGGACGGCGATCTGGCCAGCGCGGGCCTGGCCCTCGAGGCGGGCGGCGGTGTTCACCACGTCGCCGATGACCGTGTACTCAAAGCGGGCCGGCGAGCCCATGGTGCCCTGCACGAGGCCGCCGACCGCCACCCCGACCCGGGCGCGCAGCTCTTCGGCGCCGCGGGCGCGCAGGGCGATGTTGCAGGCCTCGACCCCGCGCTGCAGGTCGACCCCGCAGCGCAGCGCCCGGCGGATCACCCCGCCGCGCTGCTCGCCCGGGCGGGCGATGAAGACCGCCATCACCCCATCGCCCATACGCTTGTCGATGATGCCGTCGTGGCGGGCGAAGGCGGGGTCGATGAACGAGAAGTAGAGGTTCAGCTCTTCGAGCACCTCGACCGGGTCGCGGCGCTCGGTGCGCGGGGTGAAGCCCACCAGATCGATGAACAGCACTGCGGCCTCGGTGCGCGCGCCGCCGAGTGTGGTCTGGCGGCTCGGGTCCTCGGCGATCTGGCGCACGAGCTCGGGCGAGAGGTACTGCGACAACTTTTGGCTGTGCAGCAGCGATTCTTGCAGGCGCATCCGCTCTTCCCACAGCGAGGCGTAGCGCTGGTCGGCCTCGCGGATGAGCGCGCCGAGGCGCACCGACTCGGCCTCTTGGGTCGCGCTCGTGCGCCGCAGCTCGCGCAGGGCCAAGATGCCCAGCGCGGTCGCGCCGCCGGCCCAGGCGCCCAACGAGCCCGCGGTCGAGCCGGCGAGGGGGGCGGCGACCAAGCCGACCAACATGGCGCCGGCCAGGCCCACCAGCGCGATCGCCAGGGCGATGAGGAAGGGCTGGCGCTCCTCGTAGCGCACCTCAAGCACCAGCTCGTCGGTCGGGGTGGCCGGGTCAAAAGGGCTGTGCAGCACGCGCACGTGGGCGAGGGGCAGGCCCCAAATGCCCGGCACGGCCTCGAGCAGGCCGATCGTGTTCCAGGCCAGCGGCGGCCACAGCGGGAAGCGCGCCTCTTTCATGCGCATGCGGGCGATGATGTGCCCGGGGCCCTTGCGGTCGATCTCGAGCACGATCGTGCGGTTGGCCAGCTCGCCCATGGTCGGCAGGTTTTTGTAGACCAAGCGCGGAGAGCCCAGGGCGCGGGCCATGTCGTGCAGGGCGCCGAGGCGGCTGCGCGAGACGCTGCGCTGGCCGGCGGTGCGCCAGTGCTGCCAGAGGGGGTGCTCAAAAGGCGGCAGCTCGTCGAGGTCGTAGAGGCGCTTGGCCGCGGCGTGCAAGAAGCGCCCGATCCACACCACGCTGACCCAGCCGTCTTGGGCCTCGATCATCTCGCGGGGCAGGCCACAGTCCCCGAAGATGGCGTCGACCGTCTCGCTGAGGCCCTGCTCCTCAAAATGTTTGACCAAGCCGCGCAGCAGCCGGGTGCTGACGTGCGGCTCGAGCAGGACGGGATCGACGTCGAGTGTGCCCACTCAGCCCCCGCCGACGGCGTGGATGAGCTCGACCCGGTCGCCGGCGCGCAGGGCCCGGGCCGGCCAAGCCGAGCGGGGCAGCACCTCGCCGTTCAGCGCCACCGCCACGCCATCGCGGCGCAGGCCGAGGCGCCCGAGCAGGTCGGCCACCGTCTCGCCCGCGGCGCAGGCGTCGGGCTGGCCGTTGAGCACCAAGGGGAGGGGAGGGGCGCCCGCGGCGTCGACCGGCGCCGCTGCCCCATCGGCGGGGGGAGAGGGCGCTGCGGAGGAGACAGCGGGGGGCACGCCCGAGGGTGCTGCGGAGGAAGCAGGCGCGGACATCGCGGCTCCGAGGTGGGCGGCGCTCAGGGCGCCGCCGGGCGCACGCCCATGCGGCGCCGGGACTCTTCGTCGTCGAAGAGCTTGGGGTTGTTGCTCGCGGCGATGGCCTGTTTTGGCGAAATATCGCGCTTGTAGGTCAGCGCACGCAAGGCGTCCTCCATCGTTTGCATGCCCTCGCCCTTCGAGGTCTGCATGATGCTGGCGATCTGGTGCGGCTTGTTCTCGCGGATCAGGTTGCGAATCGCCGGGGTGGCCAACATGATCTCGTGGGCGGCGACGCGGCCTTTGCCGTCCATGCGCTTGAGCAGCGACTGCGAGATCACCGCCTGGATCGAGCCGCTGAGCATGGCCCGCACCTGCTCTTGCTGCTCGTGGGGGTAGCTGTCGACCACGCGGTCGATGGTCTCGGCGCAGGAGTTGGTGTGCAGGGTGCCGAAGACGAGGTGCCCGGTCTCGGCGGCGGTGATCGCCAACGAGATGGTCTCCAGATCGCGCATCTCGCCGACCAAAATGACGTCGGGGTCTTCGCGCAGGGCCGAGCGCAGCGCCGCGGCGAAGCCCTTGGTGTGCGCCCCGATCTCGCGCTGGTTGATGATGCAGCGGTCGGGCGTGTGCACGAACTCGATCGGGTCTTCGACGGTGAGGATGTGCTCAGGCCGGTTGTGGTTGATGTGGTCGATGATGCCGGCCAGCGTGGTCGACTTGCCCGAGCCGGTGGGCCCGGTGACCAGCACCAGCCCTTTCTTGAGCTCGGCGATCTTGTAAAAGACCTTGGGTGCGCTCAGCTCTTCGAGGCTGAGCACCTTGCTGGGGATCTGGCGGAGGACCAGGCCCAGCCCGCGCTGCTGCGTGAACACGTTCACGCGGAAGCGGGCCAGGCCCTTGAGCCCGATGGAGAAGTCGATCTCCATGTCGTTCTCGAACCGCAGCTTCTGCTTGGCGTTCATCACGCTGTAGGCGAGGCGCTTGGTGTCGTCGCGGGTGAGCTTGGGCAGGTCGAGGCGGCGGATCTCGCCGTCGATGCGCACCGCCGGCGCCTCGCCCGTGCTCAGGTGGATGTCGGACGCGCGGTGCTCGACCGCGAAGTGCAGCAGGTCGAAGATCTGCACCTTGGGCGCCTCGTCGCCGCCCGCGCTGAGCGCACCGCCCACGCCTGCACCACCTGGCCCGCCGCTCATCCGCACCTCCCCGCGCGGCTGAGCCTACCAGAGCGCAGCAGGTGGGCCCCTCCTCCTGTTGAAGATGACGCAAATCAGGCCATGTCCGCAGGAGCCGCCCCGGCGCAGGGCCGCGCGCCCGGGGCGGCCGGCCCAGCCCCGCGATAGCCGCCCGCCCGCCGGAGGCCCCCCTGAGCAGCCGCAGCCTGCACGTGCTCGGCACCGCCAGCCAGGTGCCCACCCGCCACCGCAACCACAACGGCTACCTGCTGCGCTGGGACGGCCTGGGTTTTCTGTTCGACCCCGGCGAGGGTACGCAGCGGCAGCTCATCCTCGCCGACCAGAGCATGAGCGGGGTGCACCATGTGTGCATCACGCACTTCCACGGCGACCACTGCCTCGGCCTGCCGGGTGTGCTGCAGCGGGCCAGCCTCGACGCCCTGCCCCACCCATTGCAGCTGCACTTTCACGAGAGCGGCCAGCCCTACGTCGATCGGCTGCGCTACGCCTCGATCTACCAAGAGCGGGCCCGGGTCGAGGAGCGCCCCTTCCGCGCCGGAGGGATCATCGCCGAAGCGCCCACCTGGGCGCTGTCTTGCGCGCCCCTCGACCACACCACGCCCAGCTTTGGCTACCGCCTCGAGGCGCGCGCCGGCTGGAGCCTCGACCCCGCCCGCCTCGCCGCCCGCGGCCTGCGCGGCCCCGCCGTGGGCCGCCTGCAGCGCGAGGGCTTCGTCGAGATGGACGGCCAGCGCGTCAGCATCGACGAGGTGGCCGACCGCCGCCCCGGCCAAGCCGTGGCCGTGGTCATGGACACGCGGCCCTGCCCGGGCGCCGTGCAGCTCGCCCTGGGCGTCGATCTGCTGGTCTGCGAGAGCACCTACCTGGCCAGCCACCAGGCCGAGGCCCGCCAGCGCGGCCACATGACCGCGGCCGACGCGGGGCGGCTGGCGAACGAGGCCGGGGCCAAGGCGCTGCTGCTCACCCACTTCAGCCAGCGGGTCATCGACGAGCAGGCCTTTGTCGACGAGGCGGCGCAGGTTTTTGGCGGCCCGATCACCGCCGCGCACGACGGCCTCGCGCTCAAGCTGCGGGGCTGAGCCCGCCCGCCAGAGCGACGTGCAGCGCGATGATCAGCGCCAGGCGCGCACGGTGGCGGCGACCCGCTCGGGCAGGGGCGCGCGCAGGGTGTCGAGCGTGCGGTTGCGCTCGCTGAACCAGTCCTCAAAACTCGCCAGCTCTTTGCCCTCGATGTAGTCGGTGGCCGCATATTGGGCCCGCATCTTGCTCTTCCACGCGAGCTGGTGGCTGGGCCGAATGTTGCCCCAGTGCAAGATGTGCAGCTCGTGGAAGACCTTGCCGCCGCGGGCGCCGTCCATGCGGTGGTGGGTCTGGTAGCGGGGCTCTTTGTTGAAGTAGACCCGGCGGTTGAACAGGCGGGCCTGCACGTCGGGGTACCAGTCGGTGCAGTAGTGCTGGTCGTCGACCTGCAGGTTGTAGCGGGGAAAACCGCCCATATCGCAGCCGACCGCGTCCATCTGGGTGACGAGGTGGTCCCAGTCGGTGTCTTCGATGAGCTCGTCGGCGTCGATCACGAGGCGCCAGGACCGGGTGGCGCGGTCGACGCAGTGCTGCTTTTGATGGGTGATGTCGTCGATCTTGCGGAAGTAGTCGCGGATCTGACCGGGGTGGGCCCGCAGCTGCTCGGCGACGATGGCGTCGGTGCTGTCTTGGCTCTCAGACCGCACGACCACGATCTCGGCAAAACGGGGCACCGCCCAGCGAAAAAAGCGCGGCAGGGTGTCTTCGGAGTTCGCGCAGACCATGCAGAGGCTGACGCGGGTCGAGCGCTTGGGGATGGACATGGGGGCCTCCGGCGGTCGGGCGGCGCCTGTACCGCGGCGGAGGGCGCCCTGGCCCCGTCGCTCAGCGCAGGACGGCGGTGATCGCGCCGCCGGGCGGGGGCGCGCCGGGGTAGCCGCGGGCCACCACCCGCGCTGGATCGGCGCCCGCCGCGATCACCGCGGCGCGCAGCGCGTCGGCCCGGGCCTGGGCGAGGCTCAGATCGGTGATCGGGTCGACCCCATCGCCCCAGGCCTCGATGCGCAGGGCGGCGCCCCACTGCCCGCGCAGGGCCTCGGCCAGCAGCGCGGCCTCGGCGGGGCCGGCGGCGGGCAGCGCGGCCTGGCCCGGCCGAAACGAGAGAGCCAGGGCGAAGACCCGCTCCTGTGAGCCACAGTCGGCGGGCGGCGGGCCGCCGTAGACGTCGGCGCAGTCGGGGAGCGCGCCCACCGCGCCCGAGGCGCCCAGGGTCGACGGGCAGCCGCTGGGGCCGCCGTGGTCGTCGGGGCAGGGGTCGAGCTGATCGGCGAGGCCGTCGCCGTCTCGGTCGGCCGGGCAGCCCCCTGCGCCGGGCGCGCCGGCTTCGTCGGGGCAGCTGTCATCGGCGTTGGGCACGCCATCCCCGTCGCGGTCAGCCACCGCGACGGTGGCGACGGCGACCCCGCGCAGCGCGCTGAGCGGCAGCGTGCGGTAGGCCACGGCCACCGGCTCGAGGCTGACCTGGCCGCAGGCCGCCTCGGCCTCGAGGCCGGCGAGGCCCACGCCCACCACCCGGCCCCGCGCGTCGAGCTTGCCGCAGCGGCGCTCGGTGATCTCGGCGAAGAGGACCTCTTGCACGATGTAGGCGCCATCCAGCGGGGCGCCCTCGGCGGCGGCCCGGGCGAGGGCCGCGGCGCAGCGCGGGGTGGCCTCGAGCGCCAGCGCGGGCAGGCTGCGCTGCTCGGGCGCGGCGAAGCGCAGCTCTTGCACAAAACCGCCTTGGCCGCGGGCCCCGGGCAGCTGCACCCCCGCTTGCAGCTGCGAGACGAGCTGGGCGCCGGTGTAGGCGCTGCGCTGCGGGGCGGCGGCCACGCAGCCCTCCAGCTGCAGGCGGTGCCCGGTGGGCGTGGGCAAAAAGATGTGCCCTGGCTGAAAGACGGCCGATAGCTCGGGGGTGGGCGTCCAGCCGGTGGCGGCGAGCAGGCGGGCGAGGGCGGGGATCTCGGCGGCGCTCGCCCGCAGCCGGGGCGCGGCCTCGGCCGGGCCGACCAGCGCGAGGGCGAGGCTGAGCAGGACCAGCCAGGGCAGGCGGAGGGCGGCGGGCCGCGGGTGGAGGGGGGGACGCATGGGGAGGGGCCTCCGGGCGGGGCGCCCCCAACGGGGCCGGCCGCCGCAGCTTTCAGGGGGAGCGTGGGGGAGGCTCCCCCTGGCCCGGAGCGGCGGCCACAGCCGGCCAGGATCTGCGTCAGGGACGGGGCTCTGCACCCTGGCGAAGTCGGCCCGGTTGGTTAGTCCACCACCTTCCCCCCGACTCCGAGGAGTCCACCATGAAGTCCATCAAGAACATCAGCATCGCCGCCTCGGCCATGCTCCTTGGCCTGCTGACCGCCTGCGGCGGCGGCGAGGCCCCCAAGCCCGCCGAGCCGGCCAAGCCCGCTGAGCCGGCCAAGCCCGCTGAGCCGGCCAAGCCCGCCGAGCCGGCCGCCCCCGCTGCCCCGGCGGCTGACCCCGCCGCTGCCACCGCCACCGCGGGCGGCCCGAACGGCGAGCAGATCTACACGACCTACTGCGTCGCCTGCCATGGCGCCGACGGCAAGGGCAACAACGGCCTCGGCGGCAACTACGCCGAGGTGCTCGCCGGCCGCAACGACGAGGACCTCATCGCCTCGATCAAGAACGGCAAGACCGGCAAGATCGGCGTGATGCCCCCCTGGGGCGGCACGCTGAACGACGACCAGATCAAGGCCGTGCTCGGCTTCGTCAAAGAGAAGTACGGCCCCAAGGGCTGAGCTTCGCTGCCTGCCGCCTGCCGCTTGTCGGCTGGGGGTAGGCCCGCACTGCAGCGCCGCGCCCCCCACCGGGCGCGGCGTCTCTGTGTCTGGAAGGGGGCCCGTCGAGGCCGCGCTGTGCGGGGAGGGCCGCGGCGGATGCGCCGCGGGCGCGGGGCCAAACACCTGCGCGCGCGGCGTGATCGGCGGATAGGCCGCCCTCCTCCGGAGGTCCCATGTCGCAGCCGTCCGCCCCTTCGCCCGCCGAAGCCGCCCCGCTCTCCGCCGCGCCCACCCTGCGCGGCCTGCCGGTGATCGGCATGGCGGGCCACTTCTTGCGCGACCCCTTTGGCTACGTGCAGCGCCTGCGGGGCAAGGGCCCGCTCGTATCGGTGCACATCGGCGCCTACCGGATCCTCTACCTGCTCGACCCTGAGCTCATCGGCCAGGTGCTGCTCCGAGACGCCCGCCACCACGTCAAAGGCATCTTCGTCGAGCGCAGCCAGGCCTTATTTGGCCTCGGGCTCGTGACCAGCGAAGGGGAGCTGTGGCGGCGGCAGCGCAGCCTGATGGCCCCCGCCTTTCATCCCCGGGCGGTCAACGGCTTCGCTGACCGCATGAACCACACGGTGCAGGCGGTGGTGGGGGCCATGCGCCCGGGCCCGCACAGCATCGCCGACGAGATGAACGCGCTGACCCTGCGCCTCGCGCTGGAGATGTTGTTTGGCACGACCATCGGCGGCGACGGCCCCACGGTGAGCCGGGCGTTTACCGTGATGAGCGACTACTTCTCCTCGGCCGAGGAGCTGCTGCTGCCCACCCCGATGTCCTGGCCGACCCCGGGCCACCGGCGCTTCCACCGGGCCTTCGCTGACCTGTCGCGGGTGGTCGACCGGATCATCGCCGAGCGCCGGGCCCGCGGGCTGGCCAGCGGCCCCGAGGCCGACCTGCTCGACCTGCTGCTCGGGGCGCGCGACGAGCAGGGGCAGCCGATGAGCGACGCCCAGCTGCACGACGAGGTGCGCACCCTGGTGCTCGCCGCGCATGAGACCACGGCCATTGGCCTCACCTGCACGCTGTTCTTGCTCGCGCAGCACCCCGAGGTCCAAGCCGAGGCCCAGGCCGAGCTCGACGCGCTGGGCCGCCCGGCCCTGCCCACCGACCCCCTGCCGGCGCTCGACCGCATCTTCAAAGAGGGCCTGCGGCTCTTCCCGCCGGTGCCGATCATCTTTCGTGAGCCCACCGAAGACGTCGTGCTGGGCGGCTATCGCGTGCCCAAGGGCACGACGCTGGGCCTCGCGCCCTGGGCGGTGCAGCGCGACCCGGCGCTCTTTGAGGCGGCGGACCAGTTCCGCCCCGCCCGGTGGACGCCAGAGTGGGAGCGCGCCCTGCACCGCTTCGCCTTCTTCCCCTTCGGCGGCGGGCCGCGGGTCTGCGTGGGCGCGGCGATGGCGATGACCGAGGCGCGGCTTGTGCTCGCCGCCCTGCTGCGGCGCTTCCGGGTGGGCCTCACCCAGAACAGCGCGCTGAAGCTGTTTCCGGCGATCACCCTGCGCCCGACCAAGCCGGTGGAGCTCGACCTGCAGCTGCGCTGAGCGGGCGCGCGGCCTCAGGGCGGCTCAGGTCAGCTCGGGCGGGACCGGCGGCCCCCAGGGCGTGCAGCCAGAGGCCGGGCCGAACGCGCAGTCGTAGGCCGCGTCGGAGTCGTCGGGGAAGGCCGCGGCGCAGGCGACCTGCAGGTCGACGCAGCAGTCGAAGAGGGCCTCGGGCGGGACCTCGGCGCAGCCCTCGAGCCCGGTGGCCCCGCCGCTGTCTTCGACCTCGCCGCCGCTGTCTTCGACCTCGCCGCCGCTGTCTTCGACCTCGCCGCCGTCGGCGCCGTCGACCGCCGCGCCGCTGTCGGCGCCGGTCAGCGCGCCGCCGCCGGGGCCGGTGCTGGGCTTCTCGACGCAGGCGCCGAGGCCCAGCGCGAGGGTGGCGGAGAGGGCGGCTTGCAGGGCGCGGAGGTGCAGGTCGGCGCGGGCGGAGGGGCTGTGTGCGCGGGTCATGGTCGGCTCCAGGGGTGGGGATGGTCGCGTGGGGTGAGTGTGTGGTGTACGGGAATCGATGGTGGAGGTGAGGATCCACACCCATCCAATGGACGGGTATGGTGAGTGATCAGGCAGCCAGGGCCTCAGGCCGGAGCTGGGCGGCGGCCCAGGCGGCCCGGGCCCGCAGGCCGGCGGCCTCGAGCTGGGGCACGATGACCTCGCCGAGGGTGGCGAAGAAGAGCGCCCGGGCCTCGGCCCCGCGGCAGACCCCCGCGGCGGGCAGACCGGGGTCCTCGGGCAGCGCGTTGAGGGGCAGAAGAGGCAACTCGTGGGCGATCTGGTGGGCCAGCGCCACCTCGAGGTAGGCCTCGAGGCGGGCCCGGCCCGCCGCGTCGAGGCGGGGCAGCAGCACGCCCAGCGTGGTCCAGCCGAGGCGGGCGTGCTGGACCTCATCGGCCAAGATCTGCCCGAGCAGGGCGCGCAGGGGGCCATCGGGCAGCTCGAGGTGCTCGGCGCGGATGAGCGAGACGGCGACGGTCTCGCTGATGCAGCCCACCGACACGATGTTCCAGAGGAAGGCCTCGAGGGGTGGCAGGTGGGCGTGGGCGGGCAGGGGGCGCAGCGCGGGCAGGGGCGCGACGGCGGCGCCGCCCAGGGCCACCACCACCCCGGCGCACTGCTCGGCGTGCCGCAGCTCGTCGCCGGCGGCGGTGGCCAGGCCCGGCAGCAGGGCCGGGGGCACGGCGGCCCGCATCGCCTGGGGCAGCAGGCTGGCCCAGACCTGGGCGCTGCAGTGCTCGTTGACCATGCGGCCGCGCCAGGTGCGCAGCGCGACCGACCGCCCCGCGGCGCTGAGCGGGGGCAGGGCGCCGGCGGGCAGGGCGCGGGCCACCGCGCGGAGGTCGAGCACGGGCGCCGCGCCGGCGGAGGGCGTGAGATCGGCGGAGAGGGCAGGGTGCGGGCTGACCATGGCGGGCTCCTTTGGTGCGGGGCCCGGCGGGCTCACCGGGCACACGCACCGTAGCCGCGCCGATTGCCAGGGAGAAGCAGCATGTTATGGACAGCGTTGTTCGGGTGGGCCGAACAATCGCGTCGGGCGGGCGGGCCGACGGACCTGCCGGGCGGGCCGCGCCTCGACGAGGCGCGCGGCGCCCGCCTCACCCCCGGATGGGCCGTGGACCTCGACAACCTGCGCTGCTTCGTGGCGGTGGCCGAGACCCTGCACTTCCGGGCCGCGGCGGCCCGCGTCGCGCTCTCGCCCGCCGCGGTGAGCGAGCGCCTGCGCCTGCTCGAAGATGAGCTGGGTGTGTCTCTTTTGCTGCGCACCACCCGCCGGGTCAGCCTGACCGAGGCGGGGGCCCGCCTGCTGCCCCACGCCCGTGGCCTGCTCGAGGGCGCCGCCCGCTGCGGCGCGGTGGCCCGCGGCGACGACCGCCCGCTGCCCTACGCGCTCACCATCGGCACGCGGGCCGAGCTGGGCCTGAGCTGGCTCTGCCCCGCCCTCGCCGGCCTGCGCGCCGCCCGCCCCGAGCGCACCCTGCACCTCTACATGGGCGACACTGACGCTCTTCTCGACCGGGTGGCCGCGGCGCGCATCGACGCCTGCGTGCTGAGCACCCAGCGCCTGCGCTCGGGCCTCGAGGCCGCCCCGCTGCACGTCGAGGAGTACGCCTTCGTCTCGACCACCGACCGCCCGCGCAGCGCGGCCGAGGCCGCCGCGGTCTGCCTGCTCGACGCCACCCCCGACCTGCCGCTGACCCGCTACCTGCTCGACGCCCTGCCCGATGGGCGGGCTTGGCGCTTCGGCGGCCTGCTGACGCTGGGCGGCATCGGGGCGGTGCGCCACCAGGTGCTCGCGGGGGCCGGGGTCGCCGTGCTGCCGCGCTACTTCGTGGCCGACGACCTCGAGGCGGGGCGCTTGGTCGAGCCCTTGGCGGGCCAGCGCCTGCGCAGCGACCGCTTTCGCCTGATCTGGAGGGAGGGGCACCCTGCCGCCGCCGCACTGCGGGCCCTGGCTGATGAGCTCGCCGCGCTGCCGTTGCGCTGAAGGCCAGACGCCGCCTCGCGCGCGCCAGCTCGACCAGCGGGCCGCCGCAGGCGGGTCGGCCCCCGGCCGACCGAGGCCGACCGGCCGAGCCCAGCGGGCGAGCGCCGACCGCCGCAGGCGGGCGGGGCGCCCGGAGCGCGACCAGGGCCGGGGGCTGTCGCCTTGGGGTTCAGTAGGACATTGGACGCTGGCGGTGGAGGCCGTCGACTGTCGCTCGCCGCGGAAGTGAGCCGGATTGGGGAGGATCGCGCCCCCTGATCGGGCTCCCGTTCCACGCATGCGTCGAGCAGGCCGCTCGGGCGCCCGGCATCGTCGGCGCTCACCCCGCTGCTGCCCCCTCCAGCAACCCCTTCAGCTTCGCGAGATCCGCCGCGTTCGCCCGCCGCATCATCATCGCCATGAAGGGAGCCACTACGGCCGAGAAGCCCGAAGGTTCCCCGCGATTCCGAAGCGTCATCCTCGTGTCCGCGCCCTCGGACGCCCAGGTGTAGGTGGTCTCCATCGGGAACGGGCCCTCCGCGGTGGACATCACCAGACGGGTGCCCAGGAGCAGCTCGCGGATCTCGTAGGTGTACGCGAGGCGTCGGCCGAGGAAGTGCGCGACGAACGCGACGCGCGACCCGACGGCGAGCGGCGGGGGCGTCTCCCACTCGACTGACTTGATGTTGACGTACCACTCGGGCGCCCGCGAGGGATCGCCCGCGAAAGCGGCGACCACGGCGACCGGACGCCGGATGAGGATCTCGGTGAGGACGTCGACGGCCATTCGATCAGCCAATGGGCGGCGCGATGCGCCACGGATCAGGGCCTGGATCCCGCCCGGCTGCGACCGCGCGCAGTCGATCTATGAAGTGGGGCCAGCCGATGGTGTGCTTCGCCGCCTCGGACTCGACGAGCCCGCGGTGCTCCAGCTCTAACAATGTGCCCCCAGACCGCTCGGTCAGGCGGATGACGAGGTGGGTCGAGCCGGGCGGCATGAGCGGGTTCCCCGCCTCGCCCCAGGCGATCTCGATCAGTCGCGGACGCTCCACCCGGACGTAGCGCCCGCGGATGATGACGCCGTTGATGTCGACGGCAAAGGCGCCATCGGGCTGCGCGTCGAGGGCGGCGTAGTCTCCCATCCAGCGCACCAGCAAGTCGGGCCGCACGAAGTGGTCGAAGACCCGGTCGGGCGGCGCCTCGATCTCCACACGGGTTGAGAAGCCCGCCATCACCGCTCCGACTCTTGCTTGAGGATCGCGAGCTTCTCGGTCCAGAACTGGCGCACGAAGGCCTCCACGGGCGCGAACCCCTCGGGGCGCACCGCGTAGATGTGGCGGGTGCCCTCGCGGCGCGCCTCGACGAGGCCCGCGCCTTCGAGCACCTTCAGGTGCTGCGAGACCGCTTGTTGGGTGACGTCGACACGCTCAGCGATCTCAACGACCGCCAGCGGGGACACCCGCAGCAGGTCGAGGATCTCGCAGCGGCGGGGCTCGGACAGGGCCTTCAGCGCGAGCTGGGCGTTCATGGCACTCCACAAGTTTACACTTGTGTATCGCCGCCGGGCACGCTACACCACAAGCGCACACTTTCAGAGGAGCCCGGATGACCACACTCCAACACGACATCACCGCGAATTGCTCGCCCGAGCGGGTGTGGGCGATCCTCTCCGACCTTGAGGGTGTCGCTGGCTACAACCAGACCGTGGCGGCCGCACGCATCCGCGGGCCCGCCCGCGCCGGGGTCGGCGCCGAGCGGGAGTGCGACCTGAAGCCGAGCGGCCGCGTGGTGGAGCGGGTGATTAGGTGGGAGGAGGGGAGCGCCGTCGGCCTGGAGGTGGTCGAGAGCGACTGGCCGATCACCTTCATGCGGTGGACCACCCGCGTCGAGGCGCATGTCAGCGGCTCCCGCATCACGCAGACGCTTGAATATGGCGTCAAGTTCGGCCCCCTCGGCTGGCTCCTCGACAAGCTCGTGATGCGGCGCAAGCTCCAGGCCACGCTCGACGAGGTGTTCGCGAACCTGGCTCGGAAGGCGGAGGGCGCGAGATGACCAACAGCTTCGACCAGGTGCTCACAGCGCTCGGGGGCGCGCCTGGCGTCACCCGCGGGCGGATGTTCGGCGCGGACGGTCTCAAGTTCGGAGGGAGAGTGTTCGCGATGGAGGTCAAAGGCCGGCTCGTGGTCAAGCTCTCCGCGAGTCGGGTGGCCGAGCTGGTCGCGGCGGGCTGCGAGCGCTTCGACCCCGGACACGGCAAGCTCATGCGCGAGTGGGTCTCGGTGCCCAACGAGGGCCCGCAAGAGTGGCTGGCGCTCGCCCGTGAAGCGTTGAGGGCGGCAGGCGGCGCCTGACCGCGCGATGTCGATGGTGCAGGTTGGCATTGCACCTGTTGAGGGGTGCACCCTTGTGATGGGCTGGCTGGCTGCCCGCCTCGCGCGCGCCAGCTCGACCAGCGGGCCGCCGCAGGCGGGTCGGCCCCCGGCCGACCGAGGCCGACCGGCCGAGCCCAGCGGGCGAGCGCCGACCGCCGCAGGCGGGCGGGGCGCCCCAACCCTACCAAGCCCCGTAGGCCCCGCCATACGCGCCGATATCCGCCCGCGAACCATCTGTATCGGTCGGGCTGCTCGGGTCGCCGCCGTTGATCAGCGCGCTGCCGCTGGTCGGGGCCCAGTCGTCGTTGCCCGAGTCGTCGTCGTCGCTGGCCGCGGTCACGCCCGGCGCGCTGGACAGGTTGCCGTCGAGGCCCGCGCGGCTGCCTTGGGCCCCCGCCCAGTCGGCCACGTTGCCGTTCACCAGGTTGTAGCGGGCAGAGGCGCCGCTGTTGAGGTGTACGCCGCTCGGGTCGTTGTCGTAGACGAGGTTATTTTGGAACACAGGCACGGTGCTGCCAAAAGCCAAAAGACCGCCGCCCACGCCGCTGGGGGCGACGAGGTTGAAGGCGATGACGTTGTGGGCCACCGTCGGCGAGCCCGAGGCCGAGGAGTACTCGTAGACCGCCACGCCGCCGCCGTGTGAGCTGGCGAAGTTGTTGGTCACCACGTTGTTGTAGAAGATGAGGCCCACGCTGCCGATCTGGATGTCGACCCCGCCGCCCTGGCCGGCTTGCACCGGGTCGGAGTCGTAGGCGAGGTTGCTGTCGATGAGGTTGTTCGTGATCAGCGCGTCGCTGCGCACCAGCCAGATGCCGCCGCCGTCGCCGGCGGTGTTGTCGATGATCTGGTTGTGGATGATCACCGGTGCGCCGCCGCGGATGTTGATGCCCCCGCCGTCGTTGCCGCTCTCGGGCCCGCCGTAGCCAGCGTCATTGGCGCTGATCTCGTTGCCCTCGATCAGCGGCGAGGCGTCGCGCAGCCCGATGCCGCCGCCGCCGCCGTCGACCGCCACGTGGTTGCCCGTGATGATGTTGTCGCGGATGACCGGGCTGCCGTCTTCGATGTAGAGGCCGGCGCCCAGGGCGGCGAGGCCGTTGGTGATGGTGAAGCCCTCGACCCCCGCCTCGGGCCCCTCGGCGGCGTTGAGCGTCACCACCGTGCCCAGGGCCCCGCCGTCGAGCACGGTCGCGCCGGGCCCGAAGTGGCTGCGCACATGCACCGGAGCGCCGCTGTACACGATGTTCTCGTAGTAGGTGCCGTCGCTGACCTCGACCAGGGGGCAGGCCGCGGCCCAGGCCGCGTCGATGCCCTCTTGTACGCTGCCAAAAGGACGGTCCCACGTGCCGTCGGCGCCGGTCGCCGCGCCCTCGGCCACCTGCACCGGGCAGGCGTCGGCGCAGTCGCGCAGGCCGTCGAGGTCGTCGTCAAAGTCGGCGTCTGACAGGCCATCGCAGTTGTTGTCGATGGTGTCACAGATGTCGGGCGCGCCGGGGTTGATGGCTGCGTCGTCGTCTTCGCAGTCGCCCTCGCGCGGCGTGTAGCCATCGCCGTCGGCGTCGACGTCGAGGGGGTCGGGCGGCGCCTCGCCGGTGTCGACATCGGCGTCGGCGTCAGCGTCGGCATCAGCGTCAGCGTCGGCCTCTTCGATCGGGTCAGCAGAGTCTTCGTCGCCGCCGTCGATCTCGCCGGGCGCCTTGCCGTTGCTCATCGCGTCGGTGTTGCAGCCCGCCGCGGCGAGCGCGACCACGGCCGTGAGCGACAGGGGGAGGAGGGGGCGGAGCTTGGACATGGGGCACCTCAGGCCCTTCCTCCTCGCCCCACTGGCCGCCCTTGTCAAGGCCGTGTGTGTGCCTTCGGAGCGGTCGGAGCGGTCGGGCGCCGCCGCCCCGCCCTCAGACCCGGCTCTGGACGGACTGGCCGGAGTTCTTCGGCGGCGTGCCCGGCAGGTGCACCCGGAAGGTCGTGCCGGCGCCGAGCGTGGTGTCGAAGTCGATGCGGCCGTCGTGCGCCTTCACGATGCGCTCGCAGACGGTCAGCCCGACCCCCATGCCGCCCTTGCCCGCGGCGGTGAAGCCCCGCTCAAAGACCCGGCTGGCGGTCTCGGGCGACATGCCCTTGCCGTTGTCGATCACCTCGATGCAGATGCCGTCGGCCTCTTCGGGGCAGACCCGCAGGGTGATGTGCGCGGCGCCCGCCTCGGCTTGGCCGTCGCGCATGGCGTGGCCCGCGTTGCGCACGAGGTTGAACAGCACTTGGCGCAGGCGGGGCGCGTCGATGTAGGCCCGGCGGTCGGTCTCGACCTTGATGTCGCAGCGCACGCCCCGCAGGCACTTCTCGTGGCGGGCGAAGCGCACCGCGCTGTGCAGCACCCCCCGCGGGCTCTGCCGGGTGAAGTGGCGCGGGGCGCCCGCGGCGTCGGGCCGGGCGATGTCGAGGAAGTCGCCGACGATGTCGGTGATGTCGGCGAGCGCGGTCACCATGTCGCTGACCACCTCGGCGTCGTCGAGGGGGGCAGACTCGAGGTGCTCTTGCACCACGTCGACCGCAGACGTGATGATGGTGAGCTGGTTGGTGGCCTCGTGGGCCAAGATCCGCGCGAAGTTGTTCAGCTCTTTGACCGCGAAGAGGTCGGCGTTGAGCTGCTGGGCGTCAACCAACATCTGCTGGGTGCGCTTGAGCGCCTCGATGGTGCGCTCTTTTTCGCGCAGCAGGCGGTGGCGCTCGATCGCCGTGCCCATCATCGCCGCGGCGATCTGCACCAGCGTGGTGTCTTCGTCTTCGAAGCTCTTGCCGTTGGTCACCGCGCCGAGCTCGACCGTGCCGATGAGCACGGCTTGGCTGAGCAGCGGCACGATGATCGCCGCCCGCACCGCCGAGAAGACCCCTGCGTCGCCCGGCTCGTCGTGCAGGTTCGACTGGGCGTCGACCACCCGCACGGCGGTGTGGTCTTTGATGACCCGGTCGTAGGCCGAGCGCAGCAGGGTGATCTGCAGCTGCTCTTGTGAGGTCGAGTTGGGGTCGACCACCACCCAGGGCACGAGTTGCTCCGGGTCTTCGAGCCGGGCCACCACGGCGCGGTCGGCGCCGACCACCTCGCTGAGCTTCTTGAGCACCTTGCGCAGGACGGCCTCGACGTCGTCGTTGTCGGCCTGCATGTTCTGGCTGAGCTCGAACAGCACGGCGAAGTGCTGGGCTTGGAGCTGCTGCCGCTGCTCGGCGCCGATCGAGCGGCCCACGCCCACCGCGGTGTACAGCGACTGCAGGCTCAGGTCGTCGACCGCCGGCAGCGCCATCACCTCTTCGACGTTCATCGCCGTGTGCGAGCCGTTGTCGAGCCAGACCACCGAGGCGCCGGTCTGCTTCTCGCCCATGCGGATGAGGAAGCGCGTCTGGCCCAGGCGCACGAGGTCGCCGCCCTGCAGCACGCACTGCTTGATGCGCAGGTTGTTGACAAAGGAGCCGTTCTGCGAGCCGTGGTCGACCAGGACGAGGCGACCCGCGTCCCAGCCGATGAGCGCGTGGTCGCGGCTGACCGTCTGGTCGGTCAGGCAGATGTCGCAGGCCTTGGTGCGGCCGATCAACATCAGGCCGACGATCTCGGTGTCGCGGCCCTGGCCCTCGCCGGTGATCCAGCGGATCCACGCGCGGGGGTGCTCGGCGGGCTCGACCGCGTCAGGCACCGGGGGCAGGAGTGAGCCCGGGCGGGCGGGGGCCTCGCTGTCGCCGGGGGTGGTGCTGGTCGGGCTGCGGAGCGGGCGCTCGGCGGCCTCGGCCTCAAGCGCGTCACCGAAGGCGGTCGCGCGGGCGGTCAGCTCAGCCGCCCGCTGCTCCCCCTGCGCGATGGGGTCGTTGGGACCGCTCATCTCTGCCCTCCCCAGGGCGCTGGGCCCCGGCGCGGTGCTCGATTTGGGTCAAGCCGCCCGGGGCGCCTCGCCCCCGGACCTGACCCCTGCGACCCCGCTCGGCGGCGCCGCCGCGCGGTCAGCCTGGATCTGCCGCGCGCCGGGGCGGGTAACCCGCCCGTCGCCCGCCGACATTGCCGACCCTCGCCATCTTCCATCAGGGCAGGCGAAGCAGGGTCGCAGCCCCCCCCTTCGCGCCCCAGAGCAGCACTTCGGCCTTCTTGTCCCCGGTGAGCTCGCCGACGAAGATCGGGGATGGACCGATGGGCAGGGCGCCGGGGTGCTCGGCGACCGGGGTGGTGGACACACCGCCCGCGCCGCCCCGGTACACGCGCACCCGCGCCTCACCCTCGTTGGTGACCAGATCGAGCCACCCATCGCCGTCAAGGTCGGCTTCG
This sequence comes from Deltaproteobacteria bacterium, assembly GCA_016792625.1. GTDB lineage: Bacteria > Myxococcota_A > UBA796 > UBA796 > UBA2385 > JAEUKK01. Next base: position 13,965 of record JAEUKK010000176.1, on the reverse strand, counting down.
AGCTTGAGGTGGAAGGACTCCGGCTCACTCAGCGGCCAGGCGTAGCGACCGGCCACCTGTCCCGCCGCGGGGAAGCCCGTAGCGCCCCAGCGGTAGACCGCGACCTCGACCTGCACCTTGCGGCTGACCAGGGCCCGGCCGAGGTTGCCGAAGCTGAGATCGACCTGCGGGGCGACCAGATCGAGGTCCTTGTCGCCATCCCAGTCGATGAGCCGCACGTCGACCGCCGCCGCGGGGGTCTGGATGGTGACCGGCGGGGCGAAGCCGGCGCCGGTGCCCTGACAGTAGAGCAGCTCGGCGGTGGCGCCGAAGAAGGTGCCCCCCACCACCCATTGATGAACCACGAGATCGACCTTCTGGTCGTTGTTCACATCTTCGAACCAGACGCGCTCGATCTCGCGCCGGGTCGCCTTCTTGTCTTGGCCGGGGTCGCGGCGGGGGTCGATGTCGAGGGGCAGGGCCAGATCACTGACCTGGGCGCCGCTCTCGGTGAAGCGGACCACCTGCACGCCCTTGCCGTCGGGCAGCAGCAGCTCGTCGCGGCCGTCGCCATCGGCGTCGGCCATGACCACCACGGGCCAGGCCGCCGCCGCCTCGACCGCCGGGCCGCCGCGGTCGCCCCGGGCCCGCAGCGCGCCCTCGGACCGCGCCGCGACCACCCCGCGTGAGCGCCCGTCGGCCGAGAAGAGCTCGACCTTGCCGCCGCCCACCACAATAACCTCAGCCACGCCATCGTGGTCGATGTCGCCCGCGAGGTCAGCGGGCAGCGGGGTGGTGAGGCCGAGGCCGCCCAGGGCTGTGCGCCGCGCCCCGACCCGGGCCCCGCTGAGCAGGTTGACCGCCCCGTCGCCGTCGACGCCCCAGAGGCCGCGCTCGACGTCCCAGAGCAGGGCGCGCTGGCCCAGCTCGACCACGCTGCGGGAGCGCTCGCGCCCGGCCGGGTCGAGCTTGACCACGGTGAGGCTGACCGCGTCGGGCTGGCGGCCCTTGGGCTTGGCGCTGACGAAGACCAGCTCGTTGACGCCATCGGCGTCGACGTCGGCCGCCCGCACCTCGACGGTGTGCGGCGGGGTCTGGATGGTGCTCACGAGGAAGGGCACGGCGCGCTCCGGGCCCCGCGGGCCAGCCGCGCTCTATCGGTCTGTCCTGGCTGTGGAGGCCGCGCAGCTGGGCTTGCCCCCTCAGCCGCCCAGGGCCAGCCGGGCCGCGCTGCTGCCCGCGCCCCCGACCGGGATCTGAAAACGGTCGATGTAGCCCGCGAAGCGCGCGCGCAGCGCTTCGGGCTCAAGGCCGAACATCTCGGCGCCATAGAGGTGCTGGCCGGGCTTGTCGCTGCGCTCGGCGGCCAGCCAAGCCACCGCCCGCGCCTCGGCCGCCGCGTCGTGGGGCTGCCCGAGCCAGCCCTTGAGCTGGCGCAGCACCGGCAGGGGCTCGCTGCGCAGGGCCCGGAAGTCGACGTGGAAGATCTGGTCGGGCCGCAGCCGGCGGTCGACCACCGACATGGCGCGCTGCACGCCGCTCTCGAAGCGTTGGGCGATGTGGGCGCCGACCGCCACCGGGTCGACCTGGCCATACAGCATGCGGTGGTTCAACGAGATGAGGCTGCAGTAGCTGGCCACGCTGTCGACGGGGTCGCGGTGCGTCCAGACGATGCGCGCGTCGGGGAAAACATCGAGCAGCGCGTCAAGGAACCACAGGTGCTCGGGGCACTTGAGGATGAGGCGCTCGGTCGGCGGGCCGAGGCCGCCCGTGCCCCGCGGCGCGTGGCAGAGGGTCTGCAGCGCGCGCCGATACTCGGCGTAGGCGGGGCGCAGGTCTTGGTCGAGCAGCCAGTCACCATAGGCGGCGAGCCCGCTCTGCAGGTCGTAGTTCAGCACGTGGAAGGTGTTGAAGAACAGCGGCCAGCACTCCTCAAAGCTGGTCGCGGTCACGGCGTGGATCTGCGCCATCTCGGGCGCCACGAAGTAGGCCGCGGCGAGGCTGGCCTCGCCCACCCGCAGGCGCTGGCGGTAGTCGCGCCTGGGGTCGGGGTGCCCCGGGGCGGGCGTCTGCAGCTCCCAAAAGCGCAGGGCGCGCTGGCCCGGGTCCAGCGCGAGCAGGTTTTGGAGCAGCGTCGTGCCCGTGCGGGGAAAACCCAGGATGAACACCGGCGCCCGCAGCGGGACGGCGTCGACCTCGGGGTGGGCGGCCCGCCAAGCGGCGAGGCGCAGGCGGTTGCTGATCGCCTTTTGTAAGGTCTGGCGGGCGACGACCCGGGCCAGGGCGGTGAGCGGCGCGGCGCGCAGCGCGGCGAGGATGTGGTCCATCGCCTCGACGAAGGTGTCGCCGCCCAGATCGAGCGCGCCGACGTCGGCTCGGGCCGCGGCGAGCATGTCGGCCCGCTCGAGCCGGCCGAGGCGGGGCGCGAGCCGCAGGAGCAGGCCCGCCGCGGCGTTCAGCGCGCGGAGGGCGGGGCGGTAGCGCAGGTGCTGCAGCGTGTAGGCTGCGGGAGGCGCGGGTGAGGCGCCCGCGGGGGCGGACATGGGCGGGCAGCGGGGGAGAGGGGGCCGGCCGGCGCGACGGGGGCCGCCGCAGCGGGCGCGCGGCGGAGGGGGGCCCCTCTACCGCCCGCGGTCGACCTTCGTCCAGAGCGCGGCGATCTTGGTGTACATCACGCTATTCTCGGTGATGTCTTGCAATAGGGGCGGGCAGCCCGGCCCGACCGAGGCCGAGCCCGACTGGTACCGCGCGGTGGGCCCCGACTGGCCAATCGCGGCCGCGCCGGGCGAGGCCGAGGCTCCCGGGCCGGCTTTTCACCACCAGCCCCACGCCCGCCGCGCCTTCGCCTGGGCCGAGCACCCCACCGGCGCGCTCGAGCTGCGCACCAACGGCCAGGGCTTTCGTGAAGACGCCGAGACCGCGCCTTCGCCCGACCCCGGCCGCCCGCGCTGGGTCGCCGTGGGCGACAGCCACACCGACGGGGTGGCCCCCAACGCCGAGACCTGGCCCAACCGCCTCGAGGCCCGCCTCGGCGCGGCGGGCGTGGATATCGAGGTGATCAACGCCGGGGCGGGCTACTACGGGCCGTCAGAGCTGCAAGCGGCCGCCCAGCGCCTGCTCCGCCTGCGGCCCACGGGCCTCATCCTCGCGCCCTACCTCGGCAATGACCTGCTCGACGGTCTGGTGAGCGCGGCGACCGCCGGGGGCCCGCCGGTGCCCACCACCCCGCCGCGGGTGCCCCGGCTGCTGCGCCTGGTCGAGCGCTGGCCCGGGCCCGTGCACCAGCAGCTCAACCAAGACCTGCTGCTGGCCGAGCACCCCGCGCTCGCCACGCCCGCCTGCGCCGAGCTCACCGGGGCCCTGCGGGGGGCGACCGTCGTCGCCGCGGCCCAAGGGGTGGCGGTGATCATCACCCCGCTGCCCGGCGCGCTCGAGCTGGCGCTGCCCGAAGATGAGCTGCTGCACGACATCTCCGACGCGCTTGGCCTGCGGGCAGACCAGCTGCACCAGCACCGGCCCTGCGCCGCCGGCCTCGAGGCCGCCGTGCGCGCGGGCCTGCCGCCGGGCGTCGACCTCGGCTGGGTCGACCCGGGCCCCGCGCTGCGGGCCGCCGGCCGGTCGACGGTCTGGGCGGCCGATCTGCACCTGTCAGTGGTCGGAAATGACGTGGTGGCGGGTGTGCTCGCAGAGCAGCTCCTCCAGCTGCGAGCGGGGGCCCCGCCGGCGGGCGCGGGCAGCGCTGCGGCTCCTCCGGCCTCTCCTCCCCCCTCCCCTGCACTGTCGACCCATCCTCCCCCGACCGTGGAGCCCTGATGCCCCCCATCCGCGTATGCGCCGCCGCTGACCTGCCGCCTGGCGCCCTGCACGCCCGGGGCCCCGTCTTCGCCGCCCGCTTGGCCGACGGCCGGCTGGTCGCCTACGACAAGGCCTGCCCCCACCAGGGCTACCCGCTCAGCCAAGGCAGCGTCTGCGCGGGCGTGTTGACCTGCGCGTGGCACAATTGGAAGTTCGAGCTGGAGACGGGGGTGGCCCGCCTCGGCGAAGAGGGCCTGCGCCCCCAGCGCGTGTGGGAAGAGGGGGGTCAGATCTTCGTCGAGCGCGACGAGACCGTCCATCTCGACGCGGCCTGGGCGGGGCTGCGCGACGCGCTGGCCGAGGGGCAGGTCGGGCGCCTCGGTCGTGAGCTGGGCCGCCTGCGTTTGGGCGGGGTGTCGGACCGGGCCCTGCTGGTTCACCTCGCCGTCTGGGACGCTGATCACGCAGAGTGGGGCCCCGGCCACCCCGTCGCCCTGGCCGCGGCCTGCCTGCCCTGGCTGGGCCGCCCGCCGCCGGGCGTCGACCCCGAGGTGCACGCGCTGCAGCTGCTGGTCGAGGTGGGGGCCTTGGTCATCGAAGCCGTGGCCCGCCGCCCGGCCCGGCCCCTGCCCGCGCCCCTGCCCCTGCCCGCCGATCTGCCCGCTGCCTTGGCCGCCGCGGTCGAGGCAGAGCGGGCCGCCGAGGCCGAGGGGCTGGTGCGCGGCCTCGTCGCTTTGGGTGCGGACGGCGCCGCGCTCCGCGCCGCGCTGGGCCCGCTCTTGGCCGAACACTTCGTCAACTTTGGCCACCACCTCATCTTTGTGGAGGCCGCGCTGCGCTTGGCCGAGGGCGCGGCGCCCGCCGACCAGGCCGCCCTGCTCGGCGGCTGGGTCTTCGGCCTGACCCAGGGCACCCGCGAAGACCTGCTGCCCCCCTGGGCCGGCCACCGGAAGCGGCGGGCCGCCTGGGGCGCCGCGGGCCAGGCGCGGGCGGCGACCAACCCGCGGCGCGAGGCTGCGCCCACCGCCGAAGATCACGCCGCTGGCGTCGCTCTCGAAGTCGCGCTGCTGCAAGACAGCCCCGCCGCGGTCTTCGCCGCCTTGGCCGAGGCCCTCGAGGGCCGGCCCTGGGTGGTGGTCATCGACGCCCTGGTGCGGGCCGGCGCGACCGCCCTGCTTCGTTTTGAGGCCGCGCACGACGCCGACCCCGAGGTCGACGCCGGCTGGCTCGACCTCACGCACCGCTTCACCGCGCCGGCGGGCCTGCGCTGGGCCGTGGGCGCGCTGCCGCCCGCCGACTTCGCCGCGCTGGCGCTGCAGCTCGGCCACTTCTTGGTCTTGGCCCAGCCCATGTTCGCGCACGGCCCGTCGCTGCCCCCGGCGCCGCTCGGCCCCGCCGCGGCCCGCGCCGAGGCCGAGGCCCTGCTCGCCCACCTGCTGACCGATCGGGCGGCCCGGCCCATCTTCTTCGCCCACGATCTCAAGGTCTTGAACGCGGCCCTCGACGAGAGCCTGCGCCTGGGCGACGCGCTGCCCCTGCAGGCCGCCCGCCGCTACCTCGAGGCCCGCCCACAAGAGCGCTCGGCCCGCCAAGTGGCGGTCGAGGCCCTGCGCCTGCTGCGCGAGGGCAAGCCCCCGCGCACGATCGAGCGGGCGGGCTGACTCAGCTGCAGGCGGGGCGCAGGCTGCGGCAGCCGCTGGCGCCGAGCTGGCCGGCGAGGCGGGCCGCGGCCTCGCGGGGCAGCGGGAACCAGCGCAGCGCCTCAAAACCGGGGCTCAGCGTGAGCTCGGGCGGCGGGCTGGCGGCGGCCTCGGCGGCGGCGGCGGCGAAGACCCGCCGGGCCTCGGTGAGGTAGCCCTCGAGGGCCCACTCGGGCTCATTGAGCCGCCGCACGCGGTACTCGAGCTGACCGCGGCGGTAGCTCAGGTCAGACAGGCGCATCGCGGCCTCGGCCCGGCCGCGCTTGTGCGTCCACTGGCCGCTGGCCGGGTCGAAGTCGTAGAGCGGCAGCAGGCGCCAGCCCTCGCGGGCGACCAGCTTGACCGCCTCGAGGATGTACTGGAAGCTGTCGTCGCTGATGAAGTAGTTGAAGTTCACCCGCACCCAGCCCGGCCGCACGCCGTCGTGGCCCGACATGATGGCGGCCACAAACTCCCGGCTGCGCTCAAGGTCGATGCCCAGCAGGCGGTGGCCATAGGGGCCCGCGCAGCTGCAGCCGCCGCGGGCTTGGATGCCGAACAGGTCGTTGAGCAGCGCCACGACGTAATTGTGGTGCAGGTAGCCCTGGTCGTGGCGGACCATGAAGCTGACGATGCTCAAGCGCCAAGCGCTCTTATTGCCCAAGATCTCGATCTGGGGCTCATCGGACCAGGCGGCGATGGCCTGGTGGATGAAGCGCTCTTCACGCTCGCGGATGAGCTCGGCGCCCACCGCCTCTTTGAGCTGGAAGACCAGGCCGGCGCGGATGCTCTCGAGGATGGCCGGGGTGCCCGCCTCTTCCCGGTGCACCGGATCGTCGATGTAGCACTGGTCGGCGCTGTTCACCCAGCGCACCGTGCCGCCGCCCGGCTGGGTGGGCACGGTCGAGCGGAACAGGTCTTTGCGCGCGACCAGCAGGCCCGGTGTGCCCGGCCCGCCGATCATCTTGTGCGGCGACATGAAGATCGCGTCTTTGTAGGCGAGGTGCCCGTCGGGGCTGGCCGCCGCGTCGGGCGCCATGACCATCTCGATCTGCACATAGGGGCCGGCGGCGGCGAAGTCCCAGAAGCTCAGCGCGCCATACGTGTGGAGCAAGGTCGAGACCGCGCGGGTGTTCGTGCCGATGCCCGTGACGTTGCTCGCGGCCGAGAAGCTGCCGATGCGCAGCGGGCGCCCCTGGTAGCGCTGCAGCTCTTCTTCGAGGTGCGCGAGGTTGAGGTGGCCGTCGGCGTCCTCTTCGATGGTCACCACGTCGCAGATGCTCTCACGCCAGGGCAGCTCGTTGCTGTGGTGCTCGTAGGGGCCGATGAAGACGACCGGCCGCTGCTCTTTGGGGATCTGCTGCTGCAGCCGGTACTGCTCGTCGAGGCTGCGGGGCAGGCGCAGGCCGAGCACATCGACCAGCTTGTTGATCGCGCCCGTCGCCCCGCTGCCGGTGAAGATGACGCAGTAGTCGTCATTTGCGCCCATCGCGTCGGCGATGATGCGCCGCGCGTCTTCGCGAAAGCGTGTGGTCTGCAGGCCCGTGCCCGAGGCCTCGGTGTGCGTGTTCGCGTAGAGCGGCATCACCTCGTCGCGGATAAAATCCTCGATGAAGCTCAGGGATCGGCCCGAGGCCGTGTAGTCGGCATAGGTGACCCGCCGCGGGCCGAAGGGCCCGTCGATGGCGGTGTCGCGGCCGATCACACTCTCACGGATGGTCTCGATGAGGTGCTCGGCGCAGGCGCGGGTGGCGGGGCGCAGGTTGGCGGCGAGGGGGCCGGGGGTCTTCGGACAGGGGGCGACCGTGGCGGACATGGGCGCTCCAAGGGGCGGCGGGGCGGGGGCGGAGGGCGCGTGCTAGGAAGGGCCACGCGCCCTGATGGTAGCCGGCGGCGGCGGGCCGCGGTGGCCCGTCGCGGCGACGATCCGGCGCCGAACCGCCCGCGGCGCTGCGCCTCGATCGGAGCCCCCTTTGCGCCACGCGCCGCCGTTGATCTTCGGCCTGCTCCCTTTGCTCTGGGCCTGCACCACCGCGCCCAAGGGCGGCGACACCGGGGCGGGCGGGGCCGACGGCGCGAGCGACGGCGGGGGCAGCGGGGCCGATGGTGGCGCGCAAGACAGCGATGGCGACGGCTTTGTCAGCGATGACTGCGCGCCTGACGACGGCCTGGCCTTCCCCGGCGCAGCCGAGCGCTGCAATGGTGAAGATGACGACTGCGACGGCGCGCTGGGCGCATGGGAAGAAGACGCCGACGGCGACGGGGCGCTCGACTGCGCCGCCTGCGAGGCGGCGGGCCTCTATGGCGTGGTGCAGGGTGTCACCGATATTGACGCGCTGAACGTCATCCTCGACGAGGCGGTGGCCGAGACCCGCTGCGAGTATTGGCGCAGCCAAGACCTGATGTATCTCTCGCTCGACCTGCGCGAGGACACCACCGTCGAGTGCGTCTACACGGGCGTGCGCGTGCCGATCCGGGGGGGTGAGCCCGAGGGCGGGGCCCTCAACGTCGAGCACACCTGGCCCCAGTCCGACGGCGCCGACACCGAGCCCGCCCGCTGCGACCTGCACCACCTCTACCCGGCCCAGGTCGAGGCCAACGAGCGCCGCGGCAACCTGCCTTTTGGCGAGGTCAGCAGCGGCACAAGCTGGAGCGAAGGTGGGTCTTCGGCCGGCCGCGACAGCGGCGGGCGCAGCGTCTTCGAGCCGCGCGACAGCCACAAGGGCAATGTGGCCCGCTCGCTGCTCTACGTGGGCCTGCGCTATGGCCGCAGCTTGCAGAGCGGCGAGCAGGCGCTGTTTTTGCGCTGGCACCAGGCCGATCCAGTGACCGTGGCCGATCAGGCGCGCGACGCTGGGATCGCCGACGAGCAGGGCAGCTCCAACCCCTACGTCGCCTGCCCGGGCTTGGTCGAGCGGGCGCTGGGCGGCTGAGGACGCGGCCCGGCGAACCGGCTAGAGCGCAGGGTCAACGCCCTCCGGAGCGCCCATGTCCCGTCCGCGCCTGCTCACCCCTGAGGAGCGCGCCGAGGCCCTCGCCGCTCGCCCCCTGTGGGCGGTGGTCGAGGGCGGCGGCGCCATCCACCGCACCCTGCGTTTTGGCGACTTTGACGAGGCCTGGGCCTTTATGGCCGTGGTCGCCGATGCCGCCAAGCGCCTCGACCACCACCCCGACTGGCGCAACGTCTGGGCGCGGGTCGAGGTCACGCTGAGCACGCACGAGGCTGGCGGCCTCACCGCGCTCGACTTGGCCCTGGCTGACGTCATTGACGACGCGGCGGCCCGCGGCTCCTGATCCTGCGGCGGCGCAGGTCGCGACAAAGAAACACTTGCGACCTGGTCGCATCAGGCTAAGACCTCCGCCAAGACCGGAGGTCCCCATGCCATGCTCCGCCGCGCCCCGCCCCACCTGGGCCACCCTCGCCCCGCTCGCCCTGCTGACCGCCTGCGGCGGCGGGGTGGGTCAGGTCGAGGTCACCGCCTGGGCCGAAGAGACCGTGATCGAGGGCATCGCCACCGATGATGGCTGGCAGGTTGACTTCGACCACTGGGTCACCGGTTTTGGCGAGATCGTGCTCAGCAGCGTCGACAAGGGCGACGCGGTGGCCGAGGCCGAGGGCCCCTGGGTGGCCGACTGGGCCCAGGCCGGCGCGCTGCTGCCGGTCACCACCATCGACGAGGTGCCCGCCGACCGCCATGACTTTGGCTTCTCGACCCATGTGGTGCTCTCGTCGAGCACCCCTGTCAATGACGTGCCCGCCGATGTCCTCGAGGTGATGCTCAACGAGGGCTACGCCCAACACATCGCCGGCGTGGCGACCAAAGGTGACCAGAGCGTCGCCTTCTCCTGGGGTTTCCCCACGGCGGTCAGCTACGGCCCCTGCGCCAACGGGCAAGACGGCACCGACGGCGTGGCGGTCAACGAAGACGAGGCCACCGAGGCGCAGATCTGGTTCCACGCCGACCACCTGCTGTGGGATCAGCTCGGCACCGAAGAGGCGGGCCTCGCCTTTGACGTGATCGCCGCGGCCGACGCCGACGCCGACGGCACGGTCACCACCGCCGAGCTCGAGGCGGTCGACGTGGTCGCCGCCGGCTACGAGACCGCCGGGGTCGATGTGGCCGATCTCTTTGACTTCATCACCTTTAGCGTCTCACAGATGGCCCACCTCAACGGCGGCGGCGGCTGCACCGCCCGCGGCTACGAGGGCGGGCACGACCACGATCACTGAGCCCGGCGGCCCAGCTCGGCGCCGACGCCGCCCTGCGCGCTCGCCCGCGGGGCCGGCCGCGGCCAAGGTCCGCGGCCGCGCGGGCTCGGTCGGCGGGGCCGACCGCCGCTGCGCGGCGCGCTCCGGGCCAGGCGGGCGCGGTTCTGGTGCAGCTGGGATGCAGCTGGGATGCAGCTCGGGCGCAGCGCTAGCCCTGGGCCGCCATGAAGATGGCGCGGGCGGCGTCAACCTCGGCGGCCTCGACCGCCCCGTCTTCGCAGGCGCCCTTGATCGCGCCGATGACCGCGCTGCCCTGCACCGCGCCGAGCTTGCCGCCGTTGAGCGCGCCCTCGACCTCTTTGAGCAGGGCGATGATCTTCTCGCGGGGGGCGCCTGGCGCCGCTTTGGTGCAGAAGCCGCGGGCCTCTTTGGCTGCCCGCTCGGCCTCTTGGCGCGCGCCCGCGTCAAAAGCCTGCTGGATGCCGCTGCAGGCGAGCAGGGGCAAGCCCAGGGCCAGCGCGAGGGCGAGGCGCAGGGGGTGGTGGCGGGGCGGGTTGACGACAGCGCGAACGGGGGACATGCGGGCTCCGAGGCGGATTGGGGCCGGGAGTGTAGCACGTCGCCCCCGGCCCACCGCGGGTGCGCGGCGAGCCTGCCCCGCCAAGAGGCGAAAAAAGCGTCGTGGTGGTGCACCTGGGGGCCCACCTCGCCGTTTGCCCGCCGCCGAGCCCCGCCTTAGCAGCGGCGACCCCTGGAGCCGACCTTGCCTGCAGCCCTCGCCCTGCTTTTGACCTTCGGCCTCAGCGCCGTCGCACACGCCACCGAGGTCGCCGCCCCGGCGGGCGGCGCGCCCAGCGCCGACTTCCCGCCGTTGACCGTCGCGATCTTCCTCGCGGCCTTCGTGTTCTCGCTCAGCATGGACATGCTCCAGCACCGCGAGCACAAAGAGGTCACGGTGCGCAACGCGGCGGGCTGGTCGGTGTTTTGGATCGCCCTGTCCATGGGCTTCGCCGGGTGGCTCAAGTGGTACCACGCCGAAGACCACCCCGAGTGGTTCAGCCTGTTCTTGACCGGGTACGTGCTCGAAAAGACGCTCAGCATCGACAACCTGATGGTGTTCATCGCCATCTTCCGCTACTTCAACATCAAGAGCGGCCTGCAGCACCGCATCCTGCACTGGGGCATCCTCGGGGCGATCGGCTTTCGTGCCATCTTCGTCGGCGTCGGCTCGACCCTATTGGCGGTGGCTGGCCCCTGGGCTGAGATTCTGTTCGGCCTCTTCGTGATCTGGGCGGGCGTGCAGATGCTCCGCGCAGGCGGCCACGAAGACGAAGAGCCCAACTACAGCAAAATGCCCCTGGTCGCGTTCTTCCAGCGCTTCATGCCCGTCTGGCCGCACCTCGTCGGCGCGAAGTTCTTCATCGGCCGGGCCGAGGCCGAAGAGAGCGCCCGCCAGAACCCTGGCCAAGAGGTCGCCGCCGGCGTCCAGCGGTGGATGACCCCCGCCTTCGTCGCCCTGCTCGTCATTGAGGGCAGCGACGTGATGTTCTCGGTCGACAGCGTGCCCGCGGTCATCGCGGTGAGCAAAGACCCGCTCATCGTCTACACCTCGATGATCTTCGCCGTGCTCGGCCTGCGGGCGCTCTACTTCATCGTCGAGGCCCTCACCCACTACTTGTCGCAGCTCGAGAAGGCCGTCATCGCGGTCCTCTTCTTCATCGGCGGCAAGATGTTGCTGGCCGCCGCCGAGCACCTGCTGCACTTCAAGACCCCCTGGTGGGGCGAGCTGGGCGCGAGCACCCAGGCCAACGTGAGCTTGGTCATCGTGCTCTCGGTGCTGGCGCTCGGCGTGGTCGCCTCGCTGGTCGCCCCCAAAAAAGACGACGACGAGCCCGCTCCGCAGGCCTGAGCGCGCCCCGCGCCGCCTGCGCGCGCGCCTGCCCCGCGACTGACCGGGCTGGGGCGGGCCCCGCTGCGGGATAGGCGGCCCTCGCGGCGGGCGTTGGCCCGCGCCGCACCCCCTCGCCGGCGCCGCCCCGCGCCCCTCGGAGCACCCCATGTTTGGAAAAATCGCCTCGGACGCCCTCGGGCTGAGCGACATCGGCGCGGTCATCGGCCCGGCCGACTACAACAAGGTCGAGGCCGACGACTACATCCTCCATGAAGATGGCGAGAAGATCTTCTTCCTCATCAAGAGCAAGAGCGACGAGTACTGCTTCACCAACCTCGCCCTGCTGCACCTCGACGGGGCCTCGGCGGCCAGCAAGAAGCGCATGCTCCGGCGCTTCGCTTGGGCCACGCACCCGGTCAGCCACGTGATGCTCGAGACCGCCGGGAACATCGACATGGACGTCGAGATCAAGTTCCGCATGGGCGAGCACAACTACAGCATCGACATCCACAAGAAGCACCTCACCGAGGTCAAAGACCTCTACAAGGCGCTCTACGCCATCGCCGAGACCACGCGCCTCAACAAGATCTGGCTGCAGCACGCCCACAACAGCCTCAACGTCGCCTCGGCCACGCTGGGCCGGGCACCGGCGGGCGCGGGCAACATCGTCGAGAGCTTCCGCGAGCTCAACCTCGCCGCCTTTGAGTGGCTGACCGGCGCCGAAGACCGCTACACGGTGCGCGACTTCTCCTCGGTCTTCGAGCGCTACATCCACAACTGAGGCTGTGGTCGGCCCGCTCCCGCACCGGCGAGGGGCTTGGGTGTAGGCTGCACCTCGCGCTCGGCCCCCTTCCCTGGGCGGCGCTGAGGTGTGGACATGCCGCCCCGCCGCCCCTCGGGCTTGCTCCTCCCCTTCCTCTCTGCCCGCGGGGGCGAGGGCTGCACGGGGCTGCTGGCCAGCGTCGCCCTGCTGCTCGCCCGCGCGGGGCGGCGGGTGCTCTGCGTCGACCTGCGGGCCGATGGGGGCGGCGCCCTCTCGCGCCGGCTCGCCCCGCTCCAGCCCTTGGCCGAGGGCGCCCCGGGCCTCGACCTGCGCCCGGGCGCGGCCCGCGCGGGCCGCCGCGCCGTGCCCCTGCCGGCGGCGAGCGCCGGCGTGCTGCACCTGCTCGGGCCCGGGGCGGGCGCGCCGCCGCAGCCGCCCGCCGCGCTCTCCGCCGCAGTTTTGGCGGCGACGCCGGGGCTGCTCGCTGAGTATGACGTGGTGTTGCTCGATCTGGGGCCAGAGCCCGCGGGGCCGAGCCTCGCCGCCGCCGCCGACCGCGTGGTGCTCTGCCTGCGCCCGGGTGCGCTGGCGCTCGAGCGCGCGGTGGCGCTGCAGGCGACCCTCGGCGAGGCCGGCCCGCCGATCGTCCCGGTGGTGGGCCCGCTGCCCGAGGGCCCCGCTGCTCTGCGCGCCGAGGTCGAGGCGCGGCTGGTCGCCCAGCTCGGCCCGCTGCTGCGCTGGGCTGGCCCCAAAGCAGCGCCAAGCGCGCTGCTCTCGGCCTTGGCGCAGCCCTACAGCCCCGCGCTGGCCTGGGCGGAGGGCTTGCCGCTGGCCCAGGGCAGCGTCGACGCGGCGGGCAGCCCGGCGGGCGCCGCCGCCGCCCTCGCCGCGCTGCTCGCCGCCGGGCCGGGGCTGGCCGAGGCCCTGCGCGCCGACCGAGCGGGCGCCTTGGCTGCGGCCCTGGGGCCCATCGAGCCGCACGTCGAAGACATTGCGTTCGACGTATTTCTCAGCGCGCCAAATCGGCCGGGGGCGGTCGCGCTGCGCCGCCGCTTGGGCGCCCTGCTCGGGGCCTCGGGCCTGCAAGTGGGCAGCGCCGAGCCCAGCGCCGCGCCGCGGGGTGCGGCGGGGCTGGCCGAGCTGCGGGGTCGCGCCCGCGCCTTTGTCGTGCTGGTCGGCGCCCAGGAGGGCGCCCCGCCGGATGAGGAGCTGTTTGCGCTGCTGCGCGTGGCCGAGGAGCGCGCCGCGCCGCTGGTGCCGGTCTTTGTCGGGCCGGGGGCTTTTGCGCGGGCGCCGGGGCCGCTGCGCGGACTGCATGGGTTCTTTTTGGAGGATGGGTTTGAGGACTTGGAGCCTCTTGCGCAGTATTTGCTTCGCAATTTGCGTGCGCGGGCCTAAGTTTCGTCTTTGGTTGTCTGCTGACGGGGTTTTGTCTTTAGGTTGGCTTCGCTTGGGCCTGCCCGTGCTCGCGACGATTGGCGTGGCCGACCTGACGAAGCCGTTCGCTGGGTCAAAGCGTTGTTTCGCCTTGGATGCCGGGGGCCGCCGGCCCCCAGGCCCCCGGCCAAGGGGCCCGCGGGGCCCCTTGGATCCCCCGCCAAGGGGGGCCGGCGGGCAGGCTTCGCGCGGCGCATGGCAGCGCCGCGCG
>JAEUKK010000175.1 GCA_016792625.1 Deltaproteobacteria bacterium | reverse complement strand
GCTCGCCGGCCTGCGCATCTCGCGCAAGGGCTACGACCGGCGGCGCGCGGCCCGCTTCAAGGCGGGCTTCGCGCGGTGGCTCCCGCACCTTACCGCCTGGGACGCAACCCTGCGCTTGGTCGCCGCCGAGGCGCAGCTCCGCCGGCGCTTCAAGCCCGGCTTCGTGCTCGACGACGAGGTCATCGGCCTGACCGCCACCTCGGGCGAGAGCAAGGCCGTCATCTACCTCCACCCCGACCGCTTCGCGCAGGTCATCAAGGCGCACCGCGAGCGCCCCATCGCCATCGCGGCCTTCCTGCACGGGGTGGCCTGCCACGAGCTCACGCACCTCGACGGGCGCATGGGCCAGGGGCACAACGAGGCCTTCGTCGTCGCGCGGGAGGACCTGGGGCACGCGACGGGCCACCTGCTGCCCGTGATTGCCGTGCTGGTGCAGAAGCTGCTGAGCCTGCCGGTGAAGCCGAGCCCCGAGGCGAAGCGCATCGGCCAGCTCGAGCGCCAGCTCGCCCGGGCGAAGGAGCGGGTGGGCGAGGGCCGGCGGGCCGAGGCCGAGGTCGGGCGGCTGCGGGCGGAGCTTGACGCCCTGCGGGCCGATCTGGCAGAGGCGCGGGCCGAGAGCGCGCGGGTGCGCGAGGCCACCGCGGGGCGGTGTCGGGGGTGCAGGTGTGCGGGGGGCGAGGCGGAGCCACGGGACCGGGCGGAGGCCCGAGACCGGGCGGAGGAGGTTGTGGAGATGGCGCTGGGCGCGTTGATGTCGAGCCCGCCGCCGGGGGTGAGCGCGGAGGAGGTGCGGGCGTTCGGGCGGCGGCAGTGGGAGGGGTTGGTGGGGGTGGTTAGGCGAAACGCAGCCCGTAACGGGTTGGCCGAGTCGATGACCGGACGCTCCATGCCGATTCGGTCGGGATGTGTTATTACGAGCACGGGCGAGTAGGCCGAGGGGAGCAGCGAATGGACCAAGCTTCAGATCGACCTGACGCCGGGGATTGGATTCCAACTGGTGCGCATGTGGTTGGCCAGGGGGCGGTGGGGTCGGAGAGGGTGTCTCCGTTTTCGGTTCGATATTTGTTGTGCTGGTTGGGTGGATACGAACCAGAGGCGGCACTTAACTCTACCGATGCCAGGCTAATTCAAGGCATGGGGTCGCTTACGTTGCTGCCGGTCTTGGGGGCAGCGGTCGGTACGTATTGTTCCTTTAGGTGGGTGGAGGGGGTGGCGGTCAGTCCGTTCGCGCTGAGTTCGGAGCTGGACTTTGTAGCGAGAAGTCCGTACGTCTTGGTCGCGTCGATGTTCGCTGCTGCGTTTATCCTTGCGGTAGACCGTGCTTTACTCTCGACAACTGACGCGGATCGATGCAATGCAAGGGCGTATGAGCTGTTTCAGCAATGGAAGGCAACACGTCGGGTCCTCGAGCCGGGTTTGGGGTTCGGCAGCTCCGCGGCGGCTCCGAACGCTGACACCTCCGGACCTTCGCAACCTAACGCTGAGGGGGAAGGGGGGACTACTATTCCCCCGGCCACTGCCCACACCACGGCACCAACTGCGGCGAAGGTTGAGCTTGAAAGTGTCCTACTCACTCAGTTTGACTCATTCGACGCGTCACGGTTCTCCTCTCGAGCGAGGTTCTTGGGTGGGTTGGTTGTTCGGGTGGCCCTGACTTCAATTTTTGGGATTGTTTTTTCGTATCCCATGGTTTGGACTCTCCTTAGGGTGGAGGTTCTTGATACCCACACGCAACTCATGAACAACGATGTCGCGCACGCCGACCGTCTGGCCGAACACTGTAAGACAGTCGGTGCACTTACGGCTGGTCCGGCTGCAGTTGAGTACCGGAAGTTTTTGCTGTTGGACGATCTTGACACTAAAATTAGTGCTGCGGAAAAGTCGATCGCAGATCACGAAGAAGAAATCAGCCTTCAAAGCAATGGTGGATGGCGAAAGGGGACTGGTGAGCGCATTCGGGGGGGGAGAGGCGCGGCGTGGGACGCGGCGAAGTTGCTTCTGTCAAAAAGTGTGGCTGAGTTGGACAAATACAAGTCCGCCAGGGACAATTTGGTCACTAGTCTTCCTGTTGATCGGGAATGGGCTCGGGTGAGGATGGAGCAAGAGCGGGAAGATTCCCTTCAGCGCGCGGCTGACTGTACTGCTACAGCGAAAAGGGTAGCAGACCGATATAAGGGCTACATCAAACAGCCCAATGTTGGTCAACTGGTGGTTGCGTTAGAGTATCTCCGGAGCGACATAGACGTTGGGGGAGCGCTTGGTGGGTTTCAGGCGATGGGGATATCAAGCGGTTCGGCAGTGGTACCAACGCCCTCCGGATCCAATCGCGTCAAGGCGGGTTGGTTGATCGCACTGGTTCTAGGTGGGTTTGTGTTTGTCGATATTTTGCCCGTAGTGATGAAACTTCTAGTCCAGCCTGCGGGGTACACCACGCTTCGAAGTAGTGCCATCATGTACGAGCACATCAACGGGTGGAGGCGTACCGCGGAAGTCATCGAGCGATTCGATATCGAGCGACATGCTGGTCGCCAAGGCCGGGCTACTGGTGCTGTCGTTGAGGTCCTAGTCCGCGAGGCTCATCGGCGGGCCTATGAGGCGTTTGCTTCATCCTACTCGAAATTTTTGATTGGGGCGGTCGAAACGGTCCAGGCGGAAATCAGGGCCCGAGCCGAAGAGGTCGTAGCGTCGTGGGTGAGGGAACTGCGTGGAGGCCCGAATCGGTCGGAGGGTCGTCCCTCTTGGAGAAGGGCGTTCGGGCAAGACGGTGTCATCGGGTTGTTGTTGTACTTGTTTCACCAGATTGTCGGCTTGGCGGATCGGCACAGTCGGCGCCTTGCTTGGGCGACGGTGTCGGTGACTGGGTTTGGGTTCATCCTTTCCATCCTGACTCCAAATCCGGAGGGTGGCAGCCTGAGCGTTGACCTTGCTAAGGACGTAATGGTGAATAACCTGAGCGAGCCGTCGAAGATCGTGCTACTTGCTTTGCTTTTTGCGACGGGTCGCCTGAGTTGGGATGCGCTCTTTCCAAAGACTACAGAGACTAGTCAATAGGCCTTCCCGATGTGGGCGATTTGGCGGTGATGGGACTCTGTGGGCGGCGTTTGTCCCCTTCAATCCACTGCATGACTTGAGTAGGAGTTACGCGCGTGCATGAGCAACTCGATCCGACCCACGTTCGGCGAGCAGTGGACACCCCGGCGCATCCGCCGGTCCAGTCGGAGGAACCGTCTGGGCCGATGGTGCGTCAATCCAACAGTGGTCCCGTACGCGTGGCCCGCGCGCTGTTGTACGGATGCGCGATGGCGCTTGCGGCAGTTTTTTTCTCGGTGGTCTTTGACCTAATTTCGGTGGTGGTAATCCCGTCCGACAACACAGTCAGCGACTTCGTTTCCGCCGAGGTCACGGACACTACGGGGCCGGCGCGCCTTCCGGAAGGCGGTGGCCCGACGCAGGTTCGAGATGGCACGGCGAACCCGGCAACCGGGGGACTAGCTGTCGATGTGGTATCACTGCAGGTAGGCACTGTACCAACAGATCCCCCGCCGCGCGCCCAGAGTGACGCAGGGATGAACTCTCGGCTTGAGGCGGAGCCGACCACCAATGTGCCGGGCGGCCATCCTTCACGGTCCACTCCTGAGTCGACGCCCCGCCGCGCCCTCCCGAGGGAGCGTTCCTCAAAGCGCTCAGTTGTAGTTGGTTCGACAACCGTTGGCGAGCGGTCTCAAGGCCCTACTTCGAGCGGGCAGGCAACCTCCAATGACTCGCGAAGTTCGCCAATAGTTGAGTCCGAGGCCGCCGGTGCGCAGGGTAACGGCGCGGCAAACCCGCTGGTCGGTCCCTTGGACCAAGGCGAACCCAAGCAGGAGGCGAACCAAGATCCGACGGGAGCCAGCCCGCCGGTGAGGGAACCAAGCGATGCAGGTCCGGCAGCGCCACCTGGCCAGACGCCTGACCAGAGTTCGCCGGGTGTCGAATCCGTGCCGCCAGCACTGATACCGCCAGTTACACCACCAACGGGCGGGAAGGCTCCGATGGATCCTGCGCCGGAGTAGGTGCGCGCGCTTTGGATTGGGAGCGGAAAACTCGGAAGAGTTGGACTCAGTCGCCGAGACTCCCCCTGCGGTTTAATTGAGGGCGG
The DNA here is from genome assembly GCA_016792625.1 of Deltaproteobacteria bacterium. Taxonomy (GTDB): domain Bacteria; phylum Myxococcota_A; class UBA796; order UBA796; family UBA2385; genus JAEUKK01. The sequence goes on along the minus strand of JAEUKK010000175.1, from coordinate 5,343 downwards.
ACGCAACTAATCAGCGGTGGCTTGGCTGTTCAATGCTTCCAGGGACCTTCGTTGGCGGCTACAGGTAACTCCAGCGAATCCGGCACTATCCGGGCATACTCGCGTCGCGTCCAGCCGCCGGGACGTTATGCCCCAACAATGATCGTCACCACAAGCGACCTCTCCACCTCCGGCGCCACCGCGACCGCCGCCCGCAGCCGCGCCACGCGCTCCGCGACAAGCACACCGAAGCCATCGAGCGCCTTCTCGCGCGCCCGCAGCGCGGCCGCGCTTAGCCGCCCGGCCTCACGCTCCGCGCGGATCAGCGCGGCGAGGTCGTCTCGCTCACCTTCGAGCAGCGCCGCGCGCTCCTCGACCGCCGCCTGAAGGTCAGGCAGGCGCTCTGCCCACCATGCCGCCCAGCGCGCGCCGAGCTCGCGCCCCGCGGCGGCCGCGGCCCCTCGCTCCTGCGGGGTCAGCGACCGCTTGAGCACAGAGGATTGCCACCTCTCCACGTCGGACTCGGGGGCTGGGTGCAGCGCTGCGGCCAGCTCTTCGTCGGTGAGGGACCGCACCTCGCCGGCCTTGCTGGTCCACCTGCCGACGGTGATGAGCGCGCCGCCGACCCGCCCGTCCAGCCAGCGCTGGTCGGCAGCCGTGGCCGCCTCGAGCTGGGGTGAGCTGGCTTCGCCTTGTCGCCCGAGGGTCGGAGCGCAGGCCGCGGTAGCCGCGAGGTGCGCCGCGCCGCTGCGGAGGCCCCAGAGCCTGCCACCCCGCCGCGCGTAGACCTCCAGCGGATTTTCCTGACGACGCGCTGTGGGGAGGAAGGCGCACATGAGCGCTTCGAACAGCTCGCCGCCGTGCTCGAGCAGCTCCACGGCGGCCGCCTTTGCGAGCCCTTCGGCCGGTGTTCGGTTGCCCCACTCCGCATAACAGCGGCTGAGGTGCGCCAAGATCTCCGCGCTGTCCTTCCGTCGCCAGAACCGGGCGGCGGAGCCGGCGTGCGGCAGCGCTGCGAGCGGGTGCGGGAGGTGGCTGGTCCCGTGGCGGTTGGGGCCAGTGTTCGCGTACCGCAGGCGCCGGGCGCGGCCTCGTGGGGGCTCGAGCGCGTAGACGCCGGCGCGCTCGAGGTCCGTTAGCCAAGCCCACAGCGCTGCCTCGCGGGCCTCGGGGCTGGCTGTCTCATCGGCGCGACCGGCTGCGGTCCACCCGCGGCCGAGGCAGCGGCGGAGGGTCGCCTCGGCGGCCGCGCCGCGGTCACGCTGGTGTTGGCGCAGCGGCAGCAGCGCGTCGGGGAGCGCGCCCCGACCGCCCAGGCGCTCCGCTGCGGCCATGGCCTTGCGCCAGCTGGCCTTGGAGTCCGAGGTGGCGGCCTCGATCAATGCGGCGTTCAGCTCGTCGACCTCATCCAGCCCCGCGGCCAGCGGGCGGTCCAGCACGCCGGCTTGGAGGACCACCTCGACCACGCGCTGGTCGACGAGCCCGCGGTGAGCGAGCACCGTGACCTCGACGGGCCGGCGGCGCGCGCCGGGCGCCCCGTCGAGCCGGTCGACCCGACCGATGAGCTGGTCGAGCTCAGTCAGGCGCCAAGTGCAGGCGTAGATGATGACGTGCCGCGCCACCTGCAGGTTGATGCCGGCGACACAGTCGTCGGGCAGCAGCATGACCTTGGCGGCGCCGACGGTGAAGGCGCGGACCTGCTCCGCGACGACGTCCTCGGCGTCGACGAGCGCGCCCGGGCCCTCGGTTTGGTTTCGGATGCGCGCCACCACCACCGGCTCGCCGTCGGCGCCGCCCTCGTCAAACACCTTTGGGATGAGCTCGGCGAGGTGGTCGACGGTCAGGTTGTCGTTGGCGCCGATGACCACCCGCGCCTCGGGCTCCGCGGCCCAGATGCTGGCGAGCAGATCGAAGAGGGCGTCGACGCGGCTGTCCCCGCCGCTGGCGGTCAGGCCATCGCGCAGCGTTGTGAGCAGCCCGTCGCGGTCGTGGCCCTCGCCGATCAGGTAGGTCGCCCGCTGCCGGATGCTGGGCACGGAGCGGCCCCGCTGCCCGATGCGCTCGTGGTCGAACCGCCGGGTGGTGTCGACCGCGGTCTTCATCCAGCGCCAGAGCAGCTCTTCGCGCTCGCGCTCGACCGGCGTAGGCTCCACCCAGATGACCCGGACGATCCGGGTCATGTTGGGCGCCGCGGCCTCGGCGCGCGCGGCGCGGAGCACGCGGCGGGCGGCCCCGAGGCGCGCCGCAGCGGCGGCCCGCTCCGCGGAGGGCGCACCGCGCAGCTCGAGCGCCTCCGCGGCGGCCTCTTCGCGGCGCACGGCGGCGCTCCACGGCGCGTCGGGAGCGGTGCGCCGCGGCTCGATGACCTTGAGCAGCCGCGCGCACTCCTCGTCGTCGCGGAGGGGTGGGTTCGCGGTGAGAACGAGGGCGCCCGCGGCCTCGGCCATCGCGGCGCAGAGCTTCCCCTGGAGCTCCAGCGTCAGCCGGGGCAGCTCGTCGACGACGAGCAAGTCCGCCGCGCCCAGCGCCTTGAGCAGCTCCTTTCCGCCGTCCTTCACCCGCGCCGGCCAGAGCAGCAGGGGGCGGTTGTGCGCCCACTGCTCCGGGTCGTCGTCGCCGCGGGCGCTCCCGTCGTTGAGCACCAGCCCGGCCCGCACGAGCGCCTCCACGAACCACTGGCGCACCAGCTCATCGGGGCAGAAGATGGCCACCTTGGCCCGGGGCTGGCTGAGCAGCGTCGCCCGGATGACCGCCAGCGCCTGCACGGTCTTGCCGAGGCCCACCTCGTCGGCGAGCACGTGGCGCACCTCGGTGTCCTCCAAGATCGCGGCGACGTTGATGACCTGGTGCGGCCAGAGGTCGGCGGCCAGGCCCAGCGCCCCGCCCAGGGCCCGGTGCCGGTCGGCCCACATGCGCAGGGCGTGGACGGCGCCAATGGCGTACACCAAGCTCATCGCGCGCCCCCGATGCCGAGGCGGCCGGCGGCGCTCAGCGCCACGATCCGCGAGAGGCGCGCCCCGCGCGGGTCCACCGCCGCGCGCTCCGTCACGGCGACGACCAGGGCCCGCTCATCCCGCCCCCACTGCGGCGGGCGCTCGGCGAGCCACAGGCGGGCGAGCAGCTCGAGCTCCGGGGCGGTCCACTGCTCGCCCCAGGGCGCGCGGCCCGCGACCCCCTCGACCGCGCGGGCCGCCGCGGCCAGCGCCGGCGCCTCGCGCAGGGCGCGCTCGAGCTCGGCTTGGTGGCTCTGGGGAAGGAGCAGCCGGACCATTGACCAAGGGATCGTCCGGCGGGGCCGGCGTCGCCACAGCGCGTCCAGCGCGGCCCAGGTGGGCGCAGGCTCGGCGGGCGGGTCGAGCTCGTCGCGTGCGGCGCCCGCGTGGACGAGCGCGTCCACGATCCATCCGCTCACCATGTTGAGGAGCGCGTCGTTTTCGGCGCTGTTGGGCGACCGCTCGCCCCAGAGGCGGCCCTGGAGCGTCATGGACAGCGCGCCGACGGCGCGGGGGCGGCTGTGCGGCGGCGGCTCCTGGCCCTCGTGCCAGGCGACGCCCGGCGCGAGCAGCGCCTCGGCGGCGGCCCGCTCCGCCCCGCCTTCGTGCGGCGCCGCCTCGAGCGCCGCCGCCTCTGCGTCGGCCCAGGCTGCGCCGCAGGTGGCCTCGATCAGCGCGCGCTCCCAAGCGGTGACCGCGGCGGCGCGGGCGGCCATCGCCACGCCTCCAGGCGCGTCGGCCCGGGCCCATCGCCACAGGTGGGAGAAGCCCTCGAGCACGGCCGGGCCGCTCCGCTCCAGGGCCGGCGGCGGGGGCCGGCGCAGGGTCGCGAGCGGCGCCGCGCGGGGCGCCACCACCTGGCCGCGGGGCCCGAAGAGCCCGTCGGGGAGGCCGATGAGGGCCACGGCCCCCTCGACCGTGTGGAGCGGCGCGTCGGCCGCCAGCGCGTCCAGGCGCCAGGCGTGGCTGGGGAGGGGCGGCAGGCCGTCGTCAGCCGCGGCGGGGCCGCACGGATCAGCGCCGGGGGCCGCGCCCTCGTTGGTGTTCGGCGCGTCGGCGGTCTCACCCGCGTCTTGGGCCTCCTCAGGGTCACCGTCGTGCAGCGGCCATTCCGCGACCGCGAGCCCCGGGAGCTCGGCGCGCAGCCGGAGGCCTCCGCCGTGCGGGATCGCGCGGGCTAGCCAGCCCCACGCCGGGTCGTCCGGGGCGACCGCGGCGGGCAGCGGGCCGAGCGCGGTCGTCCACGCGCGGCGCGGCGGCGCGTCGTCCGCCACGAGGCTCAGCCGCAGGCGCAGGCCGACCGCCCCCACAGGGCGATGGACGACCAACCCCAGCTGCCGCGCGAACAGGGCGGCGAGCGTCGGCGGGCGGCCCCCGGCGGCGGTGATCACCGGCGGTGATGAGGGCGCGGCGCCGCGGCGGACCTCGAGGCTGAGCGCCCGCTCGGCCGGGTCGCCCTCCCGCCGCGCGGCTGCGCGCAGCTCCCGGCGGCCGAGCCGGTACGCGCCAGGCGCCAGCGTCGCCTCGGCGCCGTCGGCGTCGGCGAGGGTGACCGCGCCGCGGGCGACCACCAGGCCCAAGACGTCGTCTACGGCGTAGCTCTCCTCACCACGCGCGCCCCTCGGCGGGAGGCCGACGAGCGCGGCGATCGGCGCGGCCTGCGGCTCAAGCCCCAGCCCCCGCAGCGCGTCTCGCGCCGCAGCGTCGCTGAGGTCAATCTGGTGCAGCCACTCCCCAGCGACCTGGCCGATCACGCTCACCCCTGGGGCGTCGGGGAGCGGCGCCGGGTGCAGGACGAGCAGCGCGCCCGAGGCGCCGAAGCCGCGGTCGAGCTGCTGTCGTGCCGCGCTCCCGCGCAGGGTGAAGACCAGCGGGCGCTGGCCGCTGACCCAGAGCCCGCGCGCGACGACCCCGAGCTGGCCCTTGAGGTCGGCGGTCCACCGCTCGGCGAAGAGGGGGGCGGCGTCCTCGCTGGGCGGCCTGCTGAGGGTGGCCCCGCTCGACGCCAGCCCGGCCAGCTGGGTGGGCCGGCGCTCGCGCAGCGGCGCGGCGCGGACCGTCGCGGGCGCCGCGCGGAGCGCAGGGTGCCGGATCGGGCCCACGCGCAGCTCGCGGCGCTGGAGGTCGATGGTCAGGTCCACGCGGAGGAGCGCCCGCGGCAGCTGCGCGTTGGCCGCCGCGGTCGGCGCAGCGCGCGAAGGGCGCGCGGCGCTCCGGAGCTCGAGCTGCCGCTTGCGCGCTTGGCCACGGAGCGCCCTGGTGATGGGCGTGCCCAGCACGTCTGCGCGGAGGCGCGCTGCGAAGGTGGGGGCGAGCCCGGTCTGCGCGTCGCCGCCCTCGCCGAGCACGGCCGTGATCACGGCGTGGGCGA